>NZ_LMDX01000024.1:0-96918 GCF_001425225.1 Ensifer sp. Root127
GTCGGCCAGGCCGAGATAGTTGTTGGCACAGAAGTTCAGCACCCGCTCGCCCGAGGCAACCTCGATCTCGCCCGCCTGTTTCGAGACGATCACCCGCTCGGACTTGTAAAGGCCTGATGATTTCAAGCCGTCGAGTTCTGAGCGGAGGTGGGAAAGAAAAGCATTGGTCATGGCGGGGTAAAGCCTCACTCTTGCCGGCGACACACTTCCGTGTCGCAGCACTGGGAAATCCATATTGAACAACGAGGACCGGGCTGTTGCCCGATCGTTTGCCACAATCGCCCGGCCTTCACGCACGATCGGCGGGCTGGCTGCCGCGAGCGCGTGAAAGCGGGCAATCAGGACTGAAGTCAGGCCGCCGCGGCAAACCCGTTGCGGCACAGCTCCTTGAGCTCGTCCAGCGACATAGCGTCGAGATCAAGGGCCGTCAGAAGGTCGTTCTCCGCGGTGAAATCACGGCCATACATCGCCGAGAAAATTCGGATGCCCGCCTCGTGCAGTTCCGCGGGATGGCCTGCGAGACGTCCGATCTTCGCCGTCATGACCAGACCGAAGGGCACGTCTTCCGTCACGTAGCGGCTATCGGCGGTGGTCGGGCCGCTGCCGCCATTGCCGGCTTCGTGCATCTCCTGATTCATCTGGGAGATGGAGCTCATCGGCACGTGGAATGACAGATGAAAGTGCTGAAAGATATTGCGCACCTCAAGTCCGAGCTTGCTGGCGATGGCGATGCGCTCCCGGTCGAGATCCTCAAGAAGGCGTCCGACGTTCGGCGTCACGTTCTGGCCCTGGCTCCAGCTTTCGCCGCGCTCCATGCGGGTCATGTTGCCGAGCGCGATGCCCATATGGTTCTGCGGATTGAGGTTGGAAAGCGCGATCGCCATCAGGCTGCCGCGGTCGAGGAAACGGTCGCCGAACAAGGACTGGCAGATCGAGAGCCCCTTGGCGCTCTCGGACGCCGGCACCGTCGCGAGATCGACCTGCTTGCGGATCGTGTTCACATTGACCGAGGTCGGGCTCAACTGCCTGCCCGACACAGCTGTCGTGCCCCAAGCAACGATCGGAACGACGACCCCGCGTGCGGCCAGCAGGCGGGACAGGTACAGCGCGCCAAACGAGGCGTGCGAACTGAAGATGACGATCTGTCCCGGGTTAATGTGCGGTGCAATCGCATCGAGGACAGTCTTGTGACCATAGGCCGGCAGCGCGATGACGAGCGCCTCGGCACCGGCAACAAGGTCCTTTGCGCTGGTGGCAACGGCCGGATGGAAGGTGCCCTTGATCGCGCCTTCCGCAACCAGCGCCTGGCCGCTGGCCAAGGCACGCGTCCGTTCGCCGGATGGCGACCACAAGGTCACCTCGTGGCCCTGCTGCTCAACAAGCGCCGCCGTTCCAAAAGCGATCGAACCCGCCCCGACTATTCCTACCCGCATTATCATTCCCTTTTCTGCTCATGAATTCGGCCCGCTGGCCGATCGTTATTTCGGACGTATCGACGTTCTCGGCGTGTTCGGCCCGACATCGCCGGACGCAACCACCAGGAATGCCCCCGCCCCGACAGGACCGACGCTTGTCAGCGAATGGGGGACGTCGGCGGCATAGCGCGCCGTTTCTCCGGCCCGAACGATCATGGTGTTGCCTGCGCTGCGCACCACGATCTCACCCTTGGTGCAGTGCAGATGCTCAACTGTGCCTGCCCCATGCGGGTCGCTCACCAGTTCCCCTTCAGCCTCAAAACTCAGCAGATACCATTCGATCAGCGACACCATGCTGGCCGGGGACAGGATCTGCAGCGTGCAACTGCCGTCCGCACTGCGGATGGTCGGCGTCAGGTTTCCCGGCTGGAGGTCGATGATGGAACCGCCGCGCTCTTCGCTTGCGCCGCTGACCAGACTGTTGAGGTCGATCTTGAGCGCACGCGTCAGATGCCACAGCGTTCCGTAGGTCGGGTTGGCATTGCCGCGCTCAATCTCCGACAGCATGGAGCGCGATACGCCGGACATTGCAGCCAGTTCGGCGAGTGTCAGATTCAACTCTTTTCGATATGCCTGCAAGCGCGGCCCGATCTCGGGCGGGTTGACCAACACCATGGCTTGTCCCTCTTTGCCAATCGAGTTTGTCTCCTCCTGTCATTCCCTGATCGGTTCGCCGAGCGTATGCATAAGCCGGTTGGCCCAGCCGAACAGAGAGGTGGACAGGATGAGATCGAGGATTTCCTCCTTACCTAAACCGGCCTCCACCAGCGCCGCCATATCATCGGCGCTTGCTTCGGACGGGCATTTCGAAAGCTTGACCGCAAACTTCAAGATCGCCTTCAACCGCGGCTCGATCTCGGCATCGACGCCATCGGCAAAAATGGACGCAATCACATCGGTGCTTTTGGTCAACTGGTTGTAGCGACTGGCATGAACGGCCGCACAGTAGACGCAACGGTTGACGATGGAAGCACCGACGGCGCCGATCTCGCGCTCGGCGCGTGACAGGCCGCCACTATTATACATCACACCGTTGAAGAGCGGGCTTCTGTGCGTCAGCGTTTCGACATCATGCGCCAGCACCAGCACATAGTCCGAGACCTTGGTGTTGGATGGAGTGACCTTGAGCGCTTCGAGCTGCTCGGCGCTCGCGTCCGCCAGCTTGAGCGGGGTCACATAAGGCCTCCAGACCGGGATATCGGTGGTCAAGTCGTGCACGATCTCGCTCATGCCAGCCCCCTCATCAACTCCAGGCCGACGGCAACCCTGATCTGGTAGCTGACGAAGGCGACGAGTTCTGAAAGCCGCACGATGTCGTCATCGGCAAGACCCGCTTCCTGCAACGATTCGATGTCACGGCGGGTTGCCTGCTTCGGCGCATGCGCCACCAGGTCGACGTGGCGGATCAGCGCCTTGGCACGGATATCGCTGCCACCATCGAACCAGATATCGGCCATCCGGGCAGCGGCGTCGGGCGCACCGGCTTTTTCCAGCAAAGCCTCGAAATGATCCTCGAAGGCTTTATGGTCATTGATCTTTGCAATGCGCCAGGCAAGTGCTGCGCGCTCGGCATGCGACAGGCCACCGGGATTTTCCGGCGTCAGCGCACTGTCATGTGTCTTCTGGGTAAGCGCCATGATGTCCGCGCGCGCCGATAGCACGCCGGCCATCGCGCTGCCGGGCTCGATGCCGACGATCGCGGCAATCACGTCCTCGTTTTCAGCCATGTGATCCTCCTATGCCTGCTTGCGATCGTTGACCGCTACGCTGTCCGGCAAGGGCGATGCCGTCCATTCGTCGCCGCGCAATTCGGGCGTGTCGTAGTCAAGTAAACGCTGCCAATATTGGTCGAAATTCTCTGAGTAGAGCTTGGCGGCGATCTCCCGCACCAGCCACGACGCGCCTTCGCTGATGCCCGGAATGTCGCCACTCACCTTGCCGAGGCTGGCGGCAGCGCCCGAGTTGAAGCTGTGGATGTTGGCAAGCCACGGCGCCTGGCCTGGTACGCGCTCGAGGAAACTGAAATCGTCGGCGAGATAGGGGAACCGGCCGAGCTGATCATTTTCCTCGCGCGCTGGCGGCGTGAAGCGGTCCTGCCACAAAAGGATCTTGTCGGCGTAGCCGTCGAGTTCCTTGCGCGCCAGCGGATCGACCCCAAAGCCGGTGCCGAGGATAAGGAAATCCGCGCGGACCGACTTGCCTTGCGACGTCTCGATGACGATTTCGTCGCCGTCGAGTTCGACACTTTCGACGGCGGCGTCAAAATGGAAATAGGCGTTGGGATGGCGGCTGACGCGCATCGTCGACCCACGCGGCGCCGGCGTCTGGGTGCGCAGCGAGTAGTTCATGATCTGCCACCGCCTGGCGTCACCCAGCTGCGGGAACGCAGCGGTGAAGCCGAACGAGCCGATACCCATCAGTTTGTTGATGCAGGGCATTTCCTTGCGTCGGATGAGATGGCGGACTTCGGCAGCCCCCGCTTCCAGCGCCTCGGCGGCGTTGTCGACCGCCGATGCGCCGACCCCGACAACCACGACCCGTTTGCCGCTGAGGGCAGCAAAGTCGATCTCGTGAGAGGAATGCGCCCAGTATTTCTCCGGCAGATCGCCGACGAAGTCGGGAATGCTGGGATGCCCCATGCCGTCGCGGCCGGTTGCCATCACCACCTTCCGGGTAAACACCGACGTTTCCCGCGCGCCCTTGCCTGTTATCGTCAACCGCATGAAAGCGCCCTCGGGCTGGATCGCCTTGACCTCGACGCCGTTTTCGACCGGCAGATCGAGCACCTTGCGGTACCAGCGTAGATACTCCATCCACATCGGGCGGGGGATCTTGTCGAGCTTGGCCCATGCGTCATTGCCGAACTGGGCAACGTGCCAGGCGCGGAAGGTGAGCGAGGCCATGCCATAGGCCGGGCCGGTTAGTTGCTTGGGCGAACGCAGAGTCTCCATGCGCGCATAGGTCAGCCATGGCCCTTCGAGGCCCTCCTCGCTGCGATCGAAGATGCGGATATTCTGAATGCCGGCGCCGATCAGAGCGAAACTGGCGACCAGGCCGCACATGCCGCCACCGATGACGACGACGTCATGGACCTGTTCATCAGAGGCGGTGGGCACAACCCAGTTTGCCGGCGGATAGCACAGGCAGGCAAGATCGTCGCGGACACGCTGTTCCAGCTCCAGCAGGCTCGTCGCCGCCGATGGGATCGGTGTCTCTACGTTATAAGCCATGGTTCACCTCCGTCGGCCGATGGAACTTGGGGTTCGCATTGGCCGCCTTGCCTGCTTAGGACCCGCACCAATGCGATGCGCGCCGTTGGTTGATTAGTTGTGAGCGTGCCGGTCGGGAATGACCGTCGCCGTCTCGGGCTTCCAACCGACCCAGATGTCCTCGCCGTTAAGTTGCGCGACATCGCTTGGATGCACAAGGGTGTTGAGCAAGGTGCCCGCGCCGACTTCGACCATCAGCGAGGTGTGGTTGCCCTTGAACACCCGTTGACGGATCTTGCCCTTGATGCGGTTTCCGCTGGTCGGCTCGCTCGCCGAACAATGGATCGCCTCCGGGCGCAGGACCACGTAGAGATGCTCGCCGACCTTCGGCGAAAGCCCGCCTTGGTTTGCCGTGATGGTGATGCCGTTCCAGCTGAGAGCCGCGACATCGCCTTCGGTTCCGACAACGGTACTGCGCAACAGGTTGGTCTCGCCGATGAAGTTGGCGACGAAGACCGAGCCGGGGCGGCCGTACAGCGTGTGGGGATCGCCCATCTGCTCGATCCGGCCCTTGTTCATGACCACGATCGTGTCGGACATGGTCAACGCTTCTTCCTGATCGTGGGTGACGAACATGAAGGTCTTGCCGGTCTTTTCCTGGATGGCCTTGAGCTCGATCTGCATCTGCTGACGCAGCTTGGCATCGAGTGCGGAAAGCGGCTCATCGAGCAGCAGCACGTCCGGATCCGGCGCAAGGGCGCGCATGAGCGCTACGCGCTGGCGCTGACCGCCGGACAGCTCCGCCGGCAGGCGATTGGCATAGTCCTGGAGCTGGACCAGTTCCAGAAGTTCCGATACCCGGCGATGAATCGCCTGGTTGTCGAGGCCCTTCAGCTCGAGGCCGAAGGCAATGTTCTTGGCAACAGTCATATGCGGGAATAGCGCATAGTCCTGGAACACGATGTTGACGTTGCGCTTGTTGGGCGGAACCTTGGTGACGTCCTTGCCGCTCAGCAGGATGCGGCCGGATGTCGGCGTTTCGAAACCGCCAAGCATGCGAAGCGACGTCGACTTTCCGCAACCGGAAGGTCCGAGCAAGGTGACGAACTTGCCAGCCTCGATGCTCAGGTTCAGGTTGTCGACGGCGACGTGCTTGCCGTAGCTCTTGTTGACATTGTCGAATTGGACGACGGGTTCCATCAGCGGGTCCTCGCGCGGCGGGTGAGATGTTCGGCGTACAGTCCGACCGCGGCCGTAACCACGAGGACAAGCGTCGCCATTGCGTTGATTTCAGGAGACATGCCGCCCTGCACCTTGGCGAAGATCAGCATGGGCAGGGTCGGGCGATAGCCGCCAAGGAAGAAGGTGCGGACAAAATCGTCGATCGACAGAAGCACACAGAAGATCATGCCACCGAGCAGCGCCGGTCCGAGATAGGGCAGCGTCACGCGGAAGAAGGCAACGACGCTGTCGGCACCGAGATCGCGTGCCGCATCGACGAGGTTGCCGGGCATCGAGCGCAGGCGGGTGAGCGCCATGACGACGACGAAGGGCACGGCGTGCACGGTGTGGCCGAGGATGACGGCCGCCGTACCCGTCGGCATGTCGATGGTCGAGATGAAGATGCGCAGTGAGATCGCCGAGATCATGCCCGGGACGACCGCCGGCAGACAGGCGAGCGCGAAGATGATGACCTGGCCGCGGACGCCCTCGGCAACGATCAGCATGGCGATCCAGACACCGAGGATTGTCGCCGCAAGCGTCGTCGCTCCCGCGATCATGATGGAATAGAGGCAGGCTTCCAGGAACTGCTTGTCCTGCATCACCTTGACGTACCAGTCAAACGTCCACTCCCCGATCGGGAAGGCGACGAAATTGGCGCCCTTGAAGCTCATGGCCATCATCAGCGTGAGCGGCAGAAGCAGATAGAGGATGAAGGCCCAATAGAACGCGGTCAGTGATGCGCGCGGGGCATCGGAAAACAGATTGCGCATTAGATTGCTCTCCTTTTACGCCCGCCGACCAGCCGCATGAAGATGGCGGCGGCGACAAGTGCGGTCACCAGCATGATCAGGGCGAAGGCGGCGCCGACCGGCCACTTGTCGCTGGCACCATGGAAGAAACCGCTGATCGTTTCGGGAAACAGCACGGTGTTGGGGCCGCCGAGCAGCATCGGGGTGGCAAAGACGCCGATACATGTCAGGAAGACCAGGCAGCAGCCCGATACGATGCCATCGCGCGACAGCGGCAGGATGATCCGGCGGAAGCGCGTGAACGGCCCGGCGCCGAGATCGGCAGCCGCATCCAGCAACGGCGACGGGATCTTTTCGATCGCCGAATAAAGCGGCAACAGCATGTAGAGGCAGATCAGGTAGACCAGCCCGAAGCCCAGCGAGAACGACGTGTAAAGCATCGGGATCGGCCGGTCGATCAGGCCGATTTCGCGCAGCAGCACATTCACGGCGCCGCGGTTAGCAAGCAGCATGATCACCGAAAACGTCCGGATCAGCTCGCCGGCCCAGAACGGCACGAGCAACAACAGCAGCGCCTTGGAGCGTCCCTCGGGCCTGACGATCTTGGCGACGTAGTAGGCAACAGGATAGACCACGACCAGGGTCGCAGCGGTCGCGACAGTGGCAAAGATGAAGCTCTTGATCAGCGGCGTGAAGTAGATCGCCTCGCGGAAGAAGATAGCATAGTTGTCGAGAGTGAAGCGCGACTCCACGCCCGACTGAACCGGGTAATGGGAAAGGAGACTGATCTTCAGCATCTGATAGATCGGCCCGACATGCAGCATGATCAGCCAGATCATCGGCACACCGGCCAGAAGGATGATGCGACCGATCCGCGATTCCACCGCCGCTCCCAGCGTGTGCCGGTAAAGCGCGGAGTTGACCACCTTGGCTATCCCCGTCGAATATTTCGGTACGGGGGCATCGCGCACCGTGCCGTATCCGGCTGTCGTGTTGCTACTCACCATTGAACGATCTCGGTTGGCGCAGCCCGACCGGCACCGCGCGGCGTCGCCGGCAGTCAGTCCTTGCGCGTTGTTGGCTGGAAGGGGCCAGCAGACCGGCAGCCGTCCCGGAGCTTACCGAAGCGCTCCGGGACAGGTGCAAGCTATGCGAAGCGCCGCCTGATCAGGCCGCCTTGACCTCTGTGGTCGCGCGGTCGATCATTTCGTTCTTCATGTCGCGGTTGACCGACGAGAAGAAGATGATGCGCTCGACTTCTTCCTGCGGAAGCGTCGAGGCGAGCTTTTCGCGTTCGTTGAGCAGATCGCCGACGCCGTTCATGGTCGAGCTGTAGCCCGACTGGCGGGTCATTGCAGCGCCGACTTCCGGGCTCGCCAGGATGGCGTCGAGCAGCTTGTAGGCATTCTCTGCGTTCGGCGCGTTGTTGACGACATTGAGTGTGTAGCAGAAGCCGAACGTGCCTTCCTTCGGCACTGACAGCTGGATCGGATGACCGTCGATGATCAGTTTGGCGGCCGGCCCAGACCACGAATGGGCCAGATAGATGTCCTCGTTGATGAACATCTGCTGCACTTCAGACCCGGCATCATAGTACTTGCGAACCATGTCCTTGTTCTTGATCAGGAAGTCGCGCGCCTCGTTGGTCGCCTTCTGGGCGACGTCCGCTTTACCGGCATAGCTGACGAAATCGCCGTCATGGCCGAGATATTGCATGACGATGGTCATGAAATCGCTGACGATGTAGGAGGTCTGGCCCTTGAACTGCGGATCGAACATGATCTCCCAGCTCGGCGCCTCCTTCACATAGTCGACGTTGCGGGCGAGACCCTCGTAGCCGGCCAGGATTGGCAGACCCCACAGATTGCCGTCGACACGCGCCCAGGGCGCGTCCTGATAGGCGGGATTGAGGTTCTTCCAGTTGGCAATCTTGCCGGTGTCGAGCGGCTGCAGCAGCTTTGAGCTGATGAACTGTGAATAGCGGTGGCCGGCAACGGTGACGATATCGGTCGACGGATTGGCACCCTCGGCGGTAAGCAGGTTGTACTGCTTGCCCTGGTCGTCGGTCAGACGGATGCGAACCTCGATACCGGTATCCTTCTGGAACTTGTCGATGAATTCCTGCGGCAGGAACTTGTCATAGGTGGTGATGTTGAGGACACCATTGTCGGCCCAGGCCGGGCGCGGACGAATAATGTAAGGCGCCGCAAGAACAGCCCCTCCCGCACCAAGCAGTTTCAGCGCCGTTCTACGATTGATGGATACAATTTCACTCATTTAAGTCCCCCTTTTTTAGTTTTGACTTGTGAGAGCAGATATTTTGGAATGTTCACGCACCAACTGGGCGCATTTGTCCGCAGGCAACATGGTGCCTCAGCGCGATCTGTCGAAAAGGCCTCCCCGCCTTTGTCCGGTATACCGAACTTTGCGTCCGCTAAACAGGAATTGACCTGTATAATGGACGAATGTCAAGCGAGCTTTGCAGGAAAATTACTGGGATCATCGACCGTGATGGGTGAAATCGAACCCGAGAAAAAGCGCGCAGGTCCGGTTGACGGAAATCGCTCAGCACGGTCTCTCTGGTTTCCTCGCTCAAAGTCGTGATTAACAGTGATTGCTTTCCTATATCGAGAGATGCCAAACCCGGCAGAGTGACGTGTTTCCGAGAAGACAAGGTTGAATTTTCATGACCGAGAAATCCCCCGCCGATAATTTCCCCGCCGGCTATGCACTTCCTAAGGTCTGGACCTGGGAAGCGGGCAATGGCGGCGCGTTTGCCAGCATAAACCGCCCGATTGCCGGCCCGACCCATGACAAGGCGTTGCCCGTCGGCAAACATCCGCTGCAGCTCTATTCGCTCGCCACGCCCAATGGCGTGAAGGTCACGATCATGCTGGAAGAGCTTCTGGCTGCCGGCCATTCGGGCGCGGAATACGACGCCTGGCCAATCCGCATCGGCGATGGCGACCAGTTCGGTTCCGGCTTCGTCGAGGCCAATCCGAATTCCAAGATCCCGGCGATGATGGACCACGCGCCGAAGGGTGGCGGAGCGCCGGTTCGCGTTTTCGAATCTGCTTCCATCCTGCTCTATCTCGCCGAAAAGTTTGGCGCCTTCCTGCCAACCGAGCTTCGCGCCCGCACGGAAACGTTCAACTGGCTGTTCTGGCAGATGGGCTCCGCGCCCTTTCTCGGGGGCGGCTTCGGCCATTTCTATGCCTATGCGCCGATGCACATCAAATACGCCATCGACCGCTACGCCATGGAAGTGAAGCGTCAGCTCGACGTGCTCGACCGCCATCTCGAAGGCAATCGGTTCATGGCCGGGTCCGAATACACTATCGCCGACATGGCCATCTGGCCCTGGTATGGCGGCCTGGCCCTTCACCAGACCTATGGCGACGCCGGTACCTTTCTCGATGTAGGGAGCTACAAGCACGTCCAGCGCTGGACGGCCGAAATCGCGGCGCGTCCGGCAGTCAAGCGCGGCCGCATGGTCAACCGCCTGAGCGGTGATCCGTCGGAACAATTGCACGAACGCCACGATGCCTCCGACTTCGACACGAAGACGCAGGATAAGATCGCCCAGAAAGAGACCGCGTAAGGAGAGTGGAATGGCCAAGCTGCCTGATATGACGAAACACCGGGGATTTCCCTACGCCATGCCGGGTACAGGCATCCAGTTCGTGATTCGTCGCGCCAATCCAAAGGGGGCAACGCCGATCAAGGCGTTGCCCCGCCATGCCCGGCCGGGCTCGGGAGCGCACCGCATCGACGCGGCATTCCTCCACGCCCTTTGGCATCATTTCGGCGCGGAACCGTTCGAACGTGGCAATCTTGACGCCGCCCGGCTGAACCTCCTGTTCGGCCGCGAGGTCTTGGCTGTGGACAAGGACTTCGACCCGGTGTCCTATGAAGCCTTGCTCGTCATCAACGAAAAGGTCGCTCGCCAGAGCTTCCCGGAATCGTTCGAGGACGTCTTCGAGGTATGAAGGTAACGGGCCGCGACCAGTGCGCCTGTTAGCGGCCCGCACCAGCAGATACGGGGATCAACGGCGACCTGAGCCAAACGTAGGGCGGATGCAAACTCTCCGAACCTGGAGGCGACAATGCCTCGACACGACGCCTGAAGGGCGCTGGAACTGCTGCAAAATGCGGGCCATCCTCGCCCCCACGCGCAAGCTGCCCCGATTGAGGGCCGTCAGCTAGTTCGGAGCGATTGCCTTGATACCGGCAGAACTGAGCTGGCCGCATCGCCAGACACCGTAGCCGGCGTTGGTATCCCAGTCATAATAGAAAGCGGCTTCCAATCGCCCTGACGACATGAGGTCGCTAAAAACTGATCGTATCGCCGCCACCGCCCCGGTGCGCTTCTGGTCGTCGAGCGGGCAGGAACGGGCGGAGTTCGCCACGCCCCATTCGGTGATCCAGCAGGGCCTACCTGTGTCCCCTGCCCCGCAGAAACGAAGGAGTTCGCGGATATAGCCGGCAAGCTTCGGCCCTGCCTTACGTCCCGGATAGACGTGAATGCCATAGGCGTCGACATACTCATCGAGCCCACGCAATTTAAGAAGGGTGATCACTTCTTCCGGGTCCAGGCGCTCCATGCCCCTATGATCCGCCTCCCCGGCGCTCATGTCGGACAAGCCGGCAGAAACGACCACCGCGTCGCGGCTATGGATCGTCGCCTTCAGCTCCTGCCGGGTAATCCTGGCAACCTCCACATAGGTTGCCAGTCCTCGCTCGAAGGCCTGCCTGTTGCGGATGTCGGAGACACGGCGCGGTGTGACGGCACCGGGTTTTCGATAAACGACGAGATCGCCATTGTAGGCGCTGTAATTGATCTCGTTACCGGGCTCGACGGCCATCAGCGTAACGCCTGCATCGTCCAATCTGCGCAATGCCGCCTTGAGGCTTTCGCGGTACTTCGCCGGATCGAGGTCGGAGAGGCGGCGAATGTCCCAGATACGACCGAAGCCGGTTCGAGCACGAACCTCGTCCGCGTAGTAGTCGGGATTCGCGAGCTGAATCTCCAGCAGGATCTTCAAGCCGAGGCCATGAGCGATCTCGACCGCGTCGATGCTCTTGTCTACCGGGGCCGACAGGGATAGCCGCACGTGGGTTGCGCCGCTCGCGGCGATGTCACCAAGGATTTTTCTCTGCTCGTCGGGTGTCTGCCAAGCGAGATTGACCCTATTGATCCCGACGATCGCCGCCGGGTGTTGATCCTGTGCGATCGCCGATCTGGCCTCGAAGACAAGAAGCGAAATCAGCGCGCAAAGAAGGACTTTGCGCGCCGCAACCTTCCATGCCACGCGCTCAGATCCCAATCTGGCCGAGCACATTTCTGAAGTTGGTCTCACAGGCGCGATAACGGTCGACGGCCGCCTCTGCGTCGATCTTGGAAAGGAAGTTCGAAAGATAGGTCCGCTTGTCGGCCTCGCGATTCCAGGTCGCCGCCTCGATATAGGGGAAGCCGATGAACTCGAGCATTTCGCGCATGCGGTCGTCGACCGCGATCATCAGCGCCGGAACGCCGGCCTGCATGCCGATGATGCAGCCATGGAATCGACGGCCGAAACACATGTCTCTGGTCGTCGTCCAGCCTCGCCATTGGTTTGTGTCGAAGAAGGCGATCAGCTCGTGTTCGCGCTGCCACTTCTCCTTGTGCTTGTACTGCGTCGCCCCGGTAATACGTCCACTGGCGCGATCGTAAACCGGGGTCGTATCCTCACCCGGCAGATCGAGATTGTAGGCGATGACCTCGTCCTGGACCACATAGCTGGCAACGGACTTCGGCCCCAGTAGTGCGTGCGCGTCGACGATCGTGTCGGCGACGCTGCCGAGGTAACCACCGAAGGCGATCTTCTGCGCGTCCGCCAAGGCCGGATTGGCGAGTGCCGTGAGCGATCGGACCATTTCGTTCGGGGCGAAATAGAGCGAAGGGCAGCCCGTCGGCTTGACGAATTTCATCCCCTGCTCTCTCAGGAACTCCGCGGTAAAATAGCCGCGTGTCAGGAAGAAGCTTTCCCTGTTCCTGAGCACGTCCAGGAACTTGAGCGTGCCTGCCGGCAGCAACTCCTTGAGACCTTCCTTACGCTGGATGCCGATGCCCATCACCACAACGGGCATCTTCAGCTTGGCGAAAACCTCGGCTTCGAGATCGGCGGAATATCCGGGCCGCAACAGGTTGGCGGAAGCGAAGACGCAGATATCGAATTCGCGGTTGGCCTGCTCGTAGAGATCGTCCGAGGTGCGATTGTTGACCAGGTGCCAGAAGGGCACATAGGTGACATCGTGCCCCCGCAGGCTTTGTGCAGCACCCTCGCCGATCAGATAATTGCCGGTATTGGCGATTCGCCTGACCTGGGAGAGGAAGTCCTTCTTCGCCGTCACCTCGTCGAAATAGGGGCGATGGTGCACCGTCATGCCGGCAACTGAGCCGATCGTGCGCTGCAGATACGAGGGGATCCCTGTAAGTAAGATACGCATAACTGTCCTTTGAACGAGCGCTTGGGAGGATGCCGAGTTCTGCTAGTGACCGATGCCGATTTCCCGCAAAGTCGAACGGAATGTGCGCTCCCGATCGGAATATCTGTCGACGAGCTCCGAAGCATTGAGCTTCCCCAGATGGTCGGCGACGAATTCGCTGCGGTTCTCGGCGCTGTCGATCTCGTTGATGTCGACTGCAGGCAATCCGGTGTAGCCGAGCATTTCGCGCATGCGGTCGTCCACCGCGACCATCAGGCTCGGTACGGCCGCCTGCATGGCAATGATCGAGCCGTGGAAACGGCGACCCAGATTGAAGTCCATCGACGAAGCCCAGGCTCGCCACTGGTTGGTGTCGAAGAAGGTGCGCACCTGGAATGGCTTGCCGAGCCTGTCGGCGCCGGGATAGGCGAGGTTGCCCACCATGGTGCCCGACGCCGTGTCGTAGACGCGCCCCTCCCCATTGGGCTCGACGCTCATGTCGAAGTGGAGAAACTCGTCCTGGACCACATATTGCGGGACGCTGTCGCCGCCAGGCAGAGCCTTGGCATCCAGGACCGTATCCTGGTTGCCGCCAAGGTAACCGGAGAAAATGGTGCGCGCCTTGCCGACATCGACCTCAGGCAGCTTTCTGAGCGATTTCCGCATGTTGTCGGGCATGAAATAGACGGACGGGCAACCGGTCGGCCGCACGAAGTTAAAGCCTTGATCTTTCAGGAAACCTTCCGTCTCGAAGCCGCGCGTCAGGAAGAAGTGCTCACGCTCCTTGAGAATGGCCAGCAGCCGCTTCGTGCCCTCTGGCAGATTGTTCTCCAGGTCCTTGCGGTTCTGCTGACCGATGCCGAGCATGACGATCGGCATCTTGAGCTGCTCGAGCACATCGGCTTCCGCGTCGGCCGAAAGCCCCTTGCGCAGCAGATTGGCGCAGGTGAAGACGCAGATGTCGAAGTTCGAGTTGAATTCGTCGAGGCCGACGCCATTCTTGGCGCAATTATAGAGATGCCAGAACGGCACGTGCTTGGCGTGGGGTGAAAGCGCGCGCAGGGCACCTTCGCCGATGAGGTAGTTGCCGGTGTTGCTGATATTGCGCAACTCCTGCAGAAACTCCTCTTTCGTCTCCGGCTGTTTTTGACGCTCCGCATAGGAGACGGACAAACCGTGGGCGCCATTGACGAGGCGGGTGTAGTGACCGGGAATACCGGTCACAAGAATCCTTGCAGGCATGCAATCGACCTTTCTGCTTGAAAAACCGGCGTGGGCTCAACTGGCCGCCCGGATGCCGGCGTCTACCGCTGGATCCGCTGGAAAGACGGCCGTTCTTGACTGGGAAGAGTTATCGACCCAGGTGTCGCACCACGCGAGAAACTGCGAAAACGAGGATGTCCACGATCGACGGGATGCAGTCTTGATGCAGCCTTCGATCAGCGGAGCAAGTTGGTCTGGGTTGCGGGCAACCGCCTCGATGGCCTGTGCCATCGACCTGACGACTTCTGGATCGGCCGCCGCATGGATCAGCACACCGTCTTCGCCGTCGATGATGAGTTCGTCGACGGCTCCAACCGCCGTGGCAATCGGAACGCATCCGAGCTGCTGCGCCTCGGCGATGGCAAGCGGCGCGCCTTCCCAACGGGACGGCATGACGAGCACATCCGCCCAGGACAGTGCCTTGACGAGTTCCTTGCTGGCGAAGGCCGGTGGACGGACGTCGACGGAGAGATCCTTCAATCGTTCAGTCCATGAGACGCTCGAGTCGGCAAGAATCTCCCCACCGACGGCACGCGCCTCGAATGGAACATTCCTCGCTCGAAGCTCGGACAGCGTCGCTGCCAGCCTGTCGATCCCCTTCTGCCGATCAAGCCGCCCCATGTAGAGCACGTGCAAGCGCGCATCGTCGCGCGGCTGCCGTCGGGCGGCGATCACGTCTGCCTGGACTTTCGGTGGCACCGTAAAGCCCGCGCTGTTGGAGACGGCAAAGACCTTTGCGTGGGGCACGCCGAAACTGTGCAGGTAGGTCTTCAACTGCTCGGAGCAGGTCAGGAACGCGTCGTAGCAATGTTCGTGAGCGATCGCGGCAAAAGGCTGGCCCGCCGGGCGCTTGAACGCGGTGTTGTCGACGACGTGAAGATAGCATGCCGTTCGCGTTCCCTCGGAACGCAGCCGGGCGATGAGGGGATGGACGGCCATGACATGGTTGTTGATCACCAGATCGAAACCAGACAGCTGGCCCTTCAACGCCTGCCAATCGACTCCATGCTCGTCGGCGATAAAATCCTGTCCGAGGAATGAGCCCGACCCGCCCCATGCAGGAACGCCGGCATCCCAGAAGTGAATGTGATCAAAGCTCGCATCGAATTCGTCGATGACATCCATCTTGGCGCTGCCGAGCACGAACAGATGTGTTTCGAAACCGGTTCGCTTCAGCTCGCGCGCGACAGCATAAATGACCTTTTCGGCCCCACCGAAAGAGGCGTTCGGCACCAGCAGAGCCGCAGTGCGCTTGCCGGAGCTGTGCCCGAGCGGCAGGACCGGCGAACCGCCGACTTCCCTTCGCAGCTCCTTGTATAGCTCGCCATAGGGCACCAGCCGCGAAGGCCGCCATGTCCACCGTTTGCCCGCCGTATGGCGCAAGGGGCTGGAAGCAATGGCATTGATGCAATTGATCATCATCTGCTGCGGCGTGATCAGCGAACGGCGCGACAGGCTCTTGGGGAAGGGAAAGCGAACTTTCAGCAGCGTCACCGTCGGCCAGATCTGCTGGTTGCCGATCGATGCGAACCACTCCAGCGCGTTGTTCTGGATCACGTCTCTGACCAGCGGCGTCGGAAGGAAAACAAGGTCAGCCGGGCCGACATTCTGTGAACCTGCCGGTAGTGCAACCGCCTCGATCCCACGCTTCACGCCGTCATTTGCAAGTTGAACGAACAACGCGTTGGTATTTTCGCTCAACCGCTCCAGGTGGGCGAGAATGTTTGGAAGCATGCGCGAGCGCAATAAGAGATCGAAAGCCGAACCACTGCCCGCCACGAGAAAGGGCGGGAAGTGTGCATTGTCGGGTTCGCCGACATTTGCCCAGAACGCCGGGATGATGTCGTCCAGCCGAAGCACGGTTGGTGCCTTGGTCGGATCGGTAAACAGCGAGATCGACGCATTTTCGGTTCGGGCGAAGAGATAGCGCGGCGCTTCCTCATGCTCGAAATCGACGAGCATCGGGCGGCGATACAGAGCCTTGTGGCGTTTTCTGAGGTAACTGACCGAAGTAGCGCGCTCCCGGTTGGCTTCCTTGAAACGGCTTTCGGCGCGCAACCGATACTCAAAGACCGTGTCGTGGCATGGCACCCCGACGAAGCCATTCTCGATGCAGGACAACCAGAATTCCCAGTCCTCAAATCCGTTCTGCCGGTCGTCGCTGAAGCGCACGCCGGCGCGGAAAACGTCGATGGAAATCAGCGATCCCGTGTCGCAAATGTTGTCCGTGATGCAATGCGCCAGCCGCGAATACTGATTTCCGTAATGCGCGCGCCAGGACACGGAGAACGTATCGATGTTGGTATAGACCCAGCCACAAGCACTGCTGCCGAGCTTTTCATAGAGTGTCTCTATGGTGCGAGGCAGAACACGATTGTCGGCATCGAGGAAATACACCGCCCGCGCCTCGGGCAGATGCTCGAGAATGAAGTCGATGGCGCGGTTGCGGGCACCACCTGGCCCCGCGTTGCGGCCGAATATCACGTGAATGAACGGATGGACCGCAGCATAGAGCAACAGCTGGTCGAACGTTTCGTGGCACGGGTCGCCATCGACCGAAACCACGATCGCGAGCCTGGATGTGTTCAGATCGGACCCAAGAGCGGATTCGATGGCTTCCAGGACAAGCGCCGCATGACCGTAAAGCGGCATCGCGATGGCGATGAGATCGGCCTCTGGATTACCTGGCATTCAGG
The DNA here is from genome assembly GCF_001425225.1 of Ensifer sp. Root127. NCBI lineage: Bacteria > Pseudomonadati > Pseudomonadota > Alphaproteobacteria > Hyphomicrobiales > Rhizobiaceae > Ensifer > Ensifer sp. Root127. The sequence continues at coordinate 17,085 of NZ_LMDX01000024.1, forward strand.
GCCTCCGTCGACTGCTTTACCAGTCGGAAGCTCGACAACTTGAGCCAGCAAAAATCGACGGTCTCATCCACGGCCCGGCTGAGGATGATCAGATCCATTGGCACGCGGATCGCTTCGTCCATCTGCATGCTGATGCTGATGGATTGCTGGGCACCGACTTCGCGCCAGCCGCTGAACAGGGTCGAAGGTTTCACCGAACCCTTGCGCGCGAGCTCGGCGACTTCCGCGCGCGCGTTCGAACTGGCGGGGCTCAGGAGAAAACTGACTGCTGCCGGCGCGCCCTTGGGATGATCGATAATGGCGCTTGCCGACAACGAGACGGTGCCAGGCTCGATGGCGCGGTTGATCGCCCCGGCTGAGATACCGGTCGGCAGCGGGTGGCAGACGATCGCATGTTCGTGTTCGAGGAACCGGATCGTCTGGAAATCCGGGACGATCTGGGTCACCGAAACGTCAGTGATCTGGCTGAGCTTCTCGATCCCCAGCCTGTAATCGACGGTGAATTGTCCTTCCAGCAAACTGGTGGGAGCGATCATGTTCGCGGTGCTGGCGGGCTTGACCCCGGGCAGCCCCGTAAACACCCGGAACGCAAGCGGGCGCAGGTCAAGGTCGGGATGCGGATGTTCCGATCGCGCCGAGTAGCGCTCGCTGGCGATGTGGTGCCCGAGCGAAAGGCCAAGCGCGTCGGAGCCGCTTGCAGATACGCGCAGGCGAAGTGTCCTTGCCGCGCCGCCGCAGGCACGCGGCAGAGAAAAGAAGTTCCAGCCGGAAACCAGGCCGACATAGGGAACATTCCATTCCGCCACGCCTTCGCCACTTTCCAGGTAGTTCAAAGTGACGATGAGCTCTCCACTGCCCTTCGGCAATGAGTGCAGGTGAAGCGCGAAGCCGGCGACCCCGAGGCTCGAGACGGGCAGGAGCTGCTCGATGAACGCGCTGCTCAACAGCTGCCCTACACCCTCGTCCTTCGGATCGGCAAAGGGATCATGGGCAAAGACTTCGGCAACCGGCTCCCAGTTTCGCGCATGGAAGGCGTCTTCCAGAAGGCGATAGTTTTCGAACAGTTCTTCGCGCTCACGCCTCAGCATGGCGAGTTCCGACGTGATCGAAGCCGAATATCGGGCGAGCCGGCCTACTCCGTCTTCGGCAAGCGCACGCAGGAGCGCCGAGCTCTCCGCCACATTGACCGGGTCAAGACGCAGGACCGCCAGCTCCGGGAGCGTTCGCAAGGCAGACAGTCGCGCCAGCCCCTTCTTCAGGTCCACCTCTGCCTTGTCGGAAAAGGCGACCGCGGCGATCGGAAACGTATCCTTCAACGTGTCGAAGGAACCACCGTCGGCTTCCACATAGTCCACCAGATGGGCAACATTGCTGCCCTGCAAGATCGCCCGATCGCGATCCGATGCCAGAAGCAGCTTTTTCAAACCGAGCCGAGGCCCCATGGCGGAGTGTCTTACTTCTTGCACGTAACGCCCTCAGAAGAAACGATAACGCATATCGATGGAGTTTCTGAACCGACGACAGCTATACTGTCGATCGCCATTCATCACGCTGATTACGTAGCAGTGAATTTCGCAGTGCACAACGGCAAAATACATAGCGCGCCCAACAATAAACATAACAAATACTTCAATATTTGAAGTATTCTGAAATGTTATTGTCACATTGCTGCCGGACGCCCCGTCATCGTTGTCATAAGGTCTCGCTGGCGCAGCAGGCAATCCTCGAGCCGGAAGCGCCGCTCGACAGTCCTTCGCGCTGCCGCCCGCATGCCGACGGACGCCTGCGGATTGCTGACGGCGCCGAGGATTGCTTCACTGAGCGCGTCGGCGTCGAAGAACGGCACAAGGATACCGTTGTGACCCGTGCGAATGACTTCGCGAACCGGAGGCGTGTCGGATCCGATAACCAAGGCGCCGCATGCCATGGCCTCGAGCACGGACCAGGAAAGCACGAACGGATAGGTCATGTAGACATGGGCCGCGGAGACCTGAAAAAGCTGGCGAAGGATGTGGTGCGGGACAACACCTGGAAAGATGATGTTGTTAGGCGGCACGTCAAGCGAGGCGAGCAGGTGCGATTTCCATGAACCACCGCCAGGAGGCGGCGGCCCGTAGCTGGTTCCGTCACCTCCGACGAAGACGAAAACCGTGTCAGGGCGCTTCTTCACGACCTGTGCGGCGGCCTGCAGTGCCTGGGGAAAACCACGATAGGGCTCAAGATCGCGGGCGACAAAGGTGACCACCGGCGGATCATTGGCCTTCAGCACGCGACCGTCCGGAAGCCGCACCGACGCCGAAGCGTTGGGGCGGAACAGCGCGGTATCGATACCTTCGTGGCAAACGGCAATGCGCTCGCGCGTATCGGCGGGATAAAGGCTCTTTTGCCATTCGGTGGGGCTGATGCCGCCATCCATGGCTTCCAGTGACAGCAATTGCGCGACGTTGCGCAGTCGCAATCTCTTGCGCTCTTCGAGGTCGGGTTGATCGTCGGGCGCAAAGCCGATATCGGCCCCCTGCGACCGATAGAAAAACTCGCAGTAGCCAAGGGCCGGAACGCGAGGAAGGGCATCCTTGACGAACATCATGCTGCCCCAGCCGATGTGGCCGACGACGATGTCCGGCGTCATGTCCTGTCGCGTCATCGCATCGAGCGTTTCGGCAACGCGATGTCCGATCCGGGCATGGTGATCCGGCACCGCCATGTGCCGAGCGATGGCCGCGGACATGCGCGGCCCGGGCTCGGCCCGGTGCCGAATGACGCGCACGGACGGAATCTTCTGATCCACGGTTTCGGTGATCAGGCTGACGCTGTTGCCGGACCGCACCAGGTCAGCCGCCAACGCGGCGAACTGGCCGAAGCCGCGCCGATGAACAAATGCCACATGCATGCTATCTAATCCGCTACCTGAATGACGTCCACATTGGGTTCTGCCCGGTCACATGTCGTAACGTGACGCGCTGCCCCAGACGAGTTCGAGTTGATGCAGGGTCTGAAAGGCGGTCTCCAGGTTCTGGCGATCCTGATGGCCGCGATTGAGCGCCCGCTCGTAGGCCATCGCCGCGTCGCGCAAGTTCGCCCTCAGCAGCCGGCCCTTTTCCGTAAGCTTGATGCGCGCCGAACGCTTGTCGCGCTGGGAGGCAACCCGATCGATATAGTCGCCATCTGCAAGTTGCTTCAGATAGTACGACACGTTCGAGCCGACATAGTGCCCGCGATCGAGCAGCTCGGCCACCGACAGCTCGGCATCTCCGATTGCCAGCAAGACCATGGCCTGAGCCGGACCGATGTCGTCGACACGCAGCTTGGTCAGCTCGGCGCGCACCAAACCGGAAAACCGCCTGCTCACCCTCTCCATCAGGCGCGCAAGCTCGAAATAGGTCAGCTGTCGGCAATCGTTCGCGGCTTCGGCTTGATCGTGGGCTCCTACCGCCTTCGACGTCTGCTCCTCCTGCTGGAGCAACGACACATCTTTGATCCCCGTGGACGGATAGAGTACTCTTTCATTCATCCAACTCTCCATTTCGAAATTTACTTCAAATCTTGAAGTAAATCAGACTACAACATCCCCTCCCCTCTACCTTGAACTTGCATTACCTCTTGCTTTTGTGCCACACATAGCGAAGCAATACTACGCTTCACCCTATTTTAAAGCCAGACGTCCTCCACGGATGGCTTTAACGTCAACCTCAGGCTACTGCCCATGCGTGATACTGTTCGGAACGAGACGATAAGCAACGCTCAAATTTTAGGGGTTCTGCGCCAGGATGAAATTATCAATCCAAGATTGCTAATATTGCAAGCCAAGCGTGTGTTTCTTTCCGTATCACTTTACGCCGCATTGCTCAGTGTCTGCATAAGCCTGCTTCAGCTCACGATACCGCTGTTCATGTTGCAGATTCATGACAGGGTTCTCAACAGCCAGAGCTTTGATACGCTCACCATGCTGACGCTGCTCGCGATCAGCGCATTGGTCGTCTATGGGGTCCTAGATCTTATCCGAGCCCTTGCTTTCCAAGCGATGGGCAGCGCCATCGTGCGAAGACTGAATGCTCCGGTTCTGGCATCGGCGGTGCAGGCATCGGTGAACCAGGGGCTTACTCGCGCCGCCCAATCCCTCCGCGACCTGTCGGAACTTCGCAGCTTCCTCACTTCATCGGCTGTGGTCGCGCCGCTCGACGCCGCTTGGTCCCCGATCTTTCTAGGGGCGCTGTTCCTGCTGCATCCGCTTTTCGGCCTGATCGGCGTCGTGTCCGTGGTGTTGCTCGTGTGCTGCGGACTGGTCAACGATTTGATGACGCGCCAGCTCACCAAAGAGGCCAACCAGGCGAATGTCGAAGCGGTCTCGAAGATCGCCGGCTCCCTTAGGCACGCCGAAGCGATCGAGGCGATGGGTATGTTGCCGGCGCTCGCAAGGCGCTGGCGTGGCCTGCAAATCCACGCTTTGGGCGCTCTTGAGGCCGGAGGAACCAGGAGCAGGGCGATGGCGTCGCTGACGCGCAGCCTGCGCTATTCGATCCAAGTGATCACGCTCGCCGCCGGCGCCCTGCTGGTTCTCGACCAGGCCATCACCCCCGGCCCGATGATGGCTTCGAGCATCCTTGTCGGCCGTCTGCTCATCCCCTTCGACACGATCATTGAAAACTGGCGCCAATGGGTGCTTGCCATTGCCGGCTGGCGCCGGCTCGAGGCGGCGATCGGCGAAGATCTGGCAATCCGCCAGACGACACCGACGCCCCATTCGGTCGGCGACGTGGGCGACATGATTGTGGATAAACTCGTTTACGCCGTCCCCGGCGTCGAGGTTCCGATCATCAAGGGCATTTCCTTCTCGCTTTCCCCCGGCGAAGTGCTGGGCGTGGTCGGCCCGTCGGCCGCCGGAAAATCGACGCTGGCCCGGCTGCTGGTCGGCATCTTGAAGCCGACCTCGGGTGGGGTCTTTCTCGATGGCCACAATACTTATCTTTGGGAGCGCGGGTCCTTTGGGGAATCGGTCGGATACCTCCCGCAATCGGTATCGCTGCTGGAGGGCACGATCCGGGAAAACATTGCCAGAATGGAAGATGGGGACCCCTACAAGGTCATCGAGGCCGCGCGGCTTGCAGAAGTGCACGAGATGATCGGCCGCCTGCCGCTCGGCTATGACACGCCCGTCGGCGATGGTCACCTGACGCTTTCCGGTGGACAAAGGCAGCGCATCGCGCTGGCGCGCTGCCTCTACAATCGCCCGCGCCTAGTCGTTCTCGATGAACCCAATGCCAACCTCGATTCGCTTGGCGAGCGCGCGCTGGTGCGTGCGATCCAGCGCATGCGCGACCAGGGTGCCATCGTCATCATGATCGCCCACCGGCCATCGATCATGCAGGTCGCCGACAAGCTTCTTGTCCTCGAAAATGGTCGTATCAGCCAGTTTGGGCCGCGAACGGATATCCTGACGACCGTGCCTGGGCCCGGCGAAACTCGGCGCGAGGTTGCTTCCGCATGACCGACAAACAGATGCTTCCGCTTCGTCCGCAGCCTTCAGAGCCCGTTGTCAGACCGCTGGCAAAAATCGCCCCTCAGGCGGCACCGACCCTGGCCGATATCGATGAGGCGCATTCCGAACGCGCGCTTCGCCGCCTGATGGTGGCGGGGCTTGCGACCATCATCGTATCCTTCGGTGGCTTCTTCACATGGGCGGTGTCGACGGAACTCAGCAGCGCGACCGTTGCCAACGGCAGCGTGATCGTCGACTCCAAGCGCAAGACGATCAGCCATTTCGAAGGAGGTGTCATGGGGCGCCTTCTGGTTCAGGAGGGCGAACAGGTGGCCGTGGGTCAGCCGCTCATCCTCTTGGAAGACACGCGGGCACGCTCCAACTTGAATGCCCTCACCAGCCGTCGCATCGGCCTCATTGCCAGGCTCGCCAGGCTCAAGGCGGAACAGGACGGCGCCGCCGCAATCGCCTTCCCAAAAAATTTCGGCGAAGCCGGCGAGATCGCCGTCGACGAAGCGATCAAGGCGGAGAATGTCTTCTTCGACAAGCGACACGAGGCCAAGGCCGGGCGCGTCGACGTTCAGACGAAAACGATCGAGGAATATGGCGAACAGACAAAATCGCTGCTCATCCAGCTCGAAGCGACCGACCGGCAGATCGCCCTCATCACCGAACAGCGCACCGCAATCGCCACGCTGGTCGAGAAGGGCTTCGTGCAGCGCGCGAAGCTCATCGAGGTCGATACGCGCCTGAGTGAGCTCGCCAGAGCGCGCGGCGAACTGGCCGGAGACAAGGCGCAGGCAGAAAAGGCAAGGGCTGGCGCCCAACTCGCGTTGATCGGCATCGAAAGCGAGTTTCAATCGACCATCGCGGGTGAGATAACCACGGCGCGCATCGACCTGACGGATGTCGAAGAACAGATCGTTGCGGCAAAGGATGTCTTGCGGCGCATGGAAATCCGCTCGCCCCAGGCAGGCGTGGTCAGCAACATCTGGCTGCGTACCCCCGGAAGTGCTGTCACGCCTGGCCAGCCCCTGATGGAAATCGTACCCGAAGACGAGCCGTTGGTCGTCGAGATGCGCGTCAACCCTCGTGACATCGACAGCATATCGGTGGGCTCTCCGACGCAGATCCGTCTGACCGCCTACAATCAGCGCTCGCGCATGCCCTTCAATGGCGCGGTGACCTACATTGCCGCGGACCAGACGGTCGATGAGAAGTCGGGTGCCTCCTATTTCACCGCTCGCGCCAAGATCGATGCGGCGTCTCTTGCTGCCGATCCCGATGTTCGCCTGTATCCGGGGGCGCCTGCCGAGGTGCTGATCGTGCACAAGGCACGCCGCGCCATCGACTACCTGGTGTCTCCTCTGACAGAAAGCTTCAATCGCGCCTTCAGGGAAGATTGATCCGGCGCCGGCAAGCGGGATACGTAGTAAATTACTACAAATATTGAACTAGTTTGCTACTAAACTACCCACTAAATCGCGGAAAACTATGCATAGTTTAATTTCTGTATTGATTTCCCACGAAAATTGGCAATAATGTCGCGAAGATTTCATGATTTAATCTGGAATCGATGTTGAAATATATTCGAGGCCGATGCACACTCCCGGCGCATCAACATCGACCTGGTCGGTGGACGTGCGATTTATCCACCAAGAGGAGAGGCAGATGGCCACACTAGAAGGCGGCGCATACGACGACGCGCTGTTCGGCTCTCGCTTCAACGATTTCATCCATGCTCGAGCGGGTGATGATTTCGTGAGCGGCGGCAACGGACATGACATCATTTTCGGTGACGAAGGTGACGACCAGCTTTTCGGCGGCAACGGCAACGATACGCTGTTTGGCGGCGAAGGCGACGACGTTCTCTATGGCGAGAACGGCAACGATACGCTGACCGGTGGATGGGGTGATGATCTCCTTTCCGGCGGCAATGGCAGCGACATTTTGCTCGGCGGTCAGGGTAACGACTTCCTGTCCGGCGGCAAAGGCAGCGACATGCTCTTCGGCGGTGGCGGCAATGACGTCATCGACGGCGGCGCTGGCGACGACCTCCTGGTTGGCGGTGCCGGCAGTGACGTCTTCGTATTCGACGGCGGCGGCGGCAACGACGTCATCCTCGACTTCACGCCCGGTGAAGATCTGCTGCAGATCTCGAAGGGCATCAATGGTCTCGATATCACCTCGCCTGACGACCTCGCTTCGCGGGTCACCCAGGTCGGCGGCAATGTCATCATCGACCTCGGCCACGGCGATTCACTGACCCTGGTCAACGTCGACGTCGACGACATTCACGCAAATCCCGAGAACTATTTCACGGTTCACTAAGCGTGGACTAGGCGTGCCCTGCATTCCTCCCGCAGGGCGCGCACTCCAAGAGGGATTGAATTTGCCGTTCAGCGATATCAAGCAGCCGAATACCGATCATCGGGACGCAAAGGCATTTCGTTTAGGATCGGACCTGGCTGTTCTCATCTGGGACCTGCCGCCGGGGCTGCCAATTCCAACGCGGCCGGTGCTGACGATGTCAAAGCCGCCGGTGCCGCTCGTGAGCGTAACTCTTTCGCTCGTTGACGGACATCAGCGAACGCTGTGGGCGATGCGGACAGCGAGAGCGCCGATGTCGGCTGTCATTGCCGTCGAAGGCAGCGACAGCGCAGTGCCGATCGGCATCGAACCGGCAAGCGGTCTGCCTCCACTCGACATGGAGCAGCTGTTCCTGGAACTCGCGCCGGAAGCGCGTATCAGATTTCTCAACGTCCTGCTGACGACGTGGCGAAGCGCATTCAAGGTCGCTAGCGACCCATATTTCTCACTTATCGTCGAAGACGCCCTCAACGCATTGGCGCCAACGCCTCGACCGGCGCGCATCACCTGCGAGCTGGGCCGCGGACGGTTCTTGATCGAAACGACCATCAATCCGGAGTTCGACGACAAGCTCGGGATCTATGTCGTGAGCGCTGCAAGCGTCAGCCAATTAAGGCCGAAGGCGATCATCCGTCGCGGCACACGCTCGGCCTGGCAGGCCTGCCACTTCATTGCCGAGATGCCAAGCCTCAGCCCACCCTTTCAGATTGTGCTGCTCAGCAAGAACGGCATCGCCATAAGACAGCTTTCCGAGCGCGAAGCGCAATGTCCAAGCCTTACGCGCTGGTGGGCAGACAATCGCGACGCGCTCGAACTGCGCGAATTGCTCGTTCAGCATCTCGCCGCCTGGCCGAACGGTGGACCGGCGACCGCAATCGACCTGCAGGTCCGGGCGCCCTTGAAAGAGCGTCACGTTCCGAGAGCGGCACAGCAGCCATCCGGACAGGTCGACCTGGCGCTCGCCCTTTCCGACAGCCTGCTGGTCGGCGGATGGTATCATGATCCGTCATCCATGCTCGCCGGCATCGACTATCTGCAGGCGGATGGCAAAGCGGTGCCGCTGGACGGCAATATCTACGAATTCCCCGGATGGGCGCAGACACAGGCCGACAAATCGAAGACGGACGTGACCGGCTTCGTTGCCCGTCTACCCCTCGATCAACCGCTCGGCCCGCTGCTTCAGCCGCGTTTTCAGATGCGGCTCGCCTCCGGGGCCGTGAAATCCCTCATCCCGCCGCCGCAACCCTTCGAACCCGTGCTGCAGCGAAACCAGATCCTGCGCGCGGTCCCGCCGCAACACGCCATCGACGATGCATTCCGCACGATACTTGCGCCGGCGCTGCGAGAAGTGGAGCAACGTCTGGGCAAGACGGTCGAGGTCAAGCGGACGAGAGACTATGGCCTGCCGCAGCATGCACCGCTCGTTTCCATCGTCATCCCGCTCTACAAGGTTCTCGATTTTCTCCGCTTTCAGCTGTCGGGCATGGCGACGGACCCCTGGCTCATGGAAAACGCGGAACTGGTCTTCGTTCTGGATTCCCCGGAAATTCAGGACGAGACCGAGCATCTGCTCGGCGGGCTGCATCTGTTGCACGGTTTGCCCATGCGGCTGGTGGTCATGAACCGGAACGGCGGCTACGCGCGGGCGTGCAATACCGGCGCGCGTATGGCGCGCGGCTCCGTTCTGGTCATGCTCAATTCCGATGTCGTGCCCTGCGAACCCGGCTGGGTGCAGACGCTGATAGATCCGATCATGAGCGGGGCGTTCGGCGCGGTCGGCCCCAGGCTGATCTTCGAAGACAGATCGCTGCAGCACGCGGGCCTCTATTTCGGCCGCGACCAGCGTGGGATCTGGCTGAACCACCACTTCTACAAGGGCATGCCCAGCGACTACATGCCGGCGCAGCAGGCGCGAACGGTTCCCGGTGTCACGGGCGCCTGCCTCGTCACCACGAGGGATCTCTACGAGAGCGTCGGCGGCTTCACCGAGGACTATATCATCGGTGATTATGAAGACAGCGACCTTTGCCTGAAGATCCGCCGGGCCGGCTTCGAGATCGGCTACGAGCCGTCGGCCTGCCTGTATCACTTCGAGCGCCAGTCGATCCGGCGCAGCCAGGACTACATGCGCGGGGTCGCCAGCCAATACAACTCCTGGCTCCACACCCAGCGCTGGGACGATGACATCGCCGCGCTGATGGCGCGCGACTATCGATCGCCGAGCAGCCCCAAGACCGCGTCTCCCGATGACCACGCAATTGAATGGACGAATGCATGATCGATGCCCTGCCCCGCGATGAAATCGGTGCACCACCGCCACTGGACGACGCACATCTTCGCTGGCTGACCGACAGCGTGTCGCGCAACCGGTTCCTTCCGCAGCCGGACGCGAACAGCATTTTTGTCGGCGACGGTGATTTCCGTGCGATCGGCGCGGAGTTTCTCGGACATTTCATCCGCATGGGCGGCTTGCGGGCCAATCATCGCGTTCTCGATATCGGCTGCGGCATCGGCCGCATGGCCGTGCCGCTCACCCAATATCTCGATGGCGACCGAGGCCGTTATGATGGCCTCGATCCCGTGGAGGGCGGCATCCGCTGGTGCCGGGCGACCGTGACGCCGACCTATCCGAACTTCACCTTCCAACGCCTCGACATCGCCCATGATCTCTACAACCCGACGGGGACGATCAAGGGCCGGGAACTGAAACTGCCATTTGCAGACGCGCAGTTCGATTTCATCATCATGACGTCGGTCGTCACGCACCTGCCGGCTGACGAGGTCATGGCCTATCTGGCGGAGATCGTCCGGGTCCTGGCACATGGCGGCCGTTTGTTCATGACAGCCTTCATCGTCGACGAGATCGCCAGGCGAAATGCCACGGGGCGGCGCGATCCGCGCCTTGCCTTCGAGCGCGCCGGCCAGGGACCTTGCTGGTTCGTACCGGGTCAGCCGCCGTTGGCCGCCGTCGGCTTCGACGATGGTTTTCTCGACGGCGCGTTCAATCGCACCGGTCTCTCGCTCGCGCTCAAGTCCTTTGGCCATTGGCGCGAACCGGGCGGCACACACTATCAGGATGTGCTCGTGGGTGAGCGTCACCGGAGCCGCCCATGAGCGAGCGCATTCTCGTGGTGGCGCACAATCATCCGGCCCTTCATCCCGGCGGCACGGAAGTCTTTGCGCACGATCTCTTCCGCGCCTACCAGCGCGCAGGACACGAGGCCCTGTTCCTGGGCGCGGTCAACCAGGTCCATCGCGAGGCCAGACCGGGCACGAGTTTCCAGGCCATAGGGCCGACAGGCGACGAAATCCTGCTTTGGGCGGGGCATTTCGATCGCTTTTTCATGAGCCAGATCGACCTTTACGGTTTCGTGCCGGATCTGGTGGAACTGCTGCGCGAATTCCGACCCGATGTGGTGCATCTCCACCATATTCTGCTGATGGGCGCCGAATTTCCGCATATCGTGCGCAGAACGTTGCCGGCGTGCAAGATCGTCATGACCCTGCATGATTACTACCCGATCTGCCATCATGACGGCCTGATGGTGCGCACCGACAGGCGGGAGCTCTGCCATGGTTCAAGCCCGGACCGTTGTCACGCCTGCTTCAAGGACATCAAGCCCGACCGCTTCGCGCTCAGGGAACAACATCTCAAGGCGCTTCTGAGCACGGTTGATTGCTTCGCCGCGCCGAGCCAGTTCCTGAAACGACGCTATGTCGACTGGGGAATTGCCGAAGACCGCATCTCCGTCATTGCCAACGGCCTACCGCCCCAGGCGTTTAAGGCCGGCAAGGACAAACCCAAGAGCGGCCGCCCCGTCTTCGGCTATTTCGGCAACCTAAACCCTTGGAAAGGTATCAAGGTGTTGCTGGAGGCGGCGCGCCAGCTGATCGCCGATGGCGTCGACTTCGAGCTGCGCGTCCATGGCGGCGCACCGTTTCAGACCCAGGAATTCGTCGCCGACATCGACCGCCTGTTTTCCGAAACCGCACCCTTCGTCCAGCTGCGCGGCCCCTATCGGCGAGAAGATGTGGCAGCCCTCATCGGCGGCGTCGACTGCACCGTTGTCCCCTCCATCTGGTGGGAAAATGCGCCGCTGGTGATCCAGGAGGCGCAAGCGCAGGGACGCCCCGTGATCGCCAGCAATATCGGCGGAATGGCCGAAATGGTCAGGAACGGCGTCAATGGCCTGACCGTGGCACCCGACGATCCACGCCAGCTCGCAGCCGCCATGCGGCAGGTCATCGAAAAGCCGACGCTTCTGCGCCAGCTTTCCGGCCGAGCCGTTCGCCCTGATGACATCGACACGACAGCCGGTCGTTACCTTGCTCTTTTCAATCTCCAGCAGGTTCAGGCCGCATAAAGAGGACCCATGGCCCAAGTCGCAGAAAAACTCGACACGCCGCCGCCCGAGAATGAAGGCGCCAAACCCATCAACGGTCGCGTCGATGCCATCGATGGGGGACGCCTGTTCGGCTGGGCGCACGATCCCGCCGCCCCCGGCCAACGGCTCAAAGTGCGCGTCCTCCTCGATGGCGCACCGGTCGCCGAAGCGATCGCCGACCGCAATCGCCCGGACCTCAAGCGAAACGGGATCGGTGACGGCCAGCACGCATTCGAAATCGCCCTGCCTGAGGCGGTACAGAAGCGCAGCCGCGATCTCGTCGTCATGGCGTTTACGGGAGACGGAGCGGGGCAGCCCCTGCGCGTGCCACAACCAGACGAACAGGCAGCCGAAGCGCTGATCGCAGCACCATTGACCAGGGTGCTCGACAAACTGGACGTGCTGATGGCTGCGCAGCGTCAGCTGCAGATTTCCCAACGTTCGCTGCAGCGCGTACCTCATATCGGTGCAGATGCGGCGGAAACCGACGGAGCGGCAGACCCGAGCGCCGGCATCGACGGCCTTCGTGCCGAGATGAGCCGACGGCTCGACGATCTGGACGTGCATCTGCTGCGAATGGATGGCGTCGTGGCGGGCATGGAGAAGACACTCTCCACACTTCAAAAACGGGCGGGCGGCGAGACCAGGCCGCTCGTGTTGCTTCTCTTCGTCCTCATGGGATTTGCAGCCGGAGCGCTGCTGGCATTGCTGGCAAGATGATGATGCGGCAGACGATGGCGAACGATGAAAGACCCGCTGGCACCAACGGCACCCGCGCCGCGGGGGCACCCTTGCGCTTCGGCAAGGGTCGGGCCGTTTCCGCTCGGATCGATCAGGAAACCATGCTCGTCCTTGGCAGCGGACGAGCCAGGGGCCACGCTGTTTCCGTCAGGGCCGATGGCGCAAAGCCCGCGCGAGACGGCGCTTCTGTTGCAAGCTGGCCCTTGTCTGCATCGTCGCCGTCGGCGACGCACGGTTTTGCGGCGCTCCTGACGCAACCGAAGCCCGATGTGCCCATCTCGCTGATCGACGTTGACGATGGGCGCATCAGCGAGCGCTTCATCGTTGCCCCCAGACCGATTTCGATCGAAGATGCCGCAACCCTTATTGCGCAGACCGCAGCAGGAGAAACGGCCGTCGTCGTCAGTCGCCTCGCCGATCAGCTCATGGCGCAGCCGGGCAACCGCAACAGGGTTTTCGCCGGACTTTCGCTGATCAAGGCACTGCAGCCGTCCGACGGCTTCATCGAACTGGTCGGAGAGACCCATGACGGCGTCATCGTCATCATGGGCTGGAGCCGCGCATTCGTTCCCGGCCGTTGCCAAGCCTATCTGCTAGCCGGCGCAACGACCGTCGCCGATTGTTTCGTCGCCAGTTTTGCCCGGCCGGATATACCGGAGGGCGAACTGGGCTTCGTCGCCGTTCTGGAAACGGGCGGGAGGGTGCGCGCCGACGCGCTCAAAGGCATCGTCTACAATGCCGGCGGAGGCTGGCACCTGACACCGGCGCATTCGCGCGTGCAGATCAGCGCGGCCCTGGACACTCCGGACCACATCCGGTCCGTGCTGCTCGAAGCCCGGGCAACGCCAGAGGCCATGCTGCGCCTGCGTTCGGCGGCAAACGGGTTCACCGGCAAGGACACAATATCGAGCCTTCCATACCCGGTTCGCCTGGACGTTGACCGGGTGTTCGAAACCGATGAAGGCGACATGCTGATTTCGGGCTGGCTGCTCGACCCGGAGCACCATGTTTCCTCCGTCAAACTGCGGCGGCCGGGCGCAGAGGCCAGGCTCGACGACATCTGGACGCGCCTGGATCGGCTCGACGTTTCGCAAAGCTTCGCCGATCAACCCGCATTCCGGGCATCGCTCGACAGCGACGATCAGGCCCACGGATTTGTCGCCCATGCGAGACTGCCTGGCGGCAATCTCGACGCTACACCCTATCTTGATCTGACCTTGAGAGAAGGTCGGCGCGCGTTTCTGCCCTTGACACCCAAGCGGATGCCGGCGCGACGGGCCGCAATCCAGCAATTGTCTTTGTTCGATGCCGCCAACTGGGCGCTGCCGGCGATCGTCGATCACCAGATCGTCCCGCTTCTCTCCAAGGCCGCCTGCGCCGCGCCGCGCATGGAAACGATCATCGACGTCGGGGTGTTCGACGAAAATGCCGGCGTTCCCATCATCGTCGGCTCCACCGTCGGAATGCCGGAAGTCGGCCCGCTCCTCGCATTGTTTGCGCTCGACCCGCAGACGCGCTGCGCTCCGCTCGTGATCGTTGTCAGCAAGCCGGCCTTCCAGAGGGATCTCGTCCGTCTTAGACAGCTGGCACGGTTTTATGGTCTCTCGGTCCGCCTGGTCTGCGCGGCCGCGGCACAAGATCGCTTCGATCTGCTGTCCGTCGGGGCGGAGGTGGTTTCATGCGACACGATCGTAACCATGGCGGGCTCACTCGTCCCTACCGGCAAAGGCTGGTACGACGCACTGACGGCAGTCGGAGAGGCCCACGTCGGAAGCGTGATTTCGCCGATGCTTGCCTATGACGATCACTCGGTGAAATGGGCAGGAAGCTGGCTCTCCGAGGACGGCGATCAACTGCTGCTCGATCGCTATGCCGGTTATCCGCTGATGGCGATTGCGGCACTGCAATTGACGCGGGTCGACGTCGCGTCGCTCGAATGCTGCATCATGCCGCGTGCGGTCCTGAACGACGCGATGCGCGATTGCGGCGTCTATCTCGGCTCAAAACAGAAGGCCTGCGAAATCGGGCTCCGGATCAACCGGGCAGGCACCGCTGCCTACTTGCTGCCATCGATCCAATTGCTCGGCTGCGACGAGCCGATGTCGGGAGAGCAGAACGGCAAGCTTGCCGCGCTCGCCGAGCGCATCGATGTCGAAATCCTCAAGTCGCGGTGGCGAAGTGCTCACCAGAACCAAAGATCGTTTGACAGGGTTTCCGCATGAGGGAGCAAAAGCTTCGCGTCCTGGTGATCTCGCATGCGCACCCCTCGTTTTCGCTTGGAGGGGCGGAGATCGCTTCGCACAACCTGCATCGCGGCCTGAACGCGATGGAAGGTGTCGAATCCGTGTATCTGGCGGCCGCCTCCCCGCCACTGCAACGACACGCCTCGTCGGCGCTGATGAGTGCGCGCCTGCCGCAGGAAGAGGTGTTGTTCCACACCGATGCCTATGATCATTTTCACCTCGCGAATGAGGACGTCGAGTCGATCGAGCGTGATCTCCTGCGCTTCGTGCGCGATGTGAAACCGGATGTCATTCATTTCCATCACGTTCTGGGTTTCGGTCTCGAGGCCCTCTATGCGGTGCGCTCCGCACTGCCAGACGCGGCAATCCTTCTCACCCTTCATGAATTCGTGCCGATCTGCCACAACCACGGCCAGATGGTAAAACGCCCGACGGGTCAGCTTTGCGAGCAGGCTTCGCCGACCGCCTGCAACAGCTGCTTTCCGGATATTCCGGCATCAAGGTTCCTCCGGCGTGAGGCGCTCGTGCGCACCATGCTCCTCGATATGGTCGACGCGTTCGTTGCGCCGAGCGCCTTTCTCGCCAAGCGCTATGCGGAGTGGGGCGTAGATCGCCAACGCATTCACGTCATCGAAAACGGAATCATGGGCGAGGAAGCGACACCCGCGCGCGAACTTGCGCGAAGCGACGCGCGTCGCAACCGCTTCGCCTTCTTCGGCCAGATGACGCCGTTCAAGGGCGTCGACGTGCTGATCGATGCCATCGGCCGCGTACCGGATGAGATCTGGGGCGATGACGCCTACCTGATGATCTTCGGCGCCAATCTCGAGCGCCAACCGGCCGAATTCCAGGCGCGGATGAAGAAGCTGATCGAGCGAGCCGGTCGTCGGGTGCGCTTCTACGGCAGCTACCAGAATGCCGATCTGCCGAAGCTCATGCGATCCGTCGATTGGGTGATCTTCCCATCGATCTGGTGGGAGAACTCACCCGTCGTTATCCAGGAAGCGCTGCTGCACCGCCGACCGATCATCTGCTCTGACATTGGCGGCATGGCCGAGAAAGTTCGCGATGGCGCCGATGGCCTGCATTTTCGCGCCGGCAACGGCCAGCACCTCGCGGATCGGATCGTCGAGGTGCTGAACGACGACACGGTCTGGGACCGCTTGCGCAGCAGCATGCGCGGTCCCTTCAGCTCCAAGGATTGCGCACGGGAACACCTCGGCGTCTATCGCAGCCTGCTGCGCGAGAAAGACGGTGCCGCGCAACGCGAACATCGCGTCGAGATGCGCGTCTCGTCACAGTTCCAATGACGGATTAAGCTTTTGGCACGCATATTAGTCATGATCCCCGCCGGTGAAGTCTACGCACATGACAGCGTTCGCTGGTATCAACATCAAGACATCCAGTCTCACATCAACCACTACCACAATATGGGCGATGCCTTCGTCTTCGACTCGTCGCTGAAACTGCTGCGGTTCGAACAACTCGGTGTGCTCGAAATATCGGAATTCAGGCCACGCGACATCGCCCGGCTTCGCGAGGAATACGATTACGTGTTCCTGCGCGGATCAAATTACATTCACGACGCCATGAACTGGGAGGCGGCAGCAACGGTCCTGAAGGCGCTCGGCCTGCCAGTGATCGGCTTTGGCATCGGTGCACAGGCTCCGGTGGATGGAAAAATCAGGCTCTCCGACGATACGCGCGCCGTTCTGCGCCTGATGTCGGAATCGACGACATCAATCGGTGTGCGGGGTGCCTATTCGGCCGAAGTTCTGTGGGATCTCGGCATCCGCAACGTCCGGATCATCGGATGCCCGACCGCCTTCCGCCAGAACGATCCGGAACTGCGCATCACGCTGCCGCCGCTCGAACAGGTCCGCAAGGTCGGGGTCACCGTCAGGCGAGAAGTCTCCGACGCCTATGCCAAGGACATTGAACGCTATCTCGGCTTCCACCGCGAACTGGTGAAAACCATGGCCGGGCGCTTCGAGACCGTGCTGTTGACGCAGGGCGAGGTCGAGGAAAAGAAGCTTGTCCTGGGAGACGAGGCCCAGCGCGAAGAAGCACTCGCCGCGCTCAAGGCCGACCATTGGACATCGTCCTGGTATCTCGATGAGGTGATGCTGCGCCTCTACCAGCAAAGGCTGTTCTATTCCGATGTGGTTGCCGATTACGAACGGCTGATCCGCGCCCAGGACCTGGTGCTCGGCTACCGCCTGCACGGCAATCTCATGGCGCTGGCGAATGGGGTTCCGTCGATCTACTGCACCTATGACAGCCGAACGGCCGAGTTCTGCGACACATTCAAGATCCCCAGTTTCGACATCTTCGGGCAGCAGGCGTTCCGCCTCGAGAACTATTGGGACCAGGCCCTCTTCGACAGGTACAACCGTGCCTGGTTCCAAACCTACGGCGAAATGTACCGCTTCCTCACTGAGAATGGTGTCGAGCACAAGATGCACGACATCCTCAAATCCCCACCCGCAAAAATCTCCCGAGTTGCTTGAAGCGAAAAGGTGCTGACATGCAGAACAAAGTGCGCAAGGCGATCATCCCGGCCGCCGGATTCGGTACGCGAATGCTGCCGGCGACAAAAAGCGTTCCCAAGGAACTGCTGCCGATCGTTGATCGGCCGATCCTCGACTACATCGTCAGCGAGGCGTTTGCCGCAGGCATCGAACACGTCATCATCGTCACCGGCCGCATGAAGGGTGCGATCGAGGATTATTTCGATCACGCATTCGAGGTCGACGCAACGCTGCGGCGAGCCGGCAAGAACCCGCTTGCCGATCGGCTGGCGACGGCAACGCCTGATGTCGGCAGCATCTCATTCGTGCGTCAGCAACAGGCGCGTGGCCTTGGCCACGCCGTCTGGACGGCGCGCCACATCGTCGGCGACGAACCTTTCGCCGTGCTGCTGCCGGATATGCTGATGGTCGATCACGAACCCTGCCTCCAATCGATGACGACCCTTCACCAGCGACATGGCGGCAATGTCGTGGCGGTCGAACGGTGCTTGCCGGAAGAGGCTCACAAATTCGGCATCGTTTCCCTGAAGCAGACCATTGGGGGCGCACTGGTCGATGGCCTCGTGGAAAAACCGGCCCCGGGCACGGCGCCGAGCAACCTGTTTATCTCAGGGCGCTACATTCTGCAGCCGGAGATCTTCAACATCCTCGAAAACCAGGAGCCGGGTGCAGGCGGCGAGATCCAGTTGACCGACGCGATGATCACCCTGATGAAAGACCAGGAAATTCGCGCTTTCGAATTCGGCGGCCGCACGTTCGACTGCGGAAATCCGACCGGCTTCGTCGCGGCCAACCTGCACATGGCAATGGCGCGCGCCGACATTGCAGCAGGGATCTCCGGCGAGATGCATGCACTGATGACGCCCCTGCGCGCAATCGCCTGATGACGCTACGCCGCAAGGAGCGGCCGTGCCGCCAGGTTGCGCAATCTGTGTTCATGGCGGCGGCGTTTAAGGATAAAAACATGCAGCAGTTCAAAGGGCTACAGCGACCTTTTCGCGTCTAATAAGACGTGCGGCGCTGTAGAACATCAAAAGGCCCGCAGACATTCCTGTTTGCGGGCCTTGTTTGATTTGGCTGTCAATCTCTTCCGGATTTTCAACGATCACGAGACCGGAGAATCCTTGGCGCCCCGTTATCTGCCGACCACGATCAACTGTCTGGCCCCGCCGAATGGCGGGCCACAACGGTCAATTCACGGGTGCCGGAGGAAGCGTTTCGCGGATCTGATCGATCTTGCCGACGTCAGGCCCGACGCCAAGGACATCCTTGGCTTCGTCGAGCATATCATCGGTTACGACACCGTCTTTCGAGAAGCCGGCAAGCGCATCGCGCAGAGCCTCATCGCTGAGGGCTGGGTCGCTTGGGATGGCGTCCACGCCGTTCTCAGCCTCAAACTCTGCATAGGCGATGGCGTAGGCGGCAACCGCGGCCATACGGGGATCGTTCGAGTTGAGATAAGCGTGATAGTTGCGGTTCAGCGAGCGCAGTCCCGGCGTGCCGACGCCAGCTTCAATTGGCTCCACCTTGGTCAACTTGTCGGCCTTGGCAGCTTTTTTCGCGGTGTCCGGGACTTTTTTGCCACGTGTGAACAATGATTTCCACGTCGGCGTGTCGCTGGCGCTGGCCTTGCCCGACCGGGTGTCCTTGCTTGCACGCGCGGTTCCCGATTTTCCATGGCTGGAACCTGAGCCCCCGCCATGGTTGCCGCCATTTCCATTTCCATTACCACCGCCGCCGCCGCCACCGGAATTGCCATGGCCTTCCTTGGCCAGGGCTGCGCCCGCCGCACCGACCATACCGCCTACCGCGGGGGCAACGACCAGACTCAGCGCCAAGGCGCCACGAGCGATTGCTTTCGCGAAAACCATAAGAAACTCCTCTTCGAATAGCCGCGGCACCGACTTCGATGAAGGCCGCGTTTGTAGAGAAGCGTAACTTATCTTGGGCAAAAGGGAGCTACTATGCCCCCCGGACCATTGCGGCGGCCTATAGGACCTTGGTCCTGTCCGGCAGACAGCCTAAGGTCCGATAAGGATTGAGAACCGTGCCACGGCATTGACCAGCCTGCCCAAGCGTTTAGGTTAACGTGGGTTTGTTGTACCACAGCGACGCTGGCGACCAGCAGTCGATACCGGGAAATTTCGTGCGCGCCACCCAACTCATCAAAAATTGGAACGCCCGCTCACTGGCATCGCAGTTCCTGCTTATCGGCGGCCTTGTTGCAGCGGCTGCAATGGTGCTGGTTGGGGCGTTTGTTTCACGCCTTATCGAGGAGGCCGTCACTCGCAACTCCGCCGCAACCACGGCTCTCTATGTGGACAGTGTGATCGCACCGTTGTTGCCCGATATGCAGACGACCCAGATACTCGACGGCGGTGTCGCGCGCGCGCTCGACGAAACCCTTGGTCAGGGCGCCTTGGGAGACCGTCTCGTGTCCTTCCGCCTTTGGCGGGCAGACGGCACGGTTCTGTATTCAAGCGACGAAGCCCAGATTGGAAAACGGCTCGAGCTCAGCGACGAGTTGCGAACGGCATTCTCCGGCAGGATGGTGGCGCTCTTCGATCAATCAGGGGAGCAGTCAGACAAACGCCCAGCCGACATGCCGATCCTTGAGATCTACAATCCGGTGCTGCAACCGTGGTCGGGAGAGGTCGTTGCAGTTTCTGAATTTCATGAGGTCTCCTATGATTTCCAACACGGCTTGAATCAAGCGCGCTTCTATACCTGGTTAGCGGTCGCAGCCTTTACGCTTGCTTTTTTCGTGGTTCTCTCTGCGATCGTGCTGCGAGGCAGCCGGACCATTGAGACGCAGCGCCATGCGCTCAAGGATCGGATCGCCCAGCTTTCAGCGCTGCTCGCGCAGAACGAAGCTCTACGTGGGCGGCTCCAGCGGGCCTCGCAGCGCACGGCGGCGCTCAACGAAAGTCATCTGCGCCGCATCGGTGCTGATCTGCACGACGGGCCTGCGCAACTGCTGGCCTTCGCCTCCCTGCGGCTCGACAGCGATGCTTTGACGAACCCGAAAACACCCGGAGCGACGCGCGAGCGCAGCATCGCCGAAATCAAGGAAAGCCTCGATGAAGCAATGCAGGAGATCCGAACGATCTGCAGCGGTCTTGTTCTGCCGCAGATAGAAACAGCGACCCTGCCCGAGATCTTGAAGCGGGTCGTTCACGCCCATCAGCAGCGAACGGAAACGACCGTGGAGCTGTCAGTTTTCGACCCGCCTGATCACCTCGCTCTGTCCGCCAAAATCTGCATCTACCGCTTCGTGCAGGAAGCGCTCAACAACGCGTACCGCCATGGCGGCGGCGTCGGCCAGCGTGTCTCACAATCGACGGTGGGTGCGCAGGTGATGGTCGAGGTCGGGGACAATGGGCCTGGCTTCAACCCGGATCGCGTCGAGCCAACGGGCCTTGGCCTTGAGGGTTTAAGGGAACGAATCGAAAGTTTGGGTGGAGCCTTCGAGATTAAAGTCTCAACAACTGGCACCGTTGTTCGTATGACAATCAGCACCGAGGAGACAAAAGCGGTATGAAGACAGCGATACGCATAGCCGTGGTCGATGACCATCCCTTGTTTCGAGAGGGCGTAACAAGAAGCCTGCTGGAGATCGGCGGCTTCGAAATCGTTGCCGAGGGGAGTTCCAGGGATGATGCCCTGCTTATTGCCGAGAATCTGCGTCCCGATGTCATGCTGCTGGACATATCCATGCCGGGGGGCGGCTTGAACGCAATCCCACCTATCCTCGAGTTATCGCCGTCGCAAAAAATCATCATGCTGACCGTTTCCGAAACGAGCGACGATGTCACTGCAGCCCTCGAACGAGGGGCGCTGGGATATGTGCTGAAGGGCGTAGGTGGCCGAGCCCTGGCGGAAATCATACGCAACGTCGCCACGGGCGAGAGCTATGTCACTCCGGCGCTCTCGGCCAAACTTCTCTCCAATCGGACGCGCGGTCCATCAAACCTGTCGGCCCTAGTCGCCAGCCTGACCGCGCGTGAACATGAAGTGCTGCAGTTGGTGGCCGCAGGCATGAGCAACAAGCACGTCGCCCGGAAACTCGAACTTCAGGAAAAGACAGTAAAGCACCATATGACGCAGATCATGGCCAAGCTCAGTGTCACCAACCGAACCGAGGCTGCCATGGTGCTGCGCGACGCGGCCGATTGGCGTCCCCTCACTGAATGAGGGACTGAATTCGTTTCAAGTCCGCCAGGGTCGCCTTTCGGTTGATGATCGTGCGCCCCCGCGCATCCTTCATTATGTAGCGGCCGTTATTGATCTCCTCGCTCATACCATCGGCATGGCGCACGCCGACCCTGGAAGCACCGCCGCCGGCACCCTTCGAATTGCCACGGGCGTTGCCGCCGCTCGAGTTGCCTTTTCCAGACCTGCCCCCTCCGTTTCCTCCGCCGTTACCACCGCCATTTCCTCCACCACTTCCTCCGCCATTTCCTCCACCGTTACTACCGCCGCCGCCGCCGCCCCCACCATTGCCGTTATTCTCCCCGCTCTTGGCAAAAGCGGCCTGGGGAACAAGTTCCAGCAACGAGCCGGCAGGGCCGAGGGTATATGGAAGGGCTGTGGCGAACAGACAAACGGCTCCCGAACTGACTGCGGTAAGAAACTTCCGACGCGTAGGCATGACATCTCCTAAGTACAGAACTTTG
Source organism: Ensifer sp. Root127 (assembly GCF_001425225.1). NCBI lineage: Bacteria > Pseudomonadati > Pseudomonadota > Alphaproteobacteria > Hyphomicrobiales > Rhizobiaceae > Ensifer > Ensifer sp. Root127. The sequence goes on from NZ_LMDX01000024.1 coordinate 39,507, forward strand.
CCCGGGCTTCGACAGGTTGTCGAGATTGGGCATGCTCTGCCAGACCACAATCCGGCGGTCGATAGCATGAGTTCAACCGAGACAACCGCCTCGACAAACCCCTGTAAATGAAAGCCCTGATCGCTGAAACGCGTTGGGCCAGGGCGCCGCGAACGACCCGTGGCAGGCTTTCAGTGCGGACCTTCGGCTTTGCCGGCACGGTCCACCTTCTCAATACAGGACATGAGCCGCATTTCAATATCGCGACACAGAACTTCAAACTCCCGGATCGCATCCTGCCGCGGATGCGTTTCTAGCTGTAGCCTGTGCAGTTCCGTGACCGCCAGGTTGTAGGCTTGGCAAAGGTCAAGAAGAGACTCCAGAACATGTGTCCTGGGCGCCAGTTCTTGCCCGAGCGTCGGAGAAAGAAGTCGGCTCAGAGAGTTCTTGATCCTCATTTTCGTGACACCAGCCCAACATGCTGTCAGCGTGCGGAACAAGCGGGCCTGTGTCAAAGCGGACTGAAGTCGGATCAGGAGTAGGACCAAAGTCCGCCGGACGCGCTTTCTCGACAGCGGAAGAACGGGTTTTCCCCGCGGCCGTCTTGAATTTGCACGCCGAGCGCGAATATTCAGGCGGCAGTTATGCCGTTTTGGTGCATTTCCCTGGTACATTCTATGCGGTGCATAAAGTTGTAGATACCTAGGAAAGGGAATATGCATAAAACCGCACTAGACCGATTATCGTCAGTGAATCGGGAGCTGGATGCATGCAGAGAGAGTTACCATTCAACGGGCAGAGGGATTGGCGGATCGTGCGCTATGTCCTGGCCGGCATCGTTGGTTTCGCCGTACTCGCCCAGGTTCTGGTTTATCTCAGCCTGGTCGCTCTCGTCGACCGGCCCTATGCGGCAGCGATGGTCGGCGCGGCCTTGATTTCCTTGCTGATGGGTGTGCCGCTGATCGTCGTCGCGGCCATGCAGTTTCGCCGGGCCCAGCGCCTCCGCAACCAGATCAACCACGTCGTTGCCCATGACGCCACGACCGGCTGCGTTACCGGCCGCGGGCTCGTCCAGCATGTTAATGGTCTCGAGCGCCGCCGTCAGCGCGGTGCCGAGGAGCTTCACGGGGCTCTCATCCATCTGCGGATCAACAATCTCGACGATGTCGGCGCCGCTTTCGGCCCGGAATGGAGTGATGAACTGCTCCAATTCGTCGCCTCCACCATCAGCACCTCGGTGCGGCGCGACGATGTCGTCGCGCGAACCGGTCCAGCGAGCTTCGACGTCCTGTTGGTGGGTGCGACCGAAGCTGATGCAGAGCAGGTTTGCACACGCCTGACGAAAGCGCTGACCTCGTCGCATTTCGCTGCCGACGGCAGCAAGGTCGATCTTGCCTTCAGCGTTGGCGGTGCGTTGTTCGACGGCAGCGTTGACCTGGAGCAGCTGCGCCGCACTGCCGCTTCCGAGGCCGTTGCTGTTGCGGCGACTCAGAGCGTCGGTTTTGTCCGCCTGCCCTCGGCTTGAATCAATGTGGGCGCTGGCGCTCACGTTAGGTGAAGATACAACCTTGCGCGCGGCGACTGAGATTCAGCGGCTGAATTCGCACCTGCATTGAGTTGTAGACGGCAACTTAGTCGCTCAAATCCTGAAGACGCGATGCGCGATCGGTTCTATTTCAATAGCTTAACGGATCCCGGCTTAAAGGGCGCGATTGTTCCATTTTTGCAACATGACCGTGCGAAAGGCTGGGATACTCTTGCACCACCCCAAAAGTGGTGGCCGCCTTTTATTACAGCTGTATTATTTAGCGATAAATTTCTGCAGTTGTAATGTGCGCTTGGATTTGCAAGCGTGACGTACTGATTGCGAGGGGGATAGTATTGAACGTGGGGAAAACCTTTAAGGGCGGGTTGTTTTCTATTCTGCTCGCGTCAACCGTGTTTGCGGGCGGTGCGGCCGATGCGATGACGCTCAGGGAAGCGCTTCAAATCGCGATGGAATCGAACCCGGAGATCGGGCAGTCGATGGAGAACCGCGAGGCGATCGAGTTCGAACTGCGGCAGGCCCGCGGTCTCTACCTGCCGAGCCTCGATGTGGAAGCTTCCACGGGCGTGCAACACCTCGAGGACGAAGCACGACGGCTCGGCTCCATCGAAAACGACCCGCTCTATCCTTCCGATGTCGGTCTGACAGTCACTCAGAAGCTCTTTGACGGCGGTGGTCGTCGTGCCGAACTGGAGCGGCAGGCAGCACGCGTCGACAGCGCCTCCTTCCGTGTGCTGGAACGTTCCGAAACCATTGGGTTGCAGATCGTCCGCGAGTACTTCGAGTATATTCTTCAGCAGCAGATCGTGGCGGAGGCCCGCAAGAACGTCGGCGTTCATCAGTCGATCCTATCGGATATCAGCTCGCTGATTTCAGGTGGAACGTTGACTGATGCGGATCGCCAACAGGCCAGTGAACGCCTGCTTTCCGCAAAGGCCCGCCTATTGGAAGCGGAGGAAGCGCTCGATACCGTCAAGATCAGCTTCAATCGCCTGGTGGGCCAGCCGCTTACCAAGCCGTCGATGCCGAAGTCGGTTGCGAACGTCTTGCCGAAAACGCTGGAGACGGCGATCGGCATCGCCCGCGGCAACAACCCGCGCATCAAGGCTGCCGATTCCGACATCAGTGTCGCGGACTCGCAGGTAAAGGCTGCGCGCTCGAGCATGTTTCCGGAGGTCTTTGCCGAAGGAAGCGTGCGCTCCGGAAACGATATCGACGGCGCGACCGGCAATTCCTGGGACGCGCAAGCGCGGATCGTCGCAAAATGGAATCTCTATCGTGGCGGCATAGACATCGCCAACGAGCAGGAACAGATGCGCCGGGCGAGCGAGCAGCGGCTGGTCTTCCACCAGGCGCATCGCGAGGTCGAGGAGGCCGTTCGCATTTCCTGGGAACGCCGCACGAGCCAGTATGACATTTCGCGCACGCTGAATGCACAGGCCCAGATGAACGTGCAGATCGTCGAGTCCTATCGCGAGCAGCTCAAGGTCGGCCAGCGCTCGCTGCTCGACGTGCTGGGCGCGCAGAACGCACGTTTCAATGTCAGCGTCCTGGCGAAAACATCGCAATATGCAGCCTTGTTTGCCGAATATCGCCTGCTTGCCGCAACTGGCCAGCTCCTGGCGACGATGCAGATCAAAGCACCGGCTCAATCCGAAGCCTATGCGCGCACCGAGTTCAATGTTCCGGACACGCCTGCTACGGAAACCTATCGCCGTGTTCCGTCGCGCCAGACGAACGATTTGCCGCTCGACTTGTTGGCGCCGATCCGGCAGAAATGATAGTCCTCGTGAGGGCGGACACAACCGGTGGTGATGCAAGCTATTGACAGGCATGCGCAGATTGGCCCGTCCTTGACTGGCTTTTCCGAGGCGTTCAAGGAGATTTGCGTCTTCTTGAACCGCCCCTCGTCAGACAGTGTGCTCTATTCCGACGTGCCCTTCGACGCCCGGTCGCCGAGCGCCGAAGACGTTTCCCGCATAGCTGAGCGCGTTGGCCTGGAGACGGAGCTTGTTTCCACGCGGGCCCTTGCCAATCGCGATTTCGTGTTCCCGCTGCTGCTCGTCTTTCGCGATGGCAGCGCCACGGCGTTGTTGGAGGAGGCGCCGGACGGGACTCTCAGTCTTTCGAACAAATTGGCAAGGCCCGACGAGACGGCGGTGAAGCTGTCCGATCTGCAACTCGGCGGGCTCGCCTATGCCGCATCGTTCTCGGCGACCTATTTGAACGCGGCTGCCGGCCGGGGTGTTGGCGAGGCGCGCAACATTGACCGCCGGCACTGGCTGACTTCGACGATCAAGCCCTTCTGGCAAGCCTATGTCCAGGTGGCGATCGCGACATTCTTCATCAACGTCCTGGCGCTCGCCGCGCCGCTGTTCACGATGAACGTGTACGATCGCATCCTGCCGAACAAGGCGATCGCGACGCTCTGGGTCCTGGCGCTGGGCATCAGCACCGCCATCCTTTTCGATTTCCTATTGAAGACCGTACGCGCGGCGCTGATCGACTACGCCGGCCGCAAGGCCGATCTGAAACTCTCCTACATGCTATTCGAGAAGATTCTGCATGCAACCATGGCGTCGCGGCCGCCGTCCACCGGCGAGTATGCGAACCGGGCGATGCAGTACGAATTCGTGCGGGAGTTTTTCACGTCGAATACGCTCAGCATGATCATCGACAGTCTTTTCGTCTTCGTCTTCATCGCCGCCATCTATGCGGTGGCAGGTTGGATCGCGCTCATTCCAGCGATTGCTTTTATCTTGAGCCTCATCATCGGCTACGTCGCGCAGTACAAGATCGGCAATCGCGTCGCCGCGGCATCCAACGAGTCCGCCCAGCGCCAGGCACTCCTGGTCGAAACGATCAGCGCGATCGAGACGGTGAAAACGCTGCATTCGGAAAAACAGCTGCTTCGCCGCTGGAACGAATTGGCCAAGCATTCCTCGAACACGGCCGAGAAAATCAAGGAGATTTCCTCCTGGGCGTCGCACGCGACGCAGTTCGTGCAGCAGTTGGTGACGGTCTGCATCGTCGTGGCCGGCGCCTATGAATTCACCGAAGGAAACATCTCCTCGGGCGCGATCATCGCCGCCAGCATGCTGGCCGGCCGCGCCGTCGCACCGCTCGGCCAGATTGCGATGACGCTGGCGCGACTGCGCCAGGCGCTTCTATCGCTGCGGATCCTGAATGCGGTGATGGAGCAGCCGGAGGATCGGCCCGATACGATCGGTTTCGTTAATCGCGAGATCCGCAACGGCAGCATTACCTTCGCCAATCTCGACTTCGCCTACCCGGGGACCGACCACAAAGTGGTCAGCGGCATGAACGTGGCGATCAAAGCGGGAGAGCGGGTGGGCATCATCGGCCGCATCGGTTCCGGCAAGACGACGATCGGCCGTCTGCTTGCCGGCCTCTACCCACCAAGCGCGGGGCGAATCCTGGTCGACGGCGTCGACATTCGCCAACTGCACCCCTCTGTCGTTCGCTCGGCGGTATCGTTCGTGTCGCAGAATTCTGATCTGTTCTCGGGCACGATCAAGGAAAACCTCCTGATGGCAAATCCGACCGCCAGCGATGAAGAAGTGGTGGCGGCAGCGAGGCTTGCCGGCGTGGACGAATTCGTCTCCCACCATCCGCGCGGCTATGACATGCCCGTAGGTGAACGCGGTTCTCAGCTTTCCGGCGGGCAACGCCAGGCGGTCGCCATCGCACGGCTGCTATTGCGCAAGCCGAAGGTCGTCTTCCTTGATGAACCCTCCGGGGCAATGGACCTTGCAAGCGAACGTGAGCTGATCAACAAGCTCTCCACCGTCTTCAGCAGCGATGTCACCCTTTTGATATCGACGCATCGCCATAGCATGCTGAGCCTCGTCGATCGGCTGCTGGTTCTTGACCGCGGGCGCGTCGTTGCCGATGGCCCGAAGGCTGAGGTCATCGAGCAGTTGCAAAGGCGGCCCGGTCCTGCTGGCCCAGTGGCCGGAGCCGGCCTATGATGCACGCTTTCACAAAGATGACGAAAAGACGTCGGTTCGCAAATGGCGGGAGGGGTCAGCATGACTGAGAAACCGCCGCTTGCCGCGCGCGCCGGGTTGCTTGTCATCGGCTTGCTGATCAGCTCTTTCGTCGCCTGGGCGGCGATTGCCGAGGTTGATGAGATCGCCCGCGGTGAAGGCAAGGTCATCCCCGTCTCGAAGACGCAGATTATCCAGTCGAGTGAACCCGGCATCGTGCGCGAGATCGCGGTACAGCCCGGACAGGTCGTTCGCCGCGGCGATCTGATCCTCCGGCTCGACGATACCGCGAGCGGCTCCTCCCTTGGCGAACTCGAGGCCAAGGGGCGATCGCTGCGCGCGCAAGTCGCGCGGCTCAAACTCGAGGAGACCGGGGCCTACGACGCAAAATACCAATGTCCTGAGGACATCACTAAGGTCGCGCCGGCCATATGCGCGAACGAGGAACAACTGCTTCAAGCCAAGGCCGGCAATTTCAACAACAAGCTGTCGGTCATGCAAGCGCGCGAAGGCCAGCGGCAGAAGGAGCTTGCCGAGGCGGCGGCCAATATCACCCGCCTGACAGAGAGCCTGCAGTTGACCGAGCAAGAACAGGAAATGCTCGCGCCGATGGTCAAGCGCAAGCTCGTCGCGCAAACCGAGGTGCTCAGGGTCGAGAAAGAGCTGACCGATACCCGGGGTCAGCTCGCCCTCTGGAAGGAGTCAGTCGGAAAGCTAGAGGCGGCGCTCAGGGAGGCAACCCTCCAGGTGACCGAATTGTCGCTGCAACTGAAGCAGGAGGCCCTGGCGGAAAAGACCGAGGCGCTTTCGCAACTTTCCGTTATCGAGGAAACCATCCGCGGCGCCAGCAGCCGGGTCGCCAACACCGACATTCGCTCACCAGTCGACGGCATCATCAATACGCTCGATGTCAACACAGTCGGCGCCTATGTGACGCCCGGTGGGGTGATCGCCGGCGTCGTACCGACGTCGGAGATTCTGCTCGTCGAGGCACGGCTATCTCCAAGGGACGTTGCGTTCGTGCGCGCCGGCCAGCCGGCACTGATCAAGGTCTCGGCTTATGACTTCTCGATTTACGGTGGCCTCGGCGGTGTCGTTGAGACCATCAGCGCCGACAGCCTGGTTGATCAGAACAATGGCGAAACCTACTATCTCGTGCGCGTCAAGACCGACACAGCCGCGCTGGTGAAGGATGGGCGCGAATATGCGATCATGCCCGGCATGATTGCGTCCGTGGATATCATGACCGGCAAGAAAACGATCCTTGCCTATCTGATGAAGCCGATCAACAAGGCGCGCGAGGAAGCTCTGCGGGAGCGCTGACGATGAACGAGACGCCGCCTCCCCCGTCCGACGCGGACCTGAGCGCTCTGCGGTTCCGTGTCGTCACCGTCGGCGGTCAGCGCCGCGGGATCAAACTTGAGGAGATCTATTGGCAGAGCCTTGGCGAGCTTGCCGCGCGGCAAGGCCGTAAGCTCGCGGATATCGTTGCCGCCTGCGAAACAGAACTCGAGGGCGAAGGCAACCTGACGGCGCGGCTGCGCTTTATCGCCACCCGCTACCTGCGCGACGAACTCTCGTCGGCCAAGGAGCGCAGCAATCTGGCGGTGGTTGCAGGCCAGGTCCGCGCAAGTCCGTCGCCGGCCTTTGCGCTCACGGGGAACAAGCACATCATTGCCTATAACCCCGCCTTTCTCTCCTTCGTCCAGTCACGTGTCCTGCGCTCGCACCTGCCTCAACCCGCACGGGGCTTGAAGCTCTCCTTCGACGTTCAGTTTGTCGATCTCGTGCACCGCCTCAAGGAGACCCCCGGCGAACCGCAATCGGCCGGCTTCACCATCGGCGCGCAGGGACAGATCACGCGGGGCAAGTTTACCGCCGCCCTCGCTCCGCTCTCCGACCAGGACGTCATCATCGGCTTTATTCTGGCCTGATCCAATGCGACCGCCGCTGCGACAGCGTAGTTAAAATGGCGACCCTTTCGAGCGGTCACCCATTCGACGAAAGGCGTTGCGTTTGGAGATGAGGTTTAGCGAAGCGCGACACCCTCTCCGGGCATGACATCGGACAGAGGTGCGGCCGAAGCGACCTTGTCGCCGGTCGACCTGACGCCGTGGATCCAGGAGCGGTCGGCGCTGACCGAGAAGAGCGGCTGGTAGTTGGGCAGAGCACGGTCGGGCTTCACCTCGTCGCTCAAATTGTCGAGAATGAAGTGGCCCTGGCTCGTCGTGATCGCGAGCACCGCGTGATAGAGGTTGCGTCGGACATCGCGCAGAACGACGACCGACATGGCTTCCGGCGGCAGGCCGGCCGCCTTCAGAGCCGCCATCTTCAGGATGGCATAGTCTTCGCAGTCGCCCTTGCCGCGGGCGAGAATTTCGTCCGGCGTTGCCCAATAATCCTTGGAGCCGTAGTTCTCAGCGTCCGGCTGGTAGCGGACAAGCCGGTTCACCGTCCGGTTGATGCCGCTGATCTTCTGCCGGAAGGCGAGGCCGTTGGCGTTTTCGATCGCCCTGCCGAGGATGCCGCGAGCGGCACAACCACTCTCGTTGGCGCAGTGGTCGAAATCGGCTGCCGCGACCGCCGGAAAGACGGTTTTCCATTTGCGGGCCACGGGGATCGAAGAGACGCGGAAGGCGACGGAATGGAAAACGGCGGAGGGCGTCGACTGCGCCGGTGTTTGGCCACCGAGGTTGGTGCCTGCCGTCACCGCCACTTTCTGCACCCGCTGCCGCTTGAGCCCTTCGGAGGCTTGCTTCGACCAGGTGCCGATTGCCTCAGTGGCGACGGCCGCCAGCGGACTCGCGAGGCTCAGCATCTGCTGGAAGACGCCGGGCTGGAGCATGCCGGGCTGTCCGGCCTGCACAGAGGATATCGCTGAAAGCGATGCCAGGCCGATCGCAAACACCGAAGTCTTCAGGTATTTTTCGCAGTGCTTCCAGCTCTTCTTGTTCATCGCCGTGTCTCTCGGTTGCATGGAGACACTCTACGAATCAAAAGAAAAATGCAGGTAAAGCCGTATGTATTATTTAGTATGTGCCACGCCAATACGTTTTATGTAAAATTTTATTCAAACTTTATACTTGTGTATGCTTTTGGAGCACTGACGGATTCGTTTATAGAAGTCGCCGACTCCGTCATCATGAAAGCGATCGCCAGCCCGGAGCATGCCGTTTGGCACCTGTGCCGGTTGTTTCATGAGGATGCGTTCAACGGAACGTCTTGCAACGCGGCCAGTTGCGATTGACGGGCGCATTTTGCCACTGTTCTCTGTGACATCAGGGCTTCTTTTTATAGCTCAGGCGGCCCGGATGGGGCATTCGTTTCGAACCCATGACCAGAACTATTAAAATTGCGTCAATCTAACCAATTTTGGGTATTAGCATATCATATTATGCTGTTTTTCTCTAATCCCTTCGATGCCGATTGCGGCTGCACAAGGTTGATGTTCTCTTGCCCGCAAAGGTCGAGGGGTATTTTCTATGGCAACCGCAGGCACCACAAATTCCAACGATGCCGCCGCAAACCCGGCAGAGGCAATCGAGTACCGCGACGCACCGGATGGCAAAGCCGGCCGGTTGGTAGCACAGACCGGTGGTGGCGCGACGGACGAGCCGCAGCTCCTGGACCAGGCAACCGGCGCTCCGGTGAAGGGCGCTGAGAACGCGCTCCAAACGCCGCCGATGCCGGCGACGGTCAGCGCCGATGCTTCAAATGTCGTGCACCTCCCTGCAGGCGCATCGATCGAAAAGATCCAGGTGGTCGGCACTGATATCGTTTTAGAACAGCCTGATGGCTCTACAATCACGATCCAGAACGCCGCATTGAAAGTTCCGACCTTCGTCATCGGCGACGCCGAAATCCCCCGCGAAACCCTCGTGGCGGTGCTCGGCGAAAACGGTATCAACGTCGCCGCGGGGCCGGATGGCACCATCAGCGTCGTGTCGAACCAAAGCAGCGGCGGGGATCTCTCCGATGCGACCGGCGACATCGGCCAGGCCGGGCCGGTCATCGACTTGCTCGCCCCGACCGCCCTGGAGTTTCCTGCGCTTGAAGCGACCGAGCGTCTGCCCTTCGCGCTTGACCCCAACGATGACCCGTCGATCACCCCCGACTCCAAAGATAATCCAGGCGGCATCGCGGTGAGCGACAGGCAAGTCGACGAAGCCGGCCTCGCAGTCGGATCGCGTGCGGGCGATGGCAGTGCGTCGGTCAGCGGTGTGTTTGCCCTCACCGATCCGGACGGGCTTGACGACATCGCTGGCCTGACCGTCAACGGTCAGACGTTCGCCATCGGCGGTCTCGTCGGGCAAACGGTTGTGGGTCAATTCGGTACATTGACCATCACCGGCTACAACCCGCTTACCGGTGTGGCGGATTACACCTACGAGCTGACGAGCGCAGTCACGAGTTCCGGGGTCAATCCCGGGACGAATATCGAGCAGGACCGGGACATCTTCGACCTCACGGTCACCGATCACGATGGTGCCGGCGGTTCGGCCACCCTCCAGATCGATATCATCGACGACGTTCCAGTGATCGGGATCACCGATCCGGCCGCGCCGAGCGTGGTGGAAGGCCAGACGCTTGCCGGCAGTTGGACGCTTTCGGCAGGTGCCGATGGCGTCGGCACAGTCGACGTGACGGCCGGCAACACAACGCAGACGCTGACCTTGACGGCGGGCCAGTCGGTGGCGTTTGCGCTTGCCGAGGGCACGCTGACGGTCAATGCCGACAACACCTGGACGTTTGCAGCGGCCAGCAACCTCAACAATGCCGGCGGCGTCAATGTCAGCTTCACGCTGTCGGCCAAGGATGCCGACAACGACACGACGAGCGACAGCCAGACGATCACGGTGACGGACGGCGCCGGCCCGACAGTCAATCCGCTTGCGGCTTCCGCATCGCTTGCACTCGACGACCAGAACCTGGCCGACGGCAGCACGCCGGGCGCCGACGCCAGCAGCGGCACGATCGGCTTCGTGGCCGGTTCGGATGCGATCGCCACCATCGTGTTCGGCGACACCAGCACCCTCACCGGTGCGCTGACCTGGGATAGGGTCTCCGACACCCAGATCGTAGGTAAGGCCGGCGGCGTGACCATCGTCACCCTCGACCTGGTGCGCAGCGGCGACAGCGCGACGGTGACGGCGACACTTACCGACAACTATGCCAGCCATCCCGGCGTCAATGCCGACGATCTCGCCGCACTCGGCTCGGTCAAGGTCATCGCTTCCGACACGGACGGCGACACGGCGGAAGGCACCGTCTCCGTCTCGGTCTCCGACGACGTTGCGACGGCTGCAGCGGACACGGATAGCGCGACCGAAGATGGTGTGCTCGTTGCGGATGGCAATGTGCTGACCGGCTCGGGTGGCACGGATGCCAATGGTACGGACGGTGTCAAGGACGTGCGGGGGGCAGACGGGGCGTCGGTCACGGCCGTATCGTCTGGCGACGCGGCGGGCGTGGTTGGTGGCGCAACGGTCGGCCAGTTCGGTACGCTGGTTTTGGGCGCTGACGGCAGCTACACCTATACACTGAACAACGCTCATGGCGCCGTCCAAGGTCTTGCTGCGGGCCAGACAGTGACGGATACGTTCAGTTACGAGATCACTGATGGCGATGGCGACAAATCGTCGACGACGGTGACGATCACCATCACCGGCACCAACGACGTTCCGGTAATCACCTCTGCGGTGCAGAGCGGTTCGGTGACGGAGATCGCCGACGGTGCTGCGGGCGAGAATGCGACAACGCATGCGCAGAATGGTGCGGTAACCTTTGCCGACGTCGATGCGCTCGACACGCACAGCGCAACTTTCACCGCACAGGGCGCCAGCTACCTCGGCACTTTCGCGCTCGGCGCGGTGAACCAGGCGGGTGACTCGGTCGGCTGGAGCTTCGAGGTCGCCGACGGCGTGCTCGACAGCCTACAGGCCGGCCAGACGCTGACGCAGAAGTACGATGTGACCGTCGACGACGGCCATGGCGGCACGGCAGTGCAGACGGTGACGATCACGATCACCGGCACSAACGACGTTCCGGTRATCACCTCTGCGGTGCAGAGCGGTTCGGTGACGGAGATCGCCGACGGTGTTGCGGGCGAGAATGCGACAACGCATGCGCAGAACGGCGCGGTAACCTTTGCCGACGTCGATGCGCTCGACACGCACAGCGCAACTTTCACCGCACAGGGCGCCAGCTACCTCGGCACCTTCGCGCTGGCGGCGGTGAACCAGGCGGGTGGCTCGGTCGGCTGGAGCTTCGAGGTCGCCGACGGCGTGCTSGACWSSCTRCAGGCCGGCCAGACGCTGACGCAGAAGTACGATGTGACCGTCGACGACGGCCATGGCGGCACGGCAGTGCAGACGGTGACGATCGTCATCACCGGCACCAACGACGCCCCGGTGATCACGTCCGGTTGGCAGCTTGGCGGCGTGGTGGAACGGTTTGACGNGACGTGACCGTCGATGACGGCCATGGCGGCACGGCAGTGCAGACGGTGACGATCACCATCACCGGCACGAACGACGTTCCAGTGATCACCTCTGCGGTGCAGAGCGGTTCGGTGACGGAGATCGCCGACGGTGTTGCGGGCGAGAATGCCACGACGCATGCACAGAATGGTGCGGTAACCTTTGCCGACGTCGATACGCTCGACACCCACAGTGCCGGCTTCACCGCMCAGGGCCCCAGCTACCTCGGCACCTTCTCGCTCGGCCCGCTGAACCAGGCGGGTGACTCGGTCGGCTGGAGCTTCGAGGTYGCCGACGGCGTGCTCGACAGCCTGCAGGCCGGCCAGACGCTGACGCAGAAGTACGACGTGACCGTCGATGACGGCCATGGTGGCACGGCAGTGCAGACGGTGACGATTGTGATCACCGGCACGAACGACGTTCCGGTGATCACCTCTGCGGTGCAGAGCGGTTCGGTGACGGAGATCGCCGACAATGCAGCGGGCGAGAATGCGACAACGCATGCACAGAATGGTGCGGTAACCTTTGCCGACGTCGATACGCTCGACACCCACAGCGCCGGCTTCGTACCGCAAGGCGGCGGCTATCTCGGCACCTTCGCGCTCGGCGCGCTGAACCAGGCGGGTGACTCGGTCGGCTGGAGCTTCGAGGTCGCCGACGGCGTGCTCGACAGCCTGCAGGCCGGCCAGAYGCTGACGCAGAAGTAYGACGTGACCGTCGATGACGGCCATGGCGGCACGGCAGTGCAGACGGTGACGATCACCATCACCGGCACGAACGACGTTCCAGTGATCACCTCTGCGGTGCRGMGCGGTCACTTTTGCCGACGTCGACACGCTCGACACCCACAGCGCCGGCTTCACGGCCCAGGGCCCCAGCTACCTCGGCACCTTCGCGCTCGGCGTGCTGAATCAGGCGACTGATACGGTCGGCTGGAGCTTCCAGGTCGCCGACGGCGTGCTCGACAGTCTGCAGGCCGGCCAGACGCTAACGCAGAAGTACGACGTGACCGTCGACGACGGCCCTGGCGGCACGGCAGTGCAGACGGTGACGATCACCATCACCGGTACCAACGACATTCCAGTGATTACCTCTGCGGTACAGAGCGGTGCGGTGACGGAGATCGCCGACRRTGYAGCGGGCGAGAATGCGACAACGCATGCGCAGAACGGCGCGGTGACCTTCGCCGATGTCGACACGCTCGACACGCACAGCGCCGGCTTCACCGCACAGGGCCCCAGCTACCTCGGCACCTTCTCGCTCGGCGCGGTGAACCAGGCGACTGATACGGTCGGCTGGAGCTTCCAGGTCGCCGACGGCGTGCTCGACAGCCTGCAGGCCGGCCAGACGCTGACGCAGAAGTACGACGTGACCGTCGACGACGGCCATGGTGGCACGGCGACACAGACGGTGACGGTCGTGATCACCGGCACCAACGACGCACCGGTGATCACGTCGGGCACGCAGAGCGCGACCGTGACGGAGATCGCCGACGGCGCTGCGGGCGAGAATGCCACGACGCACGCCAAGAGCGGCGCGGTGTCCTTTGCCGATGTCGACACGCTCGACACCCACAGCGCCACCTTCACCGCACAGGGCGCCAGCTATCTGGGCTCCTTCTCACTCGGCGCGCTGAACCAGGCGAGCGACTCGGTCGGCTGGACCTTCCAGGTTGCAGACAGCGTGCTGGACTCGCTAAATGGAGGCGAGACGCTGACGCAGAAGTACGATGTGACCGTCGATGATGGTCATGGTGGCACGGCGACGCAGACGGTTACCATCACGATCACCGGCACCAACGACGGTGTCAGCGTGAATGGGCTGTCGTCGAGCACCGAAGTTACGATGTATGAGAAAAATCTCCCTGACGGTTCCTCGCCCAACGCAGCGGCGCTGACGCAGACCGGCAGCTTCTCGGTGACGACGCCGGATGGTCTTGCCGGGCTGACAGTGAACGGCACTGCGGTTGTGACGGCTGGCGTGTTCACCGCCAACCAGACGGTGGACACGGCGCTCGGGCTTCTGACGATCACCGGCTACACACCTACGACGGTCAATGGCGTGGTGACGGGTGCGACCTTCACCTACAGCTATCTGCTGCAGGACAACAGCACGGGACACACCTCGGCCGGTCCCGACGGCGGCGTGTTCGACAACTTCACCGTGGCGGTGACGGACGAGGACGGCTCGAGCACCAGTGCGGTGCTCAATGTCGAGATCACCGACGATACGCCTTCGGCAATCGATCCAGACCATCTCCATCTGACAAACAAGGCGGGGACCGAGGCGATTGCCTATCTCGATGCGGATCGCAACGTTGATGACAATGTCGGCGCGGATCAGGGTGGAACCGTGAGGTTCGCTTCATCGCTCAATGGCTCGAATAGCGGTTTCACGTCAAGCGGGGCGGCGATCTACTACTACGTTGTCGGGAATACCCTGATTGCGTCCACGTCGTCGACCAGTGCGGCAGACAATACCAAGTGGGTCTTCGAAGTTGAAATCAACCAAGACGGAAGTTTGGCCGGTTCGAACGACAGTTATGGTGTCACCATGTACGGGAAGGTCGATTCCGCCAGCAACGTTAACTTCAATGGTGGGAGCTACGCATTCTCGGGTGGAAACACCAATTGGGTGGGCTTCGTGCCGAACGGGCAAATAAACAGTCCCCAAAATGATGATTCGCCAGACCTGCTGATCACTCCTATTGGTGATGACGCTAAAAGAATTAACGGGACGGCCAATTCTGTTGGTGTTTCGGGAGGTGACGGCGGCCAGAAAATCGGCTCAGACGAAGGGGTGAGACTGAACTTCGTTTCGGATCTTACGGGAACTCCTACTGCGACTAACTACAATTCCGTCTCGCCGGGCCACACATTCGACGAGCATTATCTGGTCAACGGCGCTTCCGTCAAATTCGGCAGCATAGGCAATGGTCGCTCCACCGCGGTATTCGTTGCTTCGGATGACAATGACTTCGGCGATGCCAGTGAAGACAATCGCATAAACGATAGCACACCCGAACCGATAACCAGGGTCATCATCAGCCATTCCGGCAACAACGCCAACCCTTCGGATAACACTTTCGTTGTCGATTTCTCAACCGGCAATACGCAATCGATCACCGTCGATGGCCTCAGCTACCGCATTACGCGAAACCTGCTGACAAATGAAGTTAAGGTTGAAGGACTTGTCGACAACACGACCGTAGCCGTTTACACCGCAGATCAATACACAACCCTTGATGTTTATTACGGCACAGGAAGTGACACGTTCGCGAACGCGGACGATTCGTTCGCACTGACAGGATTCGGTAGCGCCGTCGTTGCGACCGATCCCGTAAGCATCTCTATCCCAGTCGAACTGGTCGACGCGGATGGCGACAAGGCTGGTGGGGCCTCAATCGATCTGACTTTCGAGCCGGATGGTCAGGCGATGGCAGGGTCCGCTTCTGACGAAGTCTTTGCCGCCACGTCTCACGCCGATAGTTTCAACGGCGCCGGCGGCATGGATATGGTTTCCTATCAGTCGGCCTCCGCTGGCGTAGTTGCCAGCCTTGCGGCGCCTGCTGCGAATTCTGGCGATGCGGCCGGCGATGGCTACACGGCGATCGAAGGGCTCGTAGGCAGCTCATACAATGATGTTTTGACCGGCGACAGCCTAGGCAATACGCTCATCGGCGATTCGGGCAGCGACGCGCTCTACGGCAATTCGGGCAATGACATTCTCGTCGGCGGTACGGGCGACGATTTCCTCTATGGCGGCACCGGCTCGGATACGATGACCGGCGGTTCGGGCAAGGATACCTTCGTGGTTGACCTCGACTCGCTCCAGCTTGGTATCGACGATGTGATCACCGACTACAACTACGCGGAGAATGACAACGTCGACCTGTCCGCCCTGCTCGGCAACCTGCCGACGGGTACCAATCTCGATGGCAACTACGTCCAGGTCGTGCAGGATGGCCAGAACGCCAACCTGCAGGTGGACACGGACGGCAGCGCCGGCAATGGCGCGGCATGGCATACAGTCGCCGTACTGGAAGATTTCCAAGTGTCGACCGAGGTGGTGAAGGTCCTGTTCAACGAAAACGGTGCGCCGAAGACACAAGACGTTCCTTAAACGCAAAGTCGATCTCGACAGCTCCGCGGTTCTCGGCAATCATCCGGGAACCGCATATTCCAGGGGGGAATCTTTTTCATGATCAGAAGCATACTGGCGGGCGCGATCGTCGCTCTAATGCCCTTTTCAGGTTTCGCGGCCGATCTCATCGTCGACTATGCACCGGTTGCCAGACAGTGCACCGAGCTTAGCCAATCCTCGCTGACAGTCGAGGAGAACGTCGCCACGTTGACGAAGGAGGTCGTGTCGCGCATGGACGAGGCGATCGCTGTTGCCGATGATCCGCGCTGGATTTTCTCGACGCGCCCCGCTTTCGTTTGGGCGTCCGAGACCAAGGTCGCTTGCGGCAAGGCCTACGGTTACCTTCGAGCCAATTGGCGCGACGAGGACTATCTCGCCAAGTGCGATTGCTTCCACGCCAAAATGCGTCGCTTCATGAACTGAAACAGGCGGTTTGATCGTCAATGTCTCGCGCTGTCATTTCATCAGCAACGTGTGTGTCGCCTCGTCGGCAATGGCTAACCCTCTGCATCTTCGCGCTCGGCGTGCTTGCCGGTTGCCAGGGCACCCCCACCCCTCAAGACGTGCTCGACGTGGAATCACCGCAGGCGATGCATGCCCGGCGCGCGGCAGAACATGCGGCGAAACCGCAGGAAACCTTCGGCAGCGGCGCGACGCGGATCGCGCTCATCACAGCCCTCATGTCGCCGACCGGAGAAACGGTGCGCGAACGCGACATCCGGGATGGCGCGTCGCTCGCCGTGGATGAGGTTGGCGGTGGCCAGCTCTCGCTGCTGGTCGAGAATACCGACGGCTCACCACAGCAGATCCAGGACGCCGCGAAGCGGCTCGCCGGCCAGAACGTCGCGCTCGTCGCCGTTTCCGTTGCTGACGTGCCGGTCAGCACCGTCCGCCAGGGCCTCGGCAATGCTCGCGCGCCACTGCTGGTGTTACGCAACAACGGCGCCGAGCGGCCGACAGGCACCTTCGCCTTTGTATCTGACCGCATCGACAGCGCCGTCGAGGGCGCGTCATACGCGGTGGCTTCCGGCCATAAGCGGCTTGTCGTGCTTTTGCCGAGCGATGTCTCTGCCGCCGAGCGGCAAAGGCTCGAGCGCGAGCTTGCCGGCTATGGCATCAAGCCGGTCCTCGTTGCTGTGACAGGCACGACCGCGTTTTCCGCCGACGCGGTTACCAAGGCCAAGCTGAAGGACGTCGATGCAGTGATCCTGGTCGGTGCGGGAGGTTCCGACGTCGGCGCGTTGTCGCAACTCAAGGCCAACGGTTATCTGAAACCAAACGCGATGGTCGTTGGAAGCTCCGGCTGGAGCGCGGCCGCCTACAAGCGCCCAGAGCTTTCCGGAAGTCATCTCTGTCTCTTCGGTCCGGAGAACGGTTCGCGGATGACGTCGCGCTATATCGACCGCTACGAGCGTGCTGCCAGCCCCGACGCGGCCTATGGCTTCGACATCATTGCGCTTGCAGCCGGTCTCGTCCGTACCCAGGGCGAAGACGCCATCAACCAGGAGAACATCCGTTCTCCGAACGGCTTCATCGGCGCAGCGGCGGCATTCCGCTTCGAAAAGAACGGCACCGTGCGGCGGACCTGCGCAATCCATCAAGTTACGGGCGGAAGCGTGAAGCTCCTGGATCCGGCCCCACGGTCGTTCTGAGCCGGGCGGCTGGACCCTGTGCGAGTCCTGATATCGAAAACGAAGGGTTTTGCCCACCGCAACGACGAAACGGCCTCGCATCGATCTTGGAGGAGCCGGCGCCGACAGGCACTATGCTGCCAGAAGCCGATTGCGCTGAGACTTGTACGACCCAGTTGAATTCAAGTTTTGGGCGAAGTCGTTTGCGCCAAACGCCCAACAGCGATGCGGAAACGATTTCCGCTTTGCAAGTAATGCATCACCGCTGTACCGTAAATACTGGCAAGCGTAGTGTTCAACGTATAGCTGGAGCCAACGTCCGGGCGTCGTTTCAACCCGATGAATAAGTAGCCGCGATCATGGAACTTATCGTCGCTCTTGGCCTGATCGTCTTCAAGGTCGCATTTCTGATTGCGATCCTGCTACTGCTGCCCTTGCCGCTGACCTGGGTGGAGCGCAAGGTCGCCGGTCACATCCAGCAGCGTATGGGGCCAATGCGCGTGGGTTGGCACGGGCTGCTGCAGCCGCTGGCGGACGGTATCAAGCTGCTAACCAAAGAGGACCATATCCCGGCCGAGGCCGATCGCTTCCTCTTCAAACTGGCGCCGATCCTGGCGCTTGCCCCACCCTTCGTGGTGTTCGTCGCGATCCCCTTCGGTGAAAGCGTCTCGGTCCTCGGCACCGAAATTACGCTCTACGTCTCCAATATGAATGTGGCGCTCCTCTTCGTCTTCGCGGTGATCGGGATTGAGGTCTACGGCGTCATCTTCGGTGGCTGGGCCGCCAACAGCAAATACGCTGTCCTGGGCAGCCTCAGGACCTGCGCGCAGATGATCAGCTACGAAATCCCGATGGGGTTCGCGGTCATCGGCGTGGTCATGCTGGCGCAATCCATGAGCCTGCTCGAGATCGTCCGGGCGCAAGCCGATGTCTGGAACATTGTCTACCAACCCGTCGGCTTCTTCGTGTTCTTCGTCGCCGGGCTGGCCGAAGCGCAGCGCATTCCCTTCGACCTGGCGGAAGCGGAAGGCGATCTGGGGGCCGGGTTCCACACCGAGTACAGCGGCATCCGCTTTGCATTCTTCATGGTCAGCGAATACGCCATTGTGTTGCTGGTGTCGGTGCTGGTGGTGATCCTGTTCTTCGGCGGTTGGAACGGCGTGCTGCTCCCCTTGCCGCCGCTTCTCTGGTTTGTGCTCAAGGTCGCCTTCTTCATCTATGTATTCATATGGTTCCGCTTCACTTTCCCACGCTATCGCTACGACCAGCTGATGGCCATCGGATGGAAAGTCTTGCTTCCTCTGTCGATGGCGAACATAATTATAACCGGTGTTCTTTTGGGAGCCGCAGGGGCTCCGTAGCGGGGCGGCGATGTCGCACGCAGGAGACAGAGTTGGAACATGGATCGGTTGGGTGTTCTTCGCCGATCTAGCGAAAGCTTTGGCTCTGACATTCGGCTACATGTTCTCCAAATCCGTGACCATGCAGTATCCGGACAAGGAAAAATGGTTGCCTTATTCGCGTTACCGCGGGCACCATTTCCTGAAGCGCGACGACCAGGGCGAGATCAAATGCGTGGCCTGCGAACTCTGCGCGCGGATCTGTCCCTGCTACTGCATCGAAGTCGTTCCCTACGAAGACGAGAAGGGCAACCGTCGGCCGGCAAAATTTGAGATCGATACGGCCCGATGCCTATTCTGCGGGCTGTGCGAGGACGCTTGCCCAGCGGACGCGATCGCGCTTGGCCAGCAATACGAATTCTCGAGTTTTTCCTCGCGTGACCTGGTGATCGGGCGTGACGATCTGCTTGCCAAGCCGGGCAAGGCGACGACCGGCGGCGGTGTGGTCGCGGCGCACCTGAACACCGACGGGGACGTTCTGGTCGAGACGAGCGAACTGCAGGGGTACAACTGGTGGCGGAATATCCGGCAAACGTGAGTGCGCGTCCGCCGCCAAGCCGGAACGCGCAGACAGGAGGCTCAGATGCATGTCTGCCAGATTTTGAAAACCAAGTCTCCCAACCTCATCTCGGTTACGCCGGATCAGACGATGGAAGAAGTCCTGCGGCTGTTTCGAGCGAACAATATCGGCTTCGTGGTCGTCAGCCGTTCGCCCGGGGAATGCCTGGGCACGCTGTCAGAACGGGACTGTTGCAATGCAGTGGCTGAATACGGAAACGGGGCGCCCACGATGCGTGTCGCCGATATCATGAACCGCAATGTGGCGACGTGCTCGACAGAGGATCTGCTGCCCTTTGTGATGGCGATCATGACCAATTGGCGCACGCGCCATGTGTTGGTCATGGAAGGCGGCGCGCCTGTCGGCGTGGTGAGCATCGGCGACGTGGTCAAGCACCGGCTCGAAGAAGCGCTGCGCAATGAACAGGCGATGCACGAGTACATTGCCGGCACCGCCTATCACTGAGGGCGCAAACCGGGAGCGGGAATTAGGGTGGACTGCCCGGAAGCTCGGCAATGCCTCGGCCGGGATTTTCAGTTGCTGCCCCGACTCCCGCCGCCGCATCGAAGGCGGCGCGCACCTTTTCAACCTCCACCGGACAAGGGTATTCGCCCTGCCGCATCAGGCTGTTGAGACGCAGGTCTCGGTAATTTTCCGGCACGAACACGAGCCCGCTGGGAAAGTGCCTGTTGATCTTGAGCTGCGCTCTCAGTTCACCCTGGGTGGATCGCACGGCCACGTGATCACCATCCGCAAGACCAAGCTGCGCGGCATCGCGCTCACTCATCTCGACATATGGGTCGGCTGCGACCGTATTTAGGATCGCGGAGCGTTCGGAAAGATATCCGTTGTGGAACAGGCAGTTGCCGGTGATCAGCATGAGCCGGTCGCCGGCATTCGGAATGGCAGGCGGCGGCGCGAGGAACTCATCGGCCGGCGGTGTCGGCACCGATCGGGTAAATGCTCCGTCAATGCCAAGCCCGTTCAGCGTCAGCCCCTGATAGGCCGGTACCAGTTGGGTCATCTCGTCGAAGATTTCCGCTTGCGTCGACGGCCGTAACTGCTGATTTCGAAGCGCCGCGACAAAGTCGAGGATCGCCAGATTGCCCCGCGCCTCGAAGGTGGCTTCGCGGAACTTGCAGACTTTCTGGGTTCTGCCCTCATTGCTGGTGAAGGTACCGGATTCTTCGCCGTAACTCGCTGCGGGCAGCACCACATCGGCAAGCCCCACCGTGTCCGTGAGGAATGCGTCCTGTACGATCAGGAGATCAGCGGCGCCAAGCGCCCGCGTGACGCGTTTCCGGTCCGGATAGCTCATCACTGGGTCGCTTCCAACGATATAGAGCGCGCCCATCCGCCCGCCGTCACAGAGCTCAAGCATGGTCCCGAAATCTGCGCCTGGCTCAGGCGGGATCGCGGCGCCCCAGGCCCGTTCGAGAGTTGCGCGCGCAGCAGCATCGGTGACGGCACGCAGTCCTGGTAGCGCTGCCGGCAGAACCCCCATGTCCCAGGCGCCCAGCTGGTTGGCACGGTCGAACAGGAATTGCATCGCCAGGTCCTTGCCAAGGGCACGGAGGAGCCGCAGCAGCTTGTTGATCTGTTGTAATGCTGCACGCGCAAGCGTTGATCTCAGGAGGTCGACGCTGACCAGAACGGTGACGCTGCCACTGTCCAGCAGCGCAGCAGCGAGGCGGTCCGCCCCGTCACCATCGGTTGCGCCCAGCCTGCCGGTTGGTGTGCCGATATCCGCGGGAACTTCGCCCGGCACGGCCTGACCGGCCGCCGCAACGAGACCGTCCACGACCGCGGCAAGGCCGGCCGCCTCACCGCCGGGAGGAACGCGAATGACCGCCCGGGCATCGGCGTCCAGACGGGATGGCCGCGCCGAGAGCATAAGCAAGTCGGTCTGCCGTCGCCGCGCGCAGTCGCGCAACAGATATTCGGTGACCGGGTTTTCCTCGGTCACGTTGCCACCGACAACAAGCACGGAGTCGTTGCCGATCACGTCCTGCAATGGCGCCCGTGTGTAGAAACTCGCCAGCAATGGGCCAAGCGCATCGGAAGGTGTGGCCCAACGCGACCCGCAGTCTATGTTGTTGGTGCGGAACACCGTCCGCATCACTTTCTGGAACTGGTAAAGAACCTCGTTGGGAAGGCGCGGCGAGGCCAGCCCGCCCGCGACCTTTCCCTCGACGGCCGAGAACCGCCGCTGCAGATAGTTCCCCGCTTCTTCCCAGGAAACCGGGACGAGGGCGCCATCACGACGGACCATCGGCCGTTTGATCCGGTCCCGGCTCCCGACGAAATCGAGGCCGAAGCGCCCCCGCACGCAAAGGGTTTCGCGGTTGACCCCATGCTCCTGCTTCGAGCGGACCCGCATGAACTCGCCCTTGCGCGTGCCGACGGTCAGCTGGCAGCCAGTGCCGCAATGCGGGCAGATCGTGTCGGTCTCGGCCAGATCCCAGGGCCGCGCCTTGTAGCGATAGGGAAAGCTCATCAGCGCACCGACCGGACAGACCTCGACGCAATTGCCGCATTGGTCGCAACTCGCGAGGCTGCCCTCGAAGCCGGTCACGGCGGTATCCATGCCTTTTTCAACCGTGCCCAAGGCGACGGCGCCGACCACTTCCTCGCACATCCGGACACAACGCTGGCACTGGATACAGCGGTTGACGTTCATGATGATGACCGGGCTGAGGCGGATGTCCTTGGAGTGAAACACACGTTTGGCATCACGGAACTGGCTTTCGCGGGGGCCGTACGCCATCACCAGGTCCTGAAGCTCGCATTCGCCGCCCTTGTCGCAGATCGGGCAATCGAGGGGATGGTTGGCGAGCAGCATGTCGAGCATGGAAGAGCGTGTTTCCTCGATCAGCGGCGTGTTTGCCCGCACCACCATGCCGTCTGTGACCGCGGTCGCGCATGCGGGTTGCAGCCGCCGCTGCCCTTCGATCTCCACCAGGCACATGCGGCAGGAGGCCAGCGCCGGCAGCCGCTTCAGGTAGCAGAAGGTCGGGATGTCGATGCCCAAACGCTCGGCGGCCTGCAGCACGGTCGAGCCTGCCTCCACTTCCAGTGTTTGTTCGTCTATCGTGATGCTAACCATTGCCTTCCTGCGGCCTTCTATTTGCGCTCCTCAGTGAAACGGGCACCTGCCCGCTTCGATATGGGCGACGAATTCATGCTCGAAATGCGTCAGCGCCGCCCGCAGCCCCATGGCCGCACCATCGCCCAGAGCACAGAACGTGTTGCCGAAAATGCCCTTGCAGAGTGCCTGCAGTTGTTCGAGGTCGCCCGGCGCCCCCTGCCCCGCCTCGACCCGGCGTAGCACTTTTACAACCCAGTTGAGCCCTTCGCGGCACGGGGTGCACTTGCCACAGGACTCATGGTGGAAGAATTCGATGATGCGGGTGGCGACCTTGACCATGCAGGTCGAGTCGTCGATTACGATGACCCCGGCCGAACCGAGCATTGAGCCGGCAGCCGCCAGCGAGTCGAAATCCATCCCAACGTCGAGCCCATGCTCCGGGATCACTGGCGCCGAGACGCCGCCTGGGATCACCGCCTTGATCTTGCGTCCAGGCAGCGGCCCGCCGGCGCGGTCCTCGACCAGTTCGCGCAGTGGTATGCCCATCGGCAGCTCGTAAAGGCCCGGTTTCCGCACCTGGCCACTGAGGCAGTAGAGCTTCGGACCGGGACTTTTGTCCGGACCGATGCTGCGGAACCAGTTCGGCCCTCGCGCCACGATATGCGGAACGCAGGCCAATGTTTCGACGTTGTTGATGACGGTCGGGCTGGCGTAGAGGCCTTCGACCGCCGGAAACGGCGGTTTCAAGCGCGGCTGCGCCCGCTTGCCTTCAAGCGAGTCGAGCATCGCTGTCTCCTCGCCGCAGATATAGGCACCGGCACCGCAATGGATATGCACGGCGAAATTGAAATCCGAGCCGAGAATGCGTTTTCCCAGATATCCCTTCGCATGCGCCTCGGCGAGCGCCTGCTCGAGCCGCCGGATCGCCAGCGCGTATTCCCCGCGGATGTAGACATAGGCGGTTTCAGCTCCGATCGCGTAGGCGCCGATGGCCATCCCCTCGATCAACTGGTGCGGATCGCGCTCCATGATGATCCGGTCCTTGAAGGTGCCCGGCTCGCCCTCATCAGCGTTGCAGCACAGGTATTTCGGCTTGCCGACGCGCTTCGGAACGAAGCTCCATTTCATTCCGGTTGGGAATCCGGCCCCGCCGCGACCACGCAGGTTGGATTCTTTGACAAGATCGATGATCTCGTCGGGCGTGTGTTCGCGAAGCGCCTTCGACAGCGCTTGGTAGCCACCGCCGGCCTCGTAGGTCGCGAGCTGATGGCCGTCCGGCACGCCCACATTCCTGAGAAGGACGGGTTCCATCATGACACTACTCTCCCGGCGGTGCTGTGGCGGCGGGATCGGCGCCGATCGCCTGCCCCGCCATCGCCCGCAGCCGTTCCAACAGCGCGTCGATCCGCGCAATGTCGAGGCCGCCGCAATAGTCGTCGCCGACCTGCATCACCGGGGCCATCTCGCAAGCACCGAGGCATTCGACGGTCGAGAGCGTGAATAGCCCATCCAGGGTCGTGCCGTCCTTTTTGATCCCCAGCACCGCTTCCAGGTGCCTCAGCAATTCCTCGGATCCACGCAGCATGCAGGAGACATTGTCGCAGAGTTGCAAGTGGAACATCCCCACCGGCTCGGTGCGGAAGAGCGTGTAGAACGTCGCCAGCTCGTAAACCCAGATCCGCTCGACGCCGAGGATGTCGGCGACCTCTTCCAACACGGGGCCCGGCAGATGGCCATGCTCCTTTTGCGCGATCAGAAGCGCGGGCATGATCGCCGAGCGCTGGTTCGGATAGCGCGCCGCCGCCACTTCGATCTTTTCGCGCATGTTCATCGCGTCCAAATCTCCCGTTACTTGTCCACCTCGGCCATCACCGGGTCGAGGCTGCCCAGAACGGCGATCATGTCGGCCAGGTAATGCGCATTGCTCGTCCCGAACAGGCCCTGGAGGTTGACGAACGACGGTGCCCGCACCTTCATGCGGAACGGTTTTTCCGAGCCGTCGCTGATGATGTAAAACCCGAGTTCGCCCTTTGGCGCCTCGATCGCCGAATAGACCTCGCCCTTTGGCACCTTGAAGCCATACGCCGACAGGTCGAAGTGCTGGATCAGGGCCTCCATCGAGCAATGCACCTTGTCCTTGTCCACCGGGAAAGCGATCGTCGGCATGTCGATCTGGAACGGCCCCTCGGGCATCTGCTCGAGGCATTGTTCGATGATGCGCATACTCTCGCGCATCTCCTCTACCCGACATTGCCAGCGCGCGTAACAATCGCCCTCTTCGCGGGTGATGACGTTGAAGTCGAGACGATCGTAGATCTCGTAAGGCTCGTCGCGGCGGATGTCCCAGTCGACGCCGGAGGCGCGCAGGTTGGGGCCGCTCAGGCCCAAATCGATGCCGTCTTCGGCGGTGATCACGCCGATTCCCTGCGTTCGCTTCAGGAACACCCGGTTGTTCTCGATCAGCCGTTCATAGTCGCGGATCCGGTTCGGGAAGATGTCGCAGAACTCCCTGATCTTGGGGAAAAAACCGTCGGGCAGGTCCTCGCGCACACCGCCGACCCGGCAGAAGGAGGTGTGCATCCGCGCGCCGCTGATCATCTCCAGCAAGTCCATGATCATTTCGCGCTCGCGCATGGCGTAGAGCAACGCGGTCATTGCCCCCAGATCCAGCGGCAGCGCGCCGGTGATCAGGAGATGACCGGAGATCCGCGCCAGTTCGGCCATCAGCACGCGGATATACTGCGCGCGGATCGGCGCTTTGATGCCCAGGAGCTTCTCCACCGCGAGCGCGAATGCCAGGTTGTTTGACGGTGGGCAGACGTAGTCGAGCCGATCGGTCAGCGGAAAAATCTGGGTGTAGGTGAAGCTCTCGGCCAGTTTTTCCGTGCCGCGATGGAGGTAGCCGATATGCGGGTCCACGCGAGCGACATATTCGCCGTCCAGCTCAAGGACGAGCCGCAGCACCCCATGCGTGCTGGGATGTTGTGGGCCGAGATTGAGGAGCACCTCCTTGGTGTCGAGCGCCTCGCCTTCCGGCCTGCTCAGTTCCGTGACTTCGGTCATCTCAAATTCCCGACGTGGAGCGGCCTCCCTTATGGAATGTCCTTGGTCGCGAGGTCGGGCTGTGTCGGCGGCGGGCCTTCGGCGCCAAACGGGTTCAGCTCGTCCTTGTAGCCCCGGAGCGGAAAGTCTTTGCGCTGAGGGAAGCCCTCGAACCCTTCCCACATGTAGATCCGCCGCAAGTCGGGGTGGCCCTCGAACCTTATCCCGTACATGTCCCAGGCTTCGCGCTCATGCCAATTGGCGGTCCGCCAGACGCCCGTCACCGACGGGACCCGCGGCGGATCGTCGAGGCGGCATTTGATGCGTACGCGCCATTTGTTCGGCAGCGAATAGAGGTGGTACACGGCCTCGTAGCGCGGCAACTCGGGGTAATGATCGACGCCGCAAATGTCCGACAGGAAATTGAACCGCAGCGCCGGGTGTTCCTTCAGAAACCGGCAAAGCTCGACGATCATGTCGGGCGGAGCGGCCAAGGCGTGAACGCCACGCGCGAAGCCAAGATCGTCGATCGCGTTGCCGAAGCGCTCCTTGATCAGGATGAGATCGAGGGGTGTCTCCACGCTCATGGCACCGCGATCCGGTCCAGAGGCGTCCCGGCCAGCGCTCGGGATTTCTTGATCTTCTCCTGAAGCAGGAGGATGCCATGCATCAGCGCCTCGGGCCGTGGCGGGCAGCCGGGAACATGCACGTCCACTGGCACGAAGGTCTCCGCTCCCTGCACCACGGCGTAGGTGTTGTAGACCCCGCCCGAGATTGCGCAGGTGCCCATTGCGATAACCCAGCGTGGTTCCGGCATCTGATCATAGAGCCGGCGTACGACGGGCGCGAATTTCCGGGTTATGGTACCGGCGATAATCATCACGTCGGACTGGCGCGGTGATGGCCGGAACACCACGCCGAACCGGTCGAGATCATAGCGGGCGCAACCCGCCGAAATCATCTCGATGGCGCAGCAGGCAATACCGAAGGTCTCGGGCCACAGCGCCGATTTTCGGCTCCAGTTGATAACGCTCTCGGCGGTGGTGAACAGCACGCTGTCGCGGATCGCATTGTTTACGCCTCCCATTCCAGCGCTCCCTTCAGCCAGGCGTAGGCGAAGCCCACAAGAAGCAGCACTATGAAGACGAACATCTCGACATAGCCGACCAGTCCGATGTCTTTCAGCACGACGGCCCAGGGAAAGAGGAACATCGTTTCGACATCGAAGACGACCAACAGGATTGCGAGAACAAAGAACTGCACCCGGAAGCGGCCTCCGGCGGCCTCGCCTGCCGGGTCCATGCCGCATTCATAGGGCATGTTCTTCGCGGGATAAGGATTGGACGGACGCAGCAGCGAAGAGACAAACAGCGTCGCCCCCGCCACCAGAACAACTCCGGCGACCATGACAAGAACCGGGAGGAACTCCATCGCAGTCATATCGCGTTGCCCCGTTCACCCGCCGAGGGCTTTCCTCAGGCCGCGACCGACCCAATTCGGACCGGTAATGCGTCGCCCAGGGAAGGGACTTGGGCTATCCTTTCTTGAACTTCCAGTTTATTCCCCCGGGCGGATCATTGCAAATCCAATCAATTAGCCCCCAAAACCGAATGCTGGGCAAGCCTCAGAAACCACGCCGGGAATAGGCCGATGCCGATGGTGCCGACGGCGGTGAAGGCGAGCGTGACGCGGACCAAGGGCGTCAGTGCCGGCTCGAACGCCCGTTCCGGCTCCCGCATGTAGATCACCATGACGATGCGGATGTAAAAGTAGGCAGCGATGGCGCTCAGCAGCACTGCGATCACCGCCAGCATGACGAAACCGCGCTCGACCAGCGCGACCAGGACGTAGAACTTGGCGAAGAAACCGGCCGTCGGCGGAATGCCGGCCAGCGAGAACAGATAGAGCAGCATCAGAAGCGCCAATCCGGGGCGTGACTTGGCGAAACCCGCGTAGTCTTCGATGATCTCGCCCGAGAAATCGCCGTTCCGCATCATGATGAGGGTGGCGAAAATGCCGAGATTCATGAAAGAGTAGATCAACAGATAGAGCATCACGCTGGCGATCCCGTCGGCGCCGCCAGCCACCACGCCGAAAATGGCGAACCCGGCATGGGCGATGCTCGAATAGGCCAGCAGTCGCTTGAAATTATCCTGCACCAGCGCCACGAAACTGCCGAGCGCCATCGTCAGCACAGCAAGGACCGCGAGGATAATCCAAACGTCCGAGGTCGCGACCAGCGGATTGAGGAACACCCGCAGGATCACCGCGAACCCCGCCGCCTTGGGACCCACTGACATGAAGGCCGTGATCGTCGTCGGCGCGCCTTCATAGACGTCCGGGATCCACATGTGAAAAGGCACCGCGCCGACCTTGAAGACCAGCCCCGCGACGATGAAGACAACAGCCAGCAGCAATCCGGGATCGAGCGGATCGCCGGTCACCGCCGCAGCCATCGCGTCCAATTGTGTGGTGCCGGTGAGCCCATAGACCAGTGAAACGCCGTACAGGAAAATCCCGGTGGAGACCGAGCCAAGGATCACGTATTTCAGCGCCGCTTCGTTCGACCGCTGCTCTCGCCGCAGGAAGCCGGTCAGCACATAGGTGCAGATCGCCATCAGTTCGACGCCGACATAGACCGACAGGAGGTCGGTCGCCGAGGCCATGATCATCATTCCTGAAAGCGCAAGAAGCAGCAGGACATAGTATTCGCTGCTGCCGATCCCTTCGGTCTCGGCATATCGCCGCGAAAGCAGGAATGTCAGAACGGTGGCTAGGTAGAACACGAATTTGAAGAAGACCGCGAAGCGGTCAGCGATGAACATGCCGGCATAGGCCGGCTGCGCGTCGCCGGCGCGCATGAGTGTCACAGAGGCGGCAATCAGCACGACCGCGACGGAAGCCCAGACAAGGACAGGGGCCCGCCCCTTCCGCAGAAACTGTCCCAGGATCAACAGGATGCAGGCCCCCGTGATCACCACGATCTCGGGCAGGCTCGCCAGCACCGACTGGAAGAGCGCGGCGGCGGTCATTGGCCGCTCCCCTTACTGTGCACCTGCATCAGCAGATGCTTCGCGGAGGCATCGATAATGTTGAGAAAGGGTTTCGGATAGAGCCCGACCCAAAGCACGAAGGCGGCCAAGGGCAGGATTGCGACCATCTCGCGGGCATTCAAATCGCGTATGCTGAACCGGGCGCCGACGCTGGCCGGGCCAAGCGCGACTTTCCTGTACATGCCAAGCAGATAGGCCGCGCCCAGCAATGCGCCCAAAACAGCGGTCGCGCCGACGGCCAAGTCGGCCGCAAACCCGCCGGACAGCACGAGCAACTCCCCCACGAACGAATTCGTTCCCGGCAGCGCCATCGCCGACAGGACGAACAACGCAAGAAACGCGGTATAGACCGGCGCCGCCTTCATCAACCCGCCATACTCCGCCATGCTGCGCGTGTGTGTCCGCTCGTAGATCAGGCCGACGAACAGGAACAACGCTCCCGTCGTTACGCCATGATTGAACATTTGCAGGATGCCGCCCTCAAGCCCGCGCAGGTTCAGCGCAAAAATCCCTAACGTCACGAAGCCCATGTGGCTGATGCTCGAATAGGCCACCAGCTTCTTCAGGTCGTCCTGCGCCAGCGCAAGCAACCCGCCATAGACGATCGCAAGCGCCGAAAGTGCCATCATCAGCGTCGAATAGTGCACTGACGCTTCAGGCAGCATCGGCAGCGAGAACCGCAGGAATCCGTACGCACCCATTTTCAGGAGCACGCCCGCCAGGATGATGCTGCCCGCCGTCGGCGCCTGCACATGGGCATCCGGCAGCCAGGTATGGACCGGAACCATGGGGACCTTGACCGCGAAGGCGATCAGGAAGGCGAAAAACAGCCAGGACTGGACCTGGAACGGCAAATCCTGCGCCGTCAGGGCGAGGATGTCGAAGGTCTGGCCGCCGTGGAAATAGAGCACGATGACACCGATCAGGAATAGGAGGCTTCCCGCCAGCGTGTAGAGGAAGAACTTGAACGCTGCGTAGACCCGGCCTTCGCCGCCCCAGACGCCGATGATCAGGTACATCGGGATCAGCATCGCCTCCCAGAAGACGTAGAACAAGAACAGGTCGAGCGCGCAGAACACGCCCAGCATCAACGCCTGCATGACCAGCAGGCTGACCATGAACTCCTTCACCTTCCGGTCGATTGCGGCCCATGAGGCGAGCACGCAGATCCAGCCCAACAGCGCAGTCAGGAACACGAAGAGCGCGCTTATTCCGTCGATGCCGAGCGCATATGTGATCCCAAGCGCGGGCACCCACGGGTGCCTCTCGATGAACTGCATCTCATGGGTAGTGGTGTCAAAGCTGGCCAGCATGGCCAAGCAGAGAGCAAGGTCGAGGATGGTGACACCGAGTGCTGTCCATCGCACTGCATCGTCACGGCGCAAAAACATCAGAACCGCTGCACCGGCGACGGGCGTGAATACGATGAGACTAAGTAGCGGGAATCCCATCGCGCCTCCTACCGCCACGCCACGGCGAAGACGGCAACGGCTGCGATCACACCGACAATCATCGCCAGCACGTAGTGGGTCACGACGCCGGTCTGGAGCCGACGCAGCGCCGCGCCGCAGCGCAGGATCGAGCGGGCAACGCCGTTCACGATGGCGTCCACGCCGGTGAGATCGATCCGCAGTCCCGCCCGGGCTGCCCCATGCAGGAATGGCAGCGCCGCGGTCTCGGACACGTCGCTCACCGCCTTCTCGTAGCGCGCCAGCGGTTTCTCAGCGATCCACATGAAGACCCGCGCGCCCTTGCGGTAGAACCAGTCAGTGTCGAGGCTGATCGTATTCTCGGGATCGAGCGCCTTGAGGAACAACACGAACCCCAACGCTGTAAACATCAGCACGCCGAGGCTCTCGGTGACATGGACGCCGGTGTAGGGTTCGAAGTCGACCGGATAGGGCAGCAGCGCATACAGCGCCTGGGGGAACACCCCGATCGCGATGCACAGCACCGCCGCCATGCCCATCGCGACCAGCATGTTGCCCGGCGGTTCGCGCGCCTCCAGCTTCTGATCCGTGCCGAAGAACATATAGTACGGGAGTTTTAGTCCGGTGTGCAGGAACGTCCCCGACGACGCCATCGTCAGCGCCAGCACCACCAGCGCCCGATGGTCCTGCCCGGCGGCGGCCACCACCATCGACTTGGTGACGAAGCCGGAGAAGAATGGAAATGCCGAAATCGCCAAGGCACCGACCATATAGAGCGCCACGGTCATCGGCATGGTTTTGTAGAGCCCACCAAGCTCGGTGAGCTTGCGACGGCCGGTGACGTAGATGACCGCCCCCGCCCCCATGAACAAAAGCGCCTTGTAGAGGATATGCGCGAAGGCATGGCCGGCTGCCCCGTTCACGGCCATCTCGGTCCCGATGCCGATGCCCGCCACCATGTAGCCCACCTGACTGACGATGTGATAGGCCAACAGTCGCCGGCAGTCGTTCTCCAGCACTGCGTAGATGACGCCGTAGAGCGCCATCGCGGTGCCGAGCCAGACCAGAAGCTCGGTGCCCGGAAACGCCCGCGCCAGCACGTAGACGGCGGTCTTGGTGGTGAAAGCGCTCATGAACACCGCCCCGGTGACGGTCGCCTCCGGATAGGCGTCGGTCAGCCAGGCGTTGAGCGGCGGCACCGCCGCGTTGAGCAGGAACCCGGCAAGTATCAGGTAGGCGCCGACGCCCATCCCACCCTCGATCGGACCGAAAAGCAGCGAGCCGGTGGCCAGCCCGTGGAGAATGACGCCGCCGAGCAGGGCAACCCCGCCGGTGATGTGGACCATGAGATAGCGAAAACCGGCGGCGATCGCCTGCCGGCTGCCCTGGGCGAAGACCAGATAGGCAGAGGCGAATGCCATGGCCTCCCAGAACAGGTACAGGGTCAGGTAGTCGCCGGCGAACACCACACCGAGCGCGCTGCCGACGTAGACGAACGCGGCGACATGCTGGCCGGCGTGAGACAGATGCAGTCCATAGACGGTTCCGATCAGCGCCATGATGGTGAAAACGGTGGCGAAGACGATGCTCAGCTTGTCGACCTTCGCGATCAGGACTTCCTGCCCGATGAATTGCATCTCGCCATAGCTGCCCGGCTGCATCGCAAGCACGGCGAGGATCGCCAGCGCCGGAACCAGCAGGAGATAGGCCTTGCGGATCGACCCATTGAGCAACGGGATCGGCAGCGCGCCGAGAATGAAGATCAGGCTCGGATGGATAAAATCAATCATAGTAATCCTCGCGCCGCATGAGCCCACACTGGTGGCCGAGGAACTTGGAAACGAAAATCAAAACCATGCAGGAGCCGAAGCCGTAAACGGCAGACCAACCAGGCAGGCGGTCCCACAGGTATTCGGCGTGTTCGCGAGAAACCAGAAAGTCGGCGACGACGATCAGGGCAAGCACCAGATAGAACAATCGGCGGCGCTGCCTCGCATATTCTTCGTCACCAAAGAAGTTGACGACGCGCTTGATCATTTGACCACTCCGTCCGCCAGAGCGAGAAAATAGCCGGGAAAGATGCCCATCAGCACCGAAAGGATGGCGGTTGCGACCAGCGGGATCGTCATCATCGGAATTTCACGGACCGTCGCCGGGCTCTCCTGCACCTCGGTCCCGAAAAAGGCGACATAACTGACCGGCAGGAAGTAGGCGGCGTTCAGGACAGAACTCACTAACAGCACGATCAGGAATGCAATCTCCCCCGCCTCCACAGAGCCCAGCGCCAGATACCACTTGCTGACGAAGCCCGCGGTCGGCGGCACCCCGATCATGCTGAGCGAGCCGACAAAGAATGCCCCCATCGTCCAGGGCAGCCTACGGCCGATACCGGCCATATCGCTGATGTTCCGTTTGCCAGACGCGCAATAGATCGACCCGGCGCAGAAAAAGAGTGTGATTTTCGAGAAGGCATGCGCGGCAATGTGGATAATCCCGCCGACCATTGCGACCGGCGACAACAGAACCACGCCCAGCACGATATAGGACAGTTGGCTCACCGTCGAATAGGCGAGCCTGGCCTTCAGATCGTCCCGGGTCAGGGCGTAGACCGACGCCATCAGGATGGTGAACGAGACCAGATAGGCCGTGGCTGTGCCGAGGCCCAGTTCGCCGACCAGCCCGACGCCAAAGACGTGGAACACCACGCGCAGCACGCAGAATACGCCCATCTTGACCACCGCCACCGCATGCAAGAGCGCGCTGACTGGTGTCGGCGCGACCATCGCGGCAGGCAGCCATGCGTGCACCGGCATCACGGCGGCCTTGGCAAAGCCGAAAAGATAGCAGAAATAGACGACTGTCAGCAGCGCCGCCGAGGCATCGGCCCTCGCCAGCAGTCCCCCCGCCACAAAGTCCAGCGACCCCGCAATGTGATAGGTCAGCGCCAGCGCGGCAAGCAGCACGCTTTTCGACGCGCCCATCAGATAGACGAGATACTTGCGGCTGCCCTTCCATCCCTCTTCGTCCTCGTGGTGGTAGACGAGCGGATAGGTAACGAGGCTGAGTACCTCGTAGAAGATCACCAGCGTAAACAGATTGGCCGCGAAGGCGCCCCCGACGGCCGCTGCCAGGCTGGTGGCGAAACAGGCGAAGAACCGGGTCTGCGCATGCTCTTTCAGGTGCCGCATGTAGCCGATGGAATAGATCGCGGCCACGATCCATAGAAGTGACGATACTGTGGCAAAGACCATGCCGAGCGCATCGACGCGGAAAGCGAAGTCGATCCCCGGTAGTATCTCGAAAAGGCGCAAATCGACGGTCCCGCCCGCCAGTACTGTGGGCGCCATCGATGCGACAATCGCGAACAGGGCGATCGCGGCCAACGGCGAGACGATGTCGCGGAGTTTCTCGCGGTTGTTGAGAAGGACAACGGCCAGGGCCGCCAGAGCCGGGACGGCGACGGCAAGCAGCGGCCGGATCGTTGTCTCCGGGTCCAAGCCGCTATCCTTTCATCATGGTCACATCGTCGACCTTGAGGGTGGATTTGTTCCTCACAAGGGCGACCAAGATGCCGAGGGCGACGGCAACCTCCGCCGCAGTGATTGCGATGACGAAGATCGCGAAGATCTGCCCGCGGAAATCGCCGTACTGACGGCCGAAAGCGATGAAGTTGATGTTGACCGAGTTGAGCAGCAGCTCCAGCGACATCAGCACAACCAGAATATTGCGTCTGAGCAAGACGCCCGCCGCTCCAATCACAAACAGGGCCACTCCGAGCAAAATATACCACCAGAGCGGAACCATCACCCCGACTCCTTCCGCGCCAGCACGATGGCGCCCACCAGGGCCGCCAGCAGGATCACGGAGGCGGCTTCAAACGGCAGGAGATAGTCGGAGAAAAGCGTCGTGCTAAGCTGTCTGATCGCGTCGCCGTCGCGCGTCGCGACCGGTTCGACGACGGAAAAGCGGTCGCTCCGGAGCACCAGCACGAGCATCTCGATCCCAAGCAGGACGAGCAGCACGAGAGTTGGAAGGCTACCGCCGGGCAAGAACCGCTGCAAGACGGCTTCGCGCACGTCGATCATCATGATCACGAACAGGAACAGCACCATGATCGCGCCGACATAGACGAAGATCTGGATGACGGCGAGCAACGGCGCCTCGAGCATGATGAAGATTGCGGAGATCTGCAGAAAACAAGCCATCAACGCCAATGCGCTGTGAACCGGATTCCGCGCCACGACGACCATCAGGGCCGCGACCACGGCCACCGTAGCGAACAGAAGAAAGAACCCCTGATCCATCGACGCCGCCCCTCGGGCGCGAACTGTCACTCGGCGAGACGGCCGGATTGGAGTAGCGCCGCACTTCAGATGCGTTCACAAATTGTGCCCTAGTATCGGATTTTTCACAAGATTATTGTCGGCGGTCGGCTAGAGGGGCGACCTTCGGAGGGAAACTTTACAAGGGGCATCGTAGACGTGCCTAAGCCGCAACCGGCGTTTCATGCAGATGCCGCCATCGGAGCGAGCCATCCGCTGAAGCTTCCAAAACGACGGTCGAGCGTCTTGCGGTTTGAACCCCGCCCGCATCCGCGTGCGTCTCGCGATAGGTGACGCAGGCTCCGCCCGACCATTCATGGCAGATCTGCATCTCGTCGACCGTGATCCGCAGCTCCGGGCGTTTCCCGTGCAGACGTCCGAACAATTCGCCCACGCCCTCTTTGCCAAGCGCGGTCCCTTGCATGGAGATCATGCGAAACTCAGGCGAGAAGCGTTCGAGCAGTTGCACCAGATCGGCAGGCCGAGCCGCCCCGATGAACCAGCGTTCGATCGCGACGTGGACATCGACAATCTCACGGAAGAATCTTTTAGTATCTGTCACGTTCGGCTCCTTGTCGGACAGTGTGAAAGAATGAGCTACGCGCGCTAATCGGCTCGCCGCAGGCGCAGAACGAAGGGCAGCGGAAACACGATCAGAACGGCAGCGATCACAAAACAGTAGCGGTAAGCCAGGGCATCGGCCGCACCGCCGCTGGTCGCGAGGAAGAGCCCCAGCAAGCCTCCCAGCACACTCGCACCGAGCGAGAAACTGAGCTGACGGTTGATGTTCCACAGCGCGCTTGCCTCTGCCATCCGTTCCGTTGGAACCGACGTAAAGGCTGCCGTCTGGGCCGTGCTCGTGCAAAGGCTCGCTCCGAAACCCATCAAAACAAAGGACGTGATCCTGACGGTGAACATTCCGGCGAATGGTGTGGCCAACAGCAGCACGCCGGCGCTGGTGACGGTCATGCCGACGAGAAAGAGCGAGCGCGGGCCTCGGGACGCAAACATCCGCCGCGTGGACATGATGGCGACGCAGGATGCGGCTGCCCATGGGAGCATAAGCATTCCCGTTTGTGTGGCCGTCAGACCAAGGCGGTCCTGCAAGTACAGGGAGGCGATCAGGTTTACGCCCGTGAAAACGCCCGGCACACACAGGTAGATGATGCTGCCAGTCCTGAGCATCGGATCGGAGAGCAGACGCAGATCAAGCAGCGGTTCGCGCGAACGCAGCGCATGGCGGACATAGGCGGCGCCCGCGACAATCGCCAAGGCAAGGACAATCGCGGCATGAACGCCACGTCCCGCCTGACTAGTGAGCGTCAGGCCAAGGGGAAGGCAAAACAGGGTGATGGCGCTCAGCAGGAAGCCGGCAATGTCGAGCGCCGGCTTCGCTTCCGCCAACCGATCGACCGGCGCCCAGGCAAGGGCCAATACTGCTATCGCCGCTGCCAGTGGCGCAACACCGATAAACACCCAGCGCCAGGACACATGATCGGCAGCGATCCCGCCGATGGCGGGTGAAAGTGCCGGCACCAGCAGCGCAACCGTCATGACCACGGCCGTCAGATGGGCGCGGTCTTCCGGCGGATAGGCGCGATAGGCCATGCTCTGGCCGACCGGCACGAGCAGTCCTCCGCCGAGACCCTGAACGAGCCGCCAGGCGAGAAGCGTCGCAATCCCAGTGGCCATACCCCCGCCGAAGCTTCCCACCGCCACAATGAGCAGAGAGGCAATGAACACGCGGCGTTCGCCGATCCGGCGCGCAAGCCAGCTCCCCAGCGGAATGGCGACAGTCAGGCCGAGCATGTAGATCGTGCCGACCCAGGCGAGATGCACGACGGATGCGCTCAGCTCCCGCTGCAACGCCGGCAGGGCGGCATTGAAGATGAACATATTCGCGAGATCGACGGCGAAGCCGAGAAGATAGAGGGTGGCAATTCGGGAGCGGGCGGACACCGGGAAAACCTTTGATAGGAATGACGCCCGCAGGGTATTCCCTTTCATATCGTCGAATAAGGCGATACAATTCGACAACACTTGTCGACTCTATTTACCAATTGGAGTGCGTTATGGCGGTGAGTCTTGATCGCCTGACTGCTTTGCGAGCCGTCGTGGAAGCAGGATCGTTCACTGCGGCCGCCAAGCAACTCAATCAGGCCAGGGCCGCCGTCAGTTTCAACATCAAGCAGCTCGAAAGCGAATTGGGCGTCACGCTCCTTCATCGCACCACGCGCAGCCTTGCTCTGACCGATGCCGGCGAACGGTTCTATGCGCGCTGCCTTCGCATTCTCACGGAAGCCGATGAGGCGATTGCCGAAGCGCGCACGGAGCAAACGGTGCTAAGCGGCAGCTTGCGCCTGACATCGACGGTTGAATATGGCGTCGCGGTGATCGCTCCGGCGCTTCAGAAATTCACTGCGCTGCATCCAGACCTCGACGTCCAGTTCGAAGCCTATCCGACGAATGTCGACCTCCTGCGCGACCGCTTTGACGTCGCAATCCGGCTGGGGCGCAACGAGCAATTCCAGACGTCGCCATATGCTGGTGTGCACC
This sequence comes from Ensifer sp. Root127, assembly GCF_001425225.1. NCBI lineage: Bacteria > Pseudomonadati > Pseudomonadota > Alphaproteobacteria > Hyphomicrobiales > Rhizobiaceae > Ensifer > Ensifer sp. Root127. The sequence continues at coordinate 76,745 of NZ_LMDX01000024.1, forward strand.
TGGGGACGTATCAGCTCAGGCCAGTCGCGTCGCCGGACATCCTCGCCCGCGTTGATCGAACTGTCGTTGGTGCGCCCAAGATGCTGAGCGCGCTGCCGCACATCAGCAATGCCACCGTCGACCATGTGAAAAGCTGGACAATGTTCGACGAAGACGGGTGCGAATGCGCGTTCGAGGTGCCTCGTCCGTCCCGGCTACTTGCCAACAACGCATCGGTTGTGAAGGCGCTGGCGGTTGCCGGCGCAGGCGTTGCGCTTCTGCCTGACTGGTTCGTCGCGCCAGAACTTGCCAAGGGCACGTTGGCCGACGCCCTGCCGTCCTATCGCTTCCCCGATCACCAGATTTACGCGATGCACCTGCCCATGCAGATGGTCCCGCAGAAAATCCGGGCCTGGCTCCTTTTCCTCAAGGATCATGTCCGTCGTTGATTTCCTGGCACGGTACGCCGGACTTCTGCTCGGAAGTTCTCGACCAAACCCTACATTCCTACATGGCGGAGCGTGACAGATTCAAACTACCACCTCGTGAAGATCATCGACATTCTCGATACCGTGTCCGGTCATCGCCGATGCGTCGACATGTGGGTCGTAGCAATTCCTCCTGCCTTATCCGATGTCCGGCGCTTCAACCCGCGAGGATCGATTGCTCGACGATCGTCAGCGCCCGGTCGAGTTCCTGGCGGGAGACCACCATGGGCGGCGAAAGCGTCATGGCGTTGCCCTGGCTGATCTTCAGGCTCAGCCCCGCTTCCATGCAGCGATAATAGGCCCGCTCCGCCAGCGCATTGTCCGGCGTGAAATCCGTCCGGTCGGATACGATCTCGACGCCGAAAAGCAGGCCGCGGCCGCGCACATCCCCGACCGCCGCGCAGCGTTCGCCGAAAGTGCTGAGCCGGTCCATCGCATAGCCGCCGAGTTCGGCGGCGCGCTCCGCAAGCCCCTCCTCGATGATGATGGAAACGGTGGTCAGCGCCGCGCGCGTCGTCACCGGGTTCTTTTCGTGCGTGTAGTGGCCGATGGCATAGTCGCCCGCCACGTCGAGATCGCGCCTGGCGACCACGCCCGCGATCGGCAAAATGCCGCCACCGAGCGATTTTCCGAGCACGAGGATGTCGGGAACGACCTCGTCGTGCTCGCAGGCAAAGAAGCGGCCGGTCTTGCCTAGGCCGGTCGGAATTTCGTCGAAGATCAGCAAGGTTCCGTGCCGGTCGCAGGCCTCACGCACCTGTTTCCAGAAACCCGGCGCCGGTGGATTGGGCGTCGCCCGCATCGGTTCGGCGACCAGCGCTGCAAAATCGCCCTCGCGGGCGAGGACGTAGGAGATCATGTTGGCGCAGGCGCGCGCGGAACTTTCGAGATTGTCCTGGCCATAGCCGCAGTGGCGGTTCGCCCAGGGCGCGACGTGTTCGGCGCCCGGCAGGAGCGGGCCGGCTATGCCCGAGCGGAAGGTCGCCTCGCCGCCGACGCTCGACGCGCCGAAGCCGGCGCCGTGGAAGGCATCCCAGAAGGAAAGCGTCTTGAACCGGCCGGTCGCGGCGCGCGCCAGCTTCAGCGCGACTTCGATCGCATCGGAGCCACCCGTCGTGAACAAGACCTTGCCGAGATCGCCGGGCGCAAGACGGCCGAGCATCTCGGCAAGCTCGACGGCAGGTTCGCAGGTGAAACGACGCGGTGCAAAACACAAATCATCGATCTGGGCCTTGATTGCCTGTTTCAGCCGGGGATGGCCATAGCCGATGTGGTGAACGCTGTTCCCATGGAAGTCCATGTAGCGCCGGCCAGAGGTGTCCTCGATCCAGATGCCCTCCGCCTTGGCGATGGCGGTCAGGCAGGGGCTTGACAGGCTCTGCTGCAGGAAGGCGGCGGCGTCGCGCGCCACAAGGGAGTTCGTCCGTTCGTCGCCCATCCGGGCGTTCCAGGCCCCGCGCGCTGCCGATGTGTTGGCTTCGCCCTCCGTGTGAACCAGGGCGGATGCTGTGGCTTTCATCGCTTTCTCCGATCATCGTGCAGCTGCGTGCAAGCTATCGCATCTATCGGAGAGTGAACAAAATCGATATTAATGAGACAAATTAAGAATTCTTCGATGCCCATGCATCACCTAGGGGGCTTCCGCCTGTCATGCGCTATGTCCAGCTTCGGGCTTTCCATCACGTGGCTCTTGCCGGCAGTTTTTCGCAAGCTGCCCGAGCATTGCACCTCACGCAGCCTGCCATTTCCGACCAGGTGCGCTGGCTGGAGGAGGAATACGACGTCGCCCTATTCGTTCGAAAGCGCCGTCAGATCGAGCTGACAGCGGCAGGTTCCCGGCTCCTGGCGGCGACCCACCGCCTGTTCGATGCCGAAGGCGAAGCCCTCGAGGTCCTGCAGGAGGAGCGATCGCTGCGGGCAGGCATGCTCAGGATCGCAGCCGATTCGGTGGATCACGTCCTGGACGTGCTCACCGTCTTCCAGGCGCGGTTTCCCGGCATTCAGATCAAGATCGTCGGCGGCAATTCCAACAGCATCGTGGAGGATTTGCTTGCCTACGACGTGGACGTCGGCGTCCTTGGCGAATTGGCCGATGAGCGCCCGTTCGAAGTCTTTTCGCTCAATGTCTCCCCTGTCGTGCTCTTCGCCGCGAAATCGCATCCCCTGGCGACGCGGACGAGCATTCCGCTTGAGGCGTTGAGCGCATGGCCCCTGATCATGAGGGAGCAGGGTTCACGCACCAGGCAGATGCTGGAGAAGCTCGCGGGGGCGCAAGGGGTGACCCTCCGCTACGCAATCGAGGCCGAAGGACGCGAAGCCGTCCGGCGGATCGTTGCCGCGGGCATGGGTCTCGGGGTTGTGTCCGAAGCGGAGTTCGACAACGATCCGAGGCTGGTGAAGATCGCGCTCGAACACCAGCCGCTTTCGATGCATGAAAAGCTGATCTGCCTGAAGGATCGCCGTAGCAGCAAGTCAATACAGGCCTTCTTCGCGACTGCGCGCGCACTGTCGCAAGGCTAGTGCGTTCCCCACCCCGCATGACCATCGATAGCCAATCGCGAAGATCCCTCGCCTTCGGCAGCGTCGCGTTACCTAGCGAAGCAACGCGCCTCCGACGCGCCGCAGCGAACGCTTGTGCCCCGCGGCACATCATGTCATTAGGACGCCTTCCCCGGAGACTGGCAGATGACGAAAAACATAATCGCCGGAAAACCTTTGAAAAGATTGGTGTTTATGGCGTCCCTTTTTTTGTGGACACCGGCGAATGCAACGCCGGCACTCGTCGTGGATGCCGACAGCCATCAAGTTCTCTATCAGGAAGATGCCGGCGTACCCTGGTATCCGGCCTCGACAACCAAGCTCATGACCGCGTTCGTCGTGTTTGAAGCCCTTCGGTCTGGCGAGGTGACACTGACGACGCCGGTCACCATGACCCGCAACGCAACGAAACAGGCGTTTGTCGAATCCGGCCTGACCTTCGGCCGGACAATGACCCTCGAAGACGCGCTCTTTGCCACGATTACGGCTTCAGCAAATGACGTCGCTGTAGCCTTGGCAGAAGTAGTCGCTTCCGGCGAAACGTCTTTCGTTCGGCGAATGAATGAAGCGGCGGCCCGCATCGGGCTTACGGGCACGCATTTTACCAATCCAAACGGTCTATTTGACAGAGAGAATTACACGACTGCCCGCGATCTTGCGATCCTTGGGTTGGAAGTGGACCGGATGTTTCCTGAATATCGCCGCTTCTTCCTGGCTTCGGCAGTCACGATCGACGGTAAAGAGATCAAGTCCAACAATCTGTTGTTGACGCGTTTCAGCGGCACCATCGGGATGAAGACTGGTTTCCTATGTGCATCTGGACGAAATATCGTCGGGCTCGCCACTCGAAACGGAAGGCGCGTGATGGTGGTCATCTTGGGCGCCACGACAGAACGGGAACGCAACGAAAGATCCGCGCAATATCTGACGCACGCCTTCGATGGAACGCTGTCCCCAGATGCAGTGCTTGTGGATCATCTGCCGAACCGGACCGGTGTCACGCCGCAGGATATGCGCATTCGCCTCTGTACCGACCAGAGTGCTGACTACGAGGCCAGCCGAAATAAGCTTTATCCAATGGGCCTGGCAGGTCAGGAAACCTACTTGCGAGATCATATCACCGGGCAGGTCCACGCGATCACGACATGGGCCAACGATAACGTCACGGATGTACCAACACCCACACCACGCCCATCATAATCACAACAACGAGCCGGCTGTATGGTGCGATACACCTTCGGCCTAAGTCCCCAGCGATCTGCCCAGAGCCGCGGCCTGCCGTTCATGGGTCGCCGGCGGCACGCCGGCTCCCGTCTGGATGCACGGCCTTAGCCGTATGACACGCGCAGTTTGGTTTAGAGGTGCGCCCACGCGTGAAAGTGTTAATGTGGAAAGTCACGGATTTGCATTGCCGCCCCTGTTTCGATCACTGTCGAGGGAGACTGCAAGATGGCAAAGAAGCTGCTCGAAGGCGCCTCGAAGGAGGATCAGACCTGGTTGGCCGAAGTGACATACCGGTTCGCGTTCGATGCTGTGTATAGGCCCCTACCACCGGATGCGAACGCTGCCCGGTCGAGACTCGAGGCTGGAAACCGGGCCTTCGCCGAACTCCTTGACCGGATCGCCTCATCACCACCCGCAAAGCTGAACATCGCTGTCGACCCGCATGATGTCGGCCTTCTTCCCGGGCGCAGCGCGGCACCCAAACAGCAACCGTTTGCGGCAATTGTCGGTTGTGCCGATGCGCGTGTTCCGGTCGAGCTGATCTTTTCCGAGGGCCCGAACGACCTGTTTGTCGTCAGGGTGGCCGGCAATGGCATGGGCGACGACGTCACGGCCAGTCTGAGCTATGCTGTTGATCATCTCAAGGATAGCCTGCGCACGATAGTCATCCTCGGCCACAGCGGGTGCGGGGCCGTTTCGGCGGCCGTCGACGTCTATCTGGAGCCAGCAAAATATATGCAAATCATGACGCAGAAGGATCTGCGTCAAATCCTGGACAGCATACTGATCGTCATCCAGCTTGGCGCGACCTGGCTGGAGAGGGTGTATGGGACCGAGGTCGTGCGCCGGCCGGGATATCGGACCACACTGATTGAGGTGGCGATAGCGCTAAACGCGGCGCTGACCGGATATGGCATTCGTTCGCGCCTGAACTTGGCGGCCCGCGGCGAAATTGAAGTCGTCTACGGCGTCTATCTTCTGGAGGAGCGACTTGTGTGGTCACCAAGAGGAGAGAACCCGGACTGGTTTCATTTGTCGGCGGCACCAAGGGACCCGGATGACTTCGTCATACTGTGTGACCTCCTAGTGTCGTGCCCTCGGGTAATGGACCTGCTCGCTACCACCCCGAAGCCCGTGCGGCACTAGGAGACCTGTGCGCGGGTGTCTGGACTGGCGTGTTGAATTACGATTCTCTCAATCTGAACAATGGATTGAGGATGCGATGTCGCACGTCGGCGCATGGGGCGGCTGCTTGCTGGCCGCTTTCGAGGCGCTCAAGCCGTCGTGCGGTTGCGCGGCAAACAAAAAACCCGCCGGTTTTCGCCTGGCGGGCTTTTTTTGATTTGGTTGCGGGGCTTGATCACGCAGAGACTTGTGATTTCGGGGTGCTATATGAATTTCGCTCATATTACGACGTCGCCGCCACACCTTGAGGCGCCTAGCCGCGGCGATGATGCGGGCGGTGATCGGCGTGTAGCACAAGAGCAGGAGGTCGGCTTCAGCCACCTCGCGCCTCAGCCTGTCCTCCGGCACGCGCCGTCGGGCAGCGAGACGAGCTCGACGCCGCGCGCCCCTAGCCCGGCGTCGATTTCCGGACATCCCGGTCGAGTTCCTGACGGGAGACCAACGGATTTCACGCCGGACAATGCGTTGGCGGAAGCTGCCACTAATCCTTTTGATCGAGGTGACGAGCAAAATCATCCTACTTTAGGCGAAGTTGTTCTGCGGATAGTGAAACTCTAGCGTGCCGTGTCAGTTGGCGCCTCCGTCTTCAATCCGCTGGCGATCCCGCCAAGACTGATCCGCAGTGCCACGAGGGGACGGAAGGGTGATTGCGGTGGCGGCTAAAAGGGCGCTGGCTCAAAAGTGGGGGGCAGATGTTTGCGGGTTTAGAGGTCTTTCAACAGGCGTTTGACGTGTGCGTCGCGGGCGCTGGCCCGGTCGGTATTGCCGCTGCGCTTGAATTGAGCAGGCGCGGCATGCGAACGCTGCTTCTCGAAGCGGGGCCGAAACGATCGAAACGACCCCAACGAAACGAAACAGGCTTCGACATAGAAGACGATATCTATCACGCTGCGGACCGACTTACTTCGGCCACCGGACTTGGCGGCACGTCCGAACGATGGGGTGGGCAATGCGTTGAGCTGGATGATATAGACTTCGAGGCAAGAGATTATGTCGCACACTCCGGTTGGCCTATTGCTCACGAAGAGATTTCGCCTTTTTATCAGCGGGCACGGGCTCTTTTGAGCAGCAACGTCGCCGGCGAGCGATCGGAGCCGGAACCGGAGACTGATTTCCCATCATCCCGGGAAAGCTGGACACGAATACGCAACACAGCGAAGGCCAACAGCGCCGAGCTCGCTTCTTCGAAGAACCTCTTCGTCGCCCTGGACGCGAGGATCAAAGCTCTGGCGTTCGATCCGGTTGAGGCGCGCGTACATTCCATGTCGATTGCCTGCCGCGGTGGTTCGTACAAGGTGTGCGCAGACCAATATGTGCTGGCCTGTGGCGGCAGAGGTAATACCCGGCTCCTACTGAACCTCCAGCTGGCGTTTCCGCAATTGTTCGGCGGAAGCGATGGGCCGCTCGGGCGCTTCTACATGGGACACCTCGCTGGACAGATCGCGCAGATCGAATTCGCCACCAAAGAGCATGCCGAACGGTATCTTTTTAAGCGCACATCCACCGGAACCTTCGTGTGTAACCGGTTTCAACCCGCCCCCCAATTGCAACGGGCACACGAGCTGCCGAATATCGCTTTTTGGCCGACGAACCGTAGGGCCGCTTTCGGTGAGGCCGACACGGCGCTCTCGCTGCTACATCTCTGGAACAGTCGGAAGTCCTTCGTCCACAAGGCGACATGGGGCGAAGCCGACCGATTCCGTTACTATAATGCTCTGCATAATGTACTGCGCAATCCCCTTGGCGCGACCTCTTCCGCGCTGGGGCTGCTTCGCCAAAAATTCAGCTTTGCCGAACCATATGTTCTGCTGCGCAGGCCAGACATGAAATACGGCCTTCGCTACCATGGGGAGCAAATTCCAAGCAGTTCAAGCCGCGTCTTCCTCAAGCCAGAGCAAGATGCGGACGGCCAGTTCAAGCTCGACGTCTCATTCCGATATCTGCCTCAGGATTTTCGCGGGACGCTCCAAGCACATGTCGCCTTGGATCGCTGGCTCAAGGAGCGCAAGATAGGCAAGCTGATATTCGACGCAGCCCCCGAAAACCTCGAAGAGCATATCGCCGCGCAAGCCAAAGACGGATACCATCAGATCGGGTTGACCAAGATGGGCGTGGACCGCAACCACGCCATCGTCAACCACAACTGTCGCGTCATCGACATCGCTAACCTCCATATCGCCGGCAGCTCCGTTTTCGCTACGTCCGGACAAGCGAACCCCACGCTTCCCGCCGTCGCCTTGGCCATCAGACTCGCCGAACATCTCGCCAGCGAGGCCCGCCATCAAAGGACGGCGGCGAGTTTGTCGACGAGCAGCTGCGGAAGCCTCTCTTCCGGCCCTCAACCCGTCACGGAAATCCTGTCCTCACTCTGACGCTCGGGGGCGTTGCGTGGGAAGCTCCCCGCTCGAAGGCCGGCGACCCTGGCGCCGGTCAGGGGGAAGCTGTCCGCACATAGGATCAACTTGGCGCCCCCAGACAGGACATTAACCGCCACCCGTTACAATACTAATCTTACTAATCAAACACCCTCTTGACTCCTAATTGACACCGGCCGTTGCTTTGTTCTGCCCCAGAACGCCAAAAAAGCCCGCCGACTCGGGCGCCCTATGCAGATGCTCAACACGATTGACGACATCCGCGTTTTCAATGCTGGTGCCGAGCCAGACGTTTGGCAGGACTTCGCCAATCTTGCCGGAAACCAGCTCCGTCATTCGGTCGGGCCGCTTCGTGAGGATTTGATAGTTGTGGCGCGGCGTCTCGCGCATCACCTGCCAAACTTCGAGAATGAAGGCGTCGCTGACCTGCTCATGAAACAGGTCACTCATCGAGTTTACGAAGATCTTTCGGGGTTTGCACCAGCGATGCGGAATCGACAGCGCCTCCCGATCCTCGCGTACCACGCCATTTTAGACAGTTCACCGTCCAGTCTTGCGGGTCAGCCCCGCATATTTCTCCACGCCCATCGCCTCGAGGCGTTTAGCCATTTCCATGGCATAGCAATGCGTGCAGCCAGCGGTCACAATCGAACACCCGGCAACTGGATTCCAAGTCGAATCCGTCCACTCGATCTGCGTTTCAGCCATGCCTCTCTCCCGAGAATCTGTCACCCAACGAAGACATCAGTTGCCATCCCTCATAGGATTGACGAATTGGATACCGGCGAAATCTTTTCCGTTGTCCGTGACCACCACGCAGTCGTTAGCACCGGCGACGGCAGCGATGATCATGTCGAGTGCGCTGCGCGGACGACCTGCGGCTTTGCCTTCGGCCATCAATCGCGCCCAGATCAAAGCTGCCTTGTCGTCGAACGTAAGGATACGGTTGGCGAACAACTCCTGCGGACCTTCCGGCCCCGAGAACCAGGCATCAAGGGCGTCTCGCTTCTTGCCGCGCGGCTTCTCCAGAATGCCGCGCCGGATTTCCGCGATGGTGAGCGAAGCGACGAACAGGTTCTCATCCTTCTGTTCGATCCACCATGCCAACAGCGCTTCCGAGGGCTGCGGCTTGACGATATTGCTGATGATGTTTGTATCGAGGAGATAACGCGTCACAGCTCGACCCTGCGCCCTTCCTCGCGGGGGCGCGACAGATCGACATCAGCGCCGACCAGAGGCGAGCGGCGGAGGGCGGACAGGATACCGCCGGATTTCGGCGGCTCACTCGCGACGAGGGCCTTGACCGCCGCCCGCGCCTGCTCCGCTTCCGGCCCCTCTTCAGCTAGTTGGCGGGCAAGCGACCGGATCAGTTCGCGGTCGGATTCTAGCGCCAGGACCTCGAAGCGCTTGAAGCCGCGCTGCGTCAGCCGTGCGCGATAATTCTCGATTGCTCTCTTCTGTGCGGCATTGCTCATGACGGGTCTCCGTTCTATATCCTGATATATAGCCGATATTAACATCATAAACAAGGGATGTCAGCGATGCCACGAGACTCGCGCCATAAAGCAGTAATGCAGAACAATACTGCGCGTTGGCGCCAGTATTTTCCATATGCTGCGGCACGCGGAAGTGCGCCAAGCTTTGCCGTAGCCGCCGAAGGCACGCCGTCCACCGCCGAATATACGCCTTTAATTTCAGTTGCTTATACTGATCCTCACGCGAATTCTGCAGGGCATGACCTTGCACCCACCCGGCAACAAAGCGAAGATGTCAAGAAGAGAGCGCGAAGAGCTCCTCGAATCCTTGCTGATCGACGAACTGGAACTTACCTTTACACCTCGTGGCAACCCCGATCCGCGCTTTCTGGGTCTGGTCGACTTTCTGGCACGGCAGGCAGCGCGGGAGTGCTTCGCGGAAGAAGTGAAGATGATGAGGCGACGGGGGAAACGCACCTCCTGATGCCGAAGGGAGAGGTGCATTGAAGGTCGCGATCTACGCCCGCTACAAAGAGAAGGAGAAGCGGATCGAGGCGGCGAGCATACTGCGCTTCGTGGTGGACACGATCGTGCTGAGGCCGGTGGAGGGCAAGGTGGAGATCGACGTTCAGGGCGATCTTGCTGGAATCCTTACGATTTCCGCACAAACGAAAAACCCCGCCTTAGGGGCGGGGTCATCGCAAGTAAAGATGGTTGCGGGGGCCTGATCGCACCGAGACTTGCAATCCCAGCGCCATGCCTGAGCTTTACGCAACCATTCTGTTATACGGTCCAGCGGTCATTCGCTTCGTCACCCTATCGGTGCGGCTCTTCCGGCGCTGTCGCGTGCGGTTCAGATCGTTTCGATGAGAACGCGGTTGCCTAGCCCTTGTCCATCGCAGACTGCAAGGTTGCTCGCATCTCGTTGGCAACGTCTTTTAGGATTGCGGTGAATTTTTCCGCGACTGCCGAACCCGTTTTTCGGGCCGGACGCCAGACGGCGAGCGCGTAGGGGACGCCGACGCTGAACCTTCGCAGGACCACGCCCTTGCCCAAATAGTTCGCGGCGGTCAGCGGATTGATGATTGATACGCCCACTCCGGCTGAAACCATTGAACAGACGCTTGCCGCAGTCGTTGTTTCAACCGCGTAGCTACGCGAGATGCCCGCTGCAAAGAAGATGTCGTCCAGTTTCCGTCTATACGGGTCATCCTGCGAAAAATAGACGAACGGGACACTATCGAAATCGGCAGGCTCGAGAACCGGTTTGGACGAAAGCGGATGACCAATCGGCAAGACGCAGACCAGGTCGCCAACTTCGATGCGCTGCGAGATAACTCCCTGATGTTCGAACCGGCCTTCAGTTACCCCCAGGTCAAACACGGTCGTGGTCATCTCATGCTGCAGCGACAATTCCTCGAGGGAATGAAGGGACAAATGAACCGCGGGGCGATGCTTCAGGAGCCGTTGCGCCACACGGGGCAGGATCGCCTCAGCATAGGCGGGGATGGTCGCGACCCGGCAGTTCGCGGCATTGTGCGTTCGGATCGCGGACGCGGCCCGACTAATTTCTTCCATGCCGACGAAGGCGCGGCGCACGACTTCATGCAGCAGCAGCGCCTGGTTCGTCGGTGTCAGGCGCTTGCCGAAGCGCAAGAACAGCTCGAATCCGATCCGCTGTTCCATATCCCGCAACTCGCGGCTTATCGTTGGTTGCGATGTCCCCAAGGCCGCCGCAGCCGCGGTCATGCTCTTGTTGATCATGATGGCGTTAAAAATCTCCATCTGACGCTGATTGAGCCGCATCGTTCCGTTCTTTCTCTTTCCCGCCTCGGAGATACCACCGTTCCCGTCGTTGACCGGTCGAGGTTCCAGCAATTTGCATATCAAATCTGAATAAGACGGCTTTAGCAATTATTTCCCAAGCATCGCGAGGTCTGGAATCATCCGCTCATTAGGAACCGCTGATGCAATTATTCGTGATGGGCTGATGACAAAACATACGGAACCGCCGAATCGCCTGGGAAAAGACCGGAAGTGGCTCGTCTATCAGGCTGGCGGCCTGCATATCGAGGATGTATGTCTTAGCGCCGTGGCAAGGGCCGTGCCGACCCCTTTCTACTGCTATTCCGCAGATGCCATCCGATCGGCGTACAAGTATCTCGCGTCTGCCGTTAACCCGATCGGCGTTTCGATCTGTTTCGCGGTCAAGGCCAACAGCAACATCGCCGTGCTTGGCTTGCTGGCGGAACTTGGTTGCGGCATGGACATCGTTTCCGGCGGAGAGCTTGAGCGCGCCCTCGCCGCGGGAGTGCCGGCATCGAAGATCATCTTCTCCGGGGTTGGAAAGACGCGCGCCGAGATTGCCCGCGCAGTTGAGGTCGGCATCCACCAGATCAACGTCGAGTCGGCAGCTGAAATCACCGCAGTGGCCGAGGTTGCTCGAGGACTTGGCCAGCGCGCGCCGATCACGCTTCGCGTGAATCCCGACGTCGATGCAAAGACACACGCAAAGATCACGACGGCAACCAAGGACAGTAAGTTCGGAATCCCGATCGGCGATGTAGCCGACCTCTATGCCGAGGCAGCGGCGATGCCGGAACTCGAGGTGTTGGGCGTCGCCGTTCACATCGGATCGCAAATTCACGACATGTCGCCGTTCCGACGTGCCTTTTCGGCAATGGCCGAGCTGGTAATGTTCATGCGCGGGAGAGGACTGGTCGTGCCGCGTCTGGATCTTGGCGGCGGGATAGGCATCGCCTCGGACGACACGCCGGGTCCCGACATCGCAGAATATGCTGCAATCATTGCCGAGACAGTCGGCCACCTTGGCTGCCAACTGACTGTGGAGCCCGGTCGATGGCTGGTCGGACGGGCGGGGTTACTGGTGACGGAGGTTCTTTACCTCAAGGAAATGCAAAGCGGGCCCATGGCCATCCTGGACGTCGGGATGAACGACCTGATGCGTCCGGCGCTTTACGACGCGCAGCATCCCGTTTTAACTCTTCACGTGCCGCGCACGGATCGGGCCTCCCCTCACTACAGCCTCGTAGGTCCGATCTGCGAAAGCTCCGACAAATTCGGGACGTATAATAGACTTGGCGAGATGCGCGCGGGCGATCTGCTGGCGTTCGATTGCGCCGGCGCCTATGGCGCGTCGATGGCCTCGACCTACAACTCCCGTGATCTCGTGGCCGAGGTCCTCGTGGAGGGCAGCCGGTTCCGGACGATACGGCGTAGGCAAAATATCAGCGAGATGCTGAGGCTCGAGCAAGCGGGAAGGTGGCAGTTTCCTGTTCCGGAAGGGCAGGAAGCGACCAGGTCAGCTCAACCGGTCTCGGACGAGGCGCTCAGGACGCCGGTGACAATCGGCACAAACTGAACTGGAAACTGATCCGGAAACGGAACAGTCGGGGAGGCACGCGGCGACATTCGTCGTGCACGTCGACCCGGATGGGGAACCAAGAAAAAGGAAGAAGGACGGACAAATGCTTAATAAGGTCAAATTTCTAATGGCGACGGGGCTGGTCACGCTTGCCCTGGCCTCGCCCACACTGGCGGCAGATCACGTATTGCGAATCGCCTACCAAGAGGATCCGAAGACCGTCGACGTGCAGATGACGCAGGATTTCTACACCCTGCCGCTGAATGTTTACGACCGGCTTATCGAAGCGGAAACGAGCGGCCCTGGCCAATCGAAGCTGGTGCCCGGCCTCGCCGAAAGCTGGGAAGTTTCGGAGGATGGCAAGACCTATACGTTCCATCTGCGCAAGGGAGTCCTTTTCCACAATGGCGAGGAACTGACGGCCGATGACGTCGTCTACACCTTCGACCGGATGCTCGACCCCAAGACCAAGGCCCTTAGCACCGATATTCTCGACTTCGTCGATGGCGCCAGGGAGCGTCTGGACGGCACGGCCACCACCGTCCGTGGATTGCAGGCGGTAGACAAATACACTGTCAAGATCGTTCTGCGCGACCCCTACGCGGCCTTCACCGCTCTTATGGCCGCCCCGGCCGCCTCGATCTACAATCGGAAGTTCACCGAACCGTTGGGCGACCAGTACGGTCTCACGCCTGAAACGACCAACGGCACTGGTCCGTTCAAGTTGACGGAATACAATCTGAACGACAATCAGGTTCTCGAAGCCAACGACCAGTACTACCGTGGTCGTCCCAAGCTCGACCAGATCATCATCCGCGTTGTCGCAGATTCGGAGACCTTGCGGCTTCTCTTTGAATCTGACGAACTGGACGTCTTCGACGTTGACTACGCTCCGACGCAGTTGCCTTATTTCACCAGCAGCGATCAGTGGAAGGGCCAGGTCCGGGCGGGTCCGCGCGTCGGCATGTACTACTATCACATCAACCAGGCGCTGAAGCCCTTTGACGACGTGCGCGTCCGCAAGGCATTCCAGATGGCCATCAACCGCGAGGAAATTCTCCAGAAGAATTTCTACGGCAAGGGCATGGTTGAAAACGGCGTGATGCCGCGTGGCCTTACCTGCTACGCCGCCGCCACGCCCATCGAATACAATCCGGGCAAGGCCAAGCAACTTCTGGCCGAAGCGGGTTATCCCAACGGCGTGGACATCAAGCTTGCGCAGGTCAGCAGCTGGTCTTCGAAATGGTCTGACATGAACCAGATCATTCAGGCCCAGATTAAGGAAGCCGGCTTCAACGTCCAGATCAACACGATGGACGAGTCGGCCTATCTTGCGAGCCGCAAGGCCGGGACGGTCGACAACTACACGCAAAACTGGTCCGCTGACTTCAACGATCCGGACAACTTCTTCTACACGTTCTTCAGCAAGAGCGGGACAGCGGTTCGTGGTTACAACAACAACGATACTGAAGTCTTCGCGGCTCTCGACAAGGCACGGTCGATGACCAATCCCGAGGAACGCTGCGCACTCTATCAGAAGATGACCGATCGGATCGTGCAGGAAGACGCGGCCTGGGTGCCGATGTTCAGCCTCGATCACGCCTACGTCGTCCAGCCGCGGGTGAAGAACTTCGTGGTGCCGTGGAACGGCTGGAGCGACATGAGCTACTATAAGATGGAAGTCGAATAAGGCATTCGAGGTGGCGGGCGTTGTTCATCGGTGCCCGCCCCATCTGAGCGCGCTTGTCGCCAGTGCGCCTTCTCTGGCAGGTATCTCCTTGCAGCTCTCGCCTCAGTGAGACCCAATGAAAGATTTCTTTCGATGCTGATCTTCGTGATAAAGCGCATCGCGATTTCGATCCCCGTTCTGATCGCCATCACGGCGTTGCTTTTCATCATGCTCAATGTGATCCCCGGCGATCCCATTGCGCTGATGATGAAGGAACATGCGAGCGCCGACGTGATCGACCGCGTACGTGCCCAGATGCACCTCGATGATCCGCTGCTCACGCGGTATTTCAGGTTCCTTTTCGCCGCGCTGCAGGGCGATCTCGGCGTGTCGATCAAGCTCAACCGGGACGTGACGACACTCATACTCCACGCCTTCCCGAATACGCTTCTCCTCGCAGCCAGCGCGGCGATCGTTTCCTGGGTCATCGGCATCCCCGTGGGGATTCTGTCGGCGGTTCGGCGGGGCTCCAAGCTCGACCATTTCTTCATGGGCTTCTCGCTTCTGGGCGTGTCGATGCCGATCTTCTGGTCCGCCCTGCTGATGCAGTACATCTTCGCCTTGAAACTGAAATGGCTGCCGGTATCGGGGTTCTACGGCTTCGAATATGTGATCATGCCCGCCATGGTTCTGGGGTGGAGCTCCGCAGGCGTGATCGCCCGTTTGACTCGATCCAGCCTCTTGGAAGTGATGCGCCTTGACTATATCCGAACGGCCCGGGCCAAGGGACTTCGCGAGATCCTGGTAATTCAGCGGCATGCACTCAAGAACGCGCTCATTCCCGTGGTGGCTATCATGGCGATCCAGGTTGCCACCCTTCTGTCCGGCGCGGTCATCACCGAAGCGATCTTCGGCATTCCCGGCGTCGGCCGCATCTCCGTCAACGCCATTCAGGCGCGCGATATGCCGCTTCTACAAGGGTCGGTCCTCTTTGCGACTACCCTTGTCATTATGGGGAATCTGATTGCCGATATTCTCTACTCCGTTCTCGACCCCCGCATTCGATACCAAATGAAGGGAGGATCGAAGTGACGCAATTTTCCGAAACAACGGAAGACTTTGCCGATACGAGCGAGAGCGACAGCTTCTTTCGTGAGACGGTCAGGGTCTTTTGCAGAAACCGCATGGCGGTGATCGGGCTGATCCTGGTCGGCGCTCTGGTCTTCGTTGCGATTTTTATTCCGCTTATCAGCCCCCACGATCCCTATCGCGTCGCGCTGGACGAACAGTTCTTGCCGCCGTCCACCACCTATTGGCTCGGGACAGACAATTTTGGCCGGGATCTTCTGACACGGATTCTCTATGGCGCCCGGATCTCGTTGGTCGTCGGCATCGTGCCGAGCTTCATCTCTCTGGTGATCGGGGCCGTAATGGGCATCATCAGCGGATATTTCGGAGGCAAGACCGATGTCGTCATCATGCGCCTGGCCGATACCATGCTCGCTTTCCCGTCGCTGCTCTTGGCGATGGTCGTGATGTACACGCTGGGCGCAAACCTCTTCAACATCTTCATCGCGTTGAGCCTCGTCGGCTGGGCAGGTGTGGCGATGGTCGTGCGCTCCCAAACGCTCGCCCTCAAGGAGAAGGAATACATCGAGGCGGCGCGCGCGAACGGCACGAGCAAAGTGACGATCATGGTTCGCCACCTCTTCCCCAATGTCATCCCGACGCTGATCGTCCTGTTTTCGCTCAGCATTCCCGAGGCGATCATGTGGGAATCGAGCCTCAGCTTCCTCGGCGTGGGCGTCCAGCCACCCGAAGCGAGCTGGGGGTTGCTAGTGGCAAAGGGCAAGGAATACCTCTTCTCGGCACCGCTGGTCGCGATCATTCCGGGGGTGGCAATCCTGGTCGCGGTGCTGGCGTTCAATTTTGTCGGTGACGGGCTGCGCGACGCGCTCGATCCCTACATGAAAGACTAGCGGGCGCTGCGATGACAGATCAGAGCATATTGTTAAGCGTGCGCAACCTGCGCACGGAATTCCAGACCCAGCGCGGCTCCGTCAAGGTTGTCGACGGCGTGTCGTTCGACGTCGGCCGTGGCAAAATAGTGGGACTGGTGGGAGAATCCGGCTCCGGCAAGAGCGTGACGGCGCTGTCGCTGATGGGGCTGGTGGCATCCCCCCAGGGAAAGGTAAGCGCCGACAGCATTATGCTGAACGGCACCGACCTGACACGGCTGAACGCCGAAGAACTGCGGCGCAACCGCGGCCGTCAACTATCGATGGTGTTCCAGGAGCCGATGACATCCCTGAACCCGGTGAGAACCATGGTCCAGCAGGTCGGAGAGCCTCTTTCGATTCACACGAATCTCGGTCGGCGTGCTATCCGCGACAAGGTTCTGCACATGTTCGAAACGGTGGGCATACCGGAACCTGCGGCGCGTCTCGACGTCTATCCGCACCAGCTGTCGGGCGGTCTCAGGCAACGGGCGATGATCGCCATGGGACTGATTTGCGAACCGAAGCTTCTCATCGCGGACGAGCCGACGACCGCGCTGGATGTGACGACACAGGCGCAAATCTTGCGGCTGATGATGGCGCTACGCGACAGGGTCGGCACCGCGATCGTCATGATCACCCATGATCTCGGTATCATCGCAGAGATGTGCGACGAGGTGAACGTGATGTATGCGGGCCAAATCGTCGAGCAAGCCAACGTCTTCGACCTCTTCGACCGGCCATCGCATCCCTATACGCGCGGACTTCTCGCATCGATCCCGAAGGCGACGGAAAAGCGCTCGGCGGAACGCATGAACAGCATTCCGGGTGTGGTGCCCAACCTCGCCAAACTTCCCACGGGCTGTCGTTTCAATCCCCGATGCGGGGACGCGATGCCCATCTGTCGGGTGCAGCAACCCGAACTGACGGATCTCGGCAATGGTCACAAGGCCCGCTGTTGGCTTCACGACAAACAGGGAGGAAAGCTGTGAGCGAAGTCCTCATCTCAACCGACGGGCTTAGCAAGCACTATCCTATCGGTACAAGTTTCTTCGGCCGACGGGATCAGGTGATCCGTGCCGTGGACGGCGTCAGTTTGGATATCTACGAGAGAGAGACATTCGCGCTGGTGGGCGAGTCGGGCTGCGGCAAGACCACGCTTGGCCGTGTCATGCTGCGGCTCCTCGACCGGACCGCAGGCACCGTGCGGTATCGCGGCCAGGACCTTCACGCGCTGAACGATTCAGCGATGCGGGCGATGCGCAAGAAGCTCCAGATCGTCTTTCAGGACCCGTTTGCCTCGCTCAATCCCCGGATGCGGATCAAGGACATTCTGGCCGAACCGCTGCGCACGCACCGCTTCGGAACAGAGGCCCAGATCGAGGAACGCTGCGGCGAACTGCTCGACATGGTCGGGCTGCGGCGAACCTTGTTGCGCCGTTACCCGCATCAGTTCAGCGGCGGGCAACGGCAGCGCATCGGCATCGCCCGCGCTCTCGCCAACAGCCCTGAATTCGTGGTCTGCGACGAGGCCGTTTCGGCGCTGGACGTCTCGATTCAGGCGCAGGTCCTGAACCTGCTCCGCGATCTTCAGGAGCAGCTGAAGCTGACCTATCTGTTCATCACGCACGATTTGAGCGTGGTTCGCCAGTTCGCTGACCGCGTCGGCGTGATGTTCCTGGGGCGGATGGTGGAGGTCGGCACGACGGAGGAGATATTTTCCAATCCGCGTCACCCCTACACGATGTTTCTAATTTCGGCGGTTCCGCGCGCCGATCCACATCAGCGGAACCGCGAAAAGCCGTTGCTGGTCGGCGACATTCCGAGCCCGATGAACTTGCCGACCGGATGTCGATTTCAGACGCGCTGTCCTTACGCTCAGGCGATCTGCAGGACGGAGGAACCGGCCCTGTCCGATCAGGGCGGCCGGCCAGTCGCGTGTCATTTTCCCCTGGGTCTGTGAGATTTCAAGAAGGAAGGAGCTGAGCGTGGATCTGATCGTTTCGCGAGACGGGGACGGCTGGCAGGCCACATTTGGAGACAAGCGCTGGCGCTGCGCCGTTGGCCGCGGCGGCTTGCATACAGACAAGGTCGAGGGCGATGGCGTCAGCCCCATGGGCCGTTGGCCGATCCGCCAGATTTTCTACCGGGCAGACCGGATGGCCAAGCCGACAACGCGGTTCCCCTGCCATGAGATCGACAGGTTGGACGGCTGGTGCGACGCCCCCTCGCACCCAGACTACAATCGCCAGGTGAAGCTACCCTTCGCCGCCAGCCATGAAGAGCTTTGGCGACAGGACGATCTCTATGACGTTGTTGTCGTATTGGGACACAATGACGACCCGCCGGTCGCCGGCGCGGGCAGCGCGATCTTTCTGCATGTCGCCCGACCGACCTATTCGCCGACTGCGGGTTGCGCCGCGCTCTCGAAAGAGGATCTGCTCGCCTTTCTGGCAATTGCCGAACCTACCTCGCATCTGTGCTTTCACCGTCGATCCGCATGATCTCGGTCAGCAGCCATCTCAGACACCCGCACCCGTTCCCATCCCGACCGCGCATGGGCTGCCTACTCTCACGGAGGGCAACGACGACGGTTTCCTGTCGGCTGAGAACGGCGTCCACGGGTTCGGCGATGCCGGTATTGCGGCCTCGCTCGACGACATGCAGACCTGGGAAACCCATATCGACGACCCGAGCTGCCTCTACAACCGCTTGTCGGCCCCGGTGACTTTTCGCGACGAATCTCTCGCCAGCTACGGGTATGGCCTGCGCTGGGATGACGTCGGCGGCATCAAGGTGACCGATCTTGGCAGCGGTCTGCGCGGCTTCAGTGGCTGCACGCGGCGGCGGAGCGGCTTTCGGTGGTGTTGATGTTCAACCATGACACCAGCACACTCTCGGCCGCCACAGCCCTTCTGGACGCGGCTCCCGGCCGCGTTACCAGTCCCCAGCCTGTCCGCGCCGAAGATTGGGACGGACTTTGACTGAATGACGAACAAGGGCTGGTCGTCATAACCGTGCAGGATCCGCCCGGCGTCAAGCTCCATTATGCGCCGTCGGCGGCAGGGGTTATGGTCACCGCAGACGGTGTCGCCCATGACCAAGGGCTCACGCTTCAAAAGGAAGGTCATGCGCCGCCAGAGCGAAAACCTAGACGTGGTCGCCCGCTCCCTTCCCCCTGTCAAATGGGCCGACCGAGGCGGGATTGCTGGACGCTATTGGTCGGAGGAACTGGAAACCTATCTCGGGATCGAGACCCGCGACGGCGCCACCTACGCGGTCTTCGAAGGCATGTTGGGCACTGGTCCGATGGAGCCGATATATCCGCTCTCCGACGAAATCTGGATAATAACGACAAGGCGCTTGATGGACGCTGCCCCGCCTGGCGATTGGTCGGTTCAGGCCCATCGGGACGCAGGCGGTATCGTGACCGACCTGACCGTCGGCTGCTGGCTCCAACGAAAGATCAGCTACCAACGCGTTCGGTTGATCGCACAAGCCTGCCGCGTGCAGGGCCTTGATGATATCGTCGGTCATCTTCTTGGTGTCGCCGTGCGGTTCGGGCCTGATGGCAGAATGACCGGCACTTTCACTCCCGACGGCCGAAACACAGAGTTGGTTTCGCGTTCATTTCTGTGCCGTTTCGTCGGCTTGCGCCTGCTTGCGGGCCGCTTTTGAGGCGATCAACTCGTCGCGCCGTTACGAGACAAACAAAAAGCCCGCGGACCTTTCGGTCTTGCGGGCTTTTGTTTGATTTGGTTGCGGGGGCAGGATTTGAACCTGCGGCCTTCAGGTTATGAGCCTGACGAGCTACCGGGCTGCTCCACCCCGCGCCATCTCGGTAAACCGCTATGCGGTT
>NZ_LMDX01000025.1:0-47482 GCF_001425225.1 Ensifer sp. Root127
CCAATCAGCATCCGCCAATCAAGGAAACCTTAAAACGAAGGACATCGTCGCCAGCAGCGCCGCCGCCCTCGTTCAGTGATCGGGCTTATAGACCCCACACATCGAACACGTCAACAGGCAATTTCAAAATAAATGACAGTTTTCTGACAAAGCCCGGAAATGCGGGCTTTTCACTCCGAAAAAACTTTCGGACGCCTCCGAACGGCCTGTGGAGACACATTTTGGCCCTTACTTCTTCACAATCCACCGATCTAAGCGAAATTATCGGTGCGTCACGCGGGGGCGCCTGGGGAACGCGGATGCACATATTATAGGGTGTGCACCCCCTCACCTGTCCTCCCCTCATGGATTTGACTCCCGTGTGCGAAAGATGCACATCTTCGCGCAACGTATCGCCTGCAAGAATACGGCAAGACAAATCAGGGGCCCCCAGCTCGGAATGATCACCGACAAGAAAATGGTCCGGTCGCTCGGCGACCAACCGCCGATCCTTGCGGACGGCCGGCGCGCACCGGACAGACGCGAGATTTCGTTGCGCTGGCTTTCCGGCACCTTCCTGACCGGCATCACCTCCAGCCTTCTTATGGGCGTCGCGCTTTTTGCAGCGCTTGACGGTCGCCAGCAGCTGGCAATCCCGGCCGAAGCCTACGCAGCACTCGACGCATCGAACGGCGGCAACGCCCCAGTCAATGCCAAGCGCGGCAGCCGCATCCTTTCGCCCAACATCGTTGCCAAGCCGGCTGACAAGACCGTCATGGAAGTCTCGACGATGATCCATGACGGCGAGAAGGAAGTGGTGCGCAAACAGCCCTTCGTTCACGTCAAGATGGCGCTTGCCGCCAACCACCAGGTTTCCGACAGCTATCCGGACTTCGATCCGCTGGCGATCTTCTCCACCGACGACGCCGATGCCGAACCGCAGGTCGCGCGTACCGGCACGCTCTACGGCTCCAACGTCGATTCCGAAGTGGCGCTGAAAACGGTCGATTTTCCGATCAAAGGCTCCAGCCTGACCTTCGACAACTCGATGTCTCTCGACGAGGTCGAGGAGAATGTTCGCACCAACGGTTCGGTCCTGACCGAGGGCAGCACCCAGGTCGCTTCGCTCTTCTATGTTGACCCGCAGCGTTTCGCCTCCGATAGCGACGGTCTCGATCTTCTCCAGGGCCTGACCGCACGCATCGTCGAGCAAAACAAGAGCGATGCGGCTTACGAGAGCATCAACGAACAAAGCACTGAGTATGCCGACGACATCATTCCGGTGCGCCGCAAGACCGACATCGCGACCGCCATGGTCAATGCCGGCTACGCCAAGGCGCAGGCCGAAGATGCTGCCGGCTATATCGGCGAAGCGCTCGGCGCCAAGGAACTCAACGACGGCGACGTCCTGCGCATCGGCATCATCCAGAAGGGCGAAGAAGCCCGCATCGTCCGCGCCACCATCTATTCGCGCAACCGCCATGTGCTGACGATGGCCGTCGACGACAACGGCCGCTTCGTTCCCGGCGCCGAACCGCCCAAGCTCGACGCGGTCGCGACCGCCTTCGACGACAACGGCACGCCGACGATCACCAGCACCCACGATTTGCCGCGCGTCTATGACGGTATCTATCGCGCCGCGCTCTCCTACGGCATGAACGCCGACATGGTCGGGCTCGTCGTCAAGCTGCTCGCCAGCAATGTCGACTTCCAGGCGCAGCTGAAGCCGACGGATTCGCTCGAAGCCTTCTTCTCGGTCACCGACGATCGCGGCTTGGCGACGGCGGATTCCGAACTGCTTTACGTCAAGGCGAAGTTCGGCGATGCCGAGACGACCTTCTACCGTTTCCAGGATCCGGACGACAATTCGATCGACTACTTCAACGGCGAAGGCAAGAGCATCCGCCAGTTCCTGCTGCGCAACCCCGTGCCGAACGGCCACTTCCGCTCCGGCTTCGGCATGCGCCGCCACCCGATCCTCGGCTTCTCGCGTATGCACACCGGCGTCGATTGGGCGGCCCCCCGCGGCACGCCGATCATCGCCGCCGGCAACGGCACGGTGGAGAAGGCTGGCTGGGATTCCGGCGGATACGGCAACCAAACGCTGATCCGCCACGCCAACGGTTACGTCTCCTCCTACAATCACCAGAGCGCGATCGCCAAGACCGTCAAGGCCGGGGCGAAAGTGGTTCAGGGCCAGGTGATCGGCTGGGTCGGCACGACAGGTCTTTCGACCGGTCCGCATCTGCACTACGAGCTGATCGTCAACGGCAACAAGGTCGATCCGCTGCGCATCCGCCTGCCGGGCGGCAAATCACTGGGTGGTGACGCGCTTGCGAAGTTCGAGAAGGAACGCGACCGCATCGACGAGTTGCTGAACAAGGACGGCAACGGCAGCGAAGTGGCCAGCAAGTAGCCAGTGAGATCCCCCCTTCGTCGACGGCTAACGCTTCGAGAGGCGGTCACCGCGATCCCCACAGCAACAGAATTCCTAGGCATGAACGAAAAAGGCCGCCCCGAAGGGCGGCCTTTTCAAGTTTCTGCGGTTTAGGCGGCTTCTCTTTCCGAGCCGGCGCCACGCTTGAAGTTCAGGCGGTCGGAGCCGGCAAGAACCTTGATAGTGGATCCATCCGGGAACTCGCCCTGAAGGATCTTCTCGGCCAGCGGATCCTGAAGATACCTCTGGATCGTCCGCTTCAGGGGCCGAGCGCCATAGGCGGGATCGTAGCCCTTTTCGGCCAGGAACGTCCGGGCGTCATCTTCCAGTTCCAGCGTGATCTTGCGCTCGGCAAGCAGCTTGAGCAGCCGTGCGAGCTGGATATCGACGATCGCGCCCATTTCCGAGCGACGCAGCCTGTGGAACAGGATGATCTCGTCGACGCGGTTCAGGAACTCCGGCCGGAAGGCCGACTTGACGACGTCCATCACCTGGTCGCGAACGACATCGCTGTCCTCGTCTTCGCCAAGGCCGGTCAGATATTCCGCACCCAGGTTCGAG
This sequence comes from Ensifer sp. Root127, assembly GCF_001425225.1. NCBI lineage: Bacteria > Pseudomonadati > Pseudomonadota > Alphaproteobacteria > Hyphomicrobiales > Rhizobiaceae > Ensifer > Ensifer sp. Root127. The sequence continues at coordinate 2,978 of NZ_LMDX01000025.1, forward strand.
GTCATGATGATCATCGTGTTGCGGAAGTCGACGGTGCGACCCTGACCATCGGTCAGGCGGCCGTCGTCGAGCACCTGCAGCAGCACGTTGAAGACATCCGGATGCGCCTTCTCAATTTCGTCGAACAGCACGACCTGATAGGGCCGGCGGCGGACGGATTCGGTCAGCGCTCCGCCTTCCTCGTAACCGACATAGCCGGGAGGTGCGCCGATCAGCCGGGCAACGGAGTGCTTCTCCATGTATTCCGACATGTCGACACGCAGCAGCGCGCTCTCGTCGTCGAACAGAAAGCGGGCGAGCGCCTTGGTCAGCTCGGTCTTGCCCACCCCGGTCGGGCCGAGGAAGATGAACGAGCCGATCGGCCGGTTCGGATCCTGCAGGCCGGCACGGGCACGGCGAACGGCACGCGATACCGCCTGGACGGCATCGCCCTGGCCGACGACCCATTTCGCCAGTTCGTCTTCCATCCGCAGCAGCTTGTCGCGTTCGCCTTCCAGCATCTTGTCAACCGGGATACCGGTCCAACGCGAAACCACATGGGCGATGTTGTCGGGGGTGACGACCTCCTGCACCATCGGATTGGCGTTGGCGTTCTCCTGGCTTTCGGCGTCGGAAAGCTCTTTCTCGAGCTTGGGGATGACGCCATAGGTCAGCTCTCCGGCGCGCTGGAACTCACCCTTGCGCTGGACGATCGCCAGTTCGTTACGGGCTTCATCGAGCTGCTTCTTAAGGTCGGCGGCGCGGCCAAGCTTCTGCTTTTCCGCCTGCCAACGGGCCGTCAGCGCCGATGCCTGCTCTTCGAGCGAGACCAGATCGAGCTCGAGCTTTTCCAGCCGGTCCTTCGACGAGGTGTCGGTTTCCTTCTTCAGCGCTTCGCGCTCGATCTTCAGCTGCATGATGCGGCGATCGAGTTCGTCGAGCTCTTCAGGCTTGGAATCCACCTGCATGCGCAGACGCGAGGCCGCCTCGTCCATCAGGTCGATCGCCTTGTCCGGCAGAAACCGGTCGGTGATGTAGCGGTTGGACAGCGTAGCGGCGGCAACCAGCGCGGAATCGGAAATCCGCACCTTGTGGTGCTGCTCGTATTTTTCCTTCAGGCCACGCAGGATCGAGATCGTGTCCTCGACTGTCGGCTCCTCGACCATCACTGGCTGGAAGCGGCGGGCAAGGGCTGCGTCCTTCTCGACGTGCTTGCGGTATTCGTCGAGCGTGGTCGCGCCGACGCAATGCAGCTCGCCGCGCGCAAGCGCAGGCTTCAGCAAGTTGGAGGCATCCATCGCCCCTTCCGCCTTGCCGGCACCGACCAGCGTGTGCATTTCGTCGATGAACAGGATGATCTCGCCGTTTTCCGCCTGCACTTCGTTGAGCACGGCCTTCAGCCGCTCTTCGAACTCGCCGCGGAACTTCGCGCCTGCGATCAACGCGCCCATGTCGAGCGCCATCAGCCGCTTGTCCTTCAGGCTCTCCGGGACGTCGCCATTGACGATGCGCAGGGCGAGGCCCTCGGCAATCGCCGTCTTGCCGACGCCGGGCTCACCGATCAGGACCGGATTGTTCTTGGTCCGGCGCGACAGCACCTGAATCGTGCGACGGATTTCGTCGTCACGGCCGATCACCGGGTCGAGCTTGCCTTCGCGCGCATCGGCCGTCAGGTCACGGGCATATTTCTTCAGGCTGTCGAACCCCTGCTCGGCATTGGAACTGTCGGCGGTGCGGCCCTTGCGAATATCGTTGATGACTTGGTTGAGCTTGGTCGGCGTCACGCCGGCCTTCTTCAGGACGTCGGCCGTGGCAGCAGAGCTTTCGATCGCCAAGGCCACCAGCAGGCGTTCAACGGTGACGAAGCTGTCGCCGGCTTTCTTGGCCGCTTCTTCCGCACTCGAAAAGACGCGAGCGAGCGGCTGCGACAGATAGACGGAACCGTTGCCGCCGGAAACCTTCGGCAGTTTGGCGAGTGCAGCATCATTGCCGGCGCGCGCTTCGCGCGCGTCGCCGCCAGCCCGCTCGATCAGCGAAGCGGCCATGCCCTGGTCGTCGTCGAGCAGCACTTTCAGCACATGCTCGGGCGTGAACTGCTGATGTCCCTGCGCCAGCGCATAGGTCTGCGCCGATTGCAGGAAACCGCGCACGCGTTCGGAATATTTCTCGATATTCATACTTTACCTCCATAGCCCACCAGGCCCGTCACGCGGCACCCGCTGGTGTTTCAGGATCAGGTTCCCGCATTCGGCGAACCTGTCATCGGGCGTCGATCCACACCTTGCGCGGGATCAACACGTCCGAAGCGAATATGGGGCAGCGAATTTCGAAATTAAAGGGCTGATTGCATGTCGCAATTAGGAAATCTTGCGAAGGACGAAAACGGCCACGCGTCTTTACGATGCGCGGCCGTCGGCTTTTGGATGCAGGGCATTGCCGTGCCGCGTCGGGCGAACGCGCTGCGGCTGCGGCCCTGAGATCAGCGATCGGCAAACGACGTGCCGAACTCCTTCATGCGGGAGACGTAGTAAGCGGGCTCGATCAAAACTTCCGGCAGGTAGAGACCGGCCTTTGGCGCTTCGCCCCCGGACAGACCGAGCATGCGCTCGACCGCAAGCGCGACGCCGAGCGCTGTCAGCGGGGCCTGGCCCTGCGGATGCACGATCTCATGCCGGCGCGAGACCCACTCTCCGTCTTTCGACTGCCCCTCGATCTCGAGCGTGATCTCCGTCGAAAATGGCTCGCCGCGCCGCCGACTGGCAGAGACGCTGTAGGCAAGATCCAGCCGGATCTCCCTGGCGCCGGTACGTGTGGCCAGCGCCATGACGTCGAAGGGCGAATAGGCGGCAGCATCAAGCTCGACACCATCGACACTTTTGTAGCGCGCGCTTGCTTCCTGCCCGCTCGCCCAATGCAGCTTGCCGTCCTTGACCGTCAGCGATGCCGGCGCGTTGCCGGTGATGCGGTTGTAATCGGCAAGTGCCGCTGGCCCGCCCATGTCCTCCTCATCGAGCAGGACGCCGATACGGATCGCGTCAACGGTCTCGTAGGACGAAAGCGCTTCGAGCACCGGGAAGATCGCAGCCCCGGCAAGCCAATGGCTGGCGAGCAGGATCGGCGCCTTGTCCGGTGCATGGATATACTGGGCAACCTCGGGCCCGATCTCGAACGTTCCGCTGGAGAGGCTGATATACGGTATTCCCCTGCCCTGCGCATATCGCATTGAGGTCAGCCTTTCGTCCTTGACGAAGATCACCACGGCGCTGAAGGCGTCCTTGTCGTCAAGACCGAGATCGGCGCGGTCGAGATCAACACGCACACCGGTCGCTCCACCGACCTCGCTCGCGACGGCCTGCGCCCGGGAAAGATCACGACCGCCGATTGCCAGCGGCAGATCGGGATGCAGCCTGCGGATCGCCTTCGCCGCCTGCGACCCGACGACGCCCGAGCCGCCGATGATCAGCACGGGTGAGAACTTGCTCGACATGTTCATATCTCCTAGACGGAAAGAAGGTGGCATTTTGCCAACCTACGATTAGTAAGTTACCATCGGTAGATAAGTAGCAAACGCGCCCCGTCAAGGGATTGGGATATTTTATCGCCTAGAGCGCCGCGCGTCTTATTAGACGCGCAAAGGTCGCTGTAGCACTTTGAATGGCTGCATGCTTTGATCCTTAAATCGAATAGGATTTAAGGAAACATGCGGCAGTGTGGACGACCCGAGGAGAGCAGCCGATGGAGAAAACGGCGATCAGGAAACTAGCCAAGCCCGAACGGCGTGCCCAGCTCATCGAAACCTCCAAGGAAATTTTGCGGGAATGCGGCGCGGACGCCCTCACCCTCGGCCACCTGGCCGAGCGCGCCGGCGTCAGCAAGCCGATCGCCTATGAGCACTTCGGAACCCGCGAGGGGCTGCTGATCGCGCTTTCGCGCGAGATCGAGGAGCGCCATACCGATAAGCTGAAGAAAGCGCTGCTGGACGCCCCGGCCGATCTTGCATCCGTCGCCGGCATCATCAGCGCCGTCTACATCGGATGTGCCGTCGAAAGCGGTTCGGAATGGCAGGCGATGTCAGGCGCCCTGCGTGGCAATGCCGAGATGGACCGCGTGCAGCAGGAACTCGCCGATGACTATGTCGCGCTCATCGGCGCAGCCATCGCACCTTTCTCCACCCTCACCGAAGATGATCTGCGCCTGCGTTGCGCGGGCATTGCCGGTGCTGCGGAGGCGATTGCCCGGGAGTTCGTCCGGGGGCGAACGACCGAGGACGATGCGGCCACCAATCTCGCAGCCTTGATTGTCAAAGCTGTCGGCTGATGGACAACGCCAGAAGCCGGCGATCAATGGAGCGTGCGGCACGGGACGATCGCCAGCCCTAGCGATTATGGTGCGCTTCAGCGTCCGCAGTCTTCCGAGCAAAATTCCGGCAACAAAAAACCCGGCCGCAGAGCGGACCGGGCTTTTGATGTTCGCTTCTGCCGCGCCGCATACGCCGCCCAACTGCATGTTTCCTTAAATCCTATTCGATTTAACGATCAAAACATGCAGCCATTCAAAGTGCTACAGCGACCTTTGCGCATCCAATAAGACGCGCGGCGCTGTAGGAAGACTTACTCGGACTCAGCCAGTGCCGGCGCTTCCGGAGGCGCGTCGCCTGACGCTTCGCCTTCATCGGCTGCAGTGCGGCGCGGACGGCGCGGGCGCGGCGCGCTGCGGCGACGCGAGGCCGCACGGCCGGAAGCCGCTGGCGTTTCTTCTTCCATAGCCACTTCGGCCGGCGTGCCTTCGATGACGGGCTGCGGGCCCGAACCGTCGATCACCGGCTGCTGCTCGATAACGACAGGAGCGGGAGCGGCTACAACGTGGACCGGCGCTTCGTCGGCGTAGCCCTGATCCAGATCGTCCTGATCCTGATCCTGATCCTGGTCGTTGGCGTCCTGCCCGCGGAAATCCTGGCGTTCTTCGCGCTGGAAGCGATCCTGCATCTGCGCCTGTGCGGCTGCAATGATGCGGTTGTAATGCTCGGCATGCTGAAGGTAGTTTTCAGCGATGACACGGTCGCCGGAGCTCTGCGCATCACGAGCAAGTGCCGAGTATTTCTCGGCGATATGCTGCGCGGTACCGCGAATCTTCACGTCCGGACCAGAACTATCATAGGTCCGCGTCAGGGGATTTGATCCCTTGCGGTTATGATTGTTGTTATTTCCACTGTTGTTATTGTTGTTGTTATTGTTGTTATTCCGCCCGCGGCCGCGCTTGTTTTGCTGTCCTGGCCTCATAGTACATTCACCCGAATTCTCTTGATAATGATGATCATGTGGTTTCGTCTTCCGGCCGGATCTGTCCGCGCCCGACAGAGCGTGCGCCGGTGAGCCCGCACATTGGCGGCTTCGGCGCCGACTGGCGTCAAATTAACAGGTACCTGCACAAGGCACTGTTGAACCCTAGCAACTCTTTCTTGAGAGCAATCCCCGTGGCCAGGTCATACCGGAACGAATCTTAGGTCCATGACCATCTGCCCAGTGCGCGGGCAAACTAGCCCGCTTCCTCTGGGATTCCAAGCCCTTTCTTTGCGTCAGCAAGAAAGAAGATGCGCCAGTGCAGCATTTTTTCAACGGTCGAAGCTACGCTCAAAGATCAGAACCCGGTCGTTGCCGCCCAAATCCTTGGCTTCTTCGCGCAAACGGAAGTTCTCGGCACTAAACAATGCCGCAACCGCCTCTTTCTGATCGAAACCGATTTCCAAGCCTATCACGCCGTTTGTCTCAAGATGATGACCGGCCTGAAGGGCGATGGCACGATAGGCATCAAGGCCGTCGTCTCCGCCATCGAGCGCTGCGGCAGGATCGTGCAATCGCACCTCCGGCTCAAGCTCTGCGACGACATTGGACGGTATATAAGGCGGATTTGAGACGATGGCGTCGAAGCGACCCTCCACCTTGTCGAACCAGTTGCTGCGCACAGCCTCGAAACGACCCGAAAGGCCAAGCGCCTCGGCATTTGCGCTCGCCGTCGCCAACGCGTCCTCAGATATATCGGTAGCCGTTCCGCGCGCTTCAAGAACCGTGGCAAGCAACGCCAGGCAGATCGCCCCGGTGCCCGTGCCGAGATCGACGAGCCGGCAGCTGCCCTTCGTTGCAACGGTGCGGCGCAGATACGGGATCATGCGATCGACGAGCGTTTCCGTATCCGGCCTCGGCTCCAGCGTTTCACGCGACAGCTTGAGCGGCAGGCCAAAGAACTCCCGCTCGCCGAGAATGCGGTAGACGGGTTCGCGCGCGCTCCGCCGCTCGACGGCAGCCCTCACCCTGGCAACGTCGGCCTCCGTGACCAGGTCCCTGCCGCGCGTCACGACATCGGTCAACGAAAGCCCGAGCACGCCCGAAACCAGATGACGCGCGTCGAGCGCAGCGTGTTCGATGCCGGCGGCCGTCAGGCGATCCCGGCTTTCCACCACGAGGCGCGCGAGCGTGGCCGTCATCGCCATCAGCCCCGCTGCTCGCCCAGAAGAGCCAACTGGCTCGCCTGGTAATCGGCCAGCAGCGCATCGACCACTTCGTCGATTTCGCCCATCATCATCCGGTCGAGCTTATAGAGCGTCAGGTTGATGCGGTGATCCGTAATGCGCCCCTGCGGAAAATTGTAGGTGCGAATGCGCTCAGAGCGGTCGCCGGAGCCGACCTGGCTCTTGCGATCGGCCGAACGCTCGCTGTCGGCGCGCTGGCGTTCCATGTCATAGAGCCGCGAACGCAGCACCTGCATCGCCTTGGCGCGGTTCTGGTGCTGCGACTTTTCCGAACTTGTGACGACGAGGCCGGTCGGAAGGTGGGTGATGCGCACGGCGGAGTCCGTCGTGTTGACGTGCTGTCCGCCAGCACCTGACGAGCGCATGGTGTCGATGCGGATGTCCTCGGGCCGAACCTCGATGTCGATTTCCTCGGCTTCCGGCAGTACGGCGACGGTTGCCGCCGAGGTGTGGATGCGTCCGCTCGCCTCGGTATCCGGCACGCGCTGAACGCGGTGCACACCCGACTCGAACTTCAGCCGCGCAAACACGCCGCGGCCGGAGACGGTGGCGATGATTTCCTTGAATCCGCCGGCTTCACCCTCGCTCGCCGAAAGCACTTCGACCCGCCAGCCCTTGGCCGCAGCGTAACGCTCGTACATCCGGAAAAGATCGCCGGCAAACAGCGCTGCCTCCGAACCGCCGGTTCCGGCGCGGATTTCGAGGATAGCGCTCTTTTCGTCGGCTGCATCCTTCGGCAAGAGCAGGATCTGGATTTCCTGCTCCAGCTGCTCGATTGCCTCGACGACCTCAGGCTTTTCCATCTCGGCCAGGTCGCGCATGTCCTTGTCAGTCGTCCTGTCGGCCAACATGGCATTGATATCGGCAAGCTCGGCCGTCGCCTTCTCATAGGCGCGGATCTTGGTCACCACCGGCTGCAGTTCGGAATATTCCGACGCCAGCTTCACATAGACGTCGGCCGCTGGCCCCGCCGACATGCGGGCCTCGATCTCGCCGAACCGCCGTTCCAGTTCGCGCATTTTCTCAATGGGAAGCTTTGCCAAGTGTCACTCCAAATGCGCTACGCCTCGCCCGGATCATAGCCCGGACGAGGACAAAAGCGCTTCAAATCTATCTAAACCGGGATGCCGTTTGCCGCGGCGAAGTCGATGAGGATCTGGCGAACAGGCGTCGGGTCGCGGGTGTCGTCGAGCGCCGCGTTCAGTACCTCGCCGAGCTTGTCGGCATCGAGGGCCAGGAGCATCGCCTTGATCGGACCGACCGCCGTCGGCGACATCGACACCGAGCGGTAGCCGAGACCGAGCAGCGCCATGGCGGACAGTGGCTTGCTCGCCATCTCACCGCACAGCGTCACCGGCGTCTGATGTCGCTCGCCGCCGCGCACGATATCGCGCAGGATCCTGAGGAAGGGCCGGCCAAGCACGTCGAAGCGATCGGAAACGCGGGCGTTGCCGCGATCGACTGCCATGGCGAACTGGAACAGATCGTTCGAGCCGACCGAGACGAAGTCCACCTCGCTCATCAGTTCGTCCAGCTGCCACAGCAGCGCCGGCACTTCCAGCATGGCGCCGAACTGCAGCTTGCGCGGCAGCTGTTCGCCGAGCTTCGACTGACGCTCGATTTCCTTTTGCAAAAGCTCGCGCGCTTCCTTCAGCTCCGAGACCTCGGTCACCATCGGCAGCATCAATTTCAGCTCGAGACCGGCAGCCGCACGCAGCATGGCGCGCAGCTGAGTGCGCAGCAGGCCGGGCCGATCCAGCGAAAGGCGGATCGCCCGCCATCCGAGTGCCGGATTTTCCTCTTCCGCCGCGCGGAAATAGGGAACCACCTTGTCGCCGCCAATATCGAGCGTGCGGAAAGTCACCGGCTTGCCGCCGGTCTGCTTCAGAACGCTGCGGTAGAAGGCTTCCTGCTCTTCCGCCTTCGGCATCGTCGAGGCGATCATGAACTGCAGTTCGGTGCGGAAAAGGCCGATGCCCTCGGCACCCGCTTCGTTCAGATGCGGCAGGTCGACCAAAAGGCCAGCGTTCATCTGCAAGGTGATGCGCTTGCCGTCCTTGGTCAGCGGTTCGACATCCTTGAGCGCGCGGAACTGAGCCTGCCGGCGGGCGCGGAACCGTACCTTTTCCTCGTAGGCGCGCTGCAGGTCGGCCAACGGCCGCAGATGCACCTTGGCATCGTCGCCATCGATGATGACGGCATCGCGGTTTTCCGCAAGCGCGACAGCACCCGCCGCCTGTCCGACGACCGGAATGCCCATGGCGCGGGCGACGATGACCACGTGGCTGGTGACGGCCCCTTCCTCAAGGACCAGGCCGCGGACGTTTTCGCGCGGATAGTCGAGAAGTTCGGCGGCACCCATGGCCCGGGCAACGATCACCGCATCGGTCGGGAAGTCGCTCGCCGAAAGCTTGGCGCCATAGCCCGAAAGCTGGCGCAGCAGCCGGTTGGCGAGATCGTCGAAATCATGCATGCGCTCGCGCAAATAGGGATCGGTCAGCCGGATCATCCGCGCCTTGGTCTCGCTCTGCACCCGTTCGACGGCAGCTTCCGCCGTCAGGCCGTTGCGGATCGCCTCTTCCAGCTTCCGCACCCAGCCGCGGTCATGGGCAAACATGCGATAGGTCTCAAGCACCGCTCGGTGCTCGCCCTCCATCGACACTTCGCGACGCGATAGCATGTCGTCGATCGAGATACGCAATGACCCCAGAGCCTCGGCAAGCCGCTGCAATTCCTGGTCAGTATCCTCGTTCAGAAGATTGGTGACGACGATCCTCGGCTCGTGCAGCACGACATAACCGAGGCCGATGCCTTCGCCATAGCTGTTGCCGTCGATCGAGACCGGCCGGGACAGATCGAGTTCGAGGCCGGGCTTGGTGATTTTCTTCAACTCGCCGGTCGCCACCATCTCGGCGAGAACCATGGCGGTGGTTTCCAGCGCCTCGACCTCGTCTTCGCGGTAGTTGCGCATCGCCTTGTTCTGCACGACGAGAACGCCGAGCGCCCGACCCGTGCGCAGGATCGGCACGCCGAGGAACGAGTGATAGATCTCTTCGCCGGTTTCCGGCAGGTAGGTAAAGGCCGGATGCGCCTGGGCGTCGGACAGGTTGAGCGGACGTGCGGACGCGGCAATCGTGCCGACGAGGCCCTGCCCCATCTTCAACTGCGCCAGGTGGACGGCGGTCTTGTTCAGACCTTCGGTCGCGTAGAGTTCGAGCACGCCGTCGGAACGCAGCACATAGACCGAACACACTTCCGCGACCATGTTCTGTGCGATCTGGCGCACGATCCGGTCAAGGCGCTCCTGTGGCTCGAGCGGTTCCGCCATCAGTTCGCGCAACCGCTTGAGGAGAACGCGCGGACCTGCGGAAAGGTCTCTCATCGCGTGGGGTCCCCCGAAAAAGAGTAGACGACGGCGGCGGACGAATTCGCAGCCGAAACGGCCGCGAATCCCAAATCAGTCACCTGTGGGTTAACTCTTATCGAGACCGTAGGCGGAATGCAAAGTGCGAACTGCCAATTCGGCATAGGGTCCGTCGATCAGGATCGAGATCTTGATTTCGGAGGTCGTGATCGCCTTGATGTTGATGCCCTTGTCGGCGAGCGCACGGAATGCCGATGCGGCAACGCCGGCGTGGCTGCGCATGCCGATGCCGATGACAGAGACCTTGACCAGGCCAGCTTCCGACTGGATCACGTCGTAGCCGATCTTTTCCTTGTTGTCGCCGAGCACCCTCAGCGCCTTGTCGACATCGCCGGACGGAACGGTGAAGGTCATGTCGGTCTTCGAACCATCTTCCGAGATGTTCTGGACGATCATGTCGACATTGATATGGGCTTCGGCCAATGGCCCGAAGATCGCGGCGGAAACGCCCGGCCGGTCGGCAAGACGGCGCAGCGAAATCTGGGCTTCATCCTTGGCATAGGCAATGCCGGTTACGACTTCCTGTTCCACGATTTCTTCCTCATCACAAATCAGCGTGCCGGGCGGATTGAGAAGGTCACCCATGCCCGGCGCATCGGGATCCTCGAAAGACGAGCGCACGAAGGTACGGACCTTGTGCACCATGGCGAGCTCGACGGAGCGCACCTGCAGCACCTTGGCGCCGAGCGATGCCATTTCCAGCATTTCCTCGAACGCGATCTTTTTCAGACGCCGCGCCTTCGGCTCGATGCGCGGGTCGGTGGTGTAGACGCCATCGACGTCGGTATAGATATCGCAACGGTCGGCCTTGACGGCGGCGGCAATCGCAACGGCCGACGTGTCGGAGCCGCCGCGACCGAGTGTCGCCAGGCGGTTGTCCGGGCCAAGGCCCTGGAAACCGGCGACCACGGCCACCTGCCCCTCACCCATGCGGCGGATGATGTCGGCGCCCTCGATGTCGAGGATGCGGGCGGCGCCATGGGCGTTGTCGGTGCGGATCGGGATCTGCCAGCCCTGCCAGGAGCGCGCATTGATGCCCATCGACTGCAGCGCGATCGCCAACAGGCCCGAGGTCACCTGCTCGCCGGACGCTACGATGGCGTCATATTCGCGCGCGTCGTAGAACGGCGCATTGCTGCCGGCGACCTTGGGCATGTTCTGTACCCAGCCGACCAGTTCGTTGGTCTTGCCGGACATGGCGGAAACGACGACCGCGACCTCGTGGCCGGCGTCGACTTCACGTTTCACATGGCGGGCAACGTTGTGAATGCGGTCCAAATCAGCGACGGAAGTTCCGCCGAATTTCATCACGATGCGTGCCATTTCGCCTCTACCGGTACCGATGTTTGCGCGCGAGCGCGCGTGACAGGAAAGCGCTCCCGTCGGCGCCCGACGATCAAAAAGCTTGGGAGACTTCTCGGACATCGGCCAATCACCGCTTCGGGGAGCGGAAAGTCGCGGCGTCTCTTAGCGGATCGGGGGGCGAGGCGCAATGGCAAGAAGGTAGGAATAAGGCCTCCGTTCCAGCGAGCTGACCGCACGCCTGGCAACAATATTGCTGAACGACGTCGCCTGGCGCAACGAAGGCCCCACCAAAAGCGTTGCAGCTTTGCATCTAGGGCGGACAGCCGTGTTGGATCGCACTCCGCCGCCGTCACCCCGTTGAAAACTGCTCGCGTCGATGGTAAACACTCCGCGCAACTCGATTGTGAAAGGAGGGCTGCGTTGTGATGACTTTTTTCCGGCACCACCGCCAGCGTGGCCCCGTCAACGCCCTGCAGATGCGTTTGCAGGGCTGACCGGTACAATCGCTTCGCGTCCTCGCGAATCTTACTCCTGGTCTGCCCCAGTGTGGTGCGGCTGAAAACCGTTTCGGTTTGAACGCCCGCGCCGTTTTCCATACCGAGCCGAAGCGGCCCGAACACTGCACGATCGTGCATCGGGTCCGACACTCCGCCCAACCCGGCAGATGTATTGCCGCCCGCGGATGTTTGCCGTCGCTCGCGCAGTCCAGAGAACGAACGAACATGGCCTTGATCAATATCCGCAACCTCGCCGTCACCCTCAGCACGTCGCTGTTTTCCAATCTCAACCTTTCGATCGCGGCCGGCGATCGCCTCGGCATCGTCGCCGCCAACGGGCGCGGCAAGTCCACTCTGCTCCGATCGATCGGCGGCAGCTTCGAGCCGACGGCTGGCGAGATCACCCGCTCACGCGGCCTGACCATCGGCCATGTCGAGCAGAACGTGCCGGCGCAGCTGCTGCCGTTGTCGTTCCATGCGGCGGTTCTTTCGGCATTGTCGAGCGAGCAGGCGGACAGCGAAAGCTGGCGCGTCGATATCGTGCTCGATTCGCTCGAGGTGCCCGAAGCCCTTCGTGAGCGCGCCGTCGCGGACTTGAGCGGCGGCTGGCAGCGGCTGGCCCTCCTTGCCCGCGTCTGGGTCACGGATCCCGACGCGCTGCTCCTCGACGAGCCGACCAACCATCTCGACCTTGCCAAGATCGCCCGGCTCGAATCCTGGTTGAACGCGCTTCCGCGCGACGTGCCGGTGCTGATCGCCAGCCACGACCGCGCCTTTCTCGACGCTACCACCAACCGCACGCTGTTTCTGCGTCCAGACCAATCGCCCGTCTTTACACTCCCCTATTCGCAGGCGCGTGCGGCCGTCGATGAATTCGACGCCTCGGAAGAGCGGCGCTACCAGCGCGACATGAAGGTGGCGCAGCAATTGCGTCGCCAGGCGGCCAAGCTCAACAACATCGGCATCAACTCCGGTAGCGACCTGCTGACGATAAAGACCAAACAGCTGCGTCAGCGCGCCGACCGGCTGGAGGATGCGGCCAAGCCCGCCCACCAGGAGCGTTCGGCCGGTGTAATCCGGCTCGCCAATCGCGGCACCCACGCAAAAATCCTGGTGACGCTCGATGATATCCAGGTGGAAACGCCCGATGGCACTCCGCTGTTTCGCACGGGAAAACGCTGGATCTGCCAGGGCGACCGTATTGTCCTGCTCGGCGAAAACGGCGCCGGCAAGACAAGGCTGGTCAACCTCATCCGCACTGCGATCGAGGAGCCGGAGCGCGGACCCGAAACGCTGAAAGCCACGCCTTCCCTGGTGCTCGGCTACAGCGATCAGGCGCTCGCGGGTCTTTCGGACAAGGAAACGCCGCTTGTCGCCCTCTCCCGCCGGTTCTCGCTCGGCGATCAGAAGGTGCGTTCGCTGCTGGCGGGCGCCGGTGTCGGCATCGACATGCAGGACAAACCGGTCGGCCGGCTCTCCGGCGGCCAGAAGGCGCGTCTGGCGATGCTGCTGCTCCGCCTGCGCGAGCCCAACTTCTACCTGCTCGACGAGCCGACGAACCATCTCGATATCGAGGGCCAGGAAGCGCTGGAAGACGAGTTGATGAAAAACGAGGTCAGCTGCCTGCTGGTGTCCCACGACCGCAGCTTCGTGCGCAACATCGGCAATCGTTTCTGGTTGATCGAGAAGCGGCGGCTCGTCGAAGTGGAAGATCCCGAGGCGTTCTTCGCCGCGGCCGCACAAGGCGATGTGGCCTGATCGACAGGCGACGCGCGACTGCTGTGGCGCGTCGCCGTTTGACGGGCGTGCTTACCCCCTTAATCTCCGTGTCGAACCGGAGGAGCCACCCATGAAAATCAGCGCACGCAACCGCTTCAAGGGCAAGATCGTCGATGTCGTCAAAGGGGCGACGACCGCGCATGTGCGCATCGATCTCGGCGGCGGAGCCATCTGACGGCATCGATCACCAACGAAGCCGTCGACGAACTCGGCCTCAAGGTCGGCGGCGACGCCTACGGGGTCATCAAGGCTTCCGACGTGATGGTTGCGATCGACTGAGCAATCACGCCTTCTTGCAGTAATGGGTCGTGCCGGCATCGCCGGTTTCAAAATCACCAGGCTGCGGCGGTGCAATCGGCTTGAACAGCGTGCGATCGGGCTTCAGGTCGATGAGCGAGGCAATCGAGGCCGCGCACCAGAAGCACATTGTCTTCGACCGCCTCGAGCGCCACGATCGATGTGCCGATCGGGTTCGGCCGCACTGGCGAGCGCAAGGCGAAGGTGCCATGCGTCTCGCCATTGTTGGCGGGGCTCTGCAACACGAGGTCGCGGCGCGATCGATCGAGCCAATAGAGGATCTCCAGTCGCTCGAACCGCTCGATGCCCTTCAGCGCCTCGACCCAGGGCGAAAAGATCTCGATCCGGCAGATCGGCCCGTCATGGCGCCCCTGTCGCGGGCAGCCGAGCCTTGACGCCCAGGGCGTCGAAATGCGCCCGATGAAGGTCAGCCCTGCATCGGTTGCCTCCGGCGGCGTGATCGAGACTTCGTTTTCCCGGATTTCGTTTTCGCGAACCATCTCGTATTCCTTCCTCAGGCGTTGTTTCGTGGTGCGCAGAGGCGGGCGTCGCTGCCCGCAAGCGTGCCGATCACCACATCGATGTCGTAGAGCTGCTTGAGCGCGGTCACGGTCAGCACCGCATCGGGTGTTCCAAGCGCGACGATCCGCGATTGGAACACCAACGCCACGCGGTCAGCCACCCGAAACGCGTGGTCGGGATTGTGGGTAGACAGAACGATCGAAACGCCTTCGCCGGCAAGCTCCCGCACCCGATCGAGCACCCGCATCTGATGACCGTAGTCGAGGCTTGCCGTCGGTTCGTCCATCACCAGGATCGAAGGCTCCTGCGCGAGCGCGCGCGCGATCAGGGCGATCAGGCGCTCACCGCCGCTGATCTCGGTATAGGCACGGTTCGCCAGATGGTCGATGCCGAGCCGCTCCAGCGTGGCGGCGGCCACCTCGCGGTCATGGCGGCCGGGCGTTGCAAACAGGCCCACATGCGGCGCACGGCCCATCAGCACCAGTTCCTCGACCGTGAATGGGAAGAGCGCGGCATGCGCCTGCGGCACATAAGCGATGCGCGAGGCACGGTCGCGGCCGGACCAGGAGCCGATCGGCTGGCCATCCAGCCGGATCGTGCCTGCCCTCAGCGGAACGAGCCCGAGCAACGTCTTGAACAGCGTCGTCTTGCCGGCGCCATTCGGCCCGAACAGCACGAGTACCTCGTTTTCATCAAGCGTGAAGCTGATGTCCTGGCCGACAAGGCGGCTGCCGTAGCCAAAGGCGATCTGGTCGACCTCGAGCCTCATTGCCAGCCCTTTCGCCCTGATGCGAGCAGCCAGAGAAAGAACGGCGCGCCGACGGTCGCCGTCAGGATGCCGAGCGGTACCTCGATCATCGCAATGCTGCGCGCCAGCATATCGGCGACGAGCAGATAGGCGGCGCCGAGCGCCATCGACACCGGCAGCAACCGGACGAAATCCGGTCCGACGAGGAGGCGCGCCACATGCGGGATGACAAGCCCAATCCAGCCGATGATGCCGGTGACCGAGACGGAAGCCGAGGTGATCAGCGTTGCCGCCAGCACCAGCACGACGCGCAGCCGGCCGGTGTCGATGCCGAGCGCACGCGCTTCTTCCTCGCCAAGCGTCATGACGTTCATGCGCCAGCGCAGGAGAAAGAGCGGGATGATGCCGACGACAAGCGCGGGAAGAATGGAGACGACGTCGCCTGATGTCACCGAGGCTAGGCTGCCGAGCAGCCAATAGGTGATCGCCGGCAACTGATCATAGGGATCGGCAAGGATCTTGATCAGCGAGATGCCGGCACCCACGTGCGCACCGACCGCGATGCCTGCCAGAACGAGAACGAGCACCGGATCCCGGTTGCGGATCACTGTTGCAACCGCATAGACAGACAGCACGGCGATCAGCCCGCCGACAAAACTCATCAGCTGGATGACGCCGACCGGCAACGACAGGAAGATGCCGACAACGGCGCCGAAGCTGGCGCCGGCGGAAACCCCGAGAATATCGGGCGAAACCAGCGGGTTGCGGAACAGGCCTTGGTAGGTGGCGCCGGCTGCCGCAAGCGCCGCGCCGACGGCAAGACCGGCCAGCACACGCGGCAAGCGGATGTTCCAGAAGACCGTGGCCACCGTCTCATCACTGGGGGTACCGCCGACCATTGCCCAGATTTGACCGATCAGATCGGACAGGCCCGCGTCGAATTTGCCGACAGTCATCGACAGGGCGGAAAGCGACAGGAGGCCTGCGATCGCAACCAGCGACCGTGCACCGACCCACCCTCGCCTCAGAACGATCTGCTTTGTCATTGCGTTTCCGGCAGGGCACCTTTGACAAGCCTCGTGAGCTGCGCGTCATCAAGATCCACTTGGTAGAAGAGTTTGTAGAATTCCCGCGTCTCGGCTTTCAGGTCACCCTCGTAGAAGCCGCCATAAAGCAGTGCCTCAAGCCAGCGGACCCCGATCAGGCGGTTGATGCCGGGCGGCGAATCGAACCAGCCGAATGGCATCGACGGCGCGATGAACACCTGTCCCTTCTCGACCGCCTGCACCCTGCTCCACGCCGGATCTGTCGCGACCGCTGAGGCGAACTTCGGGCTCGCGGCGATGATCATCTCCGGGTTCCAGGCGAGCAGCTGCTCCGGCGAAACCTGAGTGAGACTGCTCTTGCCGGCAACGGCCGCGACATTGACTGCACCTGCGGCTTCGAGGATCTCAAGATTGATCGAGCCTGCCAGGCCCGTCTCCAGACCATCGGGGCCACGTCCGTAATAGACCCTGGGCCGCTCGTCGGCCGGTACTGCCGCTATCGTCTCGCCGAGTTCCTTCAGCGTTTCGTCGGCATAGTCGGCAAGTTTGCCGGCACGCTCTTCGGCTCCGAGCATCGCGCCGAGGCTGCGCAAGGTCTCGGCACTTTTGCCGAACGAACCGTCGATCAGCACATAGGGAATGCCGGTCTGGCTCTGCACCTTGTCGGCAAGCGAGGCATAGGTCGCGTCCACCGTGCCGACATCGATGATGACGTCAGGCTTGGCCGCAAGCACCGCCTCGATATTCGCCGTCCCGCCCTTGCCGGTCAGGCGGCCATAGGTCGGTAAACCGCGTACGGCCTCCATTAGGTAGGGCTTTTCGTCTTCCTTCGGCTCGCGCACCCAGCCGGCCAGCTTCTCCGGCGCGATGGCATAGACCAGCACCGAGGCCGGCGGACCGGCCGCCAGCACCTTGCCAATATGGTCGGGAAGCTCGACCGTGCGACCGGCCGCATCCGTGAAGGGTTTCGCCTGAACCGCAAGCGGCATCAGGGTAAGAAGGGCGCCGAAGGCACCGGCGATAGATCTGATCATGGTGAAGCCTCGGGATGGAGGTGCGGACGATGGTTCGGCGCGACTATGGCACAGCGTTATATCCGTTGGAATATCTCGATTGATAACCCGTCTCCAGCGCTAAGGTCTTTGCATTGCTTGAGAACCTTGACTAGGCGGCCCGATCGGGCGATATCGGACCCATGTGCGAACATGACGTCCATATCGTTGCGCGTTCGGCCGGCATCCCAATAGGCGGGATGCAGGGTGATAAAGCACGCTAACGAAAGAGCGTTCGCGCACCTGCAGCCTCGCCGGAAACGGACGGGGTTCTTCTTTTGACGGGTGCGCCGTCCATCGGCATTTTTGATGGAGAATGAAATGGCACAGAACATCTACGACAAACCGGAATTTTTCGAAGGCTACAGCCAGCTCGGACGATCGGTCCATGGCCTCGACGGCGCCGCCGAATGGCCGGCAATCCGCGCCGCCTTGCCGGATTTGCAGGGCAAGCGCGTGGTCGATCTCGGCTGCGGCTTCGGCTGGTTCTCGCGTTTCGCGCGCGAGCAGGGTGCGGCCCGCGTGCTCGGGCTCGACCTGTCGGAAAACATGATCGCCCGCGCCCGGCGCGACACGCCCGATCCGGCGATCGAATACGGCATCGCCGATCTCGATCATCTTGCGCTCGAAACCGGCACCTTTGACGTCGCCTACAGCTCGCTCGCGTTTCACTATGTCGAGAATTTCGACCGCCTGGTCCAGGCAATCTACGATGCGCTGGTGCCGGGCGCGCACCTGGTGTTCACCATCGAGCACCCGATCTACATGGCCTCGCTGAACCCTGGCTGGCAGGTCGGGGAAAACGGGCAGAAGCGCTGGCCGGTCGATCACTATTCCATCGAGGGCCAGCGCACGACGGATTGGCTGGCCAAGGGCGTGGTCAAGTACCACCGCACGATCGGCACCACGCTCAACGCCTTGATGCGCGGCGGTTTCGCCATCCGTCACGTCGAGGAGTGGCGCCCGACGCCGGCGCAGATCGACGCCAATCCGGATCTCGCCGAAGAGATGGAACGGCCGATGATTTTGATCGTCGACGCCCAGCGGTAGGGCAGACAGAAGCCCGGGCCGGAACCGCACCCGGGCTTTGCCCATGCCGTCCAGTACTTTCATCCGAGGCGACCGTTTTCGGATTGACCCGGTCGTGCGATCACGCAAACGACGTCGCTGCGGTCGACCCGATGGGTCCTGACGTTTGCCACGCTCCATCGGCTATCGGCAAGGCGGGCTTCGATCCGGCTGGAAATGTCTTCGGCACTGCCCGACGGCTCGTCGTCAAAGATCAGCAACCGCCCGTCCGGCTTGAGAACCTGCGCAAGTACCGCCAGTTCGCGCGATGGATCGCCCCTTGCAAAGACACAGACACGGATGGCGAAAGCAGCATCGAAACGCGCGTCGCCAAAATCCGCTCGCGCCAGCTCAATAGCCTCAAAGTCTGCCCTGCCGACCGCGACATAGCTGGCGTTTCGTTGTTTCGCCGCCGCGATCATCTTCGCAGAGCGATCGATCGCAACGATCCGCCCATCGGCCAGTTTCTCGCAAACGCCCGTAACTGCGACACCGTGACCGCAGCCGATCTCAAGCAGCCAGTCCGATGGTTGCGGTGCGATCATTTCTACTGCCCAACCGATTCTGCCTTCCGCGTGCATGTCCCCTCCTCACGCAAGCCCGCCGTCGAGTGCGGGACGATACCATGATCGGCTTGATGGTCGTCCGGGACTTTCCGATATCAAAATACAACCACTTGCAATATAAAATCAGTTTTGCGATGATCCGCTCATCAACGAACCGTGCCGCAAATAGCGGCAAGGGAGAATGGGAGGAACGACTATGCGCAAGGTCATCATGTGGGACATGGTCAGTGTCGACGGCTTCTTCGAAGCACCAGGCCATGACATCAGCTGGTTCGTCTTCGAGGACGAACTCGCAGCCTATATCGGCGAGACCCAGCTTGAGGCCGATACGCTGCTCTTCGGCCGGGTGACCTATGAGATGATGGCGTCTTACTGGCCCGAAGCCGAAGGCGATATCGCCACCTTCATGAACGGCGTCGAGAAATACGTCTTCTCCCGCTCCCTCAAAAGCACCGACTGGCACAACACCACGCTCGTTACCGGCGACGCGGTCGCCGAAGTCGAACACCTGAAGGCGCTTGGGGGTGGTACCATCTTCATTTTCGGCAGCGCCGATTTTGCCGCAGGCCTGGTGGAAAAGGGCCTTGTCGACGAATACCGGCTTGGCATCAATCCGGTACTGCTCGGCGGCGGCGTGCCTCTGTTCAAATCGTTGCCGACGCGCACCACCCTCAAGCTCACCCACACGCGACCGCTCAAGTCCGGCGTCGTCATCCTGCATTACCAGCCGCAGCCGGATGTCTGATCGGGGCGCTCGCCCCGCGGCCGCTCCCGATGCGCTGTTGCGGCCAGGGTCCGCCTCTTGACATCCCTGCCCGATCGTCCGACTTCATCAGGCAGAATGAAGGAGACGGCAGCATGAGCGAGACAGCGCGCACGACGATCGACCAGAGCGAAGTAGACCGCTTTTCGGCCATGGCCGCCGAGTGGTGGGATCCGACGGGAAAGTTCCGGCCGCTGCACAAGTTCAATCCGGTGCGCCTTGCCTATATCCGCGACAGGGTTGCCGAGCATTTCGGCCGCGATCCGAAGAGCCCGCAGCCGCTGAAGGGCCTGCGCCTGCTCGATATCGGTTGCGGTGGCGGGCTGCTGTCGGAGCCGATGGCCCGCATGGGCGCTGACGTCGTCGGCGCGGACGCTTCGGAAAAGAATATCGGCATTGCCAAGACCCATGCGGCCGGCAGCGGCGTTAACGTCGATTATCGGGCCGTGACGGCCGAAGCCCTCACGGAAGCGGGCGAAAGCTTCGACATCGTTCTCAACATGGAAGTGGTCGAGCACGTCGCCGATGTCGATTTCTTCATGACCACCTGCGCCCATATGGTTCGCCCCGGCGGCCTGATGTTCGTCGCCACCATCAACCGCACGATGAAGGCGGCGGCATTGGCCATCTTCGCCGCCGAAAACGTTCTGCGCTGGCTGCCGCGCGGCACGCATCAATATGAAAAGCTCGTGCGCCCCGAGGAATTGGAAAAACCGCTGGTGGCAAGCGGCCTGGAACTGACCGAACGCACCGGCGTATTCTTCAATCCGCTGTCCAACCAGTGGAACCTGTCGAAGGACATGGACGTCAATTACATGATTGTCGCCAAGCGCCCGCTCTAACGCAGCCGGCCCTTCGCATCCGCATCAAATCCTATGCAAAGCCCTCCGCCGACGCCGTTCGCCGGGGGGCTTTGCTTTTAGCGCTACTGCATAGTTCCTTAAATCGGATCCGATTTTAAGGACAAAATTATGCAGCAAGTTTAAAACGCTACAGCGTCCTTTGTGCGTCATATTTGACGCACGGCGCTGTAGCGCCTCAAGCCACCTTCGGCCGCGCCTGCCACTCATGCTGAAGCAGCGCGTAGATGAACTCGTCCCCCCATTGGCCGTTGAACAGGTCGTTCTGGATCAGATGCGCCTCACGGCGCATGCCGAGCCGCTCGACGACCCCGACGGAACCGGCGTTGAGCGGGTCGAGACGGGCAAAGATCCGGTGGAAGTTCAATTGGAAGAAACCCAGGTCGAGCACTGCCCGCATCGCTTCGGTGGCATAGCCCTTGCCCGAAAATGCCGGATTGAAGATGTAGCCGGCTTCAGCCTGCCGCGCCGCCTTGCTGGCGAGCTTCAACAGCACCTCGCCGACAAGCGCGCCATCCTGCCTCCGTTCGACCGCAAAAACCGCGACATCGCCATCCGCATCGAGACGCGGGTCGCTCGCCTTGGCGAATTTTGCGCGCGCGCCGTCCTCGTCAAGCGGATTGGCATAGAGATAGAGGTAAACCTCCGGCAGCCGGTGATAGGCATGGAACCCGTCGAAATCCTCAGGCGCAAAATGCCTGATCGTCAGGCGGTCGGTGGAAATGCGAAGGTCGGAAAGATCCATAGCGCTCAAAATCCCGGATTACAAAGATCCGGAAATGGGAACCAACGATCTGTTTTTAAAGGGTGTTTGCTAGATTTCGCCTGAGAGCGCTGAAAGTCGGTGGCGCGAGCAGGCATTGCGCTCTGCAGGTCAGTTGACCTCGTCGGGCAACACCGGCAGTGGCGCGATCGCGATGCCCTCTTCGAGAAGCGCGACAGCCTCTTCCACGGTCGCCTTGCCGATCAGGCCGCGTCCATCCGTCTCGCCATAGTGGATCTTGCGGGCCTCTTCGGGAAAGCGGTCACCGACATCCTCGGCATTGTCGCGCACCGCCTTGACGAGTTCGCGGATTTTCGCGACGGTTTCCTTCTGCGCCTGGTCCATGACCAATGCCCGCGTCGCTTCCTTCTTGCGGGCGGTCGCGACCGACGGTGCCATCAGTTGCTTGGCAACCGACGTGGAATTGCAGGTGGGACAGGAGACGAGCTTGCGCTCCATCTGGCGGTCGAAATCGTCACTCGACGAGAACCAGCCCTCGAAAGCGTGGCCCTGATCGCAGGAAAGCGTGTAGCGAATCAAGCGGCAACGCCTCCTTTTCCGGTCGGCAGGACATGATCCAGCCCAAAGCTGCGGGCATTCCTGAGGTTCGGGATCTTGGCGCGGGCCACATGCACGGCGGCCACGTCTATTTCAGCCAGCACGATCCCCTCGCCGGCAGCACCCGCTGCGGCGAGCACCTTGCCCCAGGGGTCGACGATCATCGAATGGCCAAAGGTCTCACGCCCGTCCTCATGCACGCCGCCCTGTGCAGCGGCGATGACGAAGAAGCCGTTTTCGATGGCACGGGCGCGCAGCAGGATTTCCCAATGCGCTTCGCCCGTCTGCCGGGTGAAGGCGGCCGGTACCGACATCACCTCTGCGCCTGCAACCGCCTGCTGGCGGAACAGCTCGGGGAAGCGAACATCGTAGCAGATGGCAAAGCCCAATTTGCCGAAATCGAGGTCGGCAAGGCGTGCCGTGCTGCCCGGGGTGTAAGCAGCGCTCTCGCGCCAGCTTTCGCCATTGTCGAGATCGACGTCGAACATGTGGATCTTGTCGTAGTCACAGATTTTCACCCCATCCGGACCGAAGAGGAAACCGCGATTGGCGATCTTGCCGTCGGCAAGGGCAATGGCGGTCGAGCCCACATGCAGATGAATGCCGAGTTCGCCAGCAAGCGCTGCCGCTTCGCGAACGATAATATCGTTTGCCTCGTCCTTGAGTACGGCCCGCAAGCCGGCACGATCGCGCTGGAGCGCACCCGTCATCTCCGGCGTCTGGACATAGATCGCCCCGTGACCAGCCGCCTCGCGCACCAGCCGTGCCATCGTCTCGGCGTTTCGTGCCGGATCGACGCCAGAACACATCTGGATGGCGGCAGCCTTGAATGTCATCGCAGTCTGGCTCCTCAGGGCATTTCCCGGAAAGGCACGAAGCAGCTCTCCGTCGGAAATGCGCAAAGCTTATGAGATGGAGCGCTTCGCCACTCCATCCAAAGCGGCAACGGTCTAGGCGACGAGCATTTCGTCGAGCTTTCCGGCGCGCTCGAGCGCGTGCAGATCGTCGCAGCCGCCGACATGGATATCGTTGATGAAGATCTGCGGAAATGTGGTTCCGCCATGCGATTTCTCGATCATCTTCTGGCGCACCTGCGGATCGTAGGTTGCATCATGCTCGAGGAACGAGACGCCCTTGGTTTCCAGAAGCTTTTTGGCAGCCGAGCAATAGCCGCAGAACTGACGCGTATAAATAACGACCGAAGCCATGTTTCCTAACCGCTCCTTCACCGGCAACGATGCCGGACTTCCATTTGTCATATAAGACCGGACATGGCTCTTGCAAAGGTTAAAACCGTGACGTGGCCGGCCCCCGCCCGCTTCAGCGCGCGGGTCGCGGCCGAAACGGTGGCGCCGGTGGTATAGACATCATCGACGAGAACGATGCGTTTTCCGACGAGACCTTGCTTGCCGCTTTCGGTGACGGCAAAGGCGCCGCGAACATTGTCTTCACGCGCCTTGGCGCCGAGCCCGACCTGCTTGGTCGTGCGCCTGATCCGGCGAAGCGTTGTCGGCAGGTAGGGCCGCCCGGACAGTGCGGCGACGGAACGGGCAAGCTCTGCCGCCAGGTTGTATTTGCGCCCCCAGAGCCTGAAGGCATGCAGCGGCACCGGGATGATCGCATCCGCGGAGGCGACGGCACCATCGCTCGCCCGGACCATCCATTCCGCCATCATCGGAGCAAGATCGGTGCGGTCCCGATATTTCAGCCCATGCACGAGTTCACGCGCGATGCCTTCGTGGATCGCAACGGAGCGCAGGCGGTCGAACACCGGCGGATCGGCGATCGCCTCGGGCGACACCGTTCCCTCGCCGTGATCATGGGCAAACGGCAGGCCGAGGATTTCGCAGTAGGGCCGCTCGAGCAGTTGAAGCGTCGACCAGCAGGGCGCACAGACGGCCCGGTGACGACCCATCAGGCGTCCACAACCGCAGCAGACGGGCGGGTATACGACGTCGATGAGATCAACGCCGATCCGCCGCAGAAAGGCCAGGCAATCCGCCAGGCCAAATTGCCGCTCTTCCCAGTTCATGAGGTTGACTTTGCCGTCGTGTGGGTTTCTTTGCAGGACGCTGTAGCACTTTGAAATTCTGCATGTTTACTCCCTTAATCGGTTTCGATCCGGGGAAGCAATCATGCTGCCGGAGCAGAGTACCGTGGAAATCATCTTTGACCAGAGCCTTGTCGAGGCCCACCGTCGCCGGGCGCTGCGCAATGCCGACCCCAAGGCAGCCTTCCTCCTCGATATCGTCGCACAGGAGCTGGCCGACCGTGTCAGCGTCGTCGAGCGACAGTTCGACAGGGCTATGGAATTGCACGGCTACACTGGCGCAACAGCCCTTCGGCTTCTGGAAACCGGCAAGGTCGGAACGGTCGAGCGGGTGGAAACGGATCCAGGCTTCGGCACGACCGCCATGCCGGTCGCGATTGCGCCACTCGAGCGCATCCCGGCCGAGCCCGAGACACTCAATCTTCTCGTCTCCCCGCTGTCGCTGCATCTCACCAACGACACGCCCGGCGCCTTCATCCAGGCGCGCCGATCGCTGAAGCCGGACGGGTTGTTCCTGGCAGCTATTCCCGGCAATGGAACGCTGAACGAGTTGCGCGAGGCGTTGCTTGCCGCCGAGGCCGAGCTGACCGGGGGCGCAAGCCCGCGCGTCGTTCCCTTCGCCGACGTTCGCGACATGGGCGCATTGCTGCAGCGGGCGGGCTTTGCCCTGCCGGTGGCGGACGCAGAGACCTATACGGTGCGCTACGATTCGCTCTTCGCGCTGATCCGGGATTTGCGGGCGATGGGCATGACCAGCCCGCTTACAGCGCGCAGCCGGACACCCGTGTCCCGGCGCTTTTTCCTGAGGGCTGCGGAAATCTATGCCGAGCGCTTCTCCGACCCGGACGGCCGCATCCGCGCGACCTTCTCCGTCGTCTACCTCTCAGGCTGGGCACCGCACGAAAGCCAGCAGAAACCGCTGAAGCCGGGCTCTGCCAAACAGCGGCTGTCGGAGGCTCTTGGGACGAAGGAAAGACCGGTCTAGGAGCATTTCCAGGAAAAGTGCCAGCGGTTTTCCGCCAGGAAATGCGTAAAAACAAAGAGGTGGCGCGCTCTGCGACCTCGTCCAAAGCGGAAACGCGCTAAGCGTCCGGTCCGATCAACGTCAACTCATTGCGTTCTGGAATGTCGTTGTCAACAGCTCGAAGATGGCCGTAAGCGCTGCCTGTATCTGCTCCATTCCGAGAAGCAGGCTGACAGAAATGATCGCTGCGATGAGACCGTACTCGATCGCTGTGGCCGCGCTTCTATCGCGAATAAGGCGCTTCAACGTGTCCATAGGTCCCCAGCCCGGTTGGAACTCACTTCCCGACCGGCAGACACGCAAGGAACCAGTCCGACGCGCCGCCCGGATCAGCAGCCACTCTTGCTGCCGTCGGCATCGATGATGCAGACCGCACCCGGCATTTCCTGAAGCACGCTGCGGCGCACGGTATAGCGCTTGGTGGTGCCGTTCGAGGGGATAGAGCCGGTCGAAATATTGTCGTAGTCCACCGGCGTGTTCGCCAGCATGCGCTTGTCCGTCTTCGAGGACAGCATCGGTGTCAGGATCAACGTCAGTGCAATCACCGCTGTTCCAAACAGCAGCGACAGATTGAGCACGCCTGTCCGGCGGGACTGGCTCGTCGCCATGTCCTTCTCCTGAACCGTCCTCCAGAAATCGTCGTCTACCATCCAAGCCTCACAAACGCAGAAGGTGCGGCGAACGGGAGCATCCTTCCCAAGCTTCGTTTGCCACATTGTCCGAAACCGATACGCCGCTCGCTGAACGTTACGCACCGAAACTGAATTGAAGTTATCTTTGCGGGAGGGAGATAAACGATCGATTAATAATCGGTCGGTTTTTGGGTAGGTTCAGAGCAAATCCATAAGAAATGGGATGAGCGGCTCATCGGCAGGAGGCATCGGGTAGTCGCGCAGTGCCTTGGAGCGCACCCATTTGATCGCCTGGCCCTCCCGCCCAATCGCCACGCCTTCATAGCGACGGCAGACATAGAGCGGCATCAGCAGGTGAAAATCGTCGTAGGTATGGCTGGCAAAGGTCAGCGGCGCCAGGCAGGCAACCTTGGTCTGGATGCCGAGTTCTTCGTCCAGTTCGCGGATCAGCGTTTCCTCCGGCGTCTCGCCGGGCTCCACCTTGCCGCCGGGAAATTCCCAGAGGCCGGCAAGCGATTTGCCCTCAGGACGCTGCGCCAGCAGGATGCGGCCATCAGAATCCACCAAGGCGCAAGCCGCGACGAGAACGATCTTCTTTCCGATAGCGTCCATCATTCAAGCTTTCGGCGTGCGGTAGAGATAGCTGTAGACATCGCGGAAACCGGCGCTGCGATAAAGCGCCAACGCCGCCTCGCTGGTTGCCTCGACCTGTAGCCATGCCTTCTTGGCGCCGCGCAGGCGCGCCCAGCGCAACGAAACGTCGAGCATGGCTTTGCCCAGCCCCTGTCGACGGAAATGCTCATCAACGGCAAACAGCATGATGCCCGCGAGATCGTTGTCCTGAACGACGAGCGATACCGCCGTCGGCCCGCTTTCCACGTCCTCGAACAGGAACAGCCCGCTCTCCGGCTTGATCGAATTGATGATCTCGGCCAGTGCCGCCTTGGTCTTGGGGTCTTCCTTGCCGATGCGGATGCGTGCGTCGACGAAGCGGCCGACGTCCTTGATCGGCAGATGGTCAATGCCATCACCAAAGTCGCGCTCGGCGATATCAGCCATCATCACGGTGCTATGGGAGAAGGCGGTCCAGCCTTCGGCATCCATGTGGGCGATCAGTTGCGGCGGCGTCAGCGGCGTCTGTCGCACGGTCAGTGGCCGGTCGTAGTCGGCAAAGCGCCTGGCAGCCTTTTCCAATCGAACAGGGATGTCGCGGTAATCGGAGGGATCGAGCGGGTTGACCGAATTGAGACGCTTGGAATCGTGGCCAGCATTCAGCCGGATCAGCCAGCTGCCGTCATAATGGACCGACGCCGCCGGCCAGGCGCGAAAGCCGACGGCCTCAAGCCGCCGTACGCTCGGAAGATCAACCATCCGCTTGTCCTTGCCTTCAGCCGCGGCATCGCCTGCGGACGGCTGGGTCTCGATCGATGTCATCTGCTTACCCCCAACAGGCCAAACCAATTACCGACAATGCGAGCAGCTTTGGGAGCTGCAAGCCCCGGGGGAGCTGCAAGCCCCGGGGAAAAGACTGCGCGCGAAGACGTCAGCTTCTGTAGTCGCCGTTGATCTCGACATATTCCTTGGTGAGGTCGCAGGTAAAGACCGTCGCACGTCCGGCACCAAGCCCGATATCGACGCGGATCGGGATATCCTGCGCCTTCATGACCGCCGTGGCGGCGGCTTCCGAATAGGTAGGATCGCGCTCGCCCTCGACGGCGACCCGCACATCGCCGAACCAGATGGCCAGCCGGTCGCGCTCGGCCATCTCGCCGGACTTGCCGACGGCCATGACAACGCGTCCCCAATTGGCGTCCTCACCCGCAACCGCGGTCTTGACCAGCGGCGAATTGGCGATCGAAAGCGCGATGCGCTTCGCGGCCGCGTCGTTCTCGGCACCCTCCACCGTAACGGCAACCATCTTGCGCGCACCTTCGCCGTCGCGAACGACCTGGAGAGCCAGATCGCGCAACAGATCGTTGAGGGCCGCCCGGAAGGCGTCGAGCTTCGCATCGGAAGCATCCGTCACTTTCCGCTGGCCATCGCCGGCAGCAGCACCGGTCGCAAACAGCATCAGGGTGTCGGACGTCGACGTGTCGCTATCAACGGTAACCGAATTGAACGTCGGGCCGACTCCGGCCGAAAGCAGCGCCTGCAGCGCCGCTGGCGCGATGTCGGCGTCGGTAACGACGAAGGAGAGCATCGTCGCCATGTCAGGCGCAATCATGCCAGCACCCTTGGCGATGCCATTGATCGTCACCTTCACGCCGTCGATCTCTGCGCTGCGGGTGGCGACCTTCGGATAGGTGTCCGTGGTCATGATCGCCTTGGCGGCCTCGAACCAGAAGTCTTCGCGGCCGGCAGCGGCGAGATCGTCGAGCACGCCTGCGAACTTCGTCGCGTCCAGCGGTTCGCCGATGACGCCGGTCGAGGCCAGAAACACCTCACTCTCGGCGCAACCGGCAGCCTTCGCCGCCGATTTCGCGGTCAGTTCCGTCGCGTCGCGGCCCTTCTTGCCGGTGAAGGCATTGGCATTGCCGGAATTGACGACAACCGCACGCGCAACGCCGCCGCCAAGGCTCTGGCGGCAGAAGTCGACAGGCGCTGACGGGCACTTGGAGCGGGTGAACACGCCGGCAACAGCCGCAGGCTTGTCGAAAACCATCATCAGCACGTCGGTACGGTTCTTGTACTTGATGCCGGCGGCGGCAGTTGCCATGCGAACACCGCGCAAGGCGGGCATTTCGGCAAAGGTTTTCGGAGCGAGCGGAGAGACGGAACCGGACATGGGAAACCTGCGTGAAGAACGTGGGGTCAAGGTGGCGTTGCGACAAATGCCCGAGCGGCTTTCGGGCCGTCGGGCATCGACAAGAAACGTAGATCGGCGAGCCTTGCCTAAAGCACAACCCGCCGGTCGAAATTACTTGGCTTCCTGCGCCTTGTTGGCCTCGTCGTAGGCCTTCTTCAGAGCCGGATCGGAAATCTCGACACCGGCGTCCTTCTTGGCAGCAGTAAGAAGCTCAACGTATTTGTCGCGCATGACAAGCTGACGAACCTGCGGCTCGACCTGCTCCAGCGCCGGCGGGGCCTGCGGACGCTTGTCCTCGACCAGGATGACATGGAAGCCGAATTGCGTCTTCACCGGCGTCTTGGTGTAGGCGCCCTTATCGAGCGTGAACACGACGGCGTCGAATTCAGGAACCATGCGGCCTTTGGTGAAGTAGCCGAGGTCACCGCCGTCATCCTTGTTCGGATCGGAGGACTTGGCCTTGGCCAGCTCGACGAAGCTCTTGCCGGCGTCGAGTTCCTTGATGATTTCCTTGGCCTCTTCCTCGGTCTTGACGAGGATATGACGTGCCTTGATTTCTTCCTGCACCGGAACCGCGGCGATTTCCTTGTCGTAGCGTGCCTTCACCTCTTCCTTGGTGATCGCGTCGACGACGTGCTTCTTGAAGAAGGCGTTGTGCAGTTCGCGCTCGGTCAGGTAGGCCAGACGCTGCTTGAAGGCCGCGTCGTCCTGAAGGCCTTCCTTCTCGGCCGTCTTCGACAGAAGCTTGACGTCGATGACAGCCGAAAGTGCTGCGGCGCGCTTCTGGTCTTCCGGCATCTGCTGCAGCTGCGGGTCGAGACCACCAAGGGCGAGGTTGAGCTCGGACTGGCGCACTTCTTCGCCACCGACCGTGGCGATGACAGGGTCCGCATCTTCGGCGCGCGCGACACCATGAACGGCGATCGCCGCAACCAGGGCCGCAGCGGCCAGGGTCTTAAACTTCGACATGCTCGTAACCTTTCACCTTTGGCCGTCAACGCGATTGCATTGGGCTCGTAGCGGCTGAACACCACCAGAATGTGGCGGTTCTGTAGCCGTCCAGCCACGCAAGTGCGTTGACATAATTCGACCCCCCTCTTATCTGTCACGCAACCTCGCGTCCAGAACAGTTTCCGGGCGTTTCACGGCATTGCGCGGTTTTGACGGTGCGGCCAGTGGAACCCAAGGCAACAAAAAAGAAAGGACCATTCATATGGTCAGTCTCGGCGGCCTAGCCCGCAAGTTGTTTGGCTCCTCCAACGAACGCCGTGTGCGTGGCTACAAGGCCAGAGTGGATGCCATCAACGCTCTTGAAGCCGATATGAAGGCTTTGTCGGATGAGGCACTCGCCGCCAAGACCGTGGAGTTCCGCCAAGAGTTCGCAGACGGCAAGACGCTCGACGATCTGCTGGTACCGGCTTTTGCCGTTGCCCGCGAGGCGGCCCGCCGCGTCCTCGGCCTGCGCCCCTTCGATGTGCAGCTGGTCGGCGGCATGATCCTGCATGAGCGCGCCATTGCCGAAATGAAGACCGGCGAAGGCAAGACACTCGTCGCGACCCTGCCCGTCTATCTCAACGCGCTTGCCAGCAAGGGCGTGCACGTTGTCACCGTCAACGACTACCTGGCCCAGCGCGACGCCGCCACCATGGGCCGCGTCTACAGCTTCCTCGGCCTGTCGACCGGCGTGATCGTCCACGGCCTCACCGACGACCAGCGCCACGCGGCCTACGCCTGCGACATCACCTACGCAACCAATAACGAGCTCGGCTTCGACTATCTGCGCGACAACATGAAGTATGAGCGCGCGCAGATGGTCCAGCGCGGCCACTTCTTCGCCATCGTCGACGAAGTGGACTCGATTCTCGTCGACGAAGCGCGCACGCCGCTGATCATTTCCGGCCCGCTCGACGACCGCTCCGATCTCTACAACACGATCAACGAGTTCATTCCGATGCTCTCGCCGGAAGACTACGAGATCGACGAGAAGCAGCGCTCAGCCAACTTCTCCGAAGAAGGCACCGAGAAGCTTGAAAACCTCTTGAAGCAGGCCGGCCTGCTCAAGGGTGAATCGCTCTACGACATCGAAAACGTTGCGATCGTCCACCACGTCAACAACGCGCTCAAGGCCCACAAGCTGTTCCAGCGCGACAAGGACTACATCGTACGCAACGACGAGATCGTCATCATCGACGAGTTCACCGGCCGCATGATGCCGGGCCGCCGCTATTCCGAAGGCCAGCACCAGGCGCTCGAAGCCAAGGAAAAGGTGCAGATCCAGCCCGAGAACCAGACGCTCGCCTCGATCACCTTCCAGAACTATTTCCGCATGTATTCCAAGCTCGGCGGCATGACCGGTACGGCCTCCACCGAAGCAGAAGAATTCGGCAACATCTACGGCCTGGAAGTCATTGAAGTTCCGACCAACCTGCCGATCAAGCGTATCGACGAGGACGACGAAGTCTATCGTACGCAGGGCGAGAAGCTCAAGGCGATCATCGACGAGATCAAGTCGGCGCACGAGCGCGGCCAGCCGATGCTGGTCGGCACCACGTCGATCGAGAAGTCCGAACAGCTTGCCGATCTGCTCAAGAAGTCCGGGTTCGACAACTTCCAGGTGCTGAACGCGCGCTATCACGAGCAGGAAGCCTTCATCGTGGCCCAGGCCGGTGTACCGGGTGCGGTGACGATCGCCACCAACATGGCCGGTCGCGGTACCGACATCCAGCTCGGCGGCAACGTCGACATGCGCATCCAGCAGGAACTCGCAGAGGTCGAGCCCGGCCCCGAGCGCAACGACCGCGAACAGGCGATCCGCGCCGAGGTGCAGCAGCTGAAGGAAAAGGCGCTGGCAGCCGGCGGACTTTATGTTCTCGCCACCGAACGCCACGAAAGCCGCCGTATCGACAATCAGCTGCGCGGCCGTTCCGGCCGTCAGGGCGACCCCGGCCGGTCCAAGTTCTACCTGTCGCTTCAGGACGACCTGATGCGCATCTTCGGCTCCGACCGCATGGACGGCATGCTACAGAAGCTCGGCCTCAAGGAAGGCGAGTCGATCGTCCACCCCTGGATCAACAAGGCGCTCGAGCGTGCGCAGAAGAAGGTCGAAGCCCGCAACTTCGACATCCGCAAAAACCTTCTGAAGTACGACGACGTGCTCAACGACCAGCGCAAGGTGATCTTCGAGCAGCGCATCGAGCTGATGGATGCCGAGAGCGTCACCGAAACCGTCACCGACATGCGCACCGAAGTCATTGAGGACATCGTTTCCAAGCGCATCCCCGAGCGGGCCTATGCCGAGCAGTGGGACGTCGAAGGCCTCAAGGCCGACGTGCAGCAGTACCTCAACCTCGACCTGCCGATCGCCGAATGGGCAGCCGAAGAAGGCATCGACGAGGCGGACATCCTCGAGCGTGTGACGGCGGCCACCGACAAGGCGGTTGCCGACCGTGCCGAGCGTTTCGGTCCCGAGATCATGCAATATGTCGAGCGCTCGGTCATCCTGCAGACACTCGACCACCTCTGGCGCGAACACATCGTCAATCTCGACCATCTGCGTTCGGTCATCGGTTTCCGCGGCTATGCCCAGCGCGACCCGCTGCAGGAATACAAGTCCGAGGCCTTCGAACTGTTCCAGGCCCTGCTCGGCAACCTGCGCCAGGCCGTGACGGCCCAGCTCATGCGCGTCGAATTGGTCCGCGAAGCGGCCGAGGCGCCGCAGCCGGCGCCGCCGCTGATGGAAGGTCACCATATCGACCCTCTGACCGGCGAAGACGATTTCGGTCGCGGCTCCGACTCGCTGCTGGCGGTCGCACCGGCAAACCGCAACCCGGCCGATCCGTCGACCTGGGGCAAGGTCTCGCGCAACGAAGCCTGCCCGTGCGGTTCCGGCAAGAAGTACAAGCATTGCCACGGAATTTACGAAGCCTGATCTGAAGATGCCGCCTCCGGGCGGCATTTTTGTTTGTGGGGCCGCAAAGCGCGCAGACCGCCCTGTCGCCAGGCACAGAGTTGCCCGCTTTGCCGTTCGACCATCGTGCTCACGGCCGGCGATCCAGCAGCATCCGATCGGCCCCTTTCCCTGAGGCAAGGACCCCGACTGAACCGTTTGTTAACGCTGATCTGGCACAACCAAACCCTGTATTGCGTAATCTCAGGGTGTTCTCGTGTTCATGGCGGTATGTCAAACAGCCGGACGAATGCTGCCGTCGGCGCTGCGACACCGCCTGTCTCCGCTCATCGGCGTGCTGGTCGCCGCCCTGACCGAACAGGACCCGAAGAATACGGCGCGACGTATGGCGCTTGTCGCCTTCGTCATCCGCATCCTCAGCGCCGCAATCGCATTCCTCTCCCAGATCATTCTTGCACGCCTGATGGGCGAGTTCGAATACGGCATCTTCGTCTTCGTCTGGGTGTTGGTGATCCTGTTCGGCAACCTGTCCTGCGTCGGCTTCCATTCCGCCGTCATCCGCTTCCTGCCTGAGTATCAGGCAACCTCCGCGCTCGCTGAAATTCGCGGGCTGACGACCACCGCCCGGATCTTTGCGCTGATGTCGGCAAGCACACTGGCCATCGTCGGCTTCCTGGGGTTGTGGCTCTTCGCCGACCGGATCGAGGACTACTATCTCGTTCCGCTCTATCTCGGCCTGTTCACATTGCCGATGATCGCGCTTGGCGATGTGATGGACGGCACCGCCCGCGCCCATGGCTGGCCGCTTTCGGCAATGAGCCCGACATTCATCATTCGCCCGCTGCTTGTGCTCGGTTTCATGGTGCTGGCAACAACGATGGGCGAGCCGCATACGGCGCCGACCGCCATCGCGGCAGCCATGGCCGCCGCCTATGTCACGACCGTCAGCCAATTCCTCGCCCTCACCTGGCGCCTGCGTTCGCGCTATGTCAGCGGCCCGCTTCGCATCGAAATGGGACGATGGCTCAAGGTCGCGGTGCCGATCTTCCTGATCGACGGCTTTGGCTTCCTGCTCACCAATTCCGACGTCGTCATCGTCGGCGTCTATCTCAAGCCCGACGATGTCGCGGTCTATTTCGCCGCCGCCAAGACGATGGCGCTGGTGCACTTCGTCATGTTCGCAGTCAAGGCGGCCGCCGGCCCACGGATTGCAGGCGCCATGGCCGCACGCGACCGCAGGCAATTGGCAGGCATCGCCGTCGAAAGCGCGCGCTGGGCATTCTGGCCGTCGCTCATGGTCGGCGCAGCGGTCCTGCTTGCCGGCCCCTTCCTGCTCTCGCTCTTCGGTCCCGCTTTCCTCGGCGGGCTGCCGCTGATGGCCATCCTCTTTGCCGGCATCATGGCCAAGGCCTTCATCGGACCTGCCGAAATCCTGCTGACGATGGCCGGCCAGCAGATGCTCTGCGTGATCCTTTACGCCGGCGCACTGGTGGCCAACATCACGCTAAACTTGTGCCTCATTCCACTTTTCGGACTAACCGGTGCTGCATTTGCAACCGCCGGTGCTATGTTCGTCGAGGCTATGCTGCTTCATTTCGCCGTAAGGCGCACCTTTGGCTTCGCACTCTTCGCTTTCGCAAGCGGGCGTTCGAGCCATGACAACAACGGGGCGATCCATCCATGATCGGCAATACCAATCTTCCCGCTGACGCAGACGATAGGGCTGCTCGCATTCTTGGCGGGCTGGCACCGATGGGCCACTCCCATCCGCAGGCCGAGCACATGCTCGAGGTCGGGCGCCCCGGACGGCATCTTTCGATCTACCCGGCCAAGGCCGGCTACGAATTGCAGCGTGAGCTCGACTTCCTGTCGAACCGGGCGCTTGAGCCGAACGTGTTCTTCACCGGCCATTTCCTGGCGCCGGCGATGCCCAGGCTCGAGGAACGCGTGATCCGGCTGGCCATCATAAGGGACAATGACGAGCGCCGCAGCCGCATGCGCTTCCTGATGCCGTATTCGATCGAGAAGCCCGGTTTTTCGATTGGCGCCTCGATCATCCGCGCCTGGTCCAATCCCTTCGGTCCGCTTGGCGTGCCGCTGCTCGATGCCGAAGACGCCGCCGAAACCATCGACAACCTGTTCGAGGCCCTGACCAATCCGTCGGCAAGCCTCCCCCCGGTTCTCGTGCTGCCGGATCTACGCCTCAAGGGCAAGTTCGCGCAGCTGGCGCGCGCCGTCGCCATCGGCCGGAACCTGCCGCTGACGGTAACCGACACGTTCAGCCGGCCGATGCTCGAAAGCCTGCTCGACGGTCCGACTTATCTGAAGAAATCGATCAGCCCGGCACATTTCCGCGAATTGCGACGCCAATGGAATCAGCTGGAAAAACGCGGGCAGCTTGCCTATTCGGTCGCGCGCCAGCCGAGCGAGATCCGCATTCGCATGGAGGAGTTCCTTGCGCTGGAAGCGTCCGGCTGGAAGGGTCGCGAGCGGAGCGCCATGGTGCTGGACCGGTTCCGCGCAGCCTTTGCCCGCGAGGCAATCACCAACCTCGCCGAAGCAGACAGCGTCCGCATCCACACGCTCGATCTCGACGGCAAGGCGATCGCCTCGATGGTGGTGTTCCTGATGTCGGGCGAGGCCTATACATGGAAGACGGCCTACGACGAACGTTACGCGAAGTTTTCGCCCGGCAAGCTGCTGCTGGCGGAGCTGACCGAATGGCACCTCGATGACGCCAACATCGCCCGCTCGGATTCCTGCGCCGTTCCCGACCACCCGATCATGAGCCGCTTCTGGCAGGAACGCGAAGAGATGGGAACACTCGTCATCGGCCTGCAGCAGACGCGCGACCGCGACGTCCGCCAGGTCGCTGCCCAGCTGCACCTCTACCGCAACACCCGCAACATGGCGCGGATGCTGCGCGAAAAGATCAAGGCGCTCGCCGGGCGGTGACCTCGTTCAGGCCGAGGGTGAGTGCGGCGGCTCCGCCGCTGCCCGCTCGCGCAGGAACCGGCGAATGACCTTGCCCGATGTCGTCAGCGGCAGGCTGTCTACGAAGGCGATCTCGCGCGGATATTCGTGCATCGACAGCCGCGTCTTCACCCAGTCGCGGACGGACTGGGCCGTCTTTTCGTCGCCAGCCACACCCGGTCTCAGAACGACATAGGCCTTGACGATTTCCGTGCGCAGCGCGTCGGGCTTTCCGACGGCCGCGGCCAGCTGCACATCCGGATGGCCGGCAAGGCAGTCCTCGATCTCTCCAGGACCGATGCGATAGCCCGAAGAGGTGATCACGTCGTCATCGCGCCCGAAGAAGGTGAAATAACCTTCGCCGTCCATCACGCCCTGGTCGCCGGTTGTCATCCAGTCGCCGATGAACTTTGCTTCGGTGGCCTTGTCGTTCTTCCAGTAGCCGAGAAACATCACCGGATCCGGCCGTCGGATCGCCACCTGGCCGACGGCTCCCGCCGGCAACTCCCGGCCGTCGGCATCGATGATCGCCACGCGATGCCCCGGCGCCGCCTTGCCCATCGAGCCAGGCTTTACCACACCGAGATCAGCGGCGGACGAAATGACGATGTTGCACTCCGTCTGGCCATAGAACTCGCTGACATCGAGGCCGAGCGCGGCCCTGGCCCATTCGAAGGTTTCGCGCCCGAGCGCCTCGCCGGCCGAGCCGATGGTTCTGAGGTTGAGACGATATCGCTCGCGTGGCATTTCGATCGCCTTCATCAGCCGCAGCGCCGTCGGCGGAATGAAGGCGTTGCGGACATCCATCTCTTCCAGAATGCGAAAGGCGGTGTCCGGATCGAACTTCTGCGCCGGTGACGAGACGACGGGGACGCCGAGCAGCAGCGAAGGCAAGAGCGCGTTCAGCAATCCGCCCGCCCAGGCCCAGTCCGCAGGCGTCCACATCCGATCACCCGGTTGCGGCAGGAAATGATGGTGAAACTGAAACCCCGGCAGATGGCCGAGCAGCACCCGGTGGCCATGCAGCGCGCCCTTGGGCGGCCCTGTCGTCCCTGAGGTGTAGATCATCAATGCCGCATCGTCGGGCGTGGTATCGGCGGCAACAAAACCATCGGCATCGCCTGAGGCAAGGTCGGTGAAGTCGAGCGTGCCGGGAACGCGTTCGGCGCCGGCCAGCACGACCAGCCGTAGATCCGGCAGCCGGTCACGGATGGCCGCGACCCGCTCATGACCGAAAGCATTGGTGACGATTGCCGCAGCACCTGCGTCCAGCAGGCGGTACTCCAACGCCTCTACTCCAAACAGCAGGGCCAGCGGCAGGGCGATCGCGCCGAGCTTGTAGATGGCGGCGTGCGCGATGGCAGCCTCGAACCCTTGTGGCAGCAATATCGCCACCCGGTCCCCCGGCCTGATCCCCTGGCGTTCAAGCCCGCGCGCGAAGGCCGAGGATTGCTGGGAGAAGGCGCCGTAAGTCAGCGTTCGATGGCCGCCATCCGGGTTGAAATGCTGAAGGCAGATGCGCTCCGGCTCTTTTGCCGCCCAGGCATCGCTCACCGCAACGCCGATGTTGAACTTCTCGGGGATCTGCCACTGGAAAGCGCCGTAGAGTTCGTCGTAATTCTCGATTGTCGGTAACATGGCCCCGCCGCAACAGACTTCTGCTGCACTGCACCTAACATCTTCGCCCGCCTCTGTTCAATGACCCGGCATGACGAGGGCGACCTCACTGTCTATGTCAGCGCCACGATTGCAGGCCCGAGGATGGTCAGCAGGATGTTGCCGATGGCGCCCCTGTTGCAGTGGCTCGCATCAAGCGGGCAGTAGACAGATTCGCCACTCACGGACGTCAAAGATGGGATGCGGGATCGACCGGTGCGGGAAAAACTGAGTGATGGTGCCCCATGCCGGGGTCGAACCAGCACTCCTTTCGGAACTCGATTTTGAGTCGAGCGCGTCTACCAATTCCGCCAATGGGGCTCAGGGATATAAGATATCAGCGGCTGGGATTTACACGAAGGTTTTTGCCGTGGTCAACCATCAATTTCAACGAAAGCACGTCGCCCAAAAGTGTGCACCGGTTTTGCGACTACGGCATGCACAAAAGCAGGAACGCAAACGTGCGGCAAGCGATCCCAAGAGATCGCGACACGGCTTGGCGGAGCGACAATCACGAAAGCGTGCAAACATGACGCAGAGGACGCGATTTACAGCACGCGCCGTCGCACCTAAGAAGGCCTTATTCAGTTGCAATGCAGCATATGCCGGATACTGATCCGTTATGCTTTCCAGCATGAGGTACGCATGATCGACGCTTCCACCGCTACCCGCCACCACCTGTTCATCGCCGTTCTCCTGACGCTCGGCATGGCGGCGACCGTCGGCGGTGCGCTCGGTTTCGAGCATATCGGCGGATATATCCCCTGTGCGCTCTGCCTGCTGCAGCGCGATCCCTACTACTACGGCATTCCGCTCGGCATTCTGGCTGTTATCACCAGCGCCTTGAAGCTGCCGACCTGGACGACGCGCACCCTGCTTCTGGCGATCGGCATCCTGATGCTCGTCGGCGCCGGCATGGGCGTCTATCACTCGGGCGCCGAATGGGGCTTCTGGGAAGGTCCGTCGACCTGCGCCACGACAGCGCAGGGCGTATCGTCCAATGTCGGCGATCTCCTGGGCGACCTCGATTCCAAGCACGGCCCGTCCTGCACCGAGGCGGCGCTTCGGGTGCTCGGCTTGTCCTTTGCCGGTTGGAACGTGATTGCCAGCCTGATCTTTGCAGCGATCGCCTTGCGCGGCGCCGCAAAGGCCTGATCTGCGAGGCCGGAACGGCCGACCCAAAAGTAACGCCGCATGATGAAGGATCACGCGGCGTGCTCCATGCCCCAGCTCAGGGCCGGACTTCGTCCAGAAAGCAATGGTCCAAATGCCTCAGGGCTGCAGTTCGACATCCCAGTAGAGATAGTCCATCCAGCTTTCATGCAGGTGGTTCGGCGGGAAAAGCCGGCCATTGTTGTGCAGGTCCTGCACCGTTGGCTGGTAGGGCCTCTGGTGCGGGAACATGCCGGCCTGCTTCGGCAGCTTGCTGCCCTTGCGCAAATTGCAGGGCGAGCAGGCCGCAACGACGTTTTCCCAGGTCGTCTGGCCACCATGGGCGCGGGGCACCACGTGGTCGAAGGTCAGGTCGTCGGGCGTGCCGCAATACTGGCATTCGAACTTGTCGCGCAGGAAGACGTTGAACCGGGTGAACGCCGGATGACGCGACGGCTGCACGTAGCTCTTGAGGCAAACCACGCTCGGCAACCGCATCGAGAAGCTGGGCGAGGAGACCGAATGCTCGTATTCCGCAAGGATAATCACACGGTCAAGGAAGACGGCCTTGATCGCGTCCTGCCAGGACCAGAGCGACAAGGGGTAATAACTCAGCGGCCGATAGTCAGCGTTCAAGACGAGCGCTGGTAAGGCCTGCGGTGAGACTGCAATCGTCAAGCGTATTCTCCTGATCGATTCGGCATCTGCACCTTCTATATTAGGCCCGTTGCAACAGGATTGTGAAGCCGGAAAGAAAAAAGCGAACAACGGATTCGCTTTTTCCTTCAAGGTGTCACAGGAACAGCATCCCGCCGCATTTCTTGGGCGTAATAGGCCCAGAACAGACGTGCCGCGACGCTGCGCCAAGGCGCCCAGGACGCGGCCAGCGAATCAATCTCGCGGGCGGTCGGGCGCAGTTCGAGACCGAGCCCGTGGCCGATCGCGTTCTGAAGCGCGACATCGCCGGATGGAAAGACATCCGGATGCCCGGCACAAAACAAGAGATAGACCTCCGCCGTCCAGCGGCCGACGCCCTTGATGGTCGTCAGCTCGCGGATCGCCTCCGGGGCTTCGACATTGCAGATCGCGTCGAGGTCGATTTCGCCGGCAACGACCACCTGCGCAACCCGCCTCAGCGCATCGGCCTTGGCGCGGGAAAGCCCGATCGCCCGGCAATCCTCGTCGCTGAGCGTCAGGGCGGCAGGTGCGGTAATCTCGCCGAGCGAGGCTTCCATGCGTTTCCAGATCGCCGCAGCGCTTGCCTTCGATACCATCTGCGACACGATGATGCTGGCGATACCACGATAGCCTGGGTCGGTTCGCCTGAGCGGCACCGGCCCGGCCCTGGCCACGACATGTTCGAGACGGGCGTCGAGCATCATCAGGCCGGCAAGCCCCGCCTCGATGTCCTCATGTGTTCGGATGATCCGCATGGCGCCTCCAAAAAGCGGATGATTTTTATACCGCTTCCATGCCAAAGGGAAACGATGGCAGACACGTCATCCACGCAACCCGTTTTCCGTTTCGCACCGAGCCCGAACGGCCTTTTGCATCTGGGCCACGCGCTGTCGGCAATCCTCAACCACGATATGGCAAAAGCGTCGGGCGGACGGTTCCTGTTGCGCATCGAGGATATCGACCGGACGCGCTGCCATCCGCAATTCGAGGCCGCGATCTCTAGCGATCTCGCCTGGCTCGGGCTTGAATGGGAACAGCCGGTGCGCCGGCAATCGGACCACCTCGACCTATATGCGTCCGCACTCCAGCGGCTGAACGACATGGGCCTCGTCTATCCCTCGGTCCTGTCACGCGGCGAGATCAAGGCGGCGGTTGCCGATGCCGAAGCCCGCGGCAATGCCTGGCCGCGCGATCCGGACGGCGCGCCGCTCTACCCAGAGCGCGAGCGCGATCTGGGGGCCGATGCGCGCAATGCCATCGTTGCCGGCGACAAGCCCCATGCCTGGCGGCTGGACATGAAAAAGGCGGTGCTTGCGGCGGGCGCACCGCCGCTGACCTGGCAGGAAACCGGCAGCGGGCCAGATGGAGAGACGGGCCTCATAACGGCGGATCCGGCGGCCTGGGGCGACATCATCCTGTCGCGCTCCGATGCGCCGTCGAGCTACCATCTGTCTGTTATCGTCGACGATGCACTGCAAGGCATAACGCACGTGGTGCGCGGCCGCGACCTTTATCATGCAACCGCGGTGCACCGCCTGCTGCAGCGGCTGCTGGACCTGCCGGAGCCGGTCTACCACCATCACCGCCTGCTGCTCGGCGCCGACGGCCGCAAGCTTTCCAAGAGCAATCGTGACACTGGCATCTCGGCCTTCCGCGAGGCCGGCCGCTCGCCGGCCGACATCCGTGCTTTGGTCCTCTGATGGAATTCAGTCCTCGGTAGTGCGGGGGCTCTGGAAGCTGCGCCGCACCATGCGCTTGACCCGGTATTTGAGGATCGCCGCATTGATCTCTGCGCCGATGATGAAGATCGCCGCGACCATATAGAGGAACACCAGTACGATCATGATCGAAGCGAGACCGGCATAGGTCGAGACATAGGTCGCAAAGGTCGAAAGATAATAGGCGAAGGTGTAGCCGCCGATCGTCCAGCAGAGCAGCGTCAAGAAAATACCGGGCAGCACGTCAATCACTTTGCGGTGACCGTCCGGTAGCCAGAGATGCGACACCAGGAGCCCGCCCGTCACCACGACCAGGGCCAGTGGCAGACTCCAGTTGTCGACGGTTGCCAGCACGCCGTCGAGCCAGGGCAGCCATTCGCCGGCATAACGAAGCGCCAGCGGCACGGCGACGAGCAGGATGCTCAGCGCCGCCAGGATCAGCACCCCGGCAATCACAAACCCGAGGCTGGCAAGGCGCGTCACATACCAGTAGCGGCTTTCCGTCACCCGGTAGGCGCGGTTGAGCGAGACCCGCAAGGCCTCGACCCCATTCGAGGCGAAATAGGCGGCCGCGAGCACCGAAACGGTCAACAGGCCGCCACGCGGAATGGTCAACACCTGGACGATCTCGTTGGCGATCGGGGTAGCGATCGATTCCGGCCAGGCGTCGAAAATGAGATGGACCGCAGTCTCGGCAAACTGATCGGCACCAAGGAAGCTGCCGAGCGCCGTGCCGAAAATCAGGAAGGGGAAGACAGCAAGCAGGGACGAAAGCGCCACATGGCTCGCCATGGCCCAGCCGTCGTCCAGACTGAAGTGCCATAGCGCATCGAACACGACTTTCCAGGTGATGCGAATAAACGCTGGCATTTCCACTCCGGCCCAGTGGCGCCGCGGTCGCGTGCCTTCGCATGCGGATCCTGCGGCGCCGTTCCATGGCATTGACGCTCGTCCGACCGCGACAGCGTACACGGGTTTCGGCTCGCGCAATTCAATTGTATCCCGCCGATGAATATGGGAAACGGGGGCAGGATTGCTACAGGAATCGACAGGATGTCCGATCGTCCCACAATCATTGTCACCGGTTGTTCATCCGGGATCGGCGCCCATTGCGCCCACGCGCTGCATGCGGACGGCTGGCGGGTGTTTGCGACCGTGCGCCGTGACGAAGATCGAGGCGCCCTTGAAAGCCAAGGCATCGAGACCTTCCTGATGGACTATACCAAGCCGGAAACGATCGCCGCCCTGGTCGAAGCGGTGATGGCGCGCTCGGGCGGGCGCATCGATGCGCTGTTCAACAACGGCGCCTACGGCCAAGCCGGCGCGGTCGAGGACCTGCCGACCGAGGCGCTCCGGCTGCAGCTCGAAACCAATGTCATCGGCTGGCACGACCTGACGCGCCGGGTGATCCCCGCCATGCGGGCGCGCGGAAGCGGCCGCATCGTGCAATGCTCCTCCATCCTCGGCATTGTGCCCTACCGCTGGCGCGGCGCCTATAACGCATCGAAGTTTGCGATCGAGGCGCTGTCGCTGACCCTGAGAATGGAACTCGCCGGAAGTGGCATCAAGGTCAGCCTGATCGAGCCGGGGCCGATCGCCTCGAAATTCACCGCCAATGCCGTGACCTATATCGAGCGCTTCATCGACCTGAAGAATTCGGTCCACCGCGCCGAGTACGAGCGGCAGATGCGTCGCCTGAAAGGCGAGAGCAAACCGGTCGCGGGCAAGCTTGGACCGGATGCCGTATATGCAGTCCTAAAGCACGCGCTGGCGGCAAAGAGACCGAAACCGCACTATATTGTAACAAGGCCCGCCAAGCAGGGCGCGTTCCTGAAGAAGCTCCTGCCGGCAGCATTGTTTTACCGCATTATCGGCCGACTCGGCTGAGTGAAAACGCAAGGGAGCATTCGATGTCCAGTTTCGTCACCGGCCTGACCCTGTTCGTCATGGGGCTGGTCGTCATCGTTCTGATCCGCGGCCTCTTGAACATGATGAGGGGTGGCAGCAGCAGCAAATCCAACAAGCTGATGCAGGCCCGTGTACTGCTGCAGGCAGTCGCGATCGTATTGATCATGCTGACGCTATGGATCACCGGCGGCGGCCGCCC
Organism: Ensifer sp. Root127; assembly: GCF_001425225.1. Lineage (NCBI taxonomy): Bacteria > Pseudomonadati > Pseudomonadota > Alphaproteobacteria > Hyphomicrobiales > Rhizobiaceae > Ensifer > Ensifer sp. Root127. Next base: position 45,434 of record NZ_LMDX01000025.1, read on the forward strand.
CGCCTAAGGAACGTGACGACACCATGGTCAAGCTCAACAAGATCTACACCCGGACGGGCGACAACGGCACCACCGGGCTCGTCTCCGGTCCGCGCCGCCTGAAGAGCGATCTCAGGGTCGATGCCTATGGCGCAGTCGACGAGACCAACGCCTTTGTCGGGCTTGCCCGGCAACACACCGCCGATGTCGCCGATCTCGATGCCACCTTGATGCGGATCCAGAACGATCTCTTCGATCTCGGCGCCGATCTCGCGACACCCGACACCGGCGAGAAGCCGGAATACGAGCCGCTTCGCATCGTCGCAAGCCAAGTCACCTGGCTCGAAACCGAAATCGATCGGCTGAACGCCGATCTCGAACCCCTGCGCTCCTTCGTTCTGCCGGCCGGCAGCGCCGCATCGGCCGCACTGCATGTGGCGCGAACCGTCGCCCGGCGTGCCGAACGGCAGATGGTGGCACTTGCCCAGCTCGAAGCCGAAATCGTCAGCCGCGAGGCGATCGCATATATCAACCGGCTGTCGGATTTCCTGTTCGTCGCCGCCCGTTGGGCAAACGACAAGGGCCATGCCGACGTCCTTTGGATTCCCGGCAAAAACAGATAACGTTTCCCCACTGCACAATCTCACCCTTAAGTCGGGCTCGATTAAAAGGTGAGACTGTGCAGTAAAACAAAGTGTTACGGCGACCATTGCGCGTCTGGACAGGCGCGGCGCCGTAGAATCACGCTTCGGGAGACCGCATGTTCATACCGCTTCACGATAAGAACACCCTGAAGCACATCAAGGTTCAGTATGTGACGATCAGCCTGATTGTCATCAACATCGTTGTTTGGCTGATAACCGGGCCGATCGCCACGGAAGAGTTCGCCAACGCGACGCTTCTGGGCTTCGGCTATATCCCGGCGCTCATCTTCGATTATGCCCAGCTCGATCCGTCGCTGATCATCGTGCCCGACGGTTTCACCTTCATCACCTATTCCTTCCTGCATGGCGGCTTCATGCATCTGGCGATGAACATGCTGTTTCTCTGGGTGTTCGGCGACAATGTCGAAGATGCGCTCGGGCACTTTCGCTTTCTGCTGTTCTACCTTGCCTGTGCCGCTGCCGGGGCCTTGGCCCATGGCCTGTTCGACCCGGCATCGGAAGCGCCTCTAATCGGCGCATCGGGTGCGATCTCCGGCGTGGTCGCCGCCTATTTCCTGTTGCATCCGAAGGTGCGCGTCTGGGTGCTGGTGTTTTTCCGCATCCCCCTGCCCCTGCCGGCGGCCATTCCGCTCGCCTTCTGGATCGGGCAGCAATTCTTCATGCTGGTGGTCGATCCGGGCAGCGGCGTCTCGTGGAGCGCCCATGTCGGCGGCATCGTTGCCGGGCTTGTCCTCGTGGTCATTTTGCGACGCCGCGGCGTGCCGCTCTTCGACCGGACGATCGTCACGCCGCGCGCCGTCGAGCATAAGGTGGAGTCCGTCGTCGTCACGCCGCAACCCACGCCGGAAACGCGGAAGCCGCCGACACCCTGGGGTCGACCAACCGTTTGAAACCGCCGGCTTGGCATTTCCAGCGCCCCGGTTTCGTCACCATTTCAAAGGCTTGATCGTCGCCGCATGATCGCGAAAGAACCGTCATGCCGCATCTGCGAAGAGGTCTTGTCAGCTCACTTTCTTACGTGTACGTAAACGTTATTCCAATTCTCGGGATTATATCGATTTAGCGTCATGCACAGTGATTGTAATTGGAGAAAAAACGCGTATCGATGTCGCCAACCGACAATCAGGCGGCTCCGTTAAGGCGCATTTTCCTGCGAAAGCTCTTGGAGGGAAGAATCCATGAAAATACTTGTGACGGTCAAGCGGGTGGTTGACTACAACGTCAAGATCCGGGTGAAGGCTGACGGCTCGGGTGTCGAGCTTGCCAACGTGAAGATGTCGATGAACCCGTTCGACGAGATCTCGGTGGAAGAGGCGCTGCGGCTGAAGGAAGCCGGCAAGGCCGACGAGGTCGTGGTCGTCTCGGTCGGTCCGGCCAAGGCCGAGGAAACGCTGCGGACGGCGCT
>NZ_LMDX01000026.1:0-47451 GCF_001425225.1 Ensifer sp. Root127
GGATCGTAGTAGCGGGTGATGACCGCGCCCGAATAGGCGGTGCCGCCATCGAGCCGGATGCCGAAGCCGGTTGCGCCGCGATAGGCAGTGATGCGGCCATAGTCCGGAATGAAGTTCTGCTCGGGATCTTCCGTGGTGATGCGGCACTGCAGCGCGTGGCCGTTGAGGCGGATATTTTCCTGCGACGGCACGCCGGATTCCGGCGTGCCGATGGCATAACCGTCGAGGATGTGGATCTGCGCCTTGACGATATCGATGCCGGTGACCACCTCGGTCACCGTGTGCTCGACCTGGATGCGCGGATTGACTTCGATGAAGTAGAATTTGCCGCTGTCGGCATCCATCAGATACTCGACAGTACCGGCGCCGATGTAGTTAGTCGCCTCGGCAATGCGCTTGGAATAGGCGGCAAGCTCTTCGCGCTGGCTGGCGTTGAGGTAAGGCGCCGGCGCGCGCTCGACGACCTTCTGGTTGCGCCGCTGGATGGAGCAGTCGCGCTCGAACAGATGCACGACGTTGCCGTGGGTATCGCCGAGAACCTGGCTTTCGACGTGGCGGGCACGCTCGACCAGCTTTTCGAGGTAGACCTCGTCCTTGCCGAAGGCGGCCTTGGCCTCGCGCTTGGCTTCCGTCACCTCGCGGGCGAGATCCTTCGGGTCGCGGATCGCGCGCATGCCGCGCCCGCCGCCGCCCCAGGAAGCCTTCAGCATCACCGGATAGCCGATCGCCTCGGCCATCTTCGCCACTTCAGCCATGTCTTCGGGAAGCGGTTCCGTCGCCGGCACGACCGGTACACCGATCGAGATCGCCAGGTTGCGGGCGGCAACCTTGTTGCCGAGCTGGCGCATGGTTTCCGGCTTCGGGCCGATGAAGGTGATGCCGGCCTCGGCGCAGGCCTCGGCGAATTCGGGGCTTTCCGACAACAGGCCGTAGCCCGGATGAATGGCATCGGCGCCGGAAAGCTTGGCGACGCGGATCACTTCCTCGATCGACAGGTAACTCTCGATCGGCCCGAGGTCCCGCGACAGATGCGGGCCGCGGCCGACCTGATAACTTTCGTCCGCCTTGAAGCGGTGCAGCGCCAGTTTGTCCTCTTCAGCCCATATCGCGACCGTTTTCAGACCTAGTTCATTGGCCGCGCGAAACACGCGGATTGCAATTTCGGAACGGTTGGCAACAAGGATCTTCGAAATGGGCAAGTCGGACTCCTCAAGACTTGAAACGCGGGAAATGCTGCACCCGCGAAGTAAAGTATTAGCGGGTCGCGGAATGAAGCGCAATTTCAGAGTCGAGCGGAAATCCGAGAGAAATGGATCAGGAAATGAGCCCCAGCCGGAAGGCGATCGCCACGACGTGGTGACGGTTCTTGCCCTTCAGTTTCTCCTGGATGCCGTTCATGTACCAATCGACTGTGTGACTGGAAATATCGAGCACCTTGCTGATATCGTTCGAGGTCATGCCGTCGGCGAGATAGTTGAGCGCTTCCATTTCGCGCCGCGTCATCTGCACTTCGACACGCGATGCGAGTTCGGCTGAAATCTCCGGATCGGTCAGTTCCAGCAGTTTCCAGAACAGACGCTTGGCAATCTGGTCGAACAGGCTGATTTCAATAGGGCTCAAATCGACGACGCGGCCGCCGACCGTGAGATTGCCCAACAGGCCGCGGCGGCCGTGCACCGGAAAGATGTAACCGTCATAGAGGCCGTGGTTGCGGGCCTCGATCATCATGCTTTCCATGCGCTTGCGATGCGGGTCGGAACGGAAGGCAAACAGTGTGTCGCGCCAGCGGAAGCCGCGCTGGGCGTGACCGAGGTAGCGGATGGTCGGATCGATCACGACAAACTTCTTGCGGATGTAGATCTGCGGCCAGCCTTCCGGCCAGCGACCGGCGAGCAGCAGCCTCAACGGGTTTTCGTGAGGCTTCGGCTGCCTGACGACCCCGTAGAAGTCGAAGCCGCAGCGGTCGAGCAACCGTTCGAACTCCGGTACGATTTCTTCGCGCGTCTTCATCTCTTCGATCAGCGCAAGAAATTGCACAAGCAGCGTGATATTCATGGATCACCTTCCAGGTAGAACACGTGTGCGAGGGCCGGAAACCGGACATGAATGAACCGTTCAGGGGCCATTCATGTTGCACCCGCGATAATTCGACATACCACGCCCGGTCTTGTGCGAAAATCGCGAGAAATCGGAATTGGACGGAAAAGATAGCAGACTATGAATACTCTCGCCAAGCCCAACGACGGGCGAACGGAGTTTCGCTATCAAAACCGCCTCAAGCTCCTGTTTTTCCTAAAATATCGCAAATGACCGTCCCAGAGCGGCCTTGGCGGCCGGCAAATCGCGGCCTCGTGCCCGACGGCCGGAGGTGTTGAGGCGTGACGCATTTGCCGCACGAATGTTTGGTGCGGCGCAAAATCCGGTACCCGGAAGGGGTGAGACAGTGTCATTGTTCCAAGTGTATGCAAGAGCGCTTCAGTATCTTGCGGTTCACAAGTTCCGTGTCTCGGCGATCGTGCTCGCCAACGTCGTGCTCGCCGTCATCACGATTGCGGAGCCGATCCTGTTTGGTCGCATCATCGACGCCATTTCCTCCAAAGGCGCAGTAACGCCGATGCTGCTGATGTGGGCAGGCCTGGGTGTGTTCAACACCGTCGCCTTCGTCCTCGTCGCCCGCGAAGCGGATCGGCTGGCCCATGGCCGTCGCGCCACGCTGCTGACGGAAGCCTTCGGCCGCATCGTCTCGATGCCGCTCTCCTGGCACAGCCAGCGCGGTACGTCGAACGCGCTGCATACGCTGCTTCGCGCCTGTGAAACGCTGTTCGGTCTCTGGCTCGAATTCATGCGCCAGCATCTGGCAACGGCGGTAGCGCTCGTCCTGCTCATCCCGACCGCGTTTGCGATGGATGTACGCCTGTCGCTGGTGCTCGTCGTCCTCGGTGTCTCCTATGTGCTGGTCAGCAAGGCTGTCATGAACCGCACCAAGGAAGGCCAGGCCTCGGTCGAGAACCACTATCACACGGTTTTCTCCCACGTTTCCGACGCCATCAGCAACGTTTCGGTCGTTCACAGCTACAACCGCATCGAAGCCGAAACGCGCGAACTCAAGAAGTTCACCGAACGCCTGATCTCCGCCCAGTTCCCCGTGCTTGACTGGTGGGCGCTGGCAAGCGCGCTCAACCGCGTCGCTTCGACCATCTCGATGATGACGATCCTCGTCATCGGCACCGTGCTCGTCCAGCGCGGCGAACTCGGCGTCGGCGAAGTCATCGCCTTCATCGGCTTTGCCAACCTGCTGATCGGCCGTCTCGACCAGATGAAGGCTTTCGTTACGCAGATCTTCGAAGCCCGCGCCAAGCTTGAAGACTTCTTCCAGCTCGAAGATTCGGTGCGCGAACGCGAAGAGCCGGCCGGTGCGATGGACCTGGGCGCGGTCAAGGGCGAAGTGGAATTCCGCGACGTGTCCTTCGACTTCGCCAACACCACGCAGGGCGTGCGCAACGTGTCCTTCACGGCCAAGGCCGGCCAGACGATCGCGATCGTCGGCCCGACCGGCGCCGGTAAGACCACGCTCGTCAACCTGCTGCAGCGCGTTCACGAACCGCGTGACGGCCAGATCCTGATCGACGGCGTCCATATCGCCAAGGTCACGCGCAAGTCGCTGCGCCGCTCGATCGCCACCGTCTTCCAGGACGCCGGCCTGATGAACCGCTCGATCTGCGAAAACATCCGGCTTGGCCGCGACGACGCGTCGCTCGACGAAGTGATGGCTGCCGCCGAAGCGGCTGCCGCCAGCGACTTCATCGAAAGCCGCAACAATGGCTACGACACCGTCGTCGGCGAACGCGGCAACCGCCTGTCTGGCGGCGAGCGCCAGCGCGTTGCGATTGCCCGCGCCATCCTCAAGAACGCACCGATCCTGGTGCTCGACGAGGCGACCAGCGCGCTCGACGTCGAGACCGAGGCTCGGGTGAAGGATGCGATCGATGCGCTTCGCAAGGACCGCACCACCTTCATCATCGCCCACCGCCTGTCGACGGTGCGCGAGGCCGATCTGGTGATCTTCATGGATCAAGGTCGGATCGTCGAGATGGGCGGCTTCAACGAGCTCAGCCAGAGCAACGGCCGCTTCGCCGCCCTGCTTCGCGCCAGCGGCATCCTGACGGACGAAGACGTCCGCATGAGCCACACGGCGGCCTGAGCCGACGCCTTATAGATCACGCAATGCAAAAGGCCCCGGACCCTCCGGGGCTTTTTTCGTTCATGCCGCTCGCATTGACTTGGCTCTTGCAATCCCGTTCAAGTACTGCGCCGTCGTTTGCTGGACGGCACTGCATGCAGCCGCCATTGGCGTCATGGGTTCTCGGTCAGAACGGCCAGCGAATTCGGCGTTAGCGAAGGCCAGCGAACATCCTTCGGAAGGTAGGTCACGATTGACCGTTTTATTCGATGGTCGGGTCATGGCTGATTATCATCAGTTCTAGCTCGCAGACGCTTCCAACAACCTACATCTCCCATCGAACTGGACAGACGAAGACTTCAAGATCCGAATGCTTGCAGGCAACGATGCGCTGGTCGTCGTGACTGCTCGGAACAGGGATGTTGCGGTTATCGTGGAACTGCACGAACAGATGCCGAAGATCGACATCGAAAATGCGGATCATGTCGTCATCGGACGGCTCCACACGTCAGGCCAAATCGTCATAGCCGGGCTAACTGACTATCTTCAAGAGGTTCATGTTCGCGTTCCTGCGGGGCATCTGGACGCCATGGTCGTGTCGACCGGACTTCGCACCCTGAGTGACGTCGGCCTACGCCGGGCGTCTTTATTAGACGCGCAAAGGTCGCTGTAGCCCTTTGAATGGCTGCAGTTTTTGTCCTTCAATCGAATAAGATTAAAGGAAACATGCAGTAGATGGCGATGATCGGTACCGCGTGTATCTCTGGGCCCTGCGAAGCAGGCGGAATTACTGTCCTGCGCGCCAATGGCAAGACGATCGAACTCGAGGGTAGGGGCCCCCAAGTTCCGCGGCCGGCTGCCTACACATTTGAACCGGCGGCCGAGCCTTGATGCAAACCCTTGGTCGTCCTTATCGTTTCATCATGTCGCTCGCATCGGTTTCGCGCTGACGACGCCCCGCAACCATTCCAGATAGTAGCCGTAAACGAAGTGCAGGCCGATGCCGACGATCACGAAGAGCGTGCCGGCGATCGGGTTCCGGCCGGTCACGAACAACAGCACCTGACCGACCATCGCCAGGATAGTGCCGAAAATGAAGATCGGCAGGGAATGGCGGCCGACCATCGCCAGCGGGTGGTCGGCATCGAGCCGGGCGAGGCGATTGACGGCGGGAATGACGGCGACGAGATAGGCGATCGCGAGAACATGGCTTAGCCGCGTCAGTGACAGGAAGGTCTTGTCGAAACCGGTCAGCACCGCCGGAAGACCGAAGGACAGGTCGATGTTCCACCAGGAGAAGAGAACCCACAGCGCCGAAACGACGAGATAGATCGCGGCGATCGCGATCAGCAGCGGCCTGCGCGGCAGGACTGCGCCCTGGCGGATCGCGGTCATCGAGACGATGCCGATGACGAAGAGGAACTGCCAGGACCACGGATTGAGAAACCAGTAGCCCTCGTCGAGGAAGTTGGAGGGCACCAGCTTGAACACCCCGGCCACAAGCCAGAGCAGCGCGGAAAACACGAGGAGCAGCCGGCTGCTGATGCCGTTCAGCCAGAGGATGCCGGGCAGCATCAGGAACAGCACCGCATACATCGACAGGATGTTGTTATAGCCGAGTTGGTGCCCGAGCAGGACCATCGCGACGATGCCTTGCTCGGTCTGCTCGACGAAGGGTCGGATGTTTATCTCGCTGATCAGGTCCTGCCGGCCGAAATAGAGGGCGCCGCCGGCAAAGATCGCCAGTGTGACGATACTGGTCATGATATGGGCGACGTAGAGCGCCAGCGCCCGCCGCCAGATCTTGAGCGTCAGCGCCAGGCATGCGCCGGACACGAACTTGCCGCCATAGGCAAGCCCGACGGAGAGGCCAGAGATGAGCACGAAGGCCTCGGCCGAATCCGAGAAGCCGAAGTTCTTGTGGGTCAGATATTCGAGATATTGCCCGGGCACGTGGTTGACGAAGATCGTCAGAAGGCAGAGCGCCCTCAACACGTCGAGGCGCGTGTCGCGCTCCTTGGGAACCATGCGGGCGGATATCGTCGGGTTCGAGCCGCCCCCAAATGTGTTTTGCAGCATGCGGTCTAGTATCCGGGATCTGGCGCCCCTGCCCCACCCCTGTTGAAACGGGCACCGGACATGCGCTTAGCCCCAGGGGCAAGCGCATGTTCGATGCCGTCGATCGATGCACGAGCCCGTCAGGGTTCGTGCCGCCGGCAAATCAGCAAGAAAAAACCGGCCTTGCCCGTTCGGGTGCAAAGCCGGTTCCAACGTTCATTCAATACCGGCAGTTACAGCAAAATGCCTTCATGCGCGTTTTTTGTGACACTATTATTGATGCTGACGATCGGCTCGCGACTTTTTGCATCGCGCTTGACCGAAATCTTGTGCTTCGTGCCGTTCAGCGTCACTTCCGCCGAGTAGCCGTCCCAGGCCTCCGGCAACACCGGTCGGATGACCAGCTTGTCGCCTTGTCGGCGGATGCCGAGAATACCCTCGACGCCGGCGCGGTAGAGCCAGCCGGCCGACCCGGTATACCAGGTCCAGCCGCCGCGTCCGGCGAGCGCGCCTTCGCCATAGATATCGGCGGCGACCACATAGGGCTCGACCCGATAGTGGTCCGCGTCTTCGCGGCTGAGGGCATGCGAGACAGGGTTCAGCATCTGGAAGACACGCCAGGCTTCCTCGGCCCTTCCCTGCTCGGCAAAGGCCAGCGCCACCCAGGTCGCCGCATGGGTATATTGGCCGCCGTTCTCCCGTACGCCAGGCGGATAGGCCTTGATATAGCCCGGGTCCTGCCTGGTTCTTTCAAGCGGCGGCGTGAACAGCCGGACAATGCGGCGATCCGGATCGACGAGTTCGGCCATGACCGCATCCATCGCATTCTGCGATCGCTGCTCGTCACCCTCGCCTGAAAGCACGCTCCAAGACTGGCCGATCGAATCGATCCGGCATTCGTCGCTTTCGCTCGATCCGAGCGGCGCGCCATCGTCGTAGTAGCCGCGACGATAGTAGTCACCATCCCAGCCGGCTTCGTCGAGCACCTTTTTCAAGGTGGCGAGATGCGCTTCCCAATGGCTGACGCGCGCCTTGTCCTTGCGCTCGCGGGCAAAGGGCAGGAAGCCGCGCAGCGTGCCCGCCAGGAACCAGCCGAGCCAGACGCTGGTGCCGCGGCCGGCAATGCCGACGCGGTTCATGCCGTCGTTCCAGTCGCCGCCGAGAATGAGCGGCAGGCCATTTTCGCCGCTGCGCTTGATCGCGAGATCGAGTGCGCGGGCGCAATGCTCGTAGACGTCGGCGATCTCGTCCGAGATCTCCGGCTTGTAGAAGCTGTCGTGCTGCCCTTCCTCGAGCGCCGGTCCGGTGATGAAGGCGATCTTCTCACCGAGAATGTCGGCGTTCCCCGTCACTTCGCAGTAGTGCGTGACGGCATGGGCAAGCCAGACGACATCGTCCGAGATCATTGTTCGCACGCCGGCGCCGGTGCCCGGCAGCCACCAATGCTGCACGTCACCCTCGACGAACTGCCGCGCGGCCGCGTTGAGGATCTGTGCCCGTGCCAGTTCCGGCCGATGGATCAGGAACGCCAGCGTATCCTGCAGCTGGTCGCGGAAGCCGAAGGCGCCGCTCGCCTGGTAGAAGGCCGAGCGTGCCATGATCCGGCAACCAAGGCTCTGATAGGGCAGCCAGTTGTTGATCATGGTGTTGAAGGCCGCATCCGGCGTTTCCACCTTCACGATGTCGGTGAACTCGGTCCAGAAGGACTTGGCGGCGTCCATGACGGTGTCGAACGCAGTCTGGCGCAACTCGCCGAGAACCGAGCGCATCTGCTCGTCGTTGTCGGCGTCGCCGAGGATGAAGGTGAGCTGCTTTTCGGCACCGGGCTCGATCACCAGATCGGTCGCCAACGCCGCACAGGCGTCGCCATCCACATCGATCGAGCCGGAAAGCTCGGCGCCAGCGAAAACGGCCTGCGGCACCAGAATGCCGCCGACCCGCCCGAGGAACTCGCGACGGCTTGCCGTATGGCTCACACCTTCACCGCCATCGACAGCAAAGAAGGCCGAACGACCGGCATAGTCGATGCTGTAGGGGTTGGTTGCAACCAGCGCATCGGAGGCTTCGTCCCAGGTCGACAGAACGAAGGGCGCCATGCGGGCCCGGTTGTTGCCGAGCACCCATTCGGCAAAGCCGTAGACCTTCAGCTGGCGGGCAGCCGTGGAGCGGTTGCGGATCGAGATGCGGACCAGCTTGGCCGGCAAGGTCCGGTGCACCGTGTGGGCTGCCTCGATATCGAGATCGTCCTGTGTGCTGCGGAATGTCGAATAGCCAAGTCCGTGGCGCGTCTCGAAGACGACCGACCGGCTGCGCGACAGGGCAGCGTATGGCGTCAGCACTGCGCCGCTCGCCATGTCGCGGATGAAGACCGCTTCGCCCGGCCGGTTGACGACCACATCGTTGGCCCACGGCGTCAGCTGGTAGTCGCGCGAGTTGCGGCTCCAGGTGAAGGCGGCCCCTTCGGCCGAAACGTGGAAGCCGAACTGCTCGTTGGAGATGACGTTGATCCACGGCTGCGGTGTCGCCTCGCCGCCGCGCAGGCGCACGACATATTCGCGCCCACCTTCGGCAAAGCCGCCGTAGCCGTTCCAGAAATCGAGACCGTCACCGACAATCTCCGCATCGACGGCGTCGGCCGGCTGCTGCGGGGCGGCGAGCAGAGCGAAGTTGCTTTCGCTGCCCTTCACCGGTGGCGTCGAATAGAGCGAATTGGCGCGGGCGATCTGGTCGGAGATCGTGCCGTTGCGGGCATGGAAGACGGCGCGGGAAGCCGACAAGAGCGTCGACCAGGTCTCCGCCTCCATCAGGTCGCGGCGCACCGAGAAGATGTGCTGGCGCGGACCGTCGGAGAGGCCGCGAAGCCTCAGGTTCTCGCACATCGAATCGAGCGCGTGCTGCATGTCCTGGGCATAGGACGAGGCCCGCTCGTTGATGATCACCAGATCGGCGGTAATGCCGCGCGCGCGCAGATATTCCTGTGCCCTGAGGGCCTCACGAGCGATGCCGAGGTCACCGTCATCGTTGATGCGCAGGCAGAAGATCGGGAAGTCGCCCGAGATTGCCAGCGGCCAGAGCGTTGACTGCGACGCGAGCCCCGCCTGAACCGTTGCGGTATCGGCGCGCAGGTGCATGTCGGGGTAGACGAGGTAGCGTCCGAGCATCTGGAAGCTTGCGGCCTCCTGCGAGGTGACGCCGACATGGCGCATCTGCACCTGACTGCGCGTCCAGGCATGGATCAGCTCGTGATTGAAGGTTTCCGTGTGCCTGTAGCGATCGATGGCGCGGTCGACGGCCTCGCGGTTCGGGGCCGCGATCGTCCAGAAGACGACGCTGACCTTCTTGCCGGCCGGAACCCGAACGACACGTCGAAGCGACATGATCGGGTCGAGCGTAAAGCCATCGGTTCCCGAAAGCACCGCGTCGGTGTCGAAGGCGGCGGCCTCGGCAAGGGTGCGCCCCTGGCCGATGAAGCGGCGACGGTCGGTCTCCGCCTCGGTCGGACGGTCGCTGCCGGCATTATCGGTGACGAGATGCGCCACTTCCATATCCGGATCGCCTGAGCTGCGCTTGTTGCGGCTGACATGGATGACGTCGCCGCGCCGGCTGATCTCCGTGCGCAGGAACATCTTGGAGAAGGCGGGATGCGCGCTGTCGGCCTCGTCGGTCGACAGCACCGGTTCGGCATAGGACGTCACCTCGATGAAGCGGTCCTGCGTTCCGGTGTTGAGCAGGATGACGCGGCGGCCTTCGGCATCGTGCTCGGTGGCAACGATGCACTCGACTTCGCTGGTGAGGTCGCCGACGGTCTTGACGAATTCGGCCTTGTCGTCACCGAACCGCGTCAGGAGCTTTTCGCCGACGGCGCGCCGGGGCTCGGCGGTGGCCGACCACCAGTCGCCCGTCGTCGTGTCGCGCAGGAAAATGAAGGTGCCCGTGCGGTCCTCGACCGGGTCCGGCTTCCAGCGGGTGACCGACTGGCCGTTCCAGCGGGCATAACCGGCACCGGTTGCCGTCAGCATGACGGCGTAGTGGCCGTTGGACAGGAACACGGTTTCGCGGTCCTGGGCGAGCGGGTTTTCGATGACCCGAACCTCCGGACGCAACAGATCGTCCTGGCCCTTGCCGAGCGATTCCGGCTCGCGCTTGGCGTTCATGATCGGAATATCGCGCGGCGCCTTTTCCTGCAGCAGCAGTTCGGCCGCCTCGATTACCGGATCGGCGTGGAACCATTCGCGCAGCCTGCCGGTGAATACGACGTTGGCGACAGCGGCGATCGACATGCCATGGTGGTGGGCATAGTAGTTGCGCACGACGGCGCATTTCTGCCCCTCGGGCACGCGCGTCGGCGTGAAGTCGACGGCATCGTGGAAGCCGTAAACGCCGAGCGCCCCGACTTCGCGCAGTCGACCGAGATTGGCGAGCGCCGCCTTCGGATCGTACATGCAGGCGAGAATGGAGGCGTAGGGCGCGATGACGGCGTTCTGCCCGAGGCCACGCTTGAGGCCAAGCGTCGGCACACCGAAGTTGGTGTACTGGTAGGTCAGCTCGTGGTCGCGCGCATTGAAGGCCGCTTCGGAGATGCCCCACGGCGTGCCGAGACGGCGGCCGTGATTGATCTGCTCCTTGACCACCAGATTGTTGGTCTGGTTGAGGATACCGCCCTGCCGCTCCTGCATCACCAGCGGCGGCATCAGATATTCGAACATCGAACCGGACCAGGAGATCAGCGCGCCACGCGCGCCGATCGGCACGATCGGACGGCCGAGCTTGTACCAGTGCTCGGTCGGCAGGTCGCCCTTGGCGATCGCGAACAGGCTGGTCAGACGGGCCTCGGACGCCAGAAGATCGTAGCAGGCCTCGTCGAGCTCATTGGCGTTGACGCGGAAGCCGATTGACAGCAGGCGACGCTCGGGCCGGAACAGGAAGCCGAAATCCATCGAGAAGGCGATGTCGCGAGCACGATCCTTTAGAACCGCCAAGCGCTGGCGCAGCGCTTCGATGGCGCCAAGATCGAACACGCCGTCGGCAATATGCGCTTCGCAGGTGGTGACCAGCGCGTTCGCCCACTTCGTCACTTCGCTGCTCTGGGCCGTGCGAACCTCATGGTCGAGGTTGACGGTCAGCTTGTGCATGTCGCGCGCCAGAACGGCGAGATTGATCACGCGGATCGATGCGAATTCATGCTCGCGCTTGACGGCAGCCAGAGCATTCTGGAAGCCGACGATGCGCTCCTCGATCAGGCGGCGCAGCGGGCGAACGGTCTTGCGGTCGTCAGGCAGGTCGTTCAGCACCTCGGCAAGAATGGCGACGACGTCGCCAATGCCGTCAAGGCTGCCCTGGACATGCGCCGACGGCGCTTCCGCCCATTCCCGACACATGGACGACACGGCGATCAGGTGGCCGGCAAGATTGCCGCTGTCGACCGACGAGATGTAGCGCGGCTCCATCGTTTCGAGCGTGTTGGTGCGGTACCAGTTGAACAGGTGGCCGCGATATTTCGGCATCCGGTCGATGGTCGCAATCGTCTGCTCCAGGCGGTTGATCGTTTCTTCGAAGCCGATCCAGCCGAAGTCGCGTGCCGACATGACCGAGAGTAGGTAGACGCCGATATTGGTCGGCGAGGTGCGCTCGGCCAGCACCGGCTGCGGCGTTTCCTGGAAGTTGTCCGGCGGCAGAAAATTCTGCTCGGCGGTCACGAAGGTCTCGAAATAGCGCCAGGTGCGCCGCGCGATCAGGCGCATTTCCTCGATCGCCTCGTCGGAAACGACCAGCTGGTCCTCGGTTTCGGCCGATTGGCTGACGAACCACGCGACAGCGGGAGAAAGCGCCCAGAGCAGGGCAAAGGGAATGCCGATGAAGGGCAGGCCGGTATCGGAAATCGCCGCAAGCGCCAGCGACAGAACCGACAGCGCCGGTGCGATCCACATCGCCTTGTAATAATCACCGATGCTTCCATGCCCGGCACTTTGCACCTGGGCAGCGGTGCGCCATTCCAGCATCAGCTTGCGGCTGACGAAGGTGCGGTAGAGCGAACGCACGATCGCGTCGCCCATCATCGCCGCGCCATGGGCGATGAAGACGATGCGAAGGGCGACCTGGGCATTGGCGGCACGAACTTCGGTCAGCACAGCATGGAGGTGGGCACGGGCGACGATGTCGTTGCGGCGCGGCAGGAGGCCATTGATCAGCGACAGCGTCGGGGCGACGAACAAGCTGAAGATCAGCACGATCTGCCAGATCAGCGCCTCGGTCGGCTGCATGTAGTACCAGCCCATGACAGAGGCGACGAGCCAGGCGCAGGGGATCAGCGAACGGCGCAAATTGTCGTACATCTTCCACCGGCCGAGCATCGACAGGCCGTTCGACGGGTTGAAGATATAGGGCAGCAGCTGCCAGTCGCCGCGGGCCCAGCGATGCTGGCGCGACATCTCTACCTCGTAGCGGGTCGGGAAATCCTCGACGAGTTCGACGTCCGTCACCAGCGCGCAGCGCACAAACGAGCCTTCGAGCAGGTCGTGGCTGAGAACGGCATTTTCCTCGATCCGCCCCTTGAGCGCGGCCTCGAAAGCATCGACGTGATAGAGGCCCTTGCCGGTGAAGCTGCCTTCGCCAGCGATGTCCTGGTAGACGTCGGAAACGGTGAAGACATAGGGGTCGATGCCACGATTGGCCGAGAAGATGCGCTGGAAGGCCGAGGCTTCGCTTCCAGTCGTCAGCGACGGCGTCACGCGCGGCTGTAGCAGGCTGTAGCCGGCAATCACCTTCTGTGTTTCCGGGTCGACGATCGGGCGGTTGATCGGGTGGTACATCTTGCCGACGAGCTTCGTCACCGCGTCGCGCATCAGGCGCGTATCGGCGTCGAGCGTCATGACATATTGAACGTTCTCCGGCACGGTATTGGCGCCCTGGAGGAACGAGGTGTCGCGATCGCCGCGCAGCAGCATGTTCAGCTCATGCAGCTTGCCGCGCTTGCGCTCCCAACCCATCCATACGCCTTCCGCCTCGTTGAAGAGGCGGCGGCGGTGCAGCAGGAAGAAACGCGTCCTGCCGTCATAGGCATAACGCGCCGAAAGCTCGGCAACCTCGCGCCGGGCATAGTCGAGAACATCGGTATCGGCCGGGGTTTCCTCGAACTTGCTGTCGATCCAGTCGCTGAGCAGCGCGAAAGAGATCTCGCCGCGCGGATTGGCGAGGTAGTGAACCTCGAGATTGCGCACGAGTTCGTCGACATGGTCGCGCTTGGAGATCAGGCAGGGCACGACGACGAGCGTGCGGGCATATTCCGGAACGCCATCGAGGAACTCATAGCCGACCAGGCGCGACGGTTTGACGAACAGCGTGACGAGCGTGTTGAACAGACCCATCGCACCTTCGGACGCCGGCAGCGCAAACAGCAGAAGCATGATCAGCTTCGCGCCGTTCGGAATATCCATCGGGCTGACGAAGGCATAGACGGCGACCATCGCCAGGATCGTCAGGAGAATGTTCGGTCCGGCGATCGCAAACCAGTCGAGCTTGCGGCTGAGGCGAATGATGCTCTGCAGCACCGACGGCCGGTAGCCGATCTTCTGCTCGAGCGCCTTGCGCTGCTTGCCGACAAGGAAGGAGCCAACGTTCGGCTCATGAAGCTGCGGCTCGACTGCAGCCACCGCTTCCGCTTCCTTCACCATCTCGATGGCGATCTGGGTGACTTCGTATTCGCTGTGGCCGGAGCGGCGCGCCAGCTTTTCGATCGTATCGCGGTATTTGTTGCGCGAGCCGAATTCGAGCGCGGCGTAATCGGAACCATCGCGCAGCGCCGCATCGATCTTGCTGACGCTTTCGAACCAGACGGCCCAGTCGGTATCGTCGATCTCGCGCAGGCTGCGGATGATGTTGCTCATCGTCGCATTGCCTGACGACAGGCGGTTCTGCTCGGCGACCAGCGCGTCCTCGACGTCGCTGCCGCGCTTCTCGAGCTGTTCCTCGATCCAGGCGATCACCGAGCCGGAGGTCTGCGAGCCATCGCGCATGCGGTAGAGCAGCTGGGCGACGAAGGTATTGTCCGCCGCAAGCGCCTCGGATTCGGCCAGCAGCGCTCGCAACTTTTCCGGGTCGTTGTGACGGATGATCTGGTCGGCGATGTCGTTGGCCTTGCGCCGCATGCCGCGCGAACGCTCGACGCGGATGGCGATGCGCCGCAGGTTCTCGATGAGAACGAAGCGCAGGATCGAGGGCAAGGCCCACAATTCGCCGATCTTGAACGTGTCGTGCTTCTGGAAGCCCTCGACCATCGCGGTAATGCTTTCCCGCGAGACCGTGCTGTGCGTATGGGCGACATAGAGCCAGGCGAGCGCCATCGTGCGCGGAATGACTGTTCCGGAGACGGACAGCGTGGGCAGCTGGCGATAGAACTTGCGCGGGAAGTCGCGGCGGACTTCCTGGATCGCTTCCTCGACCACGTGGTGGTTGTCGAGCAGCCATTCGGCGGCCGGCGTGATCGACGCCCCCGCTTCGACATCAGCCGCTGTTGCCCGATACACCCTCAGGATTTCGTTTTCATTCTCGCGGTGGCGCGGGCGGAATTCGAACGGGAAGAAGCCCGGCAGGGACGGTGCGCCCTTGAGCGCAAGGGTCTCGCCGCTTTGCCGCAGATCCTCCATCGAGAAAAAGGTCGAGCGGATCGAATCGTTGTAATCGATCTGTTTCGCTTCCGGTTCGCGAGAAGAGGAGGTCGGCGTGTTGTGAAGGGGCATGGGTGCTGGTTCTGAATCCAACCGGGGTTGATCGGCCCGGCTCTCGTTGTTCTGCCGGGTTGGCTGCGGTCCTGAAGTTCCAGGCTTGGCCGGCACGTTGCTAGACACGGTCATGTGTCCTCCCATCCGCCGTCATTTTCCGGCAAACCGGAAACTGGCGGAAACTGGCGCCGCCCTTGAACTGGGCATCAGAGAAAGCAAAGCCGGCGGCGCATTGGTTTTCAAGGCCGCGTGATGCATGAAAGTGGCATTTTTTAGCCGTGGTGCCAACAGCTTGCAAGGATCGGCGGCGCAAGTTTGGACGAATTGCGCACACTCTCATCGGGCGAAAACGCAATAGTCCGCGCTCGCCTATGGCAACCTCAAATCTATGTATCAATTTTGCCCCTTCCCGGCGCATCTCTGGGTAGCAGTCCGTCGCGAAACGCCGACGGCGTCAGGAAGGTTCCGGCCATCGGTCGAAACATGTTCGAGGATGGGAAACCTACCCGACCTGTTCAGTGATCCATTCGCGGAAGGCGAGACTGATCGGGTTTTCGAGTTTGCCTTCCGGAACCGCGAGATAATAACTGTTCTCCGTCTGCATCGGCCGGTCGAGAACGATGCGCAATGTTCCCGCTGCCAGCTCCTGTTCGATCAGATAGCGGGGCAGCAAGGCGAAACCGAGACCGGCCGTGGCCGCCTCGATCACCATCGAGAACTGATCGAAGCGGTTACCGCGATAGGCACCCCTTCCATCCATGCCGTTGGCCTCGAACCATTGCGCCCAGAGTTTGGGTCGCGTCGCCAGGTGCAGCAGCGGACCGCCGACGATATCCTCCAGCGTCGCCACCGGATTGGCCGCAAGCAGGGTCGGGCTTGCCGCCGGCACGATGATCTCGCTGCAGAGATAGCTGCAGGTGGCATGCGCCCAAACCGGCTGGCCGTAGTGGATGGCGATGTCGAAGTTCTGCTCGTCGAAATCGAAGGGTGCCGACCGCGACGCGATATTGACCACGGTATCGGGGTGCTGGCGAAGAAAATCCGGCAGCCGCGGCACCAGCCAACGGCTGCCGAAGGTCGGCAGCGACGCGATCGACAATGTCGAGTCGGCGCGCGCCGAGGCCATTGCCCGCACCATCAGCTCTTCGGTCTGGTTGAGCAGGCGGCGAACCTCGGGCAGGAACTTCTGCCCGGCCTCGGAGAGAATGACGCGCTGGCGCACCCGCTCAAACAGGAGAACGCCGAGCTGGTTCTCCAGATCCTTGATCTGACGGCTGACGGCACTCTGGGTCAGATTGAGTTCGGCGGCTGCCTGCGTGAAGCTGCCGTGCCGTGCCGCGCATTCGAAAGCCTGCAGCGTCGTAACATCAGGAACCAGTCTGCGGCTTAACTTCATTCCAGCCTCGCATCAACATAGTCACAAGCAGCGCGATCAATGGCCGCTTCCTTTGGATATGATCCGAAATGAGAATGACCTTGTCCTTCACCCATAGCGCGAGGCGAGCCCCAGTGAAAGAGAATAGTTTCGTATCCGCCGATGATATCCGTTCGGCCTTTTCCGCAGCCATGTCGGTCATGTACCGCGAGGAAGTGCCTGCTTACGGCACGCTGATGGAACTGGTTGCCAAGGTCAACGACGATACGCTCAATGCCGACCCGGCGCTGAAAGAGCGCCTCGATGCGACGGATTCGCTTGATCGCATTTCCGAGGAGCGCCACGGCGCAATCCGTCTCGGCACGCCTGCTGAACTCTCGATGATGCGTCGCGTCTTTGCTGTCATGGGCATGTACCCGGTCGGCTACTACGATCTTTCGACCGCCGGCGTACCGGTGCACTCGACCGCCTTCCGCCCGGTTGGCGAAACCGCTCTGAAGCGCAATCCCTTCCGTGTCTTCACCTCGCTTCTTCGCCTTGACCTGATTGCGGACGAGAGTCTGCGCGCCGCATCCGAGGCGATCCTGGCCGAGCGTCGGATCTTTACGCCTGTTGCCATCGAACTCGCCGAAAAGGCCGAGCGTGATGGCGGCCTCGACAAGGCCGACGCCGAGCGTTTCGTCTCCGAAGTGCTGGAGACCTTCCGCTGGCACGACAGGGCCAATGTCAGCGCCGACATGTACAAGCGCCTGCATGACGCCCACCGGCTGATCGCCGACGTCGTGTCGTTCAAGGGCCCGCATATCAACCACCTGACGCCGCGCACGCTGGATATCGACCAGGTCCAGGCGCTGATGCCCGAATTCGGCATCGCGCCGAAGGCCGTCGTCGAAGGTCCGCCGACCCGCAAATGCCCAATCCTGCTTCGCCAGACCTCGTTCAAGGCGCTGGAAGAGGCCGTTTCCTTCCGTGATGGCGGCGGCGACTGGAAAGCCGGCTCGCACACCGCCCGCTTCGGCGAGATCGAGCAGCGCGGCATTGCGCTCACTCCCAAGGGCCGTGCGCTCTACGACGAGCTTCTGGAAGCCTCGCGCAAGATCGTGCGCCCGGCAGCCGACGGCTCCAACGCCCGCGACTATGAAGCCGCGCTTGCCAAAGCCTTCGAAAGCTTCCCCGACACCTGGGCAGGCATTCGCGAAGCCGGCCTTGGCTATTTCAGCTATTCACTGACCGAGAAGGGCTTGAAGACCCGGATTTCCGACCGCCGCGATATCAACACGCTGATCGCCGACGGCCTCGTGCAGTTCGACGCCATCGTCTACGAAGACTTCCTGCCGGTCAGCGCCGCAGGCATCTTCCAGTCCAATCTCGGCGACGGCGCGCAGCAGGCTTTTGTCGCAAGCCCGAACCAGAAGCGCTTCGAGATTGACCTCGGCGCCACAGTGCTCAACGAGTTCGATCACTATGCCGGCATCGAAGAGGCATCGATCGAAAGCTGCCTGCGGGCCTTGACCGCAGCCATGGCTGCGGAATGATGCGTTCACGATGATTGAACAGGTACACATAGACGCGCTGACCGGCATCCTTGGCGACAAGGGTGTGGTCACGCGTGCTGAAGACATGGAAGCCTACGAGACCGGCGCGCGCTACGATCGTGGCCGGGCTTCGGTCGTTCTGCGGCCGGCGACAACAGTGGAAACCTCGGCAACCGTTGCCTATTGCGTGCGTCATGGCATCGCCCTGATCCCGCAATCGGGCAATACCGGACTGGTCTCGGGCTCGACCCCTGATAGTTCCGGCAACGAAGCGATCCTCAGCCTCGACCGCCTCACCAAAGCGTTCGAACTCGATCTCGACAATCGTTCGGTGCGCGTCGATGCCGGGTTCAGGCTTTCCGATCTCAACCGCCGGCTGGAAGAACATGGC
Organism: Ensifer sp. Root127; assembly: GCF_001425225.1. Taxonomy (NCBI): domain Bacteria; kingdom Pseudomonadati; phylum Pseudomonadota; class Alphaproteobacteria; order Hyphomicrobiales; family Rhizobiaceae; genus Ensifer; species Ensifer sp. Root127. The sequence continues at coordinate 18,257 of NZ_LMDX01000026.1, forward strand.
CTGTTTTTCCCGATCGATCTCGGCGCCGATCCGCGCATCGGCGGCATGATCGCCACCAACACCGGCGGCTCGCGTTTCCTGAAATACGGCGACGTGCGCCGCAACACGCTGGGCCTCACCGTGGTTCTCGCCGATGAAGACGGCACCGTGCTCGATCTTCAATGCGACCTGCGCAAGAACAACACCGGCGTCGACTGGAAGCAGGTCTTCGTCGGCACGTCGGGCGCCTTCGGCATCATCACGGAATGCGTGCTCAATCTGGAGCGCCTGCCGCAGCAGACGGCGACCGCATTGCTGGTGCCGGCAAGCGGCGCCCATGTGCTGCCGCTGCTGCGCGCCATGGAAGAGCGGCTCGGCGCCTACCTCTCGGCCTTCGAGGGCATGTCGAGCAACGCCGTCAAGGCGGCGTTCGCGCATGTGCCTTCGCTGAAGAACCCGTTCCAGGGCGGACACGTCCCTGAATACGTCATTCTCGCGGAAATCAGCCGCACCTGGGCCCCACGCGAAGGCGAGCAATCGCTCGACGCCGTGCTTGAAACGGTGCTGGCCGAGATCTGGGAGATGGAGACGGCACCGCTCGCCGACGCGTTCGTCGGCCCGCCGCATGAGGTCTGGGCGCTGCGCCACGCACTTTCGGAAGGTGTGAAACACCTGGGCAAGCTGATCGCCTTCGACGTCTCCTTCCGCAGGGGTGACATCATGGCCTTCTGCGACCATATGAAGGCCGAAATGCCGACGAGGTTTCCTGATGTCACCGTCTGCGACTTCGGCCATATCGGCGATGGTGGTGTACACTTCAATCTCGTGGTGCCGAAGGACAGCGCGCTGCTCAGCGATCCGACATTCGAGCAGCGTTTGAGAGAATGGGTTTTCGCCGTGGCGGTCGAGGAGTATCACGGCAGTTTCAGCGCGGAACATGCGATAGGCCGCCGCAACCAGGCCTACTACGACGTTTATACAACCGACAAACTCAAGGACATGGCCGCGGGCCTGAAGACGCTCACCTCGCCGGGGAAACTCGGCAGCGTGCGCTTCGGATAGGCCAGGGCAGGAAAACGGGAGTCAGACCAGATGAACATTGCAACGAAGAAGATCGACGTCACCAAGGAGGCAGCAGCCCTCCTCGAGAAGATGGGCGTCGCCAAGGAACTCTACACCGGCGGCGACATGCCGTCGTTCAGCCCGGTCACGGGCGAACAGATCGCCAGCCTGAAGACGGTTTCGGCCACGGAGGCTGCCGCCAAGATCGACAAGGCGCATGAAGCCTTCAAGGCCTGGCGCCTCGTTCCGGCACCGAAGCGCGGCGAATTGATCCGCCTGCTCGGCGAAGAGCTACGCGCCTTCAAGGCCGACCTCGGCCGCCTCGTTTCGATCGAAGCCGGCAAGATCACCTCCGAGGGCCTCGGCGAAGTTCAGGAAATGATCGACATCTGCGATTTCGCAGTCGGCCTTTCCCGCCAGCTCTACGGTCTGACGATCGCCACGGAGCGTCCCGGCCACCGCATGATGGAAACCTGGCATCCGCTCGGCGTCGTCGGCGTCATCTCCGCCTTCAACTTCCCGGTCGCCGTCTGGTCGTGGAACACGGCGCTGGCGCTCGTCTGCGGCAACTCCGTCGTCTGGAAGCCGTCGGAAAAGACCCCGCTCACGGCGCTTGCATCGCAGGCTATCTTCGAACGCGCGCTTGCCCGCTTCGGCGACGCCCCGGAAGGCCTGTCGCAGGTTCTGATCGGCGACCGCGCCGTCGGTGAAGTCCTCGTCGACAACCCGAAGGTTCCGTTGGTCTCGGCCACCGGCTCGACCCGCATGGGCCGCGACGTCGGCCCGCGTCTTGCCAAGCGCTTCGCCCGCGCCATCCTCGAACTCGGCGGCAACAATGCCGGTATCGTCTGCCCATCGGCCGATCTCGACATGGCGCTGCGCGCCATCGCCTTCGGCGCCATGGGCACCGCCGGCCAGCGCTGCACGACCATGCGCCGCCTGTTCGTGCATGAAAGCGTCTACGACCAGCTCGTTCCCCGCCTGAAGAAGGCCTATGGCTCGGTCTCGGTCGGCAATCCGCTGGAAACCACCGCACTCGTCGGCCCGCTGGTCGACAAGGCCGCTTTCGACGGCATGCAGAAGGCAATCGACGAAGCCAAGGCCCATGGCGGCGCCGTCACCGGCGGCGAACGCGTCGAGCTCGGTTATGCCAACGGCTACTACGCCAAGCCCGCCCTGGTCGAAATGCCTGAGCAGGCAGGCCCGGTCCTCGAAGAAACCTTCGCGCCGATCCTCTACGTCATGAAGTACAGCGACTTCGACGCAGTCGTTGCCGACCACAATGCGGTTGCAGCCGGCCTGTCCTCGTCGATCTTCACCCGCGACATGCAGGAATCCGAACGGTTCCTGGCCGTCGACGGCTCGGATTGCGGCATCGCCAACGTCAACATCGGCACCTCAGGTGCGGAAATCGGCGGCGCCTTCGGCGGTGAAAAGGAAACCGGCGGCGGCCGCGAATCGGGCTCCGATTCGTGGAAGGCCTACATGCGTCGCGCCACCAACACGGTGAACTACTCGAAGGCCCTGCCACTGGCACAGGGCGTCTCCTTCGATATCGAGTAGGACCAAGCGATGACCATCAACGCAACGGTCAAGGAGGCGGGCTTCAAGCCCGCCTCGCGGATCTCTTCGATCGGAGTATCCGAAATCCTCAAGATCGGCGCGCGCGCGCAAGCGATGAAGCGCGAGGGCAAGCCGGTCATTATTCTCGGCGCAGGCGAGCCGGATTTCGACACGCCTGACTACGTCAAGCAGGCCGCCTGCGAGGCGATCCAGCGCGGCGAAACCAAATACACCGCACTCGACGGCACGCCGGAACTGAAGAAGGCGATCCGTGAAAAGTTCCAGCGCGAGAACGGCCTCGCCTACGAACAGGACGAGATCACCATTGCCACCGGCGCCAAGCAGATCCTGTTCAACGCCATGATGGCGACGATCGACGCCGGCGACGAAGTTGTCATTCCGACGCCGTACTGGACCTCCTATTCGGATATCGTCCAGATCTGCGAAGGCAAGCCGGTGCTGATCCCCTGCGACGCGGCCTCCGGTTTCCGGCTCACCGCCGACAAGCTCGAAGCGGCGATCACGCCGAAGACGCGCTGGGTGCTTCTCAACTCACCCTCCAACCCTTCGGGTGCCGCCTACAGCGCTGACGACTACCGGCCGCTGCTCGACGTGCTCTTGAGGCATCCGCATGTGTGGCTGCTGGTCGACGACATGTACGAGCACATCGTCTATGACGGCTTCCGCTTCGTCACCCCGGCCCAACTGGAGCCTCGGCTCAAGGACCGCACCCTGACGGTCAACGGTGTCTCCAAGGCCTATGCCATGACCGGCTGGCGCATCGGCTATGCCGGTGGTCCGCGCGAGCTGATCAAGGCGATGGCTGTCGTCCAGAGCCAGGCGACCTCCTGCCCGTCTTCGGTCAGCCAGGCCGCTTCGGTGGCAGCCCTGACCGGCCCGCAGGATTTCCTGAAGGAACGCACGGCCAGCTTCCAGCACCGCCGCAATCTCGTCGTCAACGGCCTCAACGCCATCGACGGTCTCGACTGCCGCGTTCCGGAAGGCGCCTTCTACACCTTCTCCGGCTGCGCCGGCATGCTCGGCAAGGTGACGCCTTCGGGCAAGACGATCGAGACGGACACGGACTTCTGCGCCTACCTGCTCGACGACGCCCATGTCGCCGTTGTCCCCGGCTCGGCCTTCGGCCTGTCGCCGTTCTTCCGCATCTCCTATGCGACGTCGGAAGCGGAACTGAAGGAAGCGCTCATGCGCATCGCCGACGCCTGCGCTCGGCTTTCGTAACTCGGAAGTAGCCCCTCACCCTAGCCCTCTCCCCGCTTGCGGGGAGAGGGGACGGTCGCGCAAACAGCTGCCTCTCTACTCCTGTTCGCAAAGAGAGTATGAGGCGCTGGCGGCATATCCCTTCTCCCCGCAGGCGGGGAGAAGGTCGCGGCAGCGGGATGAGGGGCGCCCGCTCCCTTCCTTCAAAACGTCGGCGGCGTGCAGGCGCTGATCACCTCGCAAGGTACCGGCCCGACGCAACGAAATCGGTGCGGTCGCCGGCTTTCGAAATAGTACGCATCCCCAGGCCCGAGAATCCGCCGCTCGTCGTCGACGGTGACCTCAATGCGCCCCGACAGCACGATGCCGCCCTCCTCGCCTTCATGCACCAGCGGCACTTTTCCAGTGTCCGCGCCCGGCTGATAACATTCCTTCAGGATCTGCAGGCTGCGGCCAAAGAGATTGTCGCCGATCTGGCGATAGGAGATCGGCCCTTTGCCGATCTCGACCAGTTCCTCTGCGGCGTAGAATGCCTTGCGCGGCCGTTCAGGCTCGAACGAAAAGAACTCCGCAAGTCCGATCGGTATGCCGTCGAGGATGCGCTTCAGTGCGCCGACCGACGGATTGGACGCATTCGACTCGATCAGCGAGATCGTCGAGTTGGTCACGCCCGCTCGCTTGGCAAGTTCGCGCTGCGAAAGATTGTGCATCAGCCGGAGGTGGCGAAGCCGGTTTCCAATGTCGACGCTCATGGGTGTCCATCTCGGTGTTCAGGTTGTTCGAAATATCGCAATTTCGCAAACCTCGTTGTATAAAATTCAATGGCTTGAACGACAACAGAAAAGGACTTGTTTGGCAATTCAAATCATGGCGTCAATCCCCTGATCTTCAGGAGGATGCCATGAACCAGCACACCAAACCCAACGCCCCCGTACTCGACAGCTACTGGATGCCCTTTACCGCCAACCGGCAGTTCAAGGCGGCACCGCGCTTGCTCGCCTCCGCCGAGGGCATGCACTACACCAGCACCGATGGCCGCACGATCCTCGACGGCACCGCCGGTCTCTGGTGCGTCAACGCCGGCCACGGCCGCCGCCAGATCGCGTCAGCCGTCGAACGCCAGCTGTCGACGATGGATTTCGCCCCCTCCTTCCAGATGGGCCACCCGATCGCCTTCGATTTTGCCGAACGCCTTGCCGAAATCGCGCCGGGGCCGGAAGGCCAGAAGCTCGACCGCGTGTTCTTCACCGGCTCGGGCTCGGAATCGGTTGACACGGCGCTGAAGATGGCCATCGCCTATCAGCGCGCGATCGGCCAGGGCACTCGCACGCGGCTGATCGGGCGCGAGCGCGGCTACCACGGCGTCGGCTTCGGCGGCATTTCGGTGGGCGGCATCCTCAACAACCGCCGCGTCTTCCCGCAGCTTCCCGGTTCCGACCATCTGCGCCACACCCACGACCTTGCCAAGAATGCCTTCGTCAAGGGCCAGCCCGAGCACGGCGCCGAACTTGCCGACGATCTCGAACGGCTGGTGGCGCTACACGGCGCCGAAACCATCGCCGCCTGCATCGTCGAGCCGGTTGCCGGTTCGACGGGCGTGCTCATCCCGCCGAAGGGCTATCTCGAGCGGCTGCGCGCGATCTGCGACAAACACGGCATCCTGTTGATCTTCGACGAAGTCATCACCGGCTTCGGTCGCCTTGGCGCTGCGTTCGCCACCGACTTCTTCGGCGTCACCCCGGACCTGGTGACGGCGGCGAAGGGGCTCACCAACGGCGCCATCCCAATGGGCGCGGTCTTTGCCAGCCGCAAGGTGCACGACGCATTGATGCACGGCCCGGAAAACCAGATCGAGCTCTTCCACGGCTACACCTATTCCGGCCACCCGGCCGCCTGCGCCGCGGGTATCGCCACGCTCGACATCTATCGCGATGAGGGCCTGATGACCCGCGCCACCGAGCTGCAGGACGCCTGGCATGATGCCATGCATTCGCTGAACGGCCTGCCGCATGTCATCGACATCCGCACCATCGGCCTCATCGCCGGCATCGAGCTGCAGTCACGCGAGGGTGCTGTCGGCGCCCGCGCCTATGAGGTCTTCGTCGATTGCTTCGAAAAGGGGCTGCTGATCCGCGTGACCGGCGACATCATCGCCTTCTCGCCGCCGCTGATCGCCGACGAAAATCACTTCGGCGAAATCGTCTCGATCCTCGGCGATGCCTTGAAGCGCGCCAAGTAAAAACAAGAGATCATGGTCGCCGCCGAAACGTTTGGCGGCGACCATGACACGCAGATTTTCTGTTCTGCCTTGAGCCGGAGAATCCGGCTAACGGATTAGCATCGCCCTGAAGTCATTGACATTGGTTCCAGTCGGACCGGGCGCGAAAAGATCGCCACTCACTGAGAATGCCGACCAGGCATCGTGGCGCGCCAGATGCGCCCGCGGATCAGCACCGGCAGTACGCATGCGACTGACGCTGCCGCCATCGGCAAAGGCGCCGGCATTGTCCTCAGACCCGTCGATGCCGTCCGTATCCGCCGCCAGGGCATCGATCCCGTCGAGCCCCTCGATGTCGAGCGCCAGCGACAGCAACAGCTCGCTGTTGCGGCCGCCTTTGCCGTAATCCTTGCCCGATATCGTCACAGTCGTTTCGCCGCCGGAAAGCAGCACGACCGGCTTTTCGAAAGGTTGATTGCGCTGGGCGACTTCACGCGCCAGCGCCGCATGCATGCGGCCGATATCGCGCGCCTCGCCTTCAATCGCATCAGAAAGAATGCGCGCCTCTACACCCAATTCCTGCGCCGTCCTTGCTGCAGCCTCCAGCGAGACACGCGCCGACGCAATCACGTGGCATTCGTGCCGACGGAAAACCGGTTCGGACGGATCAGGTGCCCGCGCGGCACCGGATCGCAAGTGGGCCACCACGCCATCGGGAAGAGCCATGCGATAGCGGCCGACGATCTCCAGCGCCTCCTCCACCGTCGACCCGTCAGGCACTGTCGGGCCCGAGGCAACGAAAGCGGGGTTGTCGCCGGGAACGTCGGAAACGACGAGGCTGACGACACGCGCCGGCCCAGCGGCCGCCGCAAGACGGCCTCCCTTGATGCGCGACACATGTTTGCGCACGACGTTCATCGCGGAAATCGGTGCGCCGGAGGCAAGCAGCGCCCGGTTGACGGCGATCTCGTCGGCAAGCATCAAACCCTCCGGCGGCGCCGGCAGCAAGGACGATCCACCACCCGAAATCAGAGCGACAACCAGATCGTCAGCGGTCAGGCCTTCCACCAGCTTCAGCAGCTCTTCCGACGCCCGAAGGCCAGCCTCATCCGGCACCGGATGGGCGGATTGCAACACGCGAATGCGCTCGCAGCGTTCAATCGGCCCGTGGCGCGCAACGACGGCGCCGGTCAGCGGGTGATCCCACAGCTTTTCGAAAGCTGCGGCCATCTGGCTTGCGGCCTTGCCCGCGCCGACAACGATCGTTCGTCCCTTCGGCTTTTCCGGCAGATGCGCGCGGATCGCCTCATAGGGATCGGCGGCGCGGACGGCCGCGTCGAAAAGGGCGGTGAGAAAGGGACGCGCTTCGAAGGCCGCCATCGTCTTCAGCCCGCGATTTCGAGATCGTAGACGAAAATGCCGTCGATGCCGCCTTGCGCCGCCGCGACGATCTTTGCACCGGTCTGCCGATGCTCCGGATCGTCGAGATAGGCGTCACGCGCGGCTGCGTCGGAGAAATCGACGATGAAACCCTCGGCATACCCTTTGTCCATGCCCACTTCCGGGCTGACATTGGCGCCGGCATAGGTCGCGAGAAGGCCGGGAAGCCGGCTTTTTAGCGCCGCGATCTCGGCGAAGATCGACGCTTTCTCATCCGCCGAAACGTCTGGACGAAAGCGAATGAAGACACAGTGGCGGATCATGGTTTTCCTCAACGGATATCGGCGCGGGCACGTGGCCGGGCATCGTTTCGTTCATGGGCGAAGATCTCCGGCGGCAAGGGCTGGCGCTCGCGAATGATGTCGGCGCCCTTTTCGCCCATCATGATCGTCGGCCCGTTGGTGTTGCAAGAGGGAACGCGCGGCATGACCGAACTGTCGCAGACGCGAAGGCCCTCCAGCCCACGCACTTTCAGATCGAGTCCGACCACGGCCATGGCGTCGGTGCCCATCTTGCAGGTGCCGACCGGGTGGTGGTCGGTCTTGGCATTGGCGCAGCCATAGTCGAAGAACTGCTCGTCGGAGACGACAGTGTTGCCCGGCAAACGTTCCGCCAGCACGAAAGGCTTGAGGGCGGCCTGCTGCATGATCTCGCGGGCTATCTTCAGCCCCTCGATCGACATCTTGCGGTCGTGCGGATCTTCCCAGTAATTCGGATCGATCAGCGGCGCTGCGGCCGGATCAGCGTCGGAAAGCCTGACGGTGCCGCGTGAGCGCGGATGCAGATAGGCGGAATTGAGCGTCACGCCGGCGTTCTTCAGTCGCGCGACGCCAGCCTCGATGCCGGAGCCGAGGCCGAGGTGGAACTGGATATCCGGCGAGCGGGCATCCGGGTCGGCGTACCAGAAGCCGCCGGTCTCAAACAGGCTCGATGCCACCGGGCCGGAGCGGAAAAGCACGTATTGCAGGCCGGCCCAGAGCGTCCGGTGCAGCTTCGCGACGTTGTCATAGGTGTGATCGCCGGTGCATTCGGAAATGACGAACAGATCGAGGTGGTCCTGCAGATTGCCACCGACGCCGGGTAGGTCGTGCTTTACCGGCACGCCCACCGACTTCAGGTGATCCGCCGGGCCGATACCGGATTGAAGGAGCAGCTTCGGCGAACCGATGGCGCCCGACGTGACCAGAACTTCCCGCTCCGCCCGGATCGTCTCGCTTCCCTTCGCCGTCACCACCTCGACGCCGACGGCGCGCGTACCCTCGAGCACGATCCGGGCGACGCGCGTTCCGGTGCGAACGGTAAGGTTCCGGCGGTCCTTGATCGGTGAGAGATAGGCAAGCGACGCGCTCGAACGCCGGCGATTGCGCTGCGTCAGTTGGTAGAAGCCGACGCCGGCCTGCTGACGGCCGTTGAAATCGTGATTGTAGGGAATGCCGAGTTCCTGGCCGGCGCGGATGTAGGCATCGCAGATCGGCAAGGTAGAAACCGGCATCGAGACGCCGAGCGGACCGCCATAGGCATGATAGTCGTCGGCGAAGCGCTGGTTGTCTTCGGCGCGCTTGAAATAGGGAAGAACGCTGCGATAGTCCCAGCCGGCACAGCCGTCCTCGGACGCCCAGAGGTCATAGTCGGCCGCATTGCCGCGGGTGTAGAGCTGGGCATTGATCGACGAACCGCCGCCGATGACCTTGGCCTGGGTGTAGCGCAGCACCCTGCCCTTCATGTGTTTCTGTGGCACGGTCTCCCAGCCCCAACTTGCAACTCCCTTGGTCATCTTGGCAAAACCGGCCGGCATGTGAAACAGCGGGTTCCAGTCGCCGCCACCCGCCTCCAGCAACAGGACGCGGACCGACGGATCCTCAGAGAGACGGTTGGCGAGAACGCAGCCGGCAGGGCCGGCACCGGTGATGATATAGTCGTATGTCATTGCCTGTCTTCCTCCACGGCACGGCATTTGGAACGTTCCAAATTTCCGACGTGTTAAACTCGAAACCTGCTCGCCGTTGCGAGCCCCGGACTGCCCTGCACTATTTTCTAGAGTCGACCGATCGACAGGCCGCCATCGGCCTGGATGACTGAGCCGGTCGCAAAGCCGAATTTGCCGCTGGCAAGCCCTGCGGCGATGTTGCCGATGTCTTCTGGCTCGCCCCAGCGTTTCATCGGCACCAGTCCGCCGTCGATCAGGGCGTCGTATTTCGCCGAGACGCCAGCGGTCATGTCAGACCGGATGACCCCGGGCCGGATTTCGAAGACGGAGATGCCTGTGTCGGCCAGCCGCAAGGCGAGCCCCTGGCTGAAGGCGGCAAGGCCGGCCTTGGTCATGCAATAGTCGAGCCGCTCGGGCGAACTCATGGTCGCGGAAACCGATGTGATGTTGATGATTGAACGTGGTGCCGCACCTGGCGGCTCGGTGAGCATCGAGAGCAACACGGCCTGGGTGAAGAACACTGTGCCGCGCAAGTTGGTGGCGACGATCGTGTCGAAATTCTCCGGCAGAAGGTCGAGAAAGTCGCCGCGCACGACGGAGGCGATGCCGGCGTTGTTGACGAGGCAGCGGATCGGGCCCAGTTCCTGGCGGATGCAGGCGACGGTGGCGGCATGCGCGCCGATATCGGCGAGATTGGCCTCGAGGTAGATGGCGCGACCGCCTTGCGCCGATAGCTCGGAGAGCGTGGCTTGCGTCGCTTGATCCGCCGCACCGAGCCCCGTCAGCGCTATGTCGAAGCCGTCGCGCGCCAGTGCCCGGGCCACGCCGAGTCCGATTCCTCGCCGGCCACCGGTGACAACAGCCACGGGACGCGTCGATGTCGTCATGCTCTCAGCTCCTTCGCAACGATATGGTCGGCAACGCGCAGCGCCTGTGCCGCCACCGTCAGCGCCGGGTTGACCGCAGCGGACGTTGGCAGGAAGCCGGCATCGACGACAAAGAGGTTCGGATGATCGAAGGCGCGGCAATAAACGTCGAGCGGCGCCTGACCGGGATCGGTGCCCATCCGGATCGTGCCGCACTGGTGCGACGGCGTGCGCTTGTCGAAGGCCTGGGAGAGCACGATCGGATAGCCTGCAGCTTTGAAGTGGGCGCGCATCTTCGCTTCGAGCCCGGAAAGCGCCTCCATGTTCGAGCGCCGCCACTGCATGATGATGCCCTTGCCGTCGACCATGATGCGGCTTTCCGGGTTCGGCAGGTCCTCCGTCATCATGTACCAGTCGACCGCATGACCGGCCATGAAATCCAATGCGAAGCGCGGCGCCCAGACCGGCGCATTGGCCTTGAGGATGTCACCGTTGATCTTGCCGAGCAGCTGGACATTGCCGAGTGGCAAACCGTCCCTGCCGCCGGTCAGGTAATAATCGTTCAGCATCAGCGTCTTCTGGTAGATGCTGTCATTGCGCCTGAACGGATTGATCGCCAGCATGGCGCTGCAATTGTGGTTCATGAAGTTGCGGCCGACCTGGCCGGAGGCGTTGGCGAGCCCCTTGCCATCGCCGGAGCGCAGCAAGATGGCGGCCGAGTTGATCGCGCCCGCCGACAGGATCACCAACTTGGGCGACAGGCGCTTCTTCTCGCCCCTATGGGTGTAATGGACCGCCTCGATCCGGCCGCCCCGACCTTTCTCCAGCGTGTCGACATGCGCGGAGGTGATCAGCTCGATGTTGGGGTCATTCAGCGCGGAGGCGAGCGATGCGGTCTCGGCATCCTTCTTGCCCTTGCCGGTGTTGGGAAACCCGTCCCATGGCGTGCGCCCGCCTGCCAGCCACGTCTCGATGTCGACGCCAAGCGGCAGCGTCGCCGGATTGAGCCCCTGCGCCTTCAACTCGGCGCGCGCGCGAGCAATTGCCGGCTCGTCCGGTACCGGGCCATAAGGGTAGGGCGAGGCGTGGAACGGCTCCGTAGGGTCCTGACCCAATTCGCCACGCACCTCGAACAGTTGCTCGGCTTTGCCGTACCACGGCTCCAGCTCTTCATAGAGAAAGGGCCATGCCGGCGAAACGCCGCCAAGATGCTGCATCTCGGTGAAATCCTCTGCACGGTAGCGCAAGAGCACCGCACCGAAGAGTTTGGAATTGCCGCCAACGAAATAGAAATTGCCCGGATTGAACTCCGTGCCGTCGGCTTCGCGCCACATCTCCTTGGGCCGGAAATGGCCCTTGACGAAGATCGAACTATAGCTGCGCGCTTCCGGTGTGTCGGGCAGGCGCTCGCCGCGCTCGAGTATGGCTATGCGCGCCCCGGAGCCGGCAAGCCCCGCCGCAACGGTGGAGCCGCCGATGCCCGACCCGATGATGACGATATCCGGCTGCTGCTCCATCGGCCGTTACGCGATCCGTTGCTGCGTCTGAGGATCGAAGAACACCGCCTTGTCGAGATTGAAGGCGAGCTGCGACGTCTGGCCGGGTGCGATGCGCGCATCGGCACGCAGGCGGGCGACGACCTCCTTGCCGCCAAGGCGGGTCACCGCAAAGGTGTCCGAACCGGCGGGCTCGACCACCTCGATCAGGCATTCGCCTTCGACGATCGCCTTGGCATTGCGGTCGGCACCGTCAGGGTCGGTCAGTGCTTCCGGGCGGATGCCGAAGACGACGTCCTTGCCGGCATAGGTAGAGAGTGCGCCGCTGGCATGCGGAACGGTGAGCTTCATCGGCTCGGCGTTCGGGCGCGCGAGCGTGACGGCAACATCGGCGCCGTTCCTTTCGATCCGGGCCGTCAGCAGGTTCATGGCCGGCGAACCCATGAAGTCGGCGACGAACATGTTGGCCGGATTGTTGTAGATTTCGGCCGGCGTCCCGAATTGCTGCAGCACGCCATCCTTCAATACCGCGATCTTGGTCGCCAGCGTCATCGCCTCGATCTGGTCGTGGGTGACGTAGACGATGGTTGTCTTCATCCGGTGGTGGAGACGCTTGATCTCGGTGCGCATGTCGACGCGCAGCTTGGCGTCCAGGTTCGACAGCGGTTCGTCGAAGAGAAAGACCTGCGGCTTGCGCACAAGGGCGCGGCCCATGGCGACACGCTGGCGCTGGCCGCCGGAAAGCTGGCTCGGCTTGCGATCGAGCAGATGGCCGATCTGCAGCATGTCGGCGACCTGCTTGATCGCCTTCTCGCGTTCGTCCTTCGGCACGCCGCGGATTTCCATGCCGAAGGCGATGTTGCCCGCAACCGTCATGTTCGGATAGAGCGCGTAGGACTGGAACACCATGGCGATGTCGCGCTTGGACGGGTGCAGATCGGCGACCGACCGGCCGTTGATGGCGATCTCGCCCGAGGTGATTGGCTCCAGCCCGGCAATGGTGTTGAGCAGGGTGGACTTGCCGCAGCCGGACGGGCCGACGAGCACGAGGAAGCCGCCTTCGTCGATCTCCAGATTGATGTCCTTCAGGATCTCGAGCGAGCCGTAGGATTTGCGCAGGTTGCTGATTTTGAGGAACGACATGAGCTTATCCTTTCACGGCGCCGGACATCAGCCCGCGCACGAAGTAGCGGCCGGACACGATGTAGACGATGAGCGTTGGCAGGGCGGCGAGGATCGCGCCCGCGAAATGAACGTTGTATTCCTTGACCCCGGTCGACGAGCTGACGAGGTTGTTGAGCGCCACCGTCATCGGCGTCGAAGAGGCGCCGGAGAAGGATGCCCCGAACAGGAAGTCGTTCCAGATATTGGTGAACTGCCAGATGACCGAGACGACGATGATCGGACCGGACGACGGCAGCAGGATCCGCCAGAAGATCTGGAAGAAGCTGGCGCCATCGATCTGCGCCGCACGCACGAGTTCCGTCGGGAAGGCTTCGTAGTAGTTGCGGAAATAGAGCGTGGTGAAGCCGAGGCCGTAGATCACGTGGACGAAGATCAGGCCCCAGATCGATCCGGCAAGGCCGATGATGCCAAGCACGCGCGCCATCGGGATCAGCACGATCTGGAACGGGATGAAGCACGACAGGAGCAGCATGCCGAAGAAGATGTTGGCACCGGGAAAGCGCCACTTGGTCAGGACGTAGCCATTGAGCGCGCCGATCATCGTCGAGATCGCGACGGCCGGCACCACCATCAGGATCGAGTTGATGAAGAACGGCTTCAGGCCTGTCGGCTGAACTCCGATCTGCGCCGTCGACCAGGCCGAAAGCCAGGGTTCCAGTGTCAGGGTCTGCGGTAGGTTGAGCATGCCGCCCTGGCGGATCTCGTCGAGCGGTTTCAGCGAGTTGACCAGCATGACATAGAGCGGCAGCAGCGAATAGAGCGCAAAGACGATGAGTACCGTGTAGATCAGGGCACGCGTCAGGCGGTTGTGCGAGATGACATTGTCTGGGCTGGGGGCGCTCATGGGCGTTTTCCTCCGCGGATTTCGGAGTAGAGATAGGGAACGATGATCGAGAAGATCATCACCAGCATGATGATGGCCGACGAGGCGCCGATGCCCATCTGGTTGCGGGTGAAGGTGTAGGAATACATGAAAGTCGCCGGCAATTCGGTCGCCTGGCCCGGCCCGCCGCCGGTGAGCGCGATGATCAGGTCGTAGGCCTTGATCGCCAGATGGGCGAGAACGACGAAGGCGGAGAGGAAGACCGGCCGCATCAAGGGAATGATGATCCGCCGGTAGATCGTCGATGTCGGTGCGCCATCGATCTGCGCCGCCTTGATGATCTCGTTGTCGACGCCGCGCAGACCGGCAAGGAACATCGCCATGATGAAGCCGGTCGATTGCCAGACGGCGGCGATCACCACGCAATAGATCGCGTAGTTGCGGTCCTTGATCCAGTTGAACGAAAAGCTCTCCCAGCCCCAGAGGTGCATGGTGTTTTCAAGCCCGATGCCGGGATCGAGGAACCACTTCCAGGCCGTGCCGGTCACGATGAACGACAGCGCCATCGGATAGAGGTAGATCGGCCGTAGGAAGCCTTCCGCCCGGATCTTCTGGTCGAGCAGGATCGCAAGTCCAAGCCCCAGCACCGAGCAGATGGCGATATAGAGCGAAGCGAAGATCGCCAGATTGCTCACCGCCCGCCACCAGTGCGGCAGGGCCCAGAGCTTCTGATAATTGCTGAAACCGACGAAATTGTAGGACGGCAGCATCTTGCTGTCCGTCATCGACAGGAAGCCGGTATAGGCGATGAAGCCATAAACAAAGATCAGGACGATAACGAAGCTCGGGGCAAGGACCAGCTTCGGTATCAGGTCCTGCAGTCGACTGCGGTTATCCATGAACGTTCACCACTTCTGGCGCTCTGCCGTCGGGAAACTCCCTGGTATCGGCATCCGCGCAGGTTCTTTGTATCAAACCGCTCCCCTGCGTCCGCGATGGACGCGACGCTTCGAAGACGCTTGCATGTCAGAATGAGTGTCCGGGACGCTTGCTCGCGTCCCGGACCGGGCCTCGCCCGTTACTTCGCAGCCGCGACGGCGGCGACGAGTTCCTTGACCGCCTCATCGGAGGTCAATTCACCGTTGAACTCGCGCGTCACGACGTCGTAGATCGCGTTCTTGACGGCAGCTGGGTTGGCATGGCCATGGGCCATGGAACCGAACAGCGTGCCGTTGGTGTTGGCTTCGGCGAGATCCTTGATGCCCTTCTTGCCGCAAGCGTCGAAGTCCGTATCCGGAACGTCGGTGCGTGCAGGAACCGAACCCTTGACGACGTTGAAGGCCGACTGGAAGGTCGGGCTTTCGATCGCCGAGGCCATCTGCAGCTGTGCCGGGATCTTGTCGTCAGCAACCTTGAACATCGCGAACTGGTCGGAGTTGAAGGTGACGGACCCTTGCGTACCCGGGAAGCGCATGCAGACGAAATCGGTGCCTGGCACCTTCTTCGCCTTCAGGAACTCGCCCTTGGCCCAGTCGCCCATGAACTGCAGGCCGGCCTTGTTCTCGATCACCATTGCCGAAGCGAGGTTCCAGTCGCGGCCGGAGAAGTTGTCGTCGACATAGGAGCGCAGCTTCGTCATGCGGTCGAAGGCTTCCTTCATCTTGTCGCCACCGAGCGCTGCCGGATCGAGATCGATGAAGGCCTGCTTGTAGAAATCATTGCCGAGCGAGAGCACGACGGCGTCGAAGATCGTCGCGTCCTGCCACGGCTGGCCGCCATGGGCGATCGGCGTGATGCCCTGAGCCTTGAAGTTGTCGAGAAGGACGATGAGCTCGTCCCAGTTCGCCGGCTCCTTGCCGCCGGCCTTGTCGAGGGCAGCCTTGTTGATCCAGACCCAGTTGGTCGAGTGGACGTTGACCGGAGCGGCGATCCAGTGGCCGTCATACTTCGAGAACTGCTGCAGGGCCGTCGGGATGACCTTGTCCCAGCCTTCCTTGGAAGCGGTATCGTCAAGGTTGCCGAGTGCGCCTTCCTTGGCCCAGTCGAGAATATCGAAACCGAGCATCTGCACTGCGGTCGGAGCGTTGCCCGAGGTGACGCGGGCGCGAAGCACGGTCATGGCTTCCGTGCCGCCGCCGCCGGCGACCGGCATATCGGTCCAGGAAATACCCTTGCTTTCGAGGTCCTTCTTCAGAACGTCGAGCGCAGCAGCCTCACCGCCGGAAGTCCACCAGTGCAGCACTTCCACGTTTTCTGCTGCGCGCGCGGCGGTGGCCGCCATCATCAGCGCCACAACAGCCGTCGTCGTCATCAACTTGCGCATCGTTATCCTCCCGTTTGCAAGTTATCGAAGCGGAACCTCCTCCCGCCTCGGATATCGCACCGCCTAAGGCAGCGGCTGGCCAATTTAAAACGTTATAAATTCAGCAAGTCAAGCATTCCGCACGCGTGCACTTCCTCACCTCACGAAGCAATTGAATTTGCTGAATTATATACAACAGTTTGCGTTTCGCAGTGCAGCAATTCATGCCGCGTCGCGAGATTTAAAACGTTTTCATGATTCGATTGCCTAAGCGTTCGTGCCACGTTACAAAAGCCGCTCTTGACCGCCTTGAGGATGACTAGCATTGGCCGATTCCCCCAAGCCCGCCCGTTCCGAAGACATTGGTTCGCCCGCCAGACGGGGCAAGCCGACCCTTCGCACGATCGCCGAGATCACCGGGCTTGCGGTCACCACCGTTTCGCGCGCCCTCGCCGAAGCGCCGCAAATCTCCGCCGACACCCGCAAGCGGGTTCGCGAGGTGGCGATCGAAATCGGCTATTCGCCCGATCGCGCCGCCCAGCGCCTGAAGACCGGCCGCACCAACGTCATCGCCGTCCTGCTCGACCCACACGAGGAAATCCTCGGCTATGGCACCTCGATCATGAGCGGCATCGCCAAGGCGCTGCAGGGCACGTCCTATCACCTGATCGTCATGCCGAACTTCCTCAACACGACCAATGTCGAGGCGGTGAACTACATCACCCGCAACAGCATGGCTGATGGTCTGATCTTCTCGCGCACCGAACCGCTCGATCCGCGCGTCATGTTGCTTTCGGAGATCGGCTTTCCGTTCGTCACCCACGGACGCACCGAGCTTTCGACCCCGCACGCCTATGTCGACTACGACAACTTCACCTTCTCCTACCAGGCCACCCGCCGGCTGATCGCCAAGGGGCGCCGCAAGCCGGCACTGATCAGCGGCCCAACCGACTTCACCTTCGGCGGCCACCTGCAGCACGGCTTCATGACCGCCGTGCGCGAGGCGGGCTGCGCCTACGAAATTCTCTCCGGTATCGATCTCGACAGCCCGGCCGGCGACATCCGCGACCGTGTTCGCCAGCGTTACGCCGAGCCCGACCCGCCTGATAGTTTCATGTGCGGTGGCGAAGTCTGTGCTCTCGCCACCATTACCGGCATGAGCGATTGCGGCCTGACGCTCGGCAACGAATACGACATTGTCGCCAAGCAGACGTCGCACCTCCTGGGCGCGATCCAGCCCCAGGTGGAAACGATCTATGAGGATCTGACGGCTACGGGCGAGGACATGGGCCGCGTGCTGCTCCAGCGCATCGGCGGCGAAACCGACGTCAACAAACTGCAGCTTCTGCTCTCTCCGCAGATCCCCGCCAACTGGTCGGCATCGAACTGAACCGCGCGACAACGACAGGCCGGCGGCGTGCCATGACGCCCCTGCCCGTTTCGTTGCTGCGATCCCTGCCGACATCATCCGTCTCCCCTTGTCCCCTAGAGCGTTTCCGGTTTAAACGGAGTCACGGCGACGCTCTATCTCTTTGTTTTTACGTATTTCCTGACGGAAAACCGCTTCGCACTTTTCCTGGAAATGCTCTAAGTTAGCGCGGCATCCACCAGCCGGTGCGGGCGCCGATATGCATGTTGAGCGTTTTGGTTTCGGTATAATCCTCGACCGCATGCCGACCGAGTTCGCGGCCGAGGCCGGACTGGCGATAACCGCCGAACGGCAGCTCGGAAGCCCCATCCATGAAGGTGTTCATCCAGACCGTGCCGGCGCGCACGCGGCGGCCGATCGTCAGGCAGGTGTCGAAATCGCGGCTCCAGACACCGGCCGACAGACCGTAGTCGATGGAGTTGGCGATGCGGATTGCCTCGTCGGTGGTCTCGAAGGTCAGCACCGACAGCACCGGCCCGAAAACCTCCTCGCGGGCAACAGCCATGTCGGGTCGCACCTGTGAAAGAATGGTTGGCGCCATGAACTGTCCCATGCCGAGATCGAGTGCAGCGCCGCCATGAGCGACAGCGGCACCATCCTTCGATGCGGCAGAAACATAGCCGGCAATCTTTTCCAGATGCTGCGGCGTGATGATCGCGCCGACCTGGGTTTCCGGATCGAGCGGATCGCCGACCTTGACCTTGGCCGCGAGTGCGGCGATGCGCGCCGTCACCTCCTCGGCAATGTCGCGGTGAAGGATCAGCCGCGAGCCGGCATTGCAGCATTCGCCGGCGTTGAAGTAGGCGCCGAACACGGCCGCATCGATGAACTCGTCGAGGTTGGCGTCGGGGAAGACAATCTGCGGGTTCTTGCCGCCGAGTTCGAGCGATACCTTCTTCAACGTCTGCGCCGCATTGGCCATCGTCAGACGGCCGACGCCGGTGGAGCCGGTGAAGGAGATCATGTCGACATCCGCGTGCGTCGTCATCGGCGCGCCGACCTCGGGACCCGTGCCGGTGAGAATGTTGACGACACCGGCCGGTACGCCGGCCGCTTCGAGAATTTCGCCAAGCACGAGCGTCGAGGCTGAGGTCAGTTCGGAAGGCTTGACCACTGTCGTGCAGCCGGCGGCAAGCGCAAAAGGCAGCTTCTGGCTGACGATCAGGAACGGGAAGTTCCACGGCGTGATGATCGAAACGACGCCGATCGCTTCGCGCAGAACCACACCGAGCGTGCCGTCTCCCAGCGTATTGTAGCTTTCGCCGTGAAGATCACGGGCAAGAGCAGCAGCATAACGCCAGATATCGGCAGCGCCACCCAGTTCGCCCTTGGCCTGGCTGATCGGCTTTCCCGATTCGATGGCGTCGAGGAAAGCAAGCTCGTCGGCGCGCGCGGCAATCATGTCGGCCGCCTTGAGCAGGATCAGAGACCGCTCGGACGCCGTCATGCGCGGCCAGGGGCCATCGTCGAAGGCGCGACGGGCAGCAGAGATCGCCCGCTCGGCATCGCCGCTCGCTGCTGCCTGATAGCGGCTGACGACGACGCCGTGGCCGGGGGCGACGCGCTCGATCGTGCGTCCGTCGGCGCTGTCGACCCATTTGCCGTCGATCAGCATCTGGAACGTGCGCACCTTGTGATCGCTAAGTGCCTTGGGCCTCACCAGAACCGTCATTACCATTCTCCCTTGAACTGGGCTTCGCGCTTTTCGGAAAAGGCAGCGACCCCTTCCCTGAGGTCGCCTGTCTTGGCGACGAGGATGGACCCCAGCGCTTCGACCGCGGCACCATTGTCCTCGCCGTTCGCCGAGGCGATCATCAGTTTTGAAATCTCGAGCGCGGCCGGGCCGCGCTTTGCCACGCGGGCTGCGTAGTCGCGCGCCGCCTGCATCACTGTTCCGGTCTCGACGACCCCATCGACAAGGCCTTCGGCCTTCGCCGTCTCTGCCGTAAACATCTCACCGCCGAGTACCATGCGCCGCACGATCTGCGCGCCGAAACGGACGACGAGACGTTGCGTGCCCGACCAGCCGGGAACCATGCCGAGGCTCGTTTCCGGCAGGCCGATCTTGATCTGGCTTTCGGCGATCCGGATGTCAGCCGCCGCGGCTAGTTCCAGGCCGCCGCCGAGGGCATGGCCGTTGAGCGCTGCGATGACGGGCATTCTCAACGTCGCCAGCCGCTCGAAGACGCGATGGCCAAAGCGCACCCAATCATGACCGAAGGCTGCGGCATCCATGCCGCCCCAGGCCTTGATGTCGCCACCGGCGGAGAAGGCCTTGCCCTCACCCGTCAGGATCAGCACGCGCACGTCGCGCATCACTTCCACCGTATCGCAGGCGGCAGCGAGCGCCTTCAGCATGTCGATGTCGAAGGCATTGAGCTTGTCCGGACGCGCGACAGTCATCGTCGCGATCGGGCCGTCGACTGCGATCTGGATGCGCTCCTCAGACACGGGCGCCTCCCGCAAGCGTACGGGCAGCCTTGACCGGCAGTTTCAGGCCGATCGGCGCCTCGTGGAAAAGTGCCGCATCCATGGTCTTCAATCGATCGGATACAAGGAGCGGAAATTCGGACTGGTCGAGAATATGTGCCTGCAGGTCGACACCCGGCGCGATCTCGGTCAGCATCACGCCTTCGGGCGTCAGCTTCATCACGCAGCGCTCGGTGACATAGGTGATGTCCTGCCCCTGCTCGACGCCGCGGCGGCCCGAGAAGGTGACGTGTTCGACCTCGTTGACGAGCTTCTTCAGCTTGCCTTCCTTCTCGATCACCAGCTTGCCATCGGCGACGGCAAGCTTCGCGCCGGCGTTGAACATGCCGGAAAAGACGATCTTCTTGGCTCGAGCAGTAATGTCGACGAAGCCGCCGGCGCCGGCCGTCACATGCGGCCGGAAGGAGAGCTTCGAGACATTAACCGAACCGTTGCGGTCGATTTCGAGGAAGGAGAGCAGCGAGGCATCGAAGCCCGCGCCCTGGAAATAGGTGAACTGGTAGGGCGAAGGCATGAAGGCGTCAGCGTTCGACGCGCAGCCGAAGGCGAAATCCAGGAGCGGTACGCCGCCGACAGCCCCCTGTTCGATCACCCAGGTGACGGCGCCATGCAGGCCCTCCTCGAGCAGGATGCGCGGCACGTTGGCCGAAATGCCGAAGCCGAGGTTGACGGCGCTGCCCGTTTGCAACTCCTGCGCCACCCGGCGGGCAATCACCTTCTGGATGTTGAATTCCGGCACGCGGAAACTGTCGAGCGGACGGAAGATCTCGCCGGAGATGGCCGGATCGTAGAGCGTCTGCGTCGTCTGCTTCTGGTCGGGATCGACGACGACATAGTCGACGAGCACGCCCGGCACACGCACGTCGTGCGGCTTCAACGAGCCTTCCTTGGTGATGCGCTTGACCTGGGCAATGACGATGCCGCCATTGTTGCGGGCGGCCAGCGCCTGATCGAGACAACCGAGATAGGCACCCTCGTGCTCATAGGTAAGATTGCCGCGCTCGTCCGCAGTCGTCGCGCGAATAATCGCCACCTGCGGTGCGATCGCCTTGAAATAGAGCCAGTCCTCGCCCTCAAAGGCGACCTTTTTGACCACCGGCTCGACTGACGCCGAGGCATTCATGGCGCAGCCTTCGCGCGACGGATCGACGAAGGTGTCGAGCCCGACCTTGGTCATAACGCCAGGGCGCTTGGCGGCGGCCTCGCGGTGCATGTCGAAGAGAACGCCGGAGGGGATATTGTAGGCTGCAACCTCGTCGGCGCCGATCATCTGCCAGATCAGGGGCGGTTCGGCACTCGACGGACCCGAGGGATAGGAGCCGCCGATGATCCTCTTCAAAAGTCCCTTCTTGGCGATGTAATCGACACCCTTGATGCCGCTCATGTCGCCGGCGGCGATCGGGTGCAGCGTCGTCAGGTCGCGAGGATGGCCGGTTGCGTCAAAACGCTCGCCGATCGCCTTTAGCATCAGATCGGGGCAGCCAAGACCACTCGACGACGAGACCGAAACGACGGCACCATCCGGGATCAGCGCGGCGGCCTCAGTGGGTGAAATATGCTTGTTCATCGACATCAACTCAAAGTCCCGTTTCGATCGCAGCCGCCTGACCGGTCGCTGCCGCCTTGACGACCGCAAGGCCGGTTGCCAGCGACCAGACACCGTCCTCGCCGGTTGCCGAGGGCTGGCCATGGCCTTCGATCGCTGAATGAAACGCCGCAAGGGCGGTTTCATAGAGATTGGCCGGATCGAGCGGCAGTTGGCTTTCGCCCTCGGCATTACGCAAGGTGACGGTGCCGACCGGCTTCTGCGTCATGACGTTGCGGCCAATCAGCGACCCCTCCGTGCCGTGGACTTCGAACCCGGTCTCGGCAAACTTGGTGGTGAAAGCATCGTGGAACTGGGCGATGACGCCCGACTGGAAGCGCAGCACCCCCATGACGCCGTCCTCCACCCCCTCCTTGCCCATGCCGGCGCTATGGCTGATGGCAACGGCTTCGGCCGGATCGTCGTTAAGGACGAAGCGCAAGGTGTCGGCATCGTGCACGGTAATGTCGAGAATGACGCCGCCACCGGCTTCCGGCCGCTCCAGCCGCCAGCCCTGCAGATGCGGCGGCAGATAGACCGCATGGAAGACCCGTGCCGCGATCGGCCGGCCGATCCGCCCTTCGGCGATGGCATCCCGCATCGCCCGGTGGGCAGCGGCGTTGCGCAGGTGATGGTTGGTGCCAAGCACCACGCCGGCTTCGCGTGCGGCGACAACCATTTCGCGCGCATCCTCCAGCGTCATCGCCAAGGGCTTTTCACATAGCACGTGCTTGCCGGCCCGAATTGCCGCCAGCGTCTGCTCGCGGTGCAGCTCGTTGGTGGTCGAGACGTAGACGGCATCAACATCGGGATCACCGACCAGTTCCTCGACCGACGTCACCGACTTGCCGATGCCATTTTCCGTGGCATAGGCAGCACCGCGCTCAGCGCTGGTGCTCATCACCGAAACCACTTCGCCACCGGTGGCGCGAATTGCGCCAATGACCCATTCGCGCGCGATCGTGCTCGCGCCGATCAGACCCCATCTGTTCATGACAATGCCTCCCTCGTTCTGCGCTCGATCGCAGCACCGCAGCTCTGGCGAACGACGAGACGCACCGAACCGATAATCGCTTCGGCCTCCGCCTTGCCCGCATTGATCTGCTTCAGCAGCAATTCCGCCGCCCTCTGCCCCATGCCTTGCGGATCGACGGACACGGTCGTCAGTGCCGGCACCGCCGTCTTCGCCTCGATCACATCGTCGAAGCCGATCACAGCAAAGTCGGCGCCCGGCTCCAGCCGCCGCGCCCGCAGGCCGTCGCAGACACCGAATGCGACCGCGTCGTTGAAGCAGAGCGCGGCCGTTGGCCGGTCGGAAAGCATCATCGCCTGCTCGATGGCCGTGACACCGCCGGCGCGCGATGGCGCCGAGCCGATGACAAGCGCCTCGGCCGCATCAAGTCCCGCCTCGAGCAAAGCTTCGCGGTAGCCGCGCATGCGCGCCTCGAATACGGCGGTGTCGTGGAAACCACCGAGGAACGCGATGCGCCGATGACCCCGCTCGATCAGGTGGCGCACCGCCGCCATGGCGCCGGCATGATTGTCAGACGTCAGCGATGAAACGCCCGCGTCGGCGATATCGCGAACGACGAGCACGACGGGGATGCCGCTATCGACCAGAGGCGCCAGATCGGCAGCCTCGGTGCCGCGCGCCGGGGAGATGATCAGCCCGGAGACCCCATGCTCGCGCATGGACGCCACGACCTCGCGTTGCCGCTCGATCTTTTCATTCGTGTTGGCGAGAAACTGGACGAAGCCGGCTGACTGCACCACGGTATCGACGCCAACCGCCAGTTCGGCAAAGAAGCTGTTGGTCAGGTCGTTGACGACGATGCCGATGATCTTCGACTTCGATTGGCGCAGGTTGGCAGCGCTGCGATTGTAGACGTAACCAAGCTCGCGAATGGTCGCGTTGACCTTGGCGCGCGTCACCTCGTTGACCAGCGAGCTGCCCTGAAGGACGAGCGACACGGTCGACTTCGACACGCCGGCTGCGTGTGCGATATCCACCACCGTTACCCGTTCCTTGACCAAAGCACCCTCCCAAACCCGCCTTATTTTTCACATTCATAATTGGAACGTTCCAAATTCGTCAAGAGGTGGAGGATCACTTTTTTGGTTTCCGTACTATTCTATGGCCATCTCAGTCCCAGCGATACAGGTAATAGATCCACGGCATCACCGTTGTAATTGTTTATAAATATCCTTGTTTACAATGGCTTATGCCATATTTTTCTTTTCATTCCGGAGCCTTGGCACCTCGATTGGCATCGGATGCCAGATTTCCCACTTGAAATTTGGAACGATCTAAATTATTCGAATGCAACGATCCGAGGAGGAGAAGAAAGCCGATGACAAGCCTGACGCTGCCACGCCATGACGGTTCACTTGAGCGATACAGTCTGGCGGGCATCCCGATCGAGCGGCCAAGCGCCGCCCCAACCTTCAATCGCATTGCCTATGCCGCCGCTCATGTTGTGTCGGATCCGTTTCGCGATGCCGATCCCTGGGGCAATGCCGCCATCGACTGGGAGCGGACGATGGCCTTCCGCCATCATCTCTGGGGCCTGGGCTTCAAGATCGCCGAGGCGATGGACACCGCCCAGCGCGGCATGGGCCTCGCCTGGCCGGGCGCGCAGGAACTGATCCGCCGCTCCCTCACCGAGGCGCGAAGCGTGCCGGGCGCTGACCTTGCCTGCGGTGCGGGCACCGATCACCTGGCGCCCACTGAGGCACGCTCGCTCGACGACGTGATTGCCGCCTACGAGGAACAAATCGGATTCGTCGAGGGTGAGGGCGGCCGCGCCATCATGATGGCAAGCCGCGCGCTTGCCCGCGTCGCCCGCTCGCCCGACGATTATCGCCACGTCTACGGTCACATTCTGCGCCAGACAAAAAACAAGGTCGTGCTGCATTGGCTCGGCGACATGTTCGATCCGCAGCTCAAGGGTTACTGGGGCTCTGACGATTTCAATGAGGCACTCGACGCGGTGCTGTCGATCATCCAGGCCAACCGCGACAAGGTTGAAGGCATCAAGATCTCCCTGCTCGACAACGCCAAAGAAGTCGCCTTGCGCAACCGACTGCCGGAGGGCGTACTTTGCTTCACCGGCGATGACTTCAACTATGCGGAGCTCATCGAGGGCGACGGCGCGAAATACAGTCACGCACTTCTCGGCATTTTCGATGCGGTGGCACCTTCCGCCTCCAAGGCGCTTGCGGCATTGGCCAAGGGCGATGTGGCCACTTTCCGTGGCGTCATCGAGCCGACCGTGCCGCTGTCGCGCAAGATCTTCGAGACGCCGACACAGTACTACAAGGCCGGCGTCGTTTTCCTCGCCTGGCTGAACGGCCACCAGGGCCATTTCACCATGCCGGCAGGCATGCAGTCGGCGCGTGGCCTGCTGCACTACTCCGACATCTTCCGGCTTGCCGACAAGGCCAACGTGCTTGATCGACCCGAGTTGGCGGCAAAGCGGATGCAGAGCTTTGTTACGACCCTCGGCGTCGAACAGGCCGGCTGACAACGAAAAACGGCGCCCGCAACGGGCGCCGTCGATGACCGGGGCAGCGACCCCGGCGGATGGCCTCAGAACGTTGTCGTCAGGCTCATCCAGAAACGGCGGCCCTCCATCACCGTGTTGAAATCCGTCTGCTCGACCTTCTTGTCCAGGAGATTGTAGACGGCGGCACTGAGGGTCAGGCCTTCGCCGAGCAGTCTCGGCAACGCCTCCGACTTCGAGGCGGCGCGCAACACGGCGCGCGCACTGTGGTCGGGCCGATCGCGCCAGATGGCGCGGTAGGACCGACAATCATGCCTCAGGCCGCCAGGCCCTTCTTGGCCAACATGGCATCGGGGCTCGGCAGCTTGCCGCGGAACCCCTTGTAGGCGTCTTCCGGATCGATGGAGCCGCCGACCGAATAGACGTTGTCCCTGAGCTTGCGCGCCATGACGGGATCGAAAGGATTGCCCGTCTCTTCGAAGGCGGCAAACGCATCCGCATCGAGCACTTCCGACCACATGTAGGAATAGTACCCCGCAGAGTAGCCGTCCCCGGAGAAGACATGCAGGAAATGCGGGCTGCGATGCCGCATGACGATCGACTTCGGCATGCCGATCTTTTCCAGTGTCGCCGTTTCGAGCGCCATCGGCTCACCCTGCGTTTCCGCCGTGTGATAGGCCATGTCGACCAAGGCGGACGAGGTGAACTCGACCGTGGCGAAGCCGGAGTTGAAGGTGCGTGCGGCCAGCACCTTGTCGAGCAGCGCCTCGGGCATCGGCTCGCCGGTCTGGTAGTGCACCGCATAGCGCTTGAGGATATCCGGCACCGTCAGCCAGTGTTCGTAGAGCTGCGAAGGCAGTTCGACGAAATCTCGCGACACGCCCGTACCGGATACGGAGGGGTAGGTGACGTTGGATAGCATGCCATGCAACGCATGCCCGAACTCGTGGAAGAGGGTGCGCGCGTCGTCGAGCGACAGGAGCGCCGGCTTGCCTTCAGCGGGTTTGGCAAAGTTGCAGACGTTGTAGATGATCGGCAGTTCGCCGACGGTGCCGTTCTTGAGCGTCAGCTTGTGCTGAGACTGGAACGAACTCATCCAGGCGCCGGAGCGCTTCGACGAACGCGCGAAGTAATCGCCGAGGAACAGCGCCACAAGCTTGCCGGCGGCGTCGCGGATCTCGAAGACGCGCACATCCGGATGATAGCCGGCCATGCCCTTCTTTTCCGTCGCGGTGATGCCGAACAGGCGCTGGGCGACATCGAAGCAGGCGTAGATGATCTTTTCGAGCTGCAGATAAGGCTTCAGCTCGCCTTCCGAGAAATTGAACTTTTCGGCACGCAGCTTTTCCGCATAGTGGCGCCAGTCCCACGGCATGACGTCGTGATTGCGGCCTTCGGCTGCGATCAGCTTGGCAAGATCGGCCTCTTCCTCGCGGGCACGGGAGACCGCCTTTTCCCAGACCTGCATCAACAGGCCGTTCACGGCTGCCGGTGTCTTGGCCATGGTGTTGTCGAGCTTCAGCGCCGCGTAATTGGCATAGCCGAGCAGCCTGGCCTTCTCGGCCCGCAGAGCCAGCGTTTCGGCGATGAGGCCGCGATTGTCGGTCTCGCCGCCATTCTCACCGCGGGCGATCCAGGCCCGGAAGGCCTGCTCCCTCAGCTCGCGATTGTCGGAGAAGGTCAGAAACGGCTCGATGATCGAACGCGACAGCGTCACCGCATATTTGCTCTTTTCGCCGCGGTCGCTGGCGGCAGCCGCCATGGCGTCGCGCAGGAAGTCCGGCACCCCGGCCAGATCCTCGTCGCTCTCAAGGAAGAGGGCCCAGTTCTTTTCGTCGGCAAGCACGTTCTGACCGAACTTGGCGCCGAGGCCGGCAAGCGTCTCGTTGATCGCCGCCAGCCGCTCCTGCTCATCCTTCGCCAGCTTCGCGCCGGATTTGACGAAACCCTTCCAGTGCCGCTCCAGGACCCGCGTCGCCTCAAGGTCGAGACCGAGGGTTTCGCGGTTTTCCCACAGCGTGTCGATCCGCTTGAACAGCGCTGCATTCGTGCCGATCCTGGAATAGTGCCGGGACATTTTCGGCGCGATGTCGCGTTCCAGCGCCTGGATGGTTTCGTTGGTGTCGGCGCCGGCCTTGTTCCAGAAGAGCGAGGAGATGCGCGACAGCTCATCGCCGGCAATCTCAAGCGCGATCACGGTGTTGTCGAAGGTCGGCGCATCAGTGCTTCCGGCGATTTCGTCGATCTCCGCTTCATGCACCTTGAAGGCCGCCTCGAAGGCGGGCGCGAAATCCGTGTCCTTCACCAGGTCGAAGCGGGGCAAGCCCTCATGTCCGGTCCAGGTCGTCAGGGCAGGATTGAGCGGGGTGCTGGCGGTCATGAAGGATCCTTTCGCATGCGGATGCCGGCTAATGGCCGGGGAGGGGAGCGCCCACGCAGCTGGAGACAACGTCGGGCGGAAGAGCTTGAGGTGGTTGCCGGCGGCCCCAGCGTCAAGACTTGGGCTTGGGTTTCAGGGCTTGCGCAGACCGAGAAGGCCGGGGGCGGCGTGCCACACGGCCTGGACGGCAAAGCCGATGAACAGCAGCCCTGAGAGCCGAACGATCGCCAGCTCATGGTGGCGATAGAAACGCCGAACGACCGACGCGCCGATGATTACGATCAGGATCAGGTCGGCAACGAGAAAGCCGATAAGCGAGACGCCGAGCAGCATCGGCAGGGCGTCGAATTCAAGCGCGTTGGCGGAGCCGGCGAGCAGGGCGGTGAAGGTCGCGAGCGCCACCGGATACCCCTTCGGGTTTGTCAGGCCGAAGATAAGCCCGCGCCGGAGCGGTCGCTCCACCGTGATCAGCGCCCTGTTTTCGCCCGTCGGCCGGGCGCGCAGCGCGGTCCAGCCGATCCAGCCGAGATAGAGGCCACAGAAGAGGCCGAGAATGTCGAAGATCGTCGTGCCGACCGAACGCGCGCCGACGATCGCAACCAGCGCCAAGCCCGACCAGAGGATATCGCCGGCGAGATGGCCGCCCATGAACAGGGCGCCTGCCTTGCGGCCCTGGCCGGCACCGATGCCGAGCAAGGCCAGAAAAGCCGGCCCGGGAATGAGCGTATAGGAAAGGGCGGCGAGAAAGGCACCGATCAGCAGCGTCTCGGACATGGCGGGTCCCCGGTTGTGTCAGCGACCATTCGATCCCCAGCCAACGATTCCGTCAAGCGGAAAGGCTGCTCCGAGAGAATGTCGAAACGGGAACTGCAAAAACGCTCCAGGATTTCCAGGCGCACGGTCGCTTCGCGAAAATCGGTAGGCGCGAACGGCAAGACAGACCTCCACCGAAGAGTGGCGGCATGCAGTGACACGAAGAACTGTGTTCTAGCGACGGGAACCGCTGGCTCGACGGTTGCCGAAGACAAGGGCATTGACGCTGGCGCCGAGAAGCGTCGTGATCTCGTGAGTGAAATTGCGCATGATCTCGATCCTTTTCCGTGTGTGTGCGGGCGTTGCGGCTTCGGGCCGCGGATGTGAGAATTCCACCCTTTCGGCGTGCACGCTGTTTCTCCGGTAACCGGCGCGGGGCCGGGATGTTGGCGCACAATTCTTTCGTCGCGATCATTTCCCTCGATACGAAGTTGCGCTAAGACGCGCGCGAGTTTTCCCCGCGAGAAGGACTTTCCATGACAGTGCGCAATCTCTTCCTTCTGCCCGGCGACGGCATCGGCCCGGAAGCCATGGCGGAAGTCCGCAAAATCATCGCCTACATGAATGCCGAGCTTGGCGCCGGCTTCGTGACGGACGAAGGCCTCGTCGGCGGTTCTGCCTATGACGCCCACGGCCAGGCGATTTCGGAAGGGGACATGGCCAAGGCGCTTGCAGCCGACGCCGTGCTGTTTGGTGCCGTCGGCGGTCCGAAGTGGGATGCCGTGCCTTACGAGGTCCGTCCCGAAGCCGGTCTCTTACGCCTGCGCAAGGACCTGCAGCTGTTTGCCAACCTGCGCCCGGCCATCTGCTATCCGGCGCTTTCCGCCGCATCGTCGCTGAAGCCGGAACTGGTCGAAGGCCTCGACATCCTGATCGTGCGCGAGTTGACCGGCGGTGTCTATTTCGGCGAGCC
>NZ_LMDX01000027.1:0-39203 GCF_001425225.1 Ensifer sp. Root127
ACCGGAACAGATCGCCGGTCGCCTGTTCGCCGATGGCGTGAGCGCCGTGCGTGTCTGCACCGAGACGATCTATCGCTTCATCTACGGCAAGGAAGATCAGGCGCTGGAGCTCTATCAGCATCTTCCGGAAGGCCGCCGCAAACGCCGCCCCCGTGGCTCAGCCACGGGTGGCTCTTGAAGAGCGTTCTGAGCTGCTTCTAGTGGGAAGTCGTCCATCTAGAAGACGGCCCATCAGCGTGCCCGCGCGACCGACGCCGGAGGCTGAGGTAATTCGGACACTGCGCAAGGACTGCAAGTGCGGCCAACTGATGTTGTCGGTCACCGCTTGCGGACGAACTCGGTGCGCAGGACCAGACCCTTGATCGCGTCGTGCCGGCAGTCGATCTCGTCCGGGTTGTTGGTGAGCCGGATCGACCTGATGACTGTGCCCTGTTTGAGGGTCTGGCCGGCACCCTTCACCTTGAGGTCTTTGATCAGGACCACAGAGTCTCCGTCGGTAAGAGGATTACCCGACGCATCGCGAACCTCCGCAGCCTGCGCGGCCTCCGCGGCGATTTCCGAAACCGGCCGCCATTCGCCGGTCGCCTCGTCATAAACGTAGTCATCGCTCTGGTCGCTCATGTTCGCTCCGCTGTAGTAGCCTGCTTGTCTTTATCGGATCGCCGCGATGCTCTCGGCATCGGCTGCTAACCCATAAGTGCCTCTATCCCTATCACCCCGCGAAATCAAATCGCGGTTTAGCGCCGGAGGCGAACCCAGCGAACGAGCAGTTGAGATCGATCTCCGGCGCATCGTCGGTGACTCAAGATTTAGGCTTGAAACATGAACTTCAATGCGTCACTAGTTTAGATTAACAGCTATGGAATAAATCTGAATGATCACAGCTGCACAGATGCGTGCCGCTCGTGCCCTTGCCGGCATCGACCAGAAGATGCTTGCAGAGAAGGCCGGCGTGTCAGTACCGACGATCCAGCGCATGGAGGCCAGCGAAGGTATTGTGCGTGGCGTGGTCGAAACGTTGACGCGAGTGATCGAAGCGCTCAATGCCTGCGGCGTAGAGCTGATCGGCGACAACCAGCCGAGCGAGCGCGGTGGGCGCGGTGTCCGTCTAGTCCAGCCGGGTCCAGCCGTCGATGCGAAGAGGTGAAACGCGGAGTTCTCTCCAACGGCGGCAATCGCCGACCGTGACGTCGACGTCCCGTCGCCTATAACGAAGGGCCGGAATAACAAATGGGGATATCGCGGCATACGCAGACGGTATTAACGGCCCGCAGGCCGGACTCAGCACAGTTTTCCACCCCAACGTTCTGGGATTTGTTCACACCCAAACTCGTCACCGTGCTTCGCGAGGGGTATGGCTGGTCGCAATTTCGCAGCGACGCGGTCGCCGGGCTTACGGTGGCGATCGTGGCCTTGCCGCTTTCCATGGCGATTGCCATCGCTTCGGGCGTCTCCCCCGAACGCGGCCTCTTCACCGCGATTGTCGGCGGCTTCCTGATATCCGCTCTCGGCGGCAGCCGTTTCCAAATCGGTGGACCAGCAGGCGCCTTCATCGTGCTCGTAGCGGCGACTGTGCACAGCCACGGGCTGGATGGTCTGCTTCTGGCGACGACGCTGTCGGGTGTCTTCATGCTGACCGCCGGCTATATGCGGCTCGGCACCTATATCAAATTTATCCCCTATCCGGTGACCATCGGGTTTACCGCCGGTATCGCCGTCATCATCTTCGCCAGCCAGATCAAAGAACTGTTCGGGCTGAGATTGTCGGGCGCGGAACCCGGTGAACTTTTGGCGAAGCTGGCCGCACTGACCGCCGCAGCGCCCACGTTCAATTTTTCAACGCTTGCCGTGGCAATACTGACGATCAGCACCATCCTCGCCCTGAAACGTTTACGGCCGGGCTGGCCAGGCATGCTGCTCGCCGTCGCCGCCGCTTCGCTCGTCGCGGCAGTCTTCTCCTTGCCCGTGGACACTATTGGAACTCGCTTCGGTGGCATTCCGCGCGGCCTACCGCTGCCGTCAATTCCCGCGATGAGCAACGAACTTTTACTTGCCGTTTTGCCGAATGCTGTTGCCTTCGCCTTGCTCGGTTCAATCGAGTCGCTGCTTTCGGCCGTCGTTGCCGATGGCATGACAGGACGACGTCACCGTTCCAATTGCGAACTTGTAGCGCAGGGTTTGGCCAATATAGCCTCAGCGCTGTTTGGCGGCATCTGTGCGACCGGCACAATCGCGCGCACAGCGACCAATGTCCGAGCCGGCGCACATGGCCCCATCTCTGGGATGCTACATGCCTTGTTCCTCCTCGGCTTTATGCTAATTGCCGCGCCGCTCGCGAGCTACATCCCGCTCTCTGCACTTGCCGGTTTGCTCACCGTCGTCGCCTGGAACATGATCGAGACGCAATCAGTGGTCGCGCTGATCCGCTCCTCGCGGGGTGATGCACTGGTGCTGCTCGTCACTTTCCTGCTTGTGGTCTTCCGCGACCTGACAGAGGGCATCGTCGTGGGTTTCGCGCTCGGAGCAGTACTCTTCATCGACCGTATGTCGAAGACGATCGCCGTCGAAGCTCACACTCTTCCACTGCTAGACGACACCGCCGACGAGGCAAATGGCGGGCGCGAGGCTTATCACGCGGAAGTCGCCAGCGATCCGGACACGGTTATTTACCGCATTTCCGGCGCATTCTTCTTCGCCGCTGCCACGACGGTCGGCGCAATCCTCGACCGCATCGCCGACCAGCGGCGAAACTTCATCCTCGATTGCTCGGCAGTTTCCTTTCTCGATTCTACTGCTGCCAGTGTCATTGAAGGCGCGGTGCACAAAGCTGGGCGTGCCAGAGTGCGCTTCTTCATCACGGGCGCCTCTCCGCAGGCTCGCCGCATGCTGTTTGCGCACAATGTGCGTCCCCCTCGCGTGCGGTACAAAGCCACGATTGAAGGGGCGCTAAGGCAAATCGAGAAGGAAGATAAACCCGGCGGAACATAACAACTGTACGATTGTCGGGCTCGACACGTTCATTGCCGGTGAGACGAGTTTCAGCCTCGTCGGCTATCATGCCGGCATGCGCGCCGCCCACCGGCTGGCTTGGCCAGCGGTTCAAGTTCACTGCAAATGCACCGGATTGATCTGCCTTTCCCGTTGGACGAAGGCCGCAACAACGTCTTCGTTGGCGCGGGAATCGAGATAGCCGCAATGCCCGCGATCCAGCGCTTCAACGGTCTTCATGAGCTTCCTTGCCGAGGGCGATCGCCGCGATATTGAAGGCATTGGAGCCGAACGGAGCCATGATGAGCGAGCCGAAGCCCGTCACGGTCACAATGGGATTGGCGCTCGTCTTGAACCCATCGTTCCGCAAGACCAGCATTCCAGGCATATATTGGCCGGTCAGCGTAATCAGGAACAGCGGCAGCGCGACCGAGATCAGCGCATTCAGCGAGAACTCCGGCAAGGTGAAGACCGGAGCGGCGAATTCCAGCTTCAGGCCGGATAGATCGACGCGACCTTGCGTGAGCAGGCAGGCAAGCCCGAGTACCCAGAATGCCGACCACCGCATAACGGGCGAAGAAGCGCTTCAATGCGACGTAGGCGACGGTCAGAAGCCCGACGAGCAGCGGATCGACGCTTGCGCCGCCGAATGCGCCGTGCCGGTGGCAGGACTGCCCTGCATGCTACGGACCTTGGACGACCATCTACAAACGACCATCGAAATCCTGACGCCTCAGGGGCGCAAACCTGGCTGGAAGATGGATTTCATGAATGATCCTGTGGTCCTTGCGCGGCGAGAGAGAGCTTTGTCTCGCTCGAGTGCAGATCACCCGCCAGTTCCCTTCCCTTCCCTTGCAACCCGCCCCAGCCGGTCCGGTCGGGGGCTTGCGAGCTGAAGCGTCGCATTTCTAAACGGCTGAAGACGCCGGATGGGACACTTCTACTTTGCCCAACGGCGGACAGTTCAACCTGGCCGCCACATATCGTGTAGCGGCAGTTTAGAGATGCGACATATAGGCCAGTTAGAGATGCGACAGTCCCGCCTCTTGGGACGTGAGCGGGTCGTTCATCCGGCCACCCTCAATGAAAGCTTCGGCGCAAATTCTTTGGCCGCCAACGTATGGGAAACAGTTTTCCGATAAATCAATCGTCCTAGGACGGGCCGCTGGATGATGTCCCTCCGGCATCTGGAGAGGACGAATGCACGAAGACAAGATCCGCCAGGCCCTCATCGAGCTTCTGTATCGCAACTCCTATGGCGTGGTGATCTCAAACATCGTCATTTCTGGCGCTGCCGTGTACGTCCTTCGCAATGCCGTATCGGGGAGTTGGCTCGCCGGATGGGTTGGCGCTCTCTATCTGCTCATTATCTTGCGTGTGCTCGCCTCCCGCCGTTTTTTCAGCCGCCCAAGGGATTCCCGGTCCATCATGCGATGGGCCTGGCTCGCTGCAGCATTTACCTGGGCGTCCGGTCTGCTGTGGGGCACGCTCGGCTGGGTCGGCTTCCTTCCGGATGCGCCCATCGTCCTTTCGTTCACGGTTATCGTTCTGGCCGGACTGGTCTGCGGCACGGTGCCGTCTCTTTCAGCCTTTCCACCCGCGCTCATCGGCTCAATTCTTGTGACGGTCCTGCCGATCGCCGTCCGCTGCATTCTGACGGACAGCGATATTTCCGGCGCTTTCCTGTTCCTGCTCGCCTCCCTTGTGGCAATCAACTTCTACTACTGCCGCATCACCTACCGGATGTTGCGTGAAACCGTCAGCCTGCGACTGGAAAACGAAAGCCTCGTCGGTCACCTGCAAGAGGAACGTGATCGGGCACAGGCAGCAGACCGCGCCAAGACTCGATTTCTGGCAGCCGCCAGCCACGACCTGCGCCAGCCGATCCATGCGTTGAGCCTGCTTGTTTCCACACTGGCAATATTGGGGCAGCGCGGAAACGTCGCCTCAGGCGATGCTCGCGATCTGGCAACGAGAGCGAAATCCGCCGTCAGCAATCTCGGCGGACTGCTGAATGCGCTGCTCGATATCTCCCGACTTGACGCCGGCATCGTGACGATCGCGAACGAGACAGTGTCGTTGCGCGACCTCTTTCGCGATCTCCGCGACGAGTTCGCCGCAGAAGCAAACCAGCGCGGCCTTGACTGGCGGATCGTCGACAGCGACTTGCTGATCGACAGCGACCCGATGATGCTCCGACGGATCCTCAACAACCTGTTGTCGAACGCGTTTCGCTACACCAATGCGGGCGGCGTCCTCCTTGGCTGCCGCAGGCGCGGCAATTCGGTCGAAATCCAGGTCCTGGATACGGGCACCGGCATTCCTGCCGATCAGCAAACGATGGTCTTCGAGGAATTCATGCAGTTGCAGAATCCGGCAAGGGACCGCACACAGGGTCTGGGCTTGGGTCTTGCCATCGTTCGGCGCACGGCCGAGCTGCTGCAACATCCCTTAAGATTGGTTTCCGTGCCCGGGCGCGGCTCGATGTTCTCGATTACAGTTCCGAGGGCTCGCTCGGTAGGATCTCCCCTGCAATCCGGCCGGCCATCTCCCGCGGTCGGCATCACGGCCGGTATCATACTGGTGGAGGACGAGAAGGAGGTGGCCGACGCCATGGTTCGGCTTCTGACCCTGGAGGGGCATCGGATCTATGCCGGCCGGTCTGCTGAGGAGGTGCTGAGAGTCCATTCCGAAGCCCTGGTGGCCGGCAGCGCGCCGGTCGATCTTATCGTTGCCGATTACCGCCTGCAGCATGGCGCCACAGGTCTGGACGCGATCCAGACCCTTTGCGACCACATCGGCCGCCGCGTTCCGGCCATCATCGTTACCGGTGATACCTCGCCATCGCGCCTCAAGGAAGTTAGCGCCAGTCGTTCTCGTATTCTACACAAGCCCATTACCGGAGAGGAACTGCGCGAAGCGATCCATGCCGCCTTGGAGGACTTCGAGCCGGAACCCCGCGGATAACCAGGGTATTGAGCGCACCAGGCGTCGGCAGCAATGTTGCCAGAGTCTCGTTGGCGCGGCTGGGCCGGCTCGCCACAGCGGGTTCAAAATAGCGACGGCGGGGGACCGGGAATACTCGCGCCGGCAAGTCTTCCCGCTTGATCGAGGGGTCGGGCCAGCCTCGCGGCACCCGGCACCCTCACCCACCCGGTCTGACCAGCGACCGCGCGTAATCGCCAAGAACCGCACCGCGCCGATGTTTTCGACCGTGCGGATGGAGGCTGTCTGACGGCCACAGCAAGCGGCAAAAAGACCGGCAAGGCTCTCGCCGCTTTTTCCACGCTAAGGGTAAATGGCGGGTTTGGGAGATCACGCCCGCGTGTCACTCCTGGAGCCCCGCCTTGCGGTAGCCATCGACGAAATGCGCAAGCGTCGCAGCGTCGCGGAATGGCTCGGTCGTCGCCCAGTGGTGGATTGTGAAACTCGGATTGCCAACCAGGAAGAGTTCGACCTCTGTACGTGCCTCGTCGAGCCGGCCCAGCTGAGCAAGGCTTGCCGCCAGGAAACGGCGCGAGCTTGTACGGTACGTCTCGTCCCTGCGCAGCGTCTCGACAGCGGCTTCGTACTCGCCAGCCGCGTATTGGGCCTGGCCGAGCGTCAGATAGTACCAACTCGCCGGAAACGGGTTCAGCCGGAACGCCTTGCGAATGTGCTCAAGCCCCTCCTCCACCCGTCCGGCCAGGACCGCGACATCGGAGAGTGCCGCCCAACTGTCGGCCTCGTTCGGGTCGAGTTCGATCGCCGTGGCAAATTCCCGATCGGCTTCGGCGAAGCTGCGCTCATAGGCAAGCAGGTAAGCCAACACCCAGCGGCAGCCAGCATCGTTGGGATCGAGCGCGACGGCTTTGCGCGCCATTTCCAACGCTATGCCACGGCTAGCTTCGGTGGGTCCGCCCGAATGCACCCACCCCATCCAGTGGTTCATGGCAAGCCAGCGATAGGCCTCGGCATAATCAGGATCGAGCGAAACTGCGCGCGTGAGCATCAGATGCGCTTCCTGCGCCGACTGCGGCGTGTCATCCATCAGCTTACGCGCCCGCACGCAGAGATCGTAAGCCTCGATATTGTTGGGTCGGTTGCGCGACGGCGGTGCGCGCAGCCGGCCGAGCAAGGCTTCCACGATCTTGCCGGTGACCTCGTCCTGAACGGCAAAGATATCTTCCAGGCTGCGATCGAAGCGTTCCGCCCATAGGTGTTCGCCACTCACCGCATCGACCAGCTGGGCGTTGATGCGCACATGCTCGCCGGCGCGACGAGCGCTGCCCTCCAGCAGGTAACGCACGCCAAGATCCTCAGCGATCCCGCGCACGTCCATCGCCCTCCCCTTGTAGGCAAAGGCCGAATTGCGTGCGATGACAAAAAGGCCGGAGATCCTGGACAGGTCAGTGATCAGATCTTCGGTCAACCCATCCGCGAAGGATTCCTGTTCGGGGTCGTTGCTGATATTCACGAAGGGCAGCACGGCTATCGATGGTTTGCCGGGCAGCGGCAAAGGTTTTCGCATCGCGCCGCTCAGCTGCTCGATGGCCCTGGTGAAGCGGTAGCCGACGCGCGGAACCGTCGAGATCCATTCACCGCCGTCGGCGGCGGGACCAAGCAGCTTGCGCAGCTGCGCGATCTGGACGGTGAGATTGCCTTCCTCGACAGCCGTGCCCGGCCACGCCGCATCCATCAACTCGGTTTTTCCAAGAATTTCGCCGGGTCGTCCGACGAGTGCTGCAAGCAGCTTTAGCCCGCGGTGGCCAACGGCAACGGGATCACCGTTCCGAAGGAGCGTTCCAGCATCCGGATCAAGCACGAATGGACCAAAAGCAAAGCGCGATCCCTGCATACGGCGCATCTATAGTCCGTTTGGAAGTTTTTGAGAACTATTTGGGAGGCCTTAATTACGACGCCGTTTGTATCCGGCAGACTCCATCCTCTTTCAGGTCGAGGGCCGCTGGCCGCTCAAACCATATGGAGGTTGCCATGAACGATATTCCCACCTCTGCGTCGACCCTGCTTCAGGCAGCGTGGCCGGCAATGCCCGTGGAACCGGCGGAAGTGTCGCGCCGACACTACAGCCTGGCGACCTTGCGAAGCATCATCGCTACCTGGGGTGAGCGGATACGCTTTCGCTGGGAACTTGAGCAAAAGTTGAAGGAAGATCCTCATTTGATCGATGACATCGGTCTGACGAGACAGCAGTTCGAGGCAGAGATCGCCAAGTCCTTCTGGCAAGTATCAAACCCCTTATAAGGCGAATGCTTCATGACTGCCGAAAGCACGACAATATCGCGCGAGGATCGGATCCCATGGGCCGCGATGGCAGGCATCATCGCGACCGTCACGGTGTTCGCCGTGGCACAGGGGCTAACCTATCCGCTGCTCAGCTTCATTCTGGAGCGGCAGGGAATGACATCAGGCGTGATCGGCCTGTCGGCGGCGATGACGCCGCTCGGTTTCATTGTATCCGCGCCTTTCATTCCCGCGTTGACCCGGCGGGTGGGCGCGCCACGGCTTGCGATCCTGTGTTCGATGCTGGCCGCGCTCACCCTGATCGCGATTGGCTGGACACAGGAAGTATGGGCCTGGATGCCACTGCGCTTCCTGCTCGGCTTTTTCGCCAATCCGCTTTACGTGATCAGCGAAACCTGGCTGCTCGCGATCACGCCCGCGCCACGCCGGGGCCGCATCATGGGCCTCTATTCATCGATCGTGTCGGCTGGCTTCGCCATCGGCCCCCTGTCGCTCGGGCTGGTTGGCACGCAGGGCTGGCCGCCCTTCATGATCGGCATCGTCGCCTTCCTTCTCTGCGGCCTAATCGTGCTTGCGGTCGTGCCGCGCCTGCCCGACATGCCGCATGAGGGTGAGGCAACATCGGTCGGCGGCTTCTTCGCACTGGCACCGCTCCTATTGTTCGCGGTTTTCACTGCCGCTGCTTTCGAGCAGACCCTGCTTTCCTTGTTTGCTGTCTACGGAGCAGCGCTCTGCAGCGCGGAAGAGCGCATTGCTTCGCTCATCACCTGCTTCATCGTAGGCAATGCCGTGTTGCAGATTTTGCTCGGGCGCGTCGCAGAGCAGTTTGGCTCGAGACGGACGATGCTGGTCTGTGCTGTGGCATCGCTGGCCGGCTGCCTGTTGCTGCCGTGGTTCTTCAACTCGTGGCTCATCTGGCCGCTCGTTTTCGTCTGCGGCGGGGTCTCGTTCGGGATCTACACCATGTCGCTGATCCAACTCGGCGAGCGTTTCGCCGGTCAAGCCTTGATCGCCGGCAACGCTGCCTTCGCGATCCTATGGGGTACAGGCGGCATCGTGGGCTCGCCCGTCACAGGACTGGCGATGCAACTGATCGGACATCAGGGATTGCCATTGTCCCTTGGCCTGCTGTGCTGTGTCCTGGCCTTTCTCCTGATGGCGGAGAGACGACGGGGTTGATCCGGGCACTTGCCTCATGCCGCGCCGACGATGAGAAGCCGGGTTCCACCAATAGGGAGTCAGCATGATCGCCGCCTGGTATATCCCATTGACATATCCACGGCCAACGACCTATATGGGGATATACTTAAGCCATATCCCAAGAGGTGATCTATGGACCAGGGCTCCGTATTTCAAAGCAATCGCAGCCAGGCGATCCGTCTACCGAAGGCCGTGGCGCTACCCGACGATGTCAAGAGAGTCGATGTCGTGGCGGTCGGAAGGACTCGAATAATAACCCCGGCCGGGGAAGCTTGGGACAGTTGGTTCAACGGCGAACGGGCGAGCGCCGACTTCATGGCGGATCGTGATCAGCCCGAGCAGCAAGAGCGCGAGACGTTCTGATGCTCAAATACATGCTCGATACCAACATCTGCATCTTCACGATCAAGAATCGTCCAGAGCCTGTTCGCGAGGCTTTCAACCGCCACCAGGGGCAGCTCTGCATCAGTTCGATCACTCTTATGGAACTGATTTTCGGCGCTGAAAAATCGGCAATGCCGGAGCGAAATCTCAACGTCGTTGAAGGATTTGCGGCAAGGCTCGACGTACTGCACTTTGATCGCTTGGCGGCAGCACACACCGGCCAACTCCGGGCCGAGCTGGCCAGGGCCGGCAAGCCAATCGGACCTTACGATCAATTGATTGCTGGCCATGCCCGCTCACAGGGACTGATCCTGGTCACCAACAATGGACGGGAATTCGAAAGAGTGCCTGGCTTGCGTCTTGAGGACTGGGCGACCACCTGACAATGGAAGGCATGCCCGATTGCCAGGGGCGCGAAAGCCTGGCCGGAGGAAGGAACAAACTTGCAGGATAAGCGTTCTGCGGCGAAACGGAGGCAACGCAGATGCAAGGTATCAATTGGGATCACCCCGTCAGGGTCGGTCCAGAAGGTGAGCGGTGTATCAACGGGCCAGAGGATGCGCTGCAGTATCTAAGTGAATGGCCGCAAGGCGGATGGTTCTACGAACGGGCCAGAAATCGCTGCCACGCCGCGCTGGAGCGCGGGGAGAGCCTTGGGCTGTCGCGCAAGGCCTTCATTGGCGCGGCCATCGAATGTTCATTCCCGATTGCGGAGGACGAGATATCCTCGTGAGTTGCCGGCCAGCCATGAAATCCCTCCAGAGTGCACAAGCTCCGGCGTTCCGGGGCGGTTAGTATAGCAACTATCAAAGGGGCGGCCTCTGCCGCAGGCGCGGCCTCCAGCCTTTCAGGACGACATTTTGCGGAACTGTCGAGGTTTGACTCGGCGACGCCAACCGATTCAAAACTCTCATTGGACGCGGATTCTCCGACGCGCGATGCTGCGTTCATGACCCAGCAGTGCTCCAACCTCTACTTTCAACGGATAGATCCCAGCCGAAACATGGCGCGCTACTATGCGCTTTCGATCCAGCCGACGCTCTTTGGCGAAATCTCCCTTATCCGCGCCTGGGGACGCATCGGTACGCTCGGCCAGGAGATGAGCCATCACTTCGCATCCGAGGCCGATGCCATTGCGATCCTTCTCCAAATCGCCCGCAGAAAGAGGGCGAAAGGCTATGTTGCCAAGGCAATCTGTGGAAAATCACCTGAGGAGGCGGGAGTTGTTGCGCAAGACCGATGACATTGGCGCCATTCGGGCAAAGTATCCTTTCGTCAAAAACGAGGAGGAACAACCTTTGACCACCACAACTGAAATCGCAGAAAAGATCGCCGGCGAGCATGGCCTGACGAAGGCTCAAAGCAAAGCCGTCGTTGAATCCGTGCTTGCAGCCATCTCCGCCGCTTCGGTCTCCGGCAACGAAACCTCCCTGCCCGGCTTCGGCAAGTTCAAGGTCAAGGCCACGCCTGAGCGTGAAGCCCGCAATCCGGCAACCGGAGCGACGATCAAGGTCGCGGCAGCAAGGAAGGTGTCCTTCGTACCGGCAAAGGCTCTGAAGGACGCACTCAACAAGTAACGTCGCAGCTTTTGGCCCCGCCTGCTGGCGGGGCCACTGAACTCGCTTGGGCTCTGCGTCCAGGCAGCAGCAGAACCCGATGCCATGGGGGTTCTCAGCCGCACGCGTTTAAGCGCCACCGCCGCTGCGCACCATCGTCAAACGCAGTGAAGACGTCCGGCCGGACCGCCTTACCCGTCGAACCGGCCGTTCGAGATGTCCTCGGCCGACGTCACGGAAACCGCGACGCTGACGCCCTTGATCACCGTGCCTCCAGCCCTTTGGAGATCAACGACGGTCTGAAGGGCGCCTTTGACCGGCACCGTCATCGGCGCGACGGTCCCTGCCTCCAGGTCAACAATGTAAAGTCCCTCTTCGCCAGCGAAACCTAAGATTGCAAGTTTTGCCATGCACATTCCCCCCCCGCTCGGTTTAATTTCTAGAAGCCTGCCTTCTTGAGACCTTCACGATAGATGTCTTTGTGCCATTTTTCCTTAATCGGCACGATCGACAACCAGTTTTCGACATCAAAGTCGGGATGGGTTTCTCGGACTCTGGTAACGAATACATGTGCTTTGTCGCGGTGGCCGAGCATGGCCCAGCTCGCGGCCGCCAACCGGTCGGCGAGGCTGCCATCTGCCATTCTATCGATGTAGCCAATCGCCGCCTCGAAACGGCCGAGACCGTAGCAGGCGCCCGCCGCCGTCCACAGGTAGGAATCTGGGCTTATGGGATTGAGTTCGATGGCGCGCTCGATGGTCCGACACGCGGTATCCAGACGCGAACAGTGGGCCAAGGCGTCGGCGTGGTCGGCAATGATATCCGCGTAATGTGGGCTTAGCGTCTCGGCCAGTTGCAAAGTCTCGACACTTTCGTCGAGAGCACCCTGCAGCAGCTTTGCCACCCCAAGCTCGCGGTAGCCATCCGCCATGTCGCTGCTTGTCTCAATGGCCTGCAAGGCATAGGCCTCAGCCGACTTCAGCAAAACCGCCTCGCCTCGCGCCGTCAGAAGCCACTCCTCCGAATAGGTTCGTGCAAGCGAGCTGAGCGCCGGCGCGAAGTTGGCGCTTTCCTGCAAAACCGCTTTCATCTCCTTTCGGGCACGACGCAGGTTTGGCAGCGTCAAGCGGTCGAAAAACCGCCGTCCAAGCAGATAGCGGTGATACGCGGCCGGGTTCCGATCGAAATTGGAGCGCGTGATCCTGTGGCGCTCGATTTCGCTCGCGACCGAAAGTGCCAGGCGCCCGGATATGTCACGCCTGTTTTGCGCGAAACGCGCGCCATCAAGGCTGAGGCGCTCCGCCCAGACAATCTCGCTCGTGGGAAGAAACACGAGCTGTGTGAACAAGGAAAGCGCCTCGTCCACACCGCTCAACCGTGTCTCGAGCACATAGGTCAGGCCATGATGCTCAAGCATCGCGAGCTGGTCTTCAGTTTTGCGGCTTATCTGCAGGGCGGAGTAAGGTGCCAGCACCTGAACGCTATTCAGCACACAGAAGCCAATGGTGATGTCCTCCAGAAGCGAGGCCACAATCATCGCTGCGGCGGGTTCGCGGCTGTAGTTGCTGGGCGGGAGCAACGCCAGGCGCGGCAGGCTAGGCCTTGAATGTTCCGTCAGTTCAGCGGGATTGATGATCTCGACATTTGCCGCCCGCGCCGCGATCTTGGCTGGCGGGAACGATTGTTTCTCCTTCATCCAGGATGCGAGCATCTCGTTTCGCCGTTCAAACGTGCGCTTGAGAAGCTCAACCTCTCCCTGCACTTCGTAGGCCTGCAGCAGAAATTTGGGTGCGATCTGGTCGTTTGAGCCCGTGAGAAAGACGAGAAGCGCGGCCTGTTGGACGACGGCACGCTGGTCAGCTGTGTTGGCCAGAGATGCCATCAGCCGCATGGCATGATCGAGAGCTATCAGCTGACGCTCTCGCTGCTGCGCTAGCCAGTGGTCAAACAAAGAATTTTGAAGGTCGATTTTATCCAGAAAAGCCGATCGAAGCCGGTCAACAAGCACCTTGAGTTCATCGAACGAGCCTTCAGGCTCGGCCATCCCAAACAACGAAACATCGCAGGTGATCGAGGATGACTTGAGCTCGATCCCATGGTTCGAAAAAACAAGAAAATGCACATTGAGCTCGGATTGACGACCTCTGATCCGCGAGATCAACCTGCGAAGATTGGTGAAAGCGACCGATGGCGTTCCCCTGCCCCAAAGCAGCTCCGCAACCTCCATTCTCGTGGCGGTCCGACGGCCTGTGGAAAAAAGGTAGGCGAGGATCACAAGCGCCTTTGCGGGGAACGGGATGGCGTGCCCATGCTCATCGAGCAACTCCAGACCGCCAAATGTCCGCAGGCGGAAGATCGTCGACTGTGGTTCGCCGCCTGAATCCAATCGCTCGACCTCTATCAGATTTCCACACGATCCTAAGTTGAAGTAGGCGGAAAATCATGCCGAAGTCAACTTACAGTATCAGAGTGCAACGGCGAACTCTCAAAGTCTCAAAGCTTCGCACATTTGTCCCAATCAATAGTGCAGCACCACGTCACAATCAGCGCAATGGGGAGCGGGTCTGATGCGTCAACACAGCGAACAAGTTCAAAGCAGCGTGGCTGAGAAGCGCCGGACCGGCCGCCTTGATAGATCTAAGAATTTGACATGGGGACCGGCAGGCGGATAAAGCTCGGCTAAGGTATCGGGCACCTGCCGCCTGCGGACGCAAGTCACGGTGAAGCCCGACGATACTCATCTTCTCACCCTCGAAGCATTTCGTCGGTAGGCAAAGCAGGCTCCCTGTCAAATGCGAAATGCCTCATTTGAGGAGTGAGCGATGTCGTCCGGACACGCACAGCAAAATCCGTTCCTGACCGCTCCGATCGGGCGGCTCTTTATTACCAATGCTTTGCCGATGATGCTTGTCATGATGATGAGCGGACTATTGACCGTGGTTGATGCCGCCATCCTCGGGCATTTCATTGGTGCCGATGCCCTGGCTGCGGTCAGCATCGTCTTTCCAGCGGCGATGGTCACCATCGCATTGTCGACGCTTGTCAGCGGCGGCATGTCCAGCCTGCTTGCCCGGCATCTAGGCGCAGGTGCGCGAGACATGGCGGCGGCAGTATTTGCACGGGCCCACGGTCTCGCGCTCGCGATGGCGCTGGTGCTGATCTTTGCCTTCCTTGTGGGCGGGCGCACCGCCACCGGCCACATAGCAGGCACCGAAGGCAACATCGCCGAAATGTCGTATCGCTACCTCCTGATCATGATCTGCGCGACGCCTGTGCAGTTTCTGCTGGGGCTGCACGCGGATGCTTGCCGCAACGAAGGCCGCGTGGGCCTGATGGCATTGATGTCGGTCGGGGTAACCTTCGCCAATATCGCGTTCAACTACGTGTTGATCGTCGAGCTCGATCTTGGCATTGCCGGATCGGCGTTGGGCACGGCGCTGGCCCAGGCCCTTGGATTGGCACTCCTGGTCGGGATGCGGCTACACGGCGTTTGGATGATACCGCTCGCTTCGCTTGGGGCGCATAGTTGGGCCGGTGGCTGGCGGCCCATTGTGCTCCTCGGCATGCCGCTGAGCCTGAGCTTCATCGGCATCGCACTGGTTGCGGCCGCGGTGATCGCGACATTGCGGCTGACCGCCGGCGCCAGCTACGCCGACACTGCTGCTGCTTATGGCATCGTCATGCGCATTTTCAGCTTTACCTTCCTGCCACTCATGGCGATCGCGCTCTCCACGCAAAGCATCGTCGGCAACAATGTCGGAGCCGGTTTTTATCAGCGTTCGGACAGAATGTTGCGCCTCGCAGTAAGCGTTGCGTTTTTCTATTGCGTCGCGGTCGAACTCATCTTGCTGAGCGCA
Source organism: Ensifer sp. Root127 (assembly GCF_001425225.1). Lineage (NCBI taxonomy): Bacteria > Pseudomonadati > Pseudomonadota > Alphaproteobacteria > Hyphomicrobiales > Rhizobiaceae > Ensifer > Ensifer sp. Root127. The sequence continues at coordinate 15,230 of NZ_LMDX01000027.1, forward strand.
AGCAGCAGGATCGGCGCGGGCTTTGCGCAGGATGCGTCTGTCGTCGCAGAAGTCGGCGCAATCCTGCGGCCGATGGTTTCTCTTTATCTCTTTACCGGGCCCATTCTGGTGTTCGCGCTTTATTTCCAGGCCGCGGGCCAGCCTGGGAGAGCGGCGGTGCTGACGCTCGTCAAGCCGTTTGCGCTTAGCCCGCTGCTGATTGTCTGCTTTGGGGTCTTCGGCGACAGCACGGCGATCTGGTTTGCCTTTCCGGTCACAGACTGCCTTGTGGCCACCCTCGCGACAGCGATCCTTATCCCAATCCTGAAGACCCCCGCACCTGCAGGCGGCTTTGGGCTCAGGGTCCAAAGGATAACTGTATGACAAACCAAGCGGGACCACATGAGGCCGGCAGCGTTGCCGGTTGGTGATACGCAAGGGAGCGATGTGGTGCGGTGCCACGCGAAGTTTCGTGGCGCAAAAATCACAAATTTCGCGCCATTGAATTGGCCCGGGACCCTACGCGGGTTTCATGAGAAAGCCCGTGGCCAGTGCGTGGAAAGCGGCTACAGCCTTCGGCAATACGCCCTGCGGATCGTCGCTGGCGGCAATCCAGAGGGCGGCATTGAGCGCAGCGCCACTGAGAAGCCGGGCGGCGGCTTCCGCGTCCACCGGCTTGAGTATCCCCTGCGCGGTCAGCCGCTCAACTGTGCGCTTTGTCGCCTGAAGACAGCTGCTCTGGCTCGGCCATTGCGATGGATCGCCCAAGACAGCAGGTCCGTCGAGCAGAACAATGCGTTGCACTTCTGGGACAAGTGCCATCTCGATATAGGCGGCACCCTCGGCCAGCAAACCTTGCCAAGGGTCTGTCGCACGGGCGCCGATCTCCTGCGCGCGCAAAGCCATGTCGGAGTCGATCTGGTTGACGACCGCGGCCAAGAGGCCGCGCTTGTCGCCAAAATTGTGGTAAAGCGCCCCTCGCGTGAGCCCGACTTCGGCTGTCAATTCGTCCATTGAAGCAGCGGAATATCCCTTTTCGGCAAAGGCTTTTCGCGCCGCCGCGATCAGCTTGACGCGGTTTTCCTCCATCGTCTCGACACGCCGTTTCGCCATCTTGCCCTCAAATTCATATACGCCTCGTATATGAACTTGACATACGAGGCGCATTTCGGCTATTTCACATACGCACCGTACATGAAACGAGTGAGCATGGAAAGCGCTTGAAGCGTCGCCTCCGCTCATTGGATGCGGTCAAATGACAACAAGGCGAGATCAAAGATGACAGAGCGCGAAGCAATCTTTCCCGCAAACCGGCACGCTCTTTATGAGGAACACGGTTATTCGGCCGCCATTCGATCCGGTGACCTATTGTTCGTATCCGGCCAGGTTGGCAGCCGTAGCGACGGAACGCCGGAACCCGACTTTGAACGCCAGGTCCAACTGGCCTTCGAAAACCTCAAGGCGACGCTGAATGCGGCCGGGTGCACATTCGACGATCTTGTCGATGTGACGACGTTCCACACGGATCCCGAGAACCAGTTCGCAACGATCATGACCGTCAAGCAACAGATTTTTAGCAAGCCGCCTTACCCGAACTGGACCGCAGTCGGTGTCAATTGGCTCGCCGGCTTCGACTTCGAGATCAAAGTCATCGCCCGCATCCCCTAGGCTCCGCCGGCGCGATCGTGGGACAGATTTCTAACAGTCGGTCGCGGTACCAATGGAACATTGGCTCAACTCCGACATTGTGAAGTCCGATGGTTTCGCCGGCCTTGCTGCTCGAGACGCATGCGGCGCCGGCCGCATAGCTCGTTCTCGAATTTGTCAAGCATGAAGGAATTCGGCCCTCAGTCCGGAACGACAACCAGATTGCCGACAAAAGACTTGGCCATGAAGTCCGACTGGGCGCGATGAAACTCACGCAGCGGATAGACGCCTGCGACCAGCGGCCGGATTCTGTTTTCTTCGATATAGCGAACCAAGCGCCTGAAATCGGCCCGGGTGCCCTGGCTTGAACCGTGCAGTTCAAGCTGCTTCAGATACATCGTCCGCAAATCGAGCTGAACGACGGCGCCGCCGATCGCGCCGGCGGTGGTGTAGCGACCCTCCGGTTTCAGCACCTTCAGAAGATCGTTGAACATCGGGCCGGCAACGAGATCGGCAACGACATCGATCGGTTTGCCCTGTGATGCTTTGGTGACTGCGTCCACGAGATCGCCTTTGTCGCGCGTGACCACGGCACTGGCGCCGATATCGAGAAGGGCCTGCTCTTTACCCGCGCTGGTAATGGCTATCGGCACCGCGCCACGAACCCGCGCCAGCTGGATAATGGCGGAACCGACGCCGCCCGAGGCACCAGTCACCAGCACGATCTCGCCGGCGACCAGCCGTGCCCTTTCCAACATGCGTTCCGCCGTCAGGTAGGCACAACAGAACGTCGCCAGCTCGACATCCGTCAGATCGGTATCGACGACATGGGCATTTTCCGCTGGCAGCGCCATATATTGAGCATAGCCGCCGTCGCGGCCATGGCCCATGTAATCGATGTCGGCAAGGCTGTCGTCATCGCGGTTGTAGATCGAAAAATCCACCATCACTCGTTCACCGATACGCGCTGGATCGACGCGCGATCCGGTGGCGACGATGCGACCAACGGCATCGGTGCCCTGGATGCGTGGGAAAGTGAGGGTGTTGCCCTGGCGACGCCAGGTCGAAACCGCGGCTGCGTCGTCCTCCGTGCCATAGGCGCCCTGGCGCACCCAGACATCGGTGTTGTTCATTCCGCAGGCCGTCACCCTTATCAGAACCTCGTCGGAGGCCGGCCCCGGCACGGGGACAGCGCCGTTGTAGACGAGCTTGTCGAGCCCGCCATGACCGACGAGTTGCACCGCGCTCATCGTTGTCGGTATCAAGGTCATAACGGCCTCCCTCAGCGCCCGAGAACCTGTTCGATTGCCGCCGTCGCGGCTTTCACGACGATATCGGCTTCATCCCGTGTCAGGCATAGCGGCGGGGCAAAACCGAGGATATCGCCTTGCGGCATGGCGCGGCCGATGACGCCACGCTCGGCAAGAGCGGCAGAAACCTGCGGGCCGATCTTCTGGCTCACATCGAAGAACCTACGGTCGTCCCTGTCTTCGACGAACTCGACGGCTGCCATCAGCCCATCGCCACGAACCTCACCCACATGCCTGTGGCCGCCAACCGCTTCGGCGAGTCTTTCGCGGAAATAGGCGCCGGTCGTACCGGCATTTTCGATGAGGCCGAGTTCGTCGATCAGCTCGAGATTGGCGATGCCGGCTGCAGCACAGATCGGATGGGAGGAATAGGTCCAGCCATGGCCGATGGCCCCGAGTTCGTCGGATCCCTGAACCAGAACCTGCCACACCTTGTCGGAGACGATCGTTCCCGAGAGCGGAGCATAGGCGGAGGTCAGCCCCTTGGCGATGGTGATGAGATCCGGCTTCATGCCGTAGTGATCCGAGCCAAACATCGTGCCGAGACGGCCGAAGCCGGTTACGACCTCATCGGCGATCAGCAGGATGTCGTATTTGGCAAGCACCGCCTGGATCTTCTGCCAATAGCCCTTCGGCGGCGGAACGATACCGCCGGTGCCGAGGATCGGTTCACCGATGAAGGCGGCGATGGTGTCCGGCCCTTCATTGACGATCATTTCCTCAAGCTTGTCGGCGCAATATTGCGAGAACTGCTCCTCGTCCATCGAACGGTCGGGCCGGCGGAAATAATAGGGTGCCTCCGTGTGCAGGATCGGTGCGCGTGGCAGGTCGAAGGCGTTGTGAAAGAGCGCAAGACCGGTCAGCGATCCAGTCATCACGCCGGATCCGTGATAGCCACGCCAGCGTGAAATGATCTTCTTTTTATCCGGCCGTCCGAGAATGTTGTTGTAGTACCAGATCAGCTTGATGTTGGTTTCGTTGGCGTCCGAACCCGAAAGCCCGAAATAGACGCGGGACATGCCCTCCGGTGCCCGGTCGATGATCATTTTGGACAGCGTGATCGAGGCTTCGGTGCCATGCCCGACATAGGCGTGATAGTAGGCCAGGTTCTTTGCCTGCTCGGCAATCGCGTCGGCGATCTTCTGGCGGCCATAGCCGACATTGACGCAGTAGAGCCCGGCAAAGGCATCGAGACTTGTCCGCCCGTTGACGTCGGTGATGTAGACGCCCTCGCCGCCGGCAATCACCCGGGTCGGTGTCTCGCCGCGCGCATGCATGCCCATGTGGGTCGACGGATGGAAGAAGTGGTCGCGGTCCCAGGCGGTCAGTTCGTTGTTGCGGTCGAGCATGGTGTTTTGTCCTTATGCTGTCGGTGTTCGATTGGTGATGGAGCGACTTCAGGCCGCGGTGTCGATGCAGAGATATTTGAGCTCGCTGAAGGCCTCGAGCCCGTGTCTCGATCCCTCGCGGCCGAGACCCGACCGTTTCCAGCCGCCGAAGGGAACGGGCCCGCCGGTGATCTTCACCCGGTTGATCGCCACCATGCCGTAGTCGAGTGCCCGGCCGAGCCGCATCTGTCGTGCTCCGTTCTCGGTGACGACATAGGCGACCAGGCCATAGTCCGTGTCGTTGGCACGGGCGATCACCTCCGCCTCGCTGTCGAAGGAGGTGACGGCCGCAACAGGGCCAAATGTCTCTTCCCGCATGATCAGCGCGTCATCGGGAACATCGGTCAGCAGCGTCGGCTCGTAAAATAGCGCGCCCACGTGGTGCCGCCTGCCGCCGGATACAAGGGTCGCTCCGCGTTTCAGCGCGTCGGCGACCTGTTCCTCGACCTTGGCGACAGCGCGCTCATGCATCAGCGGACCGATGTCGACACCGGCATCCAGACCGCCCCCGACGTTCAGCTTGGCGATACGTGCCGCAAACGCGGCATTGAAAGCCCTAAGGATCGGGCGTTCGACGTAGATCCGATTGGCAGCCAGACAGTCCTGGCCGGACGTCGCGAACTTGGCGTTGATAGCGATGTCGGCCGCTTTTTCGATATCCGCGTCGGCAAAGACGATGAGCGGGGCATGTCCGCCAAGCTCCATGACGAGGCGCTTCATCGTCGGCGCGCATTGGCCGGCGATCAATCGGCCGATCTCGGTCGATCCGGTAAAGCTCATGGCGCGCAGGCGTTTGTCCGCGCACATCTGCCCGACGATCTCCGCTGCATCGCCGGTGACGACGTTAAATACGCCTGCTGGAATTCCGGCCCGTTCGGCGAGTTCGGCGAGCGCCAGCGCCGAAAGCGGCGTTTCGCAGGACGGGTGGGCGACCACCGTGCACCCCGCCGCAAGTGCTGCGGCAGCCTTTCGGGTGACCATGGCCGACGGGAAGTTCCAAGGCGTGACAATACCGACGGCGCCGAGCGCCTCCCGACGCACGATCATCTCGGCGCCGGCAAGGTGACTTGTGACGCTTTCGGCATTCAAGCGTTTGCCTTCTTCGCCATACCACTCAAGGAAGGACGCGGCATAGTCGATCTCTCCGCGTGCTTCGGCAATCGGCTTGCCCTGCTCCAGCGTCATGATTAAAGCGAGATCGTCCTTGGCAGCCAGCATCAGTTCGCACCATTTGCGCAGTATGCCGGCGCGCTCCTGCGGAAGCATATCCCGCCACCCGGCGAAAGCCCTGTCTGCCGCGTCGATCGCCGCAGTCGTTTCATCGCCATCGAGCGACGCCACCCAGGCAAGGGTCCCGCCCGTGGCCGGGTCGGTCACCGCAAAGCTCTTGCCCTGGCGAGAAGAGGTCCAGCGACCGTTGACATAGGCAAGCTCGCGCAGCAGGTGACGATCTCCCAACTGGTTCAGCGTGTCGTGAAACGGTGTGCGGGCGAAAACGGCGGCCATCGGCATCTCCTCGGCATGGGCTGAGGAGATAGTGGCAGCGGACGGGCGAGAGATTGTCTGTTCAGCGAGCAGCGACGAGAGACTTTGTCTGAAATCGTGCCGGAGGAAAGAGAGATTGTCTAGGGTGCTGCCGGCAGCAATGCGGCCAGAGGGAGAACGGTTTCTTCCTTGACGGTCTTCGTCACGATGTAGGTGAAGTAGCGGTCGATCCCCAGTTCGCGATCGAGCAGGCTGTCGACCAGCCGCTGGTAGGCGTCGATATCTGCCGCGATGATCTTCAGAATATAATCGACGCCGCCGCCGACCGACCAGCAGGCGGTGATCTCGGGTATGGTTGCGACGGCGCGCTCGAAGCGCTCGAAATCAGCCTGCCGGTGATTGCCGAGCGTCACTTCCATCATCACGCTCGCCACCGGCGCCACGCGGCGCACAGCCACCCGGGCATGGTAGCCGGTGATGATGCCGGCCTTCTCCAGTTTGCGAAGCCGCATCCAGCATGGCGTCGGCGACAGCCCGGCCTTTTCGGCGAGCGACAGCTTGGTAATGCGACCGTCCTCCTGGACCGCCTCAAGGATGCGCAGGTCGATGGCGTCGAGTTTCATTTCATGGCTTTCGCGCGTGCTGTTTCATGTCAAATCTGGGAAAAGAGATTGGGTGTTGATTTTGCCGTTGTCAATTGACCTGATTTTCAGCAGTGTAAAATCATGACAACTTGGCGCCCCGACCCTGCCCAACTCCGCCGTCCGGCCTACCTCTCGTTGGCCGAACAGTTCGCGCGCGCGATTCAGGAGGGCAAACTATCCAACGGGCAGCGCCTTCCGACCCATCGCAACCTTGCCGACGAGCTGTCGTTGTCGGTTCAAACGGTGAGCCGGGCCTATGACGAACTGATCCGCCGAGGGCTTGTGTCCGGCGAAATTGGGCGCGGCAGCTTCGTGCAGACCCAGGCAAAGGAGCCTGAGCCCCCCTATCTGCCGGAGCGCCTGGGCGAGTTGATCGACCTTTCGATCCTCAAACCGGTCTGCGAACAGCTCCATCTGCAGAAAATGCGGGGAGCTTTTGCCTGGCTTGCGGAAAATCTGCCCTCGAGTTCGGCGCTCTCCTTCCGCCCCAATATGGTCTTCCCGCGTCATCGCAACGTGGCGGCTGAATGGCTTGCGCGCTGTGGCCTGGAGATATCGCCGCTCAACATCAGCCTGACCAACGGCGCGACATCGGCCATGACGGTGGCGCTGATGAGCGTCGCGCCTCCCGGATCGACAATTGCGACCGAGGCGGTGAGCCATCATACGCTGGTGCCGCTGTCGACATACCTCGGCATCCATCTTGAGGGCCTGCCAATCGATCATGACGGCATGATCCCTGGGGCCCTGGACGAAGCCTGCCGAAAAGGCGTCATCCGGGCGATTTTCCTGCAGCCGTCGGTCATCAACCCGAAGGCAACGCTGATGAGCGAGGCGCGGCGCGCCGCCCTTGCCGAAGTCGCCCGTCGTCATGACATCGCGATCATCGAGAACGACATTCTCGGTCCGCTCGTCGATGCGGGACTAAAGCCGGTGGCAGCCTTTGCGCCGGAGCGGACGCTTTACATCACTAGTTTCACCAAGATCACCGTTCCGGGCCTGCGCATCGGCTATCTCGCTGCACCCGATCGCTATGTGGCTGCCGTTGCCAACCGGCACCTCGTCTCGAACTGGATGGCGACACCGGCAATCGCCGAGATCGCGACGCATTGGGTGAGCGAGGGAACGGCAATCGAGCTGGTCGACTGGCAGCGGCGGGCACTGGCTGCCCGCCACGCCATTGCCGCCGAGGCGCTCGGCAATCTCGACTACCATTCGCATCCGCAGAGCCTGCATATTTGGCTGCCGCTGCCGGAGGGTCATACCGAAGAGGGCTTCGTCTCGCAGGCGCGCCTGCGTGGCGTGGCGATAGCGCCAGGATCTTCCTTCCGCACCTCGGACCTCGGCTGGCGCCCGGCCGTGCGCATATCGCTGGGCTCCACCACCGAGCAGGAATTGCGACAGGGCCTCGGTATCGTCGCCTCGCTTGCGATGGGAAATCCCGAAGCGCTTCTGCTTGCGATTTGAGGCGAAAGCCTATTTTCCGGGCGGAGTTGGAATAATTGTCATGATATTATTATTCCAATTGACATGATTTAGATGGGCGATCATCGTTAAGGCATCACCGGTCCCCACCAGGGAAAGACGTGAATGCCCGAACCCATCATCCGCATCGATAACATCATCAAGCGCTATGGTCCGCTGACCGTGCTCGACGGTCTGTCGATGCAGGTCATGCCAGGCGAAAAGCTTGCACTCATCGGTCCGTCCGGCTCCGGCAAGACGACGATCCTGCGCATCCTGATGACGTTGGAGACGATCAGCGGCGGCCATATCCATGTCGACGGCAAACAGCTCTATCACATGCCCGGGAACGGCGGCCTCGTTGCCGCAGACGAACGCTATCTTCACCGGATGCGCGAGAAGATCGGCATGGTCTTCCAGCACTTCAACCTGTTTCCGCACAAATGCGTTCTCGACAATGTCACGCTGGCGCCGATGCTGACCAAGGGCATCGCAAGGCCGGCCGCGGAAAAGCGGGCAATGGAGCTTCTTGACATGGTGGGCATGGCCGACAAGGCCAAAAGCATGCCCGCGCAGCTGTCGGGCGGGCAGAAGCAGCGGGTGGCGATTGCCCGGGCGCTGGCGCTGTCGCCGAAGATCATGCTGTTTGACGAAGTCACGTCCGCACTCGATCCCGAGCTTGTCGAGGAAGTTTTGAACGTCATGCGCAAACTCGCAGCCGAGACCGACATGACGATGCTGCTCGTCACCCATGAGATGGGGTTTGCCCACGATTTTGCCGACCGGATCCTTTTCTTCGACCGCGGCAAGATCGTCGAGGAAGGCAAACCGGACGACATCTTCCATCATCCGAAGCAAGAGCGCACGCAAGTGTTCCTGCGCAAGATAATCGCGGCAGGGCACCGCGTCTGAGCGTTCGCGCCGGGATGTGCCCCAAACAAGAAGATGAAGAACAGCCAGAGGAGCCGATACCGATGAAGATGACGCATTTCATGACAGTGGCCGCAAGCGTTTCGACGCTGATGGCACTCGTTGCCGCAACACCGGCCGCTGCCGACGACAATAAGCTGCAGCAGCTCAAGGAACAGGGCTTTGCCCGCATCGCTATTGCCAACGAGCCGCCGTTCACCGCTGTTGGCGCCGACGGCAAGGTGTCGGGTGCAGCACCTGATGTCGCTCGCGAAATCTTCAAGCGCCTCGGCGTTGCCGATGTCGTCGCATCCATCTCCGAATATGGCGCGATGATCCCCGGTCTTCAGGCCGGGCGGCACGATGCGATCACCGCCGGCCTCTTCATGAAGCCCGAGCGCTGTGCAGCGGTTGCCTATTCGGAACCGGTTCTTTGCGACGCGGAAGCCTTCGCGCTGAAGAAGGGCAATCCCTTGAAGCTGATGAGCTACAAGGACATTGCCGACAATCCCGATGTCAAGATCGGCGCGCCGGGCGGCGGCACCGAGGAAAAGCTGGCGCTGGAAGCCGGCGTTCCGCGCGATCGCGTCGTTGTCGTGCCTGATGGTCAGAGCGGGCTGAAGATGCTGCAGGATGGGCGCATCGACGTTTACTCCCTCCCGGTCCTGTCGATCAACGACCTGATGTCGAAAGCCAACGACCCGAACCTCGAGGTTGTCGCCCCTGTCGAAGGTGCGCCGGTCTACTGCGACGGCGCCGCGTTCAAGAAGGGCGACGAAGCGCTGCGCGACGCCTTCGACGTCGAGCTGGCGAAGCTGAAGGAATCAGGTGAGTTCGCCAAGATCATCGAACCCTATGGCTTTTCCGCCAAGGCGGCGATGTCGACGACGCGCGAAAAGCTCTGCGCGGCCCAGTAAGGTTCTCCGGCTCCCTTCTTCGCGCTTGCGACAAGGGAGCCGGTCTCGATCGCTCACGACGACCACTGGAATGTGAACAACGATGATCGACTGGTCCGGCTACATAGGGCTGATATTGCAGGGCGCGCTGGTGACGCTGCAGCTGACGCTGCTTGGCTCGGCGCTCGCCGTCGTCATGGCCTTCGTGGCAGGGCTTGCGCGCGTCAGCCGCTTCATGGCGGTGCGGGCGCTGGCGACGACCTACATCGAGTTCTTTCGCGGCACCTCGATTTTCGTGCAGCTGTTCTGGGTCTACTTCGTGCTGCCTTTCGCAGGCATCACGCTGACGCCGCTGCAGGCGGGCGTCCTGGCGCTCGGCCTCAATGTCGGAGCCTATGGTGCCGAGGTGGTGCGTGGTGCGGTGAAGGCGATTGGCCGGGAGCAGCGCGAAGCCTGCATCGCGCTCAACCTGACCCGCTCTCAGGCCATGCGCCATATCATCCTGCCCCAGGCCTTGCCGCTGATGTTGCCAACCTTCTGCAACAACGCCATCGAGCTGTTGAAAGGAACGGCCGTCGTCTCACTGATCTCGCTGACAGACATGACGTTTCAGGCACAGGTCGTGCGTGCCCAAACCGGCAATACGCTGATCCCGTTCACGGTGATCCTCGTTCTCTATTTCCTGATGTCCTGGGTCATTTCGCGCAGCATGCGGTGGCTTGAACGGCGCATGACGCGCGGCCTTGATGGCGTGAGGGCATGATCTGATGGAATGGGATTGGAATTTCGTCTGGCAGATCATGCCGACCCTGCTCGAAGGCCTGAAGATCACGATCCTGGCCACGGTTCTGGGGGCAGCAGTCGCCGCCGTCGTCGGCCTCGTCTTTGCGATCCTCAGGCTCTCGGCCCCGAAACCGATTGCCCGAGTGGTCGGCTTCATCCTCGAGTTCATTCGCGGCACGCCGCTGCTTGTCCAGCTTTACTTCATCTTCTACGTCCTGCCTGACATAGGCATCAGCCTGCCTGCGCTTGTCGCCGGCGTCATCGGGCTTGGTATCCACTACGGCACCTACACCGCTGAAGTCTATCGCGCCGGCATCGAGAACGTGCCGCGCGGGCAATGGGAGGCGGCGCGCGCCACCAATCTGACGCTGCGCCAGACCTGGCTGCACGTGATCCTGCCGCAGGCGATACCGCCCATGATCCCGGCGCTGGCGAACTATCTGATTGCCATGTTCAAGGAGACACCGTTGTTATCGGCCATCACTGTTCTGGAACTGATGAACCAGGCGAAAAGCATCGCCAACAGCAACTATCGCTACATCGAACCGATGACGCTTGTCGGCGTGTTCTTCCTGGTCATGAGCCTCATCTCGGTCGTCTTCCTCAGGTGGCTGGAAGAACGCTACAGTCGCGTGGAGGAACGTTGATGGAAAAAACGCTCTCTCTTTCCCTCGCCTCTCGTGCTCCGACGCTTGACGAGCGCCCGCTCGAAAAACGCGTCGGACTGATCATCCTCGCCACCGACCACACGACCGAGCCGGATTTCCAGCGCATGGTCGCAAGCGACCGCGTTGGCGTCTATGTCGCGCGCATCCACTATGCCAACCCGGTCACGCCTGAAAACCTGCGCGCGATGCAGCCGTCGCTGACGACGGCCGCCGGCCTGATCCTGCCCGACGAACAGCTCGACGTTATCATGTATTCCTGCACCTCGGCCTCGGTGGTCATCGGCGACGAGCAGGTCACGGCGGCAATCCATGCATCAAAGCCCAACGTGCCGGTCGTCACCCCGACGGCGGCGGCGGTCAAAGGCCTCCATGCCCTCGGTGCCCGCCGCATTTCCGTGCTGACCCCCTATACCCTCGAGACCAGCCGGCCGATGGCGGATTATTTTGCCGAAAGCGGATTTACGATCGATCGGTTTACCTGCCTTGGCCTGACGGATGATCGCGAAATGGCGCGTATCGGTACCGACGAAATCATCGCCTTTGCCAGGGAGGCAATGGCGCCTGGCTCTGACGCGCTCTTCATTTCCTGCACGGCGGTCCGCGCCGCCTCTGTCGCTGCCCGGATCGAGGATGCGATCGGCAAGCCCGTTGTCACCAGCAATCTTGCAACCGCCTGGGCGTGCCTGCGCCTTTGCGGCGATGACGAGCACCGTCCTCAGCTCGGCCGCCTGATGACGCTGCCGATGGCGGGAGTTTGAGCATGTCCGGATCTCCCCTGCCCGTGGCCTATGGCGACATTGAAGCGGCCGCCCGCCGGATTTCGGCGCATGTGCTGAGAACGCCTTTGGTTCTCTCGCCATCCCTGTCCGAGTTGTCGGGTGTGCCTGTCGGGCTCAAGCTGGAACATCACCAGACCACCGGCAGCTTCAAATTGCGCGGCGCCTGCAACGCCTTGCTGTCCATGTCGCCTGACGAGCGCAAGCGCGGCGTCGTTGCCGCCTCCACCGGCAATCACGGCCGGGCTCTCGCCCATGCCGCAAAGGCCGAAGGCACGATTGCGGCGATCTGCATGTCGCACCTCGTTCCCGACAACAAGGTCGCTGAAATTCGTCGTCTTGGCGCCAGGGTCCATATCACCGGTGCCTCGCAGGACGATGCCCAGCGCGAAGTCGATAGGCTCGTCGAGCAGGACGGGCTCGTGATGGTGCCGCCGTTCGACAATCCGGCTGTTGTTGCCGGCCAGGGCACGCTCGGTCTCGAAATCGTCGACAGCATGCCGGAGGTCGGAACCGTGCTCGTTCCGCTTTCCGGCGGCGGCCTGGCCTCGGGCGTGGCGCTGGCGGTCAAGACGCGCCGGCCGGGGGTTCGCGTGATCGGCATCACCATGGAACGTGGCGCGGCGATGAGGGCGAGCCTCGATGCGGGTCGCCCCGTCGAGGTTCCCGAAGTCCCAAGTCTTGCCGACTCGCTTGGCGGCGGTATCGGCCTTGCCAATCGCGTCACCTTTGCCATGTGCCGCGCGCTGCTCGATGACATCGTGTTGCTCTCGGAAGCGGAGATCGCCGCTGGCATGCGGCACGCCTACGCACAGGAGCGCGAGATCGTCGAAGGCGCAGGTGCGGTCGGTATTGCGGCACTGCTTGCCGGCAAGATCGACACGCACGGCCGCCCGCTTGCGCTGATCCTCTCCGGCCGAAACGTCGACATGGGGCTGCACCGGCGCGTGGTGAATGGCGAGACGGATCTGTTGCGGGAGAACGCGGCATGACACGCATGACCATTTTGACCGAGGCCGACCTGAGGGCGCTCGTGCCGCTGGACCTTGCGGCCGTCGATTGCGTCGAGAATGCCTTTCACGCGCTCGCCACGAAAGCTGTGGTGATGCCGCCGATCCTGCGCCTCGATATCCCCGAACACCGGGGCGAAGTCGACGTCAAGACCGCCTATGTCCCCGGTCTAGACGGGTTCGCGATCAAGATCAGTCCCGGCTTCTTCGACAATCCCAAGCTCGGACTGCCGAGCACCAACGGCCTGATGGTGTTGCTGTCGGCCACAACAGGTGTCGTGCAGGCGCTGCTCCTCGACAATGGCTATTTAACCGACGTGCGCACGGCGGCGGCGGGCGCGGTTGCTGCCAGGCACGTCTCGCGACCGGACGCCTCGGTGGCCGCTATTTTCGGTGCCGGCATGCAGGCAACGCTGCAGCTCGAAGCGCTTTGCCTGGTGCGGCCGATCCGGGAAGCGCGGATCTGGGCCCGCGATCCCGAAAAGGCAGAGGCTGCGGCGCGGTCGCTGACGGCGAAGTTCGGATTTCCGGTGCGCGCTGAACGCGATGCGCAGCGAGCGGTGGATGGCGCGCATGTGATCGTCACCACGACGCCGGCGGAAACACCGATCCTCCAAGCTGCCTGGCTGCAGCCCGGCCAACATCTGACCGCGATGGGTTCCGACGCCGAGCACAAGAACGAGATCGAACCCGCAGCAATCGCCCAAGCCTCGCTCTATGTCGCCGATAGTCTGAAGCAGACGCGGCGTCTCGGCGAGCTGCACCACGCCATAAAGGCCGGCTCCATTGCCGCCGACGCCGACTTTGCCGAGCTCGGCCAAATCATCGCCGGCCAGCGGCAGGGACGCACCGATGCGAACCAGATCACGATCGTCGACCTGACCGGCACCGGGATCCAGGACACCGCCATTGCCACGCTTGCCTTCGCCCGCGCGCAGGAGCGCGGCAAGGGCACGACATTTGAAAGTTGAGACCGGCACGGCCGGAGAATGAGGGAGAGACATGACCCAACCCAATCTCAAATTTTCCCTTGGGGAGTATGAGGCGCGATTGAAAAAGACGCGCAAGGCCATGGAGGAAAAGGGCGTCGACCTGCTCATTGTCAGCGATCCGACCAATATGGCCTGGCTCACCGGCTATGACGGATGGTCGTTCTACGTGCATCAGGCGGTGGTGGTGCCGCCGACCGGCGAGCCGATCTGGTACGGGCGCGGGCAGGATGCCAATGGCGCCAAGCTGACGGCCTATCTGAGCCATAAGAACATCATCGGCTACCCTGATCACTATGTGCAGTCCACGGAGCGCCATCCGATGGATTATCTCGCTGCAAAGCTTATCGAGCGCGGTCTCGACAAGCTGCGGATCGGTGTCGAGATGGACAACTATTGGTTCTCGGCGGCCGCCTATGCGGCCTTGCAGAAGCATCTGCCCAATGCCCGCTTCGTCGATACGACGGCGCTGGTCAACTGGCAGCGCGCGGTGAAGAGCCCAACCGAAATCGGCTATATGCGCAACGCTGCCCGTATCGTTGAAGGCATGCATCAGCGCATTTTCGACAAGATCGAGGTCGGCATGCGCAAATGCGACCTTGTCGCCGAGATCTACGATGCCGGCACGCGCGGCGTCGACGGCATCGGCGGCGACTATCCCGCCATCGTCCCTCTGCTTCCCTCAGGCGTCGAGGCATCGGCACCGCATCTGACCTGGGACGACCGTCCGATGAAGTCGGGCGAAGGCACGTTCTTCGAAATTGCCGGTTGCTACAATCGCTACCACCTGCCGCTTTCGCGTACCGTCTTCCTCGGCAAGCCGACGCCTGCGTTCATCGACGCAGAAAAGGCGACACTGGAAGGCATGGAGGCCGGACTTGCCCAGGCTAAGCCGGGCAACACCTGCGAGGATATCGCCAAGGCGTTCTTCGCAGTTCTGAAGAAGTACGGCATCGTCAAGGACAACCGTACCGGCTACTCGATCGGTATGTCCTATCCGCCGGATTGGGGCGAGCGCACCATGAGCTTGCGTCCCGGCGATAGGACCGAACTGAAGCCTGGCATGACCTTCCACTTCATGACCGGCCTGTGGCTCGAGGACATGGGTTTTGAGACCACAGAAAGCATCCTGATCACCGAGACGGGGGTCGAATGCCTCGCCAATGTGCCGCGCAAGCTTTTCGTGAAGGACTGATCATGACGGTTTCAGAGCTGCGCCCGCCTGCGATCTCGCCGACCGTCGATTTCTCGATGGACGGCGTCCAGCACGGGTTCCTGCGGCTGCCCTATAGCCGCGATGATTCCGCCTGGGGCTCGGTGATGATCCCCGTCACCGTCGTAAAAAACGGAGAAGGGCCGACGGCGCTTCTGACGGGTGGCAATCACGGCGACGAGTATGAGGGACCGATCGCCCTGTTCGACCTTGCGCGCACGCTGAAGGCTGAAGATGTGGCCGGCCGGGTCATCATTCTGCCGGCCATGAACTATCCCGCCTTCGTATCGGGGACGCGCACATCGCCGATCGATAAGGGCAACATGAACCGCAGCTTTCCCGGAAGGCCCGACGGCACGGTGACGGAGAAGATCGCCGATTACTTCCAGCGCGAACTGCTGCCGCTCGCCGATATCGTCCTCGATTTTCATTCCGGCGGAAAGACGCTGGATTTCCTGCCGTTCTGCGCGGCGCACCTCCTGTCGGACAAAGAGCAGGAGGCACGATCGTTTGAACTCGTGGACGCATTTTGCGCGCCCTACTCGATGAAGATGCTCGAGATCGACGCGGTCGGCATGTACGACACCGCGGCGGAGGAGATGGGCAAAGTCTTTATCACGACGGAACTTGGGGGCGGAGGTACGGCGACCGCGAAAAGCGCAGGCATCGCCAAACAAGGTGTCGCCAACGTCTTGCGCAGGGCCGGCATCCTGAAGGGTGGGGACAGGTCGGCTGCCGGCCGGACGCAATGGCTGGATATGCCGGATGGAAATTGCTTTTCCTTTGCCGAGGACGCCGGCCTGATCGAACCTCTGGTCGACATGGGGGACAGCGTCGTTGCCGGTCAGGTCGTCGCCCGCATCCACCCGATCGGCAAAACCGGCGCCCTGCCTTCCGACGTCTGCACGAAGATGGATGGCATCCTGTGCGCCCGGCATTTCCCTGGCCTCGTCAAGGCAGGAGACTGCGTCGCGGTCGTTGCGGTTGCCGTCTAGTTCGACCCGTTCTACCGCACGCGTTGAACCGGCGTCATATGCAAGTGATCGGGCGGGTCGTCACTGCTGAAGGGATGTGTCGCAAATGCAGCCCTTCGGCGCCGCTCAGTCCGCCGAAGCAAGATGCGCCATCTGGTCCGCGTGTGCCTTTGCGAAGCATGGACCGGGCCGCGGGGTTACTGGCGAAGCTCTTACAATTCGACTTCTTCGCCTTGCGATTGCCGAACGCGTGCCTTTGCATATTTTGCCAATCCGATCTTGATGGCGACCAAAATTGGGGCGGCAACCAGAAAAAGCAGTGCGACGGCGTTGAAGGCAGTGTCGAAGGCAATCACCGTCGATTGACTTGTGACCGCCCGGCCCAGAAGGCTCGTCGCTGCCCGGCTAGCGGCAGCTCCTTCCATCCCTTTCGCCATCAGCATGGCTGTCGTGATCTTCAGCCGTTCGAGCACCGCGATCTCCCCTCCGGTCACGTCGGCGGCAAGCACGGCGACATTGGCGGCAACGTTATGGTCGATCAATGTCTGCAGCCCTGCGACTCCGATCAGCCCACCGAGCTGGCGACCGGTATTGAAGAGGCCGATCCCGGAGGCAAGATTGCGGCTGTTGAGATTACTGAACGCAATCAGGGTGATCGATAGAAACAGGAAACCGAGACCTAGACCGCGCAACAGGACCGCTGCCATCATGTCGTCCGCGCCACTCTCACTGGTCGAACCGGACAGCATCCACATGGCGACCATGATCATCAGGATGCCGAAGGGCACGGTGGCAAACGGAGGAAGGTGGCGGGCCTGCATGAGATAGGCAGCCAGCAGGAGCGCACCGATGAAAAGTGCACCGCTCGGCAACAAGAGCTGCCCAGCGTCGGTGGGCGTGAATGCGAGAACGGACACGGCGAATGAGGGAATGAGGAAGGCGCTGCCGAAAAGTGCGGCGCCGGCAACGAAGCTGACGATGAAGGCGAAGCTGAAATCCTCCGACCAGAACAGGGTAAAATCGAGCAGACCCTGCCCCTTTGCCAGCACCTGTTGGCCAAGAAACGCCAGCAACGTGGCCATGCCAATCACCGTTAGCCACAGGATCCGAGGCTCCTCGAACCAATCCCATCGACTTCCCTGGCTGAGGACATACATGAGCGAAAAGAGCGCGCCGGACATCAATGTAAAACCGATCCAGTCAAACGGGCGATGCGCCGCTTTTGCCGGCATTGGCACGTCTGCGATCAGCAGAAGCCCGGCAGCCGCCAGCGACACCGGAACGACGCTGAAGAAGATCCATGTCCAGGATTGGCTGTCGAGCAACCATCCCTGAAGCGCCGGGGCGATCGTCGCTGGCGCGACAACGGCCCCCATGGCGAACAACGCTTGCAGGATTGGTTGACGAGTTCTGGGATAGGCGAGGAAAATAATCGCCTGACCGCCGACCAACAGGGTGCCGCCGGAGAAGCCCTGAATTACTCGAAGGACGACCAGCAAGTCCAGGCGAGTGGCCATGGCGGCAATGGCGCACGCCAAGCCCATGGCAAGGGTCGAGGCAATAATCAGGCGCAAGGGATGGATGCGGCTGAGCAGCCAGGGGGCCGTCATGAAGCCGATGAGCTTGAAACTGGTGTATCCGACATCCAGCCAGGCGAACTCGTCTGGCGTTGCATAGGTGTCGCCGATGATATCACTACGCCCGAGCGACAGGACGGTGCTGGCGATCGCCTCCGTCAGGGCGGCAAGCACAATGCCAGTGACCAGAAGCGCGCCTGTCGCCGATCTCTCACGCTCCGGGATCGCGGTGACGGCCATTGTCATGATCCGCTCCCCAGATCGATCGCGACTCGTGCGGAAAGGCCGGGAACCAGACGGCCAAGCAGCGGATTGCCGGCAAGCCGGATCTTCACCGGAACGCGTTGTACGACACGAACGAAGTTGCCTGTCGCATTGTCGGTGGGGAGCAAGCTGAAGGCAGCCCCACTGCCAGGTGCAAAACTGTCAACCACGCCCACAAGCGCATCGTTCGGATAACCGTCGATGCGAATGCGTACGCGCTGGCCGGACCTGATATGTTCGAGCTGGGTTTCCTTGAAGTTCGCCACCACCCACACCCCGGCGACCGGTACGATATCGAGCAAAGCGTTACCCGGCGCGACAAGTCTTCCGATACGAACCTGGCGGTTGCCGATAACGCCGGCAACAGGCGCGCGAACCACGGTGCTTTCGAGATCGATCTGGGCGAGATCACGAGCGGCCTGTGCCTGGGCCACGGCGGCAACGGCCGCCTCGCGCTGAGCGGCAAAGACCGTTATGCGTTGCTGCTGAGCCTCGACTGTGGCGGATGCAGCCGCCACGCCCGCCTCCGCTCTTGATCGCGCGGTATCGCTTTCATCGACATGAGCCTGGCTGATTGTGTTGCTGCGGATAAGCTCACGGCGGCGGCCATAGGCCTTGGTCGCCAGATCCATCTCGGCGACAGCCGAACGTTTCTGTGCTTCGGCCTGTCGAATGAGTGCGTGCTGAAGTTCGGTCTCCGCGTCGACATTGGTGAGGCGAGCTTCGGCGGCTTCCATATTGGCGACCGCTTGCGCAAGGCGCGCCCTGTAGTCCCGATCATCGATCCGGAACAGCACCTGCCCTGCGCTTACGGTTTCGTTGTCATCAACCTCCACCGCCGTGACGTAGCCCCCGACTTTTGCGGCAAGCGAGGTCACATCGCCGCGCACATAGGCGTTGTCGGTCGACGCCTCGCCGCTCGGACGAGCCCAGGCCCATCCGCCGGCCACGGCGATCACTGCGCCGAGGCACAGAAGCAGGCCGACGACCTTTTTCTTGTTGCCTTGTTTTGCTGCGCCACGGATCGTTGCGCCCTCGCCCACGACGGTGGCGGCTTTGTCCTCGAGCGGATCCATTTTCTCAGTTCCTGTTGGGGTTAGGTGGTCGCCAGGCAGCCTTTCGACGGAGTTGTCAAAGGCTGCCCGCGTGGAAAACGCGTTCGATGCGTCATTCGCCGATGGGCGTGGTCAATTCCTTTTCACCGGTGTTGACGATGAACACGGCGAGCAATCGCGCCGGCTTCGTGTCGCTGGCGTTTGCACTGACGCCGTGACGAGCACCGGGATCTTCATAGAAGTTCTCGCCGGCCGCGTAGACCCGTTCCGGCGCACCGTTGACGCTGCTGCGGATCGCGCCTTCGAGCACAGTTGCGTAGATGAAGGCCGAGTCCGGATGCGTATGGCCGGGCGAAGCGCCGCCCGGCCCGTACTCGACGAGCACGCCCTTCATGCTCTTGCCTGGAACGTTCGGAAGGACATGGTCGAATACGATCGTCACCTTGCCCTCGGGTCGGTCGGCGGCTGAGACCGGGGTGATCGAGAGTGTTGCCAGGGCAAAGGCATGGAGAAACCGTGTCAGCATTGTCGTTCTCCTAATGGGTGTCTCGTGGGACACCGCGCCGGGTCCCGGACGAGCGTTTTTGGCGTCTGCGCCAGCCTCAATGTGCGGGTTGCTGGCCAAGCCAATCCTCGAAGTGGATGGTGCCGAGGCGCGGTTTGTCGCCTGGTGTCAGCGACTGATCGTTAAGCACCGCACCGAAGTAGCGTGCGTGAACGTCCGGCACGACCTTGCGCGTGTCATGCTTTGCCTTGAGGAAGCGCCTCACCAGTTCATCGAGCGGAACGGCCTCGGGGCCGGCGACTTCGACCTTGCCGTTGATCGGCGGTGCGAGTGCGACATCGGTGAGCGCCGCCGCCACGTCGTCGGACGCAATCGGCTGGAACAGCGCCGGCGACAGGCGAATCTCGCCGTCGACGTCGGCCGATTGCGCAATGCCGCCGACAAACTCGAAGAACTGCGTGGCGCGTAGGATGGTGTAGGGAATGCCGGACGCCTTGATCAGATTTTCCTGCGCGATCTTTGCCCGGAAGTAGCCGTTGTCCGGAAGGCGTTCGCTGCCGACGATCGACAGGGCAACGTGATGGCGAACGCCGGCAGCGGCTTCGGCGGCCAACAGGTTACGACCAGAGGTCTCGAAAAACTCGAGAACGGCCTTGTCTTCCCAGACCGGCGCATTTGCCACGTCGACGACGATCTCGGCGCCGTCCATCGCTCCCGCTAGCCCCTCGCGGGTGATGGTGTTCACGCCCGTGTTGGGGGCGGCGGGTAGCACGTCATGGCCGCGCTCGCGCAGGTTCTTCACAAGTTTCGATCCGATGAGGCCCGTGCCTCCGATGACGACGATCTTCATGGGTTTTCTCCGCTTTTCCCGACCGCAACCATTGCCGTCTGTACGAATGGAGAGTACCTGCGGGTATGTGGGAAGTCCTTGAGGCATGCTTGAATTGCCATTGAGGCATGCTTGAATATATGTCCAAGACGCCTGCCTGATCGATGCCCTGCGGACGCGTCGGCGGGCCAGGCGTTCGCTATCGATGTCAGATACCATTCGTCAGTTGCCTCGGCCGTAAGCCGGTGGCGCTCGGTCAGGGATGCCGGCCTTGCAGTTCATCTTCGGAGACTACGTGCTGGATCAGGAGCGCAGGGAACTGACCTTGCGTGGGCAAGTCGTGGCCGTCGGACCGCAGGTGTTCGATCTTCTGCAGCACCTGGTGGCAAACCGTCACCGTGTCGTCAGCAAGGACGACCTGCTGGAGGCGGTGTGGAGCGGCCGGGTGGTCTCGGAATCGACAATCACCAGCCACATCAACGCCGTTCGCAAGGCCATCGGCGACAGTGGCGAGGAGCAGCACCTGGTTCGCACGATTGCGCGCAAGGGTTTCCGCTTCGTCGGCGAAGTTGAGGTCGATGAAATCGGAGACACGCCACAGCCCGGCGGGCGTGGCGCCAATGAACAGGCCTCCGGAAAATTGCAGGGGCAGCCGTCCGCGCTCGTCCTTCCCGACAAGCCCTCCATTACAGTCCTGCCGTTCCAGCACCTGAGCGGCGATCCGGAGCAGGAGTATTTCGCCGACGGAGTGGTCGAGGACATCATCACGGCACTGTCGCGCATTCGCTGGCTGTTCGTCATCGCGCGCAATTCCAGCTTTACCTACAAGGGCCGGGCGGTGGACGTGAAGGAAGTCGGCCGGGAACTGGGCGTGCGCTACGTGCTGGAAGGCAGCCTGCGCAAGGCGGGCAACCAGGTGCGCATCACCGGCCAGTTGATCGACGCCACGACCGGGGCGCATCTCTGGGCAGAGCGCTTCGAGGGCGCGCTCGACAACATCTTCGACCTTCAGGATCAGATTTCGGCCAGTGTCGTCGGCGCGATCTCACCGCAACTCGAGCGCGTGGAAATCGAGCGCGCCAAACGCAAGCCGACGGAAAGCCTTGACGCCTACGACTATTACCTGCGCGGCATGGCGAAACTGCACATCGGAACCCGCGAAGCGATCGAGGCAGCGTTGGCCCTTTTCTACAAGGCGATCGAGCTCGACCCCGACTTTTCATCGGCCTATGGGGGGGCGGCCTGGTGCCATTTCTGGCGCAAGCTGAACGGCTGGATGGTTGACCGGAACCACGAGATCGCCGAAGGCGTGCGGCTGGCGCGGCTGGCGGTGGAGCTGGGTCGCGATGATGCGGTGGCGCTGACGAGAGCTGGCCACGCGCTCGGGCATCTCACCGGCGACGTCGACGGCGGCATTGCGCTCATCGACAGGGCACGGCTACTCAATCCGAACTTCGCCCCCGCCTGGTTCCTCGGCGGGGCTCTGCGTGTCTTCCGTGGCGAAACGGAAAACGCCATCGAGGATCTCGCGCATGCCGTTCGTTTGAGCCCATTAGATCCGGAAATGTTTCGAATGGAGGCCGCCACTTCGCTCGCGCATTTCTTCGACGGGCGCTTTGATTCCGCCTCGTCTTGGGCGGAAAAGGCGCTGGGAAACCTGCCCAGCCTCCTCGTCGCGGTCGCCCTTCTGGCGTCGAGCCACGCGCTCGCGGGGCGGCTCGTAGAAGCGCGACAGGCCATGCGGCGCCTGCGCGCGCTTGATCCATCCTTGCGCATCGCCAATCTCAAGGACTGGCTTCCGATCCATCGCCCGGAAGATTATGCGCGGTTTGCCGATGGTCTGCGCCTGTCTGGGTTGCCGGAATGAGCCCACCAGCTTGAACTGGATGACGACGCCACCGCCCTCGCCGGGACAGACTGGCCGCCGTCAACGAGCCAGTCCTCTTTTCCCTGCTCAACCGAGCACTCTAAAGGCTACTCGACAGGGTCAAACCAGAAGACAGCCCGGTATCGCCCAGTGGCAACGCGAAGCAGGCGATGGCGAAGGCCCGAGGGCGCCTTTCGTCAACGCGCCCAGATCACAGCTGCGCAAAAATACGCTTCAGTTTGAGGCCCAATGTCGCCGCGCGCGCCAGCATCAACACCATCATCCCGAGCCAGAGCCCGTGATTGCCCCAGACTTGCTGGAGAATGTATGCCGTCGCGAGGAAGACCGTCGTCGAGATAAACATGCTGTTGCGCAGTTCCCGGGTGCGTATTGCGCCAATGAACACACCATCGAGCATGTAACTCGTCACCGAGATCAGCGGCAACACGACGACGTAGGGAAGAAAGTGGACGGCCGCGGCGCGAACTTCCTCCTGGTTGGTCAACAGGGAAATGATCGTCGGACCGGCCATCGCATAACACAGCGAAAACAGCAGCGCCACCAGGCCGGACCACAGGAAGGCCGCCTGGATCACACGTCGAAGGGCCTGTTTGCGGCGTGCACCGATGACTGATCCGACAAGGGTCTCGGTCGCATGGGCAAAACCATCGAGGCCATAGGAGGTGATGCCATGGAGGTTCAAGAGCACGGCGTTGGCCGCCAGGATCGCGTCGCCTTCTGCAGCGCCGCTTCGCGCAAACCAGCCGAAGCACACCAGCAGGAAGAGGCTGCGCAAGAATATGTCGCGGTTGACTGCAATCAAGCTTCGAAAGGCGGCACCATCAAGGAGGTCGCGCAAGTCCAGCGGTTGCCCCGCACTGAACGGTCGGACGATCAACAAACCGGCAATGAAGGCAGCCCATTCGGCCATGGCGGTGCCAGCGCCGATGCCTGCGACCCCCCAGTCGAACACGAAGACCAAGGTCACGGTCGCGGCTAGGTTGAGCACATTGAGCGCTACCTGCAACGCAAGCGAAATCATCACCCGCTGGCGACCCAGCAGGTAGCCGAGCAGGACGAAATTCCCGAGAGCCGCGGGGGCCGACCAGATTCGCGCCGAAGCGTAAGCCACGGCGCTCTCGTAGACCGCTTCGCTGCCACCAAGGAGCGCAAGCCCGATTTCGATGATCGGCTTCTGCAGCACTATGATGATCGTGCCACCGGCAGCGGCAATGAGAAGCGCCCTGAGTAGATGCTTGCGTATGAGTGCGCTGTCGTCGGCCCCCGAAGCCTGAGCGACCAGCCCTGTTGTCGCCATCCGCAGAAAGCTGAAGCTCCAGAACAGGAAATTGAACAGAACGCCGCTGAGCGCCACCCCGCCGAGATACCAGGGACCGGGAAGATGCCCCGCCACCATCGTGTCGACCAGCGACAACACCGGCTGCGCGAGATTGGCCAGGATGATCGGAAACGCCAGCGTGACCATCCGGCGGTTCCAGTTTTCCTGCAGCTCCACAGGTGGCGAAATGTTCATCGCGCATTCGACCTTGGCGGAAGTATCCACACGGCCGCACCAGTTTGCCTAAACATCTCTATCACCCCGGCTGGTTGGCCTGTTTACGTCGATACTGTCTGCAAAACGTTGTCCCGCTTACCAGTCCATGACGACCTTGCCGGAGTTGCCGGAGCGCATGGCCTCGAAGCCGTCGCGGAACTCGTCGATGCCGATGCGGTGGGTGATG
>NZ_LMDX01000028.1:0-34992 GCF_001425225.1 Ensifer sp. Root127
GATGAACTCGAAAAGGTTTCGCCGATGTGGCCGTGGTTCATTGGTGCGACTGTCTTTCCGCGCGATCCCGGAAGCGACGCTTCTCTTGATCGACTGCGCGATTTCGGTTTTGCTAATCCCGAGCAGAGCTTCAAGATTTCGCACCGAATAAGGGTCGCCCCCGAGAGAGTCAGATCGCAGTTGAGCTGTACCCTTTGTGAGTTCCTGCTCTTGCAGGCTAAGTAGCTTCAGCAGGACGATTATGTCTTGGCTCTTCATCGTGACTGTCCTCCGTCCTAGGACTGAGGACACTAAGCACGAACTTTCCCGCTTTGTCAAAGCCAGAGTGGCCGAGCGTGTGACGACACCTTCTCGGTGGTGTGACTGGTATCGCCGGTCTTGGCATCGGCTTTGCGCCGGAACGGGCACTGGATTACCCAACCGCAATTTCGAGTTTGGCAGGGTGAGGGGCGTCGACTTCGGGCTCGGGCTCGCCTCGTCGAAGGACGATCCGAAGGCCGCCCGCGACAACATCGCCAACATCGGTAGGTCACTGGCGAAGGCGGGCGTTGCGGCACACGAGGATCGCATAATGTATCGCCTGAAACAGCGCGCTGCGGCGATTGGCCAGCCTAGCTGATCTTCCGGGGACGCCCGCCCTTCGCGCCGTTGGCTCGGCTTGCCTCGATCTTCGCGGCGGACCGAGATTGCCCGCCTCGGCGTTGAGCCTCCATGAACTTCGCAGTTCCGAATATGCCCTTCATTAAACCGAGGATGGTGAAATCCAGTCTAAGGTTTCCCAATGCAAGCCAGTTTCGCCCAAAAGCTCGACTTCCGCCAACTGGGCAGGCGTTGCATTCTCCAGGCATTGTACCGATCGGGCAGGCACCATGAAAGCTGCGGGCCGGGCTGATCAGCGCGCCACTGCTAGCAGGCCGATCATCGGATCATCTCTCATCTGGCTGATCGTTTCCTGCGTCATGTATTTGGCGCGCTGGACGTCGGGCTCGGCCTAGTCGATGATTGTTGCCAGCTTCGCCACCTTTGGCCGGATCTGGTCGGCGACGGCTCGCCATTGTAGGGACGCTGCCTCGGGAGTCTCCTGAGCGAAAGCGGTGGCGATGAAGGCCGACGCTGCGGCCGCTCTTGCCGGCGTGGGCCCAATCGCCCAGGAATACAACAGGCAGCCCTCGCGGGGAGGGCGACCGTGTCCCGGCTCGTGGGAGAGGTTTCAGGAGGATCTGACCGCCGACGAAAGCGAACTACCGCTGGTCGTCCATTTCGGCGAGCTTACGCACGCGGCGCCTGAAGTCTTCGTCGGTCGAGAACTCGGCCTTGAGGTAGGCTTCGACCAAATCCTTGGCGAGCCATGCGCCGACGATCTGGGCGCCAATGCACATGACGTTGACGTCGTCGTGTTCCACTGACTGGTGAGCCGAATGGACGTCGTGGCAGACAGCTGCGCGGATACCCTTGACCTTGTTTGCCGCGATCGATGCTCCCACGCCGGTACCGCAAACCAGCAGTCCGCGGTCCGCGGTGCCGGCGGTGAGCGAGGAGGTGACGTTTTTCGCGATGTCGGGAAAATCGACAGGATCGGGGTTGTAGGATCCGACGTCATTCACCTCATGGCCGAGCGATTTGATATAGTCAATGATCGTAGCCTTAAGCGGAAATCCGGCGTGATCCGAGCCGATAACGATGCGCATGTCATTTCTCCCAGTTGAGATTATTGAGCAATCAGTCGAGGCAGCCAAAGCGTGAAGTCCTTTGCGAAAGTCAGGATGACCAGCGTGGCGAGCAAGGGTACATAGAAGGGCAGGAGTGCCCGTAGCAGACTTCTAATCGACACCTTGGCGATGTCGGATACGAGGAACAGCGAGAGGCCCATCGGCGGTGTCAGCAGGCCCATCATCAGGTTGAAGATCGTGACGATGCCGAGCTGCACCGGATCGACGCCGGCCAGCACGAGCGGCGGTGCGATGATAGGCACCAGCAGCAGGGTGGCCGTCGTCGAATCCAGGAACATGCCGGCGATGAAGAAAATCAAGTTTGCAATGAGCAGCAGCGTCAGCGGATCCTTGGACAAGCCGAGCAGAGACGCTGCGAAAGTCTGGGGGACCTGTTCGACTGCGAGGATCCAGCCGAACAGGGCTGCCGCCGCAACGATGATGAGGATCGCACTGCAGCTGCGGGCTGTCAGCAATGCCGAATTCCAGAGGTGCGCGAAGGTCAGTTCACGGTAGAGCGCGCCGCTGATGAAGATGACGTAGACGGCGGTGATGGCGGCGGCTTCCGTTGGGGTGAAGGCGCCTGCGGTCATGCCTCCAACCATCAGCGCCGGGGCAATGATGGCGGGAAGTGCCGGCAGCAGAGCCTTGACGATTTCCATCGGCGCCGGCCAGCGCTCGGCGCGGGGATGACGATGGCGGGTAGCGACGACAAGTACCGTTAGCATCAGAAGCACTGTGCAGACGAGCGCGGGCATGATGCCGGCGATCAGCAACTGGACAATGGAGACGCTGGTTACCGAGCCATAGACGATCAGCGGGATGGATGGCGGAAAGATTGGTCCCAAGGTCGCGGACGCGGCTGTCACCGCGCCGGCAAAGGCGGGATCGAACCCGCGCTTCTTCATGGCGTCGATCTCGATGCGGCCGAGGCCGCCGATATCGGCCAGCGCGGCCCCCGACATGCCGGAAAACACCAGGCTGCCGAAGACGTTGACCTGCGCCAATCCGCCGGGAACGCGGCCGACCAGCGTATAGGCGAAATGGAAGATGCGGTCGGTAATGCCGGACAGGTTCATCAGGTTGCCGACGAAGATGAACAACGGCACGGCAACCAGCGGAAAGGAATCAAGCGCATAGGTGATGCGCTGTGCGAGCAGGCCGAACGGCAATCCCTCCACCAGGACATAGAGGATCGACGGCAGCAGGATGGCATAGACCACTGGAAAGCCCAGCACGAAAAGGCTGAGAAAGGCGACAACAACTAGAAATCCCATGGGATTTTTTCCTTACACAGCGATATTCGTGTCCGCTTGGGGCGGCTTGCGCAAATGCAGCACATGCACGACGGCTGCCCCGGCGAAGCCGAAGAATGTGGTTCCTAGGAAGATCCAGAAGGGGATTCCGAGGGTGGGCGTCGCGTTCAACAGGTTCTTGGAAATGTTGGTGACAGTGACCCAGGCCAGGAATAAGCCGATAGCAACCGCCGTGATGGAGATGCAGACGTTGATAATGCCGCGCAGCTTTTTTGGTAGTGCAGCCTTAATCTCGCCCATGACGATGTTTTCGCCGTTCTGCACCACGAGCGGGTAGGACACGAATACGAGGCAGATCAGGAGGAACCGCGTCAATTCTTCCGCTCCGATGAAAGGCAGCGTGAAGACGTTTCGCAGAACGACCTGAGTTGTCGGGACGATCACGATGCCTGCCATCAGGCAGACGCAGATAACGGTCAGGACACGTTCCAGCAGGCGCATCTTGTTTGCTCCGTTCATATGTTCGGATTATTGGGTGTGGGGACGGCATGTGGCCGTCCCGATGCCTTTGAGCGGCTTACTTGACGGCAGCGATCTGAGCCAAGAGCGGGTCGAAGGCCGGGAAGTCCTCCTTGATCTGGGCGCTCACCTTCTCGCGAAAGGCCGCCACATCAAGCCCGTCGGCTTCGGTGAGAACGGTCATGCCGCGACCCTTGAGGTCGGCAACGAGTTTGACTTCGGACTCGGTTGCCATCTGCAGCGATTTCTTGGCCTCGTCGTCCAGTACCTTGGTGATGGCCGTCCGCTGCGCCTCGGTCAGCCCCTGCCAGATTTCCTCGTTGATGAAGACCGCCAGCACGGCCCGCATGTGGCCGGTCATGGACAAATGGGTCTGCACCTCGTTGAGATTGTTAGAGGCGATCATCGTCAGCGGATTTTCCTGGCCGACCACGACGCCGGTCATCAGAGCCGTTGGCAGTTCGGCTACCTCGACCGGGGTCGGGATTGCGCCAAAGCCCTTGACCATCGAGACCCAGAGTTCAAGCGGCACCGCGCGGAAGGGTTTGCCGGCAAGGTCGGCCGGAGTCTTGACCGGGAAATTCGACGAAATATGCCGGTCACCGCGATAGATGCGGCCGATGATGCGGATGCCCTGGGCGACCAGCTTCTCGTTGACGGCCTGAAGGGCCGGCGAAGTCGCGGGATCTGTCGCAGCCAGTGCGTGGGCGCCGTCGCGATAAATGAAAGGCGCGTTGAACACGGCCACTTCCGGCACCAGGCGGGCCAGCGACGCGAAATCGTGATGGCCCATGGAGATCGACCCCATGCGAACGCCATCGACCATTTCGGCGACGCCCCCAAGCTGGCTGGCGGGATAGACCGTGACGGTCACTTCGCCATTGGTGGCGGTCTTGATGCCTTCCGCGGCGGCGGCGGCATAAATCGTCTGGATATCGCCTTCGGCGCCGACATGGGCGTATCGCAATTCCGCAGCCGAAACCGGCCCGGCCACGAGCGCTGCCCCGAGTGCGAATGCGGCCAGGCCGCGTGTTTTGAGAATGTTCAGCATTTTCTTCTCCTCCCTTGGATAAAAAAGACTGATCTGCCTGTTATTTCTCCTCCGGCAGACCCTTCCTGGCGAATGCGGCTATGTAGCTCTTGCGCCGAAGCTTATCGCCGATGGCAAAGTGTTGGCGCAATTTGGTCTCGGCCTCGTCGGGATCGCGCGCGAGTACGGAAAGGTAGACCTCCCGGTGGGCCTCAACGAGGTAATCGCGGATGCCGGTCGTATCGCTGGTTTCGATGCGCCGCTGGACATGGCTGCGCTTCAGCAAGGTGGCTATCGAGTGATAGATCGTGATCAGCGCCGGGCTGCGGCTAGCCTCCACGAGCGCCAGGTGGAACGCGAAGTCTGCAGCGCCGCCGTCCTCGGCATCATCAAGCGTTTCCATGAGTGTCGAAAGCAGACCTCCGATCCGCGAGAGATCTCCGTCGGTTGCGCGGCTACATGCCAGGCGGATTGCCTGGCACTCGATGGCAATTCGCGCCTGCATGATATCGTCGACCATGTCGGGCTGCTGGGCCAGGCAGAAGGTCAGGAAATCACCCAGGACGGCAATATCGGCCTTGCGCACGAAGGCGCCCTTGCCGTGGCGAATATCTAGAAAACCGTAGTTTGCGAGCGACCGAAGCGCCTCCCGAAGCACGGGTCTCGAAACCCCGAGAGCCAGGCACAGCTCACGCTCGCCCAGTAGCCTGTCGCCCTCCTTCAGGGCGCCGGACAGCAATTGTTCGCGAAAGAACGACAGGACCCTTTCGGTCCCGGCGACTGAGTCGGACTCGGCACTTATCAACGTATTCACAGCTGGTCTCCACTGGTATTACCAGTAAATCACCAGATCCAGTTAAGGTCAACCTCAGCGTCGCATCGAAAGGTAATGGCCCAGAGCGCCGATATTTTATCAGGGCCGGAGTTGCTCTCCTATACGCGCGCATTGGGAAGGCTTCATCAAAGCCTCCTCCGAAATGTACCTGAAATTTGTGGACAGCCGCGGACTTAAATACAGCGAGCTGAAGTCCTGTTTCTCCGTATTTGGGCTGAAGTCGAAGCTCCAAACGCTGGCTGCATCTCGCCAGTCTCTCGCAAACATCGACGCTTTCGATTTTATCCGGTCGGAATTGGAGAATACGGCAAGGTTACAGCTAGGCTCTGCGATCAATACCGAATCCAACCTTACGTCGAAGGTCTTCAGCAATATCGCAACATCGCTGAATATCAATATTGCCGGATACACGTCGCGCTTCAATCTGATTGACGAAAGCCTAGTTCATCGACGCAACAAGATTGCGCACGTGAGTTCCTCGACATCGGCGGCCCAGAGTTTGGCGATCTTCTCGACGAGGTTTTGCAAATCATGCGCGAGTACAAGATTGACCTTGAGAATGCTGCATCGCTGGCAGCATACAAGCGATGAACTAGCCCTGTATCCGATGACTGCGCTTTTCGGCTCCGGTCATGAACTCACTTCTCTTCGCTACCAATCACCCACACGAGCCTTTCGACTGTCTGATTTCCAATAAGCTTCCTTATCGGAACTCAGATCTGACGGCTTCAAGGGGCGGCAAAAGGGCCGAGAAATCGTTCGGCCGGATCAGCTTCCTGACCTCTCCCGGGTAGCAGTTTCCGCCCCCGATGTAGTCCCTGAAGGTGGCTCGCGCCTGCGCGTTCGTCAGGACGTAGAACGTTGGCGCCATCGTCCTCAGGTCCAATTCAATGAAGACGAAGAAGTCAGCATCGCCCTTCGTCTCCATATCGACAGGCCAGCGCGTGATCTCGTGCTTGTCGAACATGGCATCCCGATCGCTGATCCAGCGGATGAATCTCGGCTTCTTCTTAACTGCCAGGTGCCGACAGACGATTGAGGCAAAGGCAGCACAGAGAAGAATCTGTCGAGCTAGATTAGAATTTGGAGAGCGCCTTTTCATCTCGGTCTGGAAGCTCGCCAGCCGTCTGTCCACTGCCCGGTAACAATCAACCTTCTCCGGGATCATGCTCGCCATCTGTGCGACGACTTCCCGCATGTCCTGAAGAGCGCCGCGGATGTTGTCGTCGGTCATGTAGTCACGAAGCAGCTTCGACTTTTTATCGACCAGGTAGCTGACGCTGAAGACGACAGGGCATCTCAGGTACTCGATGAGGCCTTGCGACGACGACCGGGATCCTTTGATGTCGCTAGGCGCTACCGCCGCAATATATTCTTCGATGTTCGACTGGGTGTCGTGGTTGAGAACTATCGCGAAGGCAAAGGTGTCATTCGACTTGTTCGGATCTCCGATGCAGTAGTCGGAAAACACGTTCCAAGCCTGACCCTGAGGAAACTGCTCAAACCAAGCTTCGAGATCGGTCGAGATGGTCCGGTACACGGTTTCGAGCAGGTTGATCAGTTCGAACATGCCACTCTCACTTCATGACCGGAGGCTTCGGCCCATGTCCAGGTGACGGCTTCGGGGTGGAAGCCCCCGTCGCCGCCTCGACGAGCTGCCAGCTTAGGCGCCTTCCTGAAGCCGTCCTCAGTCCGCACGAGATCGTAGGCCTCGCACACCTTGTCGGAGAATATGCCGTGCAGCTCCTGGCTGTCGTCGATGTCGAATGACAGGATCTCGCCAGAGCTAATCACGAACGCCTCATGAGGCTCGAGGCCGCTATTATCGATCAGGACGACTTCATCCGCGACCATCAAGGCTGCGGTCAGGTTCGCGAACGATCCCTTATGCCGCCTGCGGATGTTCTCTTCCGGGATGCTGTGGCCGCCCTTCAACACGCGCTGTCGGACACGCTCGACATTCCTCTCAACGGAATCCAGGGCGACATAATAGAGGCCCACCATAAACCCGGCCGCTTTGGCTTCTCGCATCAATCGGATCGATTGCTGGCTGCTCAGTGTGGTTTCGAAAATGAAAGACTGCCGGGTTTCGATCATCTCGGCAATGTATCGGAGGGCAGCTCGACCAGCTTGAATGTCGGTCGATTTGCCATCGCCGATCGCGGGCATCGCGTTGGCGATTTCGTCTGCGTTGATCCAGACACCTTCGAGATCGAGCTTCGCGAACGCGGAAGACTTGCCGGAGCCGTTTGGCCCGGCAAGGAGGATGCACGACAATTCCGGCATACAGCGATCGCTACCTTACCGTGGCCGGAGCGTGATCCTTGCGCTCGTGCTTCGTCCGATCCTTGGCTTCGTTCTGGCGATCCTTTGCGGAAATCGTCAGGCCCATGCGACGGCTCTCGGCAAGGGCTTCCCGGCCGATCTGCTTCAAGGCTTCCTTGTTCTCGCGGTACTTCTGCAAGAGCATCGTCGATCTCCTATTCCTGCCTTCAACATAATGCTTTCGGCCGTCGGCTGCAAATTTCGGCTTATGCCAGGTTCCGCCGACGGCAACACGGGATGCAACAGGCCGCGAGAGACGGCCTTGAAGCCCTCGGGCATCTTCCGTTCCTATCTCTACCTTAACCCGGCGGCTCACACTGCGGGGTTCTTTTTGCCGCGTAGTCCGATCCTAAAGTCGATAGGTGGCAGCCCCTCGATCGGCTCCTCCAGCTCGTCCTCTTCGTCCGCGAACGCGCCGGGTGGCAAATCTGCGGCGATCCTGTTTGCAGACATCCGAAATAGAACGCCGTTGGCCTGCCTGACTATATCGTGCAGCTTCTCATGATCCTCAGACCCGATCTCGGCTGCGTGCAGCTCCCTTACGAGATCGATGATCGGTTCAGGTATGAGTTCCACGATCTACTCGGCGCTCAATTCGTCAGCCATGCCCTTCTTCCTTTCTACTCCCTTCCTGCATATCCGACCCCGTAGCCGTCGGCTACCTTTGTGCCTTGCGTCGTCGGGCTGGACCATCCTCGGAATAGAGGAAGGAACAGCCCCATGCCCGAAAAACTTGAGATCATCTTCGACACCAGTGGCGCGGATTGTAAGGCCGCTCCGTGTTTTCTTCAGCTCTGTCAAAGCGGGGCGGGGTAGCTCTCGGAGATGCCGACGGTCGGCTATTTACCTACTATGGGCAAAATGAATGGAGAGTCCGGCTCGAAAAGGCGGGATTCGCTGTCTTGCACCTGCGGATAACGGGACAAGATCCTACACGTCGCGATGCCGATAAATGGATTAGCTGTGTCGCAAGGCGCAACGGTTCGGTTGAGGCGGAGTTTGAATGAAACTAACAGCACTGGTCCTCGCGACTTTGCTGTCTCTGGCAGGGCCAACATTCGCGCAGTCCGCCCAGACGCCGAATACCGACAAAAATGCGCCGCTCGCAGCGCCAGTGCAAGCTGAAGCTGTCAAGAAATCTGAGCAGGATCCCGGTAAGCCGGCTACTATGCCGGCGCCTCTAGGGGCGACTGTTGAGCAGCTCAACGCAGCTGAAATGGAGAGGGTGCCCGGGAGTCCCTGGTGGGATAAATTGCTCCAGTCCGGCGTGGTTGCGTTAGCCGGTTTGGGTGGCGCATTGATTGGGGCTTTGGTTGGGCGCTGGAACACCGTTGCGGCCATCAACCAGAACAACCCTCCTTTACCTAAGTGTTGGAGGCTGTGATCGGAAACGCAAGCATTCCCTTTTTATGCCGGTTTGAGACCGGTCGGGCGCAGGTCAATTCACCGCTTTGCCGGTTCACATGATGTTCCCCTTATGGAGAACCTAACCGAAGTGCATCATGTCTATTTTGGAGGGTAACAAGCCTTACCCCAAGCCGAGCAAAAGCGCGTCATGATGTATCTGAACGCGTCAGCGGATCATCTCATAGGAACTGCACTCTCACGCTCCAGCAGCATTTCTTCCACCAGGCGCGCAGACTCAGCGGAAATCGGTAACAAGGCCAGATGGCGTAGGCGGTGACAGATGGTGGAAAACGATGGCGCCTGTAGCTGACAGGGGTTGGATAATCGTCGCCAGTTATAAGCAAGCAGAATCATGGCAGGCTAACGATGAGATCATCGCCACAGAGGAACGTAGCCACGACTGCCGTTGATCAGGGTGCGGGTGTAGGGGTGGGTAACGGCCCGCTCGATCAGCTGTCGCTTTTCCGCAAATTCGACGAAGCCACCATCCTGCATCACGGCAACGCGGTCGCACAGGTGGGCGACCACGGCGAGATCGTGGCTGACGAGGATATATGTCAGCCCTTCTCGCTCGCGCAGATCTTTCAAAAGGTTCAGTATCTCGGCCTGGATGGACACGTCGAGCGCCGACGTTGGTTCATCGAGCAGTAGAATGCGGGGTGACAGGATAAGCGCCCGGGCAATGGCCACGCGCTGGCGCTGGCCGCCGGACAGCTGATGCGGGAACCGGTATCGAAAATTCTGCGGCAAACCAACATCATCGAGAGCCTTTTGCACCCGTTCCTGGCGCCGATCCAGCCCATGGATCTCCAGGGGCTCTAGAAGCGTGCGACCGATCGTGTGCCGCGGGTGGATGGAACCGAACGGGTCCTGGAACACCATCTGTTGCTTCGCCAACTGGGCCTTGGAACGCTTCTGGCCAATCACCTCGCCATCAACCTCAATGGTGCCGGTCCACTGCTTGTTGCGTCCGGCAAGGGCGCCGAGGATCGTGGATTTGCCGCAACCGCTTTCACCGACAAGCCCGAAGGCTTCGCCTTTCGCAACGGCAAAGCAGACATCCTTCACCACGCGCACTTCGTTGTCGGCTTTGCCATAGGAAACGGCGAGTTTTTCGACTTTGATCATCGACATCACATATTCTCCAGCCAGGCCGGGTCGCGCCGCAACACTTCCAACCGATCGCGTGGATGGTCGAGGCTGGGCAACGCATTGAGCAGGCCACGGGTATAGGGGTGCTGGGCGTTGTCCAGGTCGGAAGCCGCGATGGTCTCCACAATGCGCCCGGCATACATGATGATGACGCGGTCGCAGAAGCTGCGGACCAGATTGAGATCGTGAGAGATGAAGATCAGGCCGATATTTCGCTCGACGACCAGCTCGTCGAGGATCGAAAGAACCTGTTGGCGCACTGTAACATCGAGAGCCGAGGTAGGCTCGTCGGCGATGATCAGCGACGGCGAGGCGATCAGCATCATCGAGATCATAATGCGCTGGCCCATGCCGCCCGAGACTTCGTGCGGATAGAGGTCGAACACCCGCTGCGGATCGCGGATGCGCACGCGTTCCAGCATGGCCAACGTCCGGGCATGGGCTTGCCTGCGGGAGACGCCTTCGTGCAGCAAGACCGTTTCGGCAATCTGCTCGCCGATACTCATCACCGGATTGAGCGAATATTTCGGGTCCTGCAGGATCATGGCGATGCGTCGGCCGCGAATGGAGAGCATCTCCTGCTCGCTGGCCTTCATCAGATCGATGTCCTCGAAAATCATACGCTCCGCGTGGACCCTGGCCTTGGGAGGCTGGAGGCGCATGATCGCTCGGCCGGTCGTGCTCTTACCCGATCCGGATTCGCCGATGATGCCCACCTTTTCGCGACCGACCGTGAATGACACGTCGCGTACGGCCATGACCGTGCCGGACAGGGTCGGAAACTCGACCGACATGTTCTCGACCGTCAAAATTGTGTCTGAAGGTTTATCCATTTCGAGGATCCAGGATGTCGCGCAGGCCGTCGCCGAGCAGGTTGAAGGCGAGGCTCACGGTTAAAATCGCGATGCCGGGGATAGTCGTCAGCCACCATGCGTCCAGGAGGTACTGACGGCCGGAAGCGGCCATCGCACCCCATTCGGGCATTGGCGGTTGCGCGCCCAGTCCAAGGAAGCCGAGACCGGCTGCCGTCAGGATGATGCTCGACATGTTGAGCGTCAGGCGGACGACAACAGAGGGTGCGCAGAGCGGCACGATATGGCGCACGAGAATGCGGATCATGCCGGCGCCCTGCAATTCGGCGGCGACCACGAAATCCGCGTTGCGGAAGGTCAGTGTCTCTGCCCGGGCAAGACGAGCGATCGGCGGCCAGACTGTGAGCGCGATGGCAATGACGGCGTTTTCGATGCCAGGTCCCAGGCTCGCGGAGAAGGCGAGGGCGAGAACCAGGCTCGGAAACGACAGGAAGATATCGGTGATGCGCATCAGGATGACGTCGATCCAGCCACCGAGATAGCCAGCCGTCGCCCCGATGACAAAACCGATGGGCGCGACGATGATCGTCACCAGAATGCTGATATAGAGCGTCGTGCGGGCGCCGAAGACTAGCCGCGTGTAAACGTCGCGGCCGAATTCGTCGGTTCCGAACCAGTGTTGCCATGACAGCGGCTGCAACGCGCTGGAGAGGTCCTGCGCGTAAGGATCGTAGCTGGTGATCGCGGGCGCCAGGATGGCGACGATGATCAGAAACAGGACCACGAGAAAGCCGGTGAAGGCCAGCGGGTTGGCGAGCAGGCTGAGCCAGGCGACATACATCTTGTGCAGCCGCGCCTGGCGTGTCGAGGTAAAGTCCTCGTTGATCAGCCAGTCGTGCAGAGTGGTCAGGGACCCTTGTTTTGTCATGACTGTCACCGCGTCCTTGGATCGATAAAGCGATAGGCAATGTCCGAAAGGAGATTGATCGCGATGGAGATGATGCCGATCAGAAGGACGCTTCCGAGAACGGCATTCATGTCGGCGAAGAACAGCGCCGACGTGAGATACTGGCCGAGGCCGGGCCAGGCAAAGACCGTTTCGATCAGCACTGTACCGTCGAGCAGGCCGCAATAGGCGAGCGCGACCACGGTGAGAAGCTGAACGCGGATATTGCGGAAGGCGTGGCGCCAGACGACGGCACGTTGCCCGAGCCCCTTGGCTCTCGCCGTCAGGATGTACTCCTGGCGCAGCTGTTCCAGCATGAAGCTGCGGCTCATACGGCTGAGATAAGCCATGGCGGCATAACCGAGGATCAGTGCCGGGGCGATCACATGGTGGATTGCGCTCCAGAAGACTTCCCATTCGCCGGCGAGGATCGAATCCACCAGCAGCGATCCCGTCGGTCCCTCGACGAGGCCTTCGTTGTAGATATCGATGCGCCCGCCACCCGGGATCAGTCCGAATTTGGCATAGAAGACGAGGATGACGATCGTCCCGAGCCAGAAGATCGGTGTGGAATAACCGAGCAACCCGACGACCCGCCCAAGGTGATCCACCCACGTGCCCTTGCGTACGGCGGAGATGACCCCGAGTGGAACGCCGAACCCTGCACCGATCAGCGTCGCCAACGTCGCGAGCTCGATCGTGGCCGGAAACACACGGGCGAGATCGCTCGATACACTGTTTTTCGTGATGTGCGACTGACCGAAATCAAGTCTCACAACATCCGACAGATAGTGCCCGAACTGAACATAGAGCGGGCGGTCGAGGCCCATCTCCTTGTAAACGCGCTCATAGGTCGCCTGGTCCGCTTGGTCGCCGATGGCGGCAATCACCGGATCCGCCGGCACCAGTCGTCCGATCACGAACGTAATGATGAGAAGACCAAACAGGGTGGTCAGGATGACGGCGAATGAGGTCGCGATCTTGCGGGCACCGGACAGCAGCTTCTTGCTGCTGCCCGGGCCCTTCGCGGCGGTCGCTTGGGAGGAGGTCAAGTCAGATGTCCTTGCTGAAGACGGTCAGTCGCCTTTGGTCACAGTGTCCCAACGGGTCAGCCAGGTCGAATGGCCCGTGTAACCCTTCACGTCATTGCGAACAGCCTTGGCATCCGTTCTCTGGAAGGAGGTGATCAATGCCGGGGACGATTCCAGATAGACCTTGTTGATCTTGGCATAGAGATCGTTGCGCTTGGCCTTGTCCGTTTCATGCGCCGCCGCTAAAACCATATCCTGAATCTCCTTCGGCACATCCCATGCGGAGCGCCATGCCAGAAGGCCGGTCAGCTTCGCATCGTCGGCATTGTTGGCGTTGGTCGCATAGGAAGCCAACACGGCATGGGGATCGGGCAGGCGTTCACCGGAGCGGGCCGAGAAGATCTCGAAGGCCCGTTCGCGGAACTTGCCGATATGGTCTCCACCCTGAAGGTCGAGCTTGATGCCAACCTTTGCCGCATTGGCCTGCAGCGATTGGGCGACTTCATATTCTGGGGTAACCGGCGTGGCGAAGTAGATCTTGGAAAACCCGTCGGCATAGCCGGCTTCCGCCAGCAGTTGCTTGGCCTTGTCGATGTCTAGCTTATAGGGGTTCTCGGTGCTGGCACCGGCCAGGCCGCCTGGAATGATGGTCTGCTGCTTGATCCCGTAGTACTTCATGACGGTGCTCGAAAGGCCGTCATAATCGATCAAATAGCGGAAGGCTTCACGGATCTTCGGGTTCGACAGGATCTCGTCCTTCTGGTTCAGCGCCAGATAGTAGAAACCGAAGCCCGGCGTTTTCTGGATCTGTACGTTTCCGCCTGCCTCAAGTGCCGACAGGTCGGTAGACGACAGCCGGGTTGCGACATCCATGTCGCCGGCCTCGATCTGGAGGCGCTGAGCCGAGGATTCCGGCAGGTGACGGAGAATGACGCGACGCATCGCCGGCTCGCCCTGCCAGTAGTCGGCATAGGCTTCTGCGATCAGGAGTTCATTGGCGCGCCAGGAGCGCAGCGAATAGGGGCCGGACCCCGCATCGGCCGTCTGCAGGAACTCGCGTCCCATGTCGTCGTTTTTCGCCTTGTCGGCGAGGAAGGTGCTGTCGAGGATAGACGTCGAGAAGCTGGCAAGCGACAGCAGAATCAAGTCGGCATTCCAGACTTCCGGCGTTTCCAGCACGAGCGTCTGGTCGTCAGTCGCACGGATCAGGCTATCGACGTTGTCGGCGGAGAAGCCCCACTGGCGCAGGTCGGTAGACGGCGCGAGGCCAAGCTTGACCAGACGGCGCAGGGACCATTCCACGTCCTTTGCCGTAAGCGCGTTGCCGGAATGGAATGTCACGCCGCTGCGGATCTTGAAGGTGAAGGTCTTGCCGTCTTCAGAGATCGTCCAGCTTTCGGCAAGGCCCGGCTGCGGCTCGTTGATCTTGTCAGCAGGCAGGACGATCAGCCGTTCATAGAGGTTAGCAACGACTTCGGCGGATTCGAACTGGTTCAGTTCGTGGGGATCCAGGCCGCGCATCGACGACATGTTGACCGCGATCACCAATTGATCGGGCGGCGTGGCGGCAGTCGCTGTGTAGGGCGCAGCGATCGCGATCGCGACCGCACAGGCGAGCGTGAGGAAATGGCGTCTAAGCATTTGTATGTTCCTCCTGATGAGGCTCCTCAACCTCTAGTTTTCACCAATTTTCATATCGACATCGATCTGAAATCTGGTATATCAGATCTCACAAGTCAAATGGATCGTCAACAGGATTTTGCAGCAATGGCTGATAAACCAGGCCTCTCAAGCGGAGTGGGGCGCATTGAAAGACTTGACCCTCAGCTGCAGCTGACGGTCCGCGATCACGTCCATCGCATTCTGCGCGGCGCCATTCTGGCTGGCCGGTTCACGCCGGATGAAAAGGTCAACGAACGCCAGCTGGCCGAGCAGTTCGGCGTTAGCACGACCCCGGTCAAAGAGGCGTTGAGGCTTCTGGAGGCGGAGGGTCTCGTCCAGTCTCTGCCGCGGCGGGGCATTCTCATCCGCTTCAATATCAACTGGGCCGAGGAAATGATCCTGGCGCGTGCTGCTCTCGAGTCGATGATCGGCCGACTGGCTGCGCGCCGCATGTCGGAGGACAGCAAGCCGACGCTGAAGGCGACCGTCGGTCTGATGGAGGCGGCGACGGTCAGCGGCAATGCCGATGAACTGATCGCTCTCAATGAGACTTTTCACGACCAGATCCATCGAGCCTCGCGCTGTCAGTACCTGGTGCGGCTTATCGAGCGCCAGCAGTTCTATGACGCAAGCATTCGCCGGATCATCCATTCGGATCCGGCCGAGCGGGAAAAGGCGCTGCACGAGCACAGCGCGATCGCTGCAGCAATCATCGACGGGGATGCCGAGCGCGCGGAGAAGCAGATGCGCGATCACGTGGTCCGCTCCGGTGAGACCTACCTGTCGATCGTTTTCGGAAACAAAGAGGATGTTTAAGGTGAGTGAAAAGCTTGAAACCGTTAGAAAAGCACTTATTGGGATTTCGGGCGTGCCGGTCACTCCCTATCACAAGGACGGAAGCATCGACGTCGGGAAGCTTGATGCCCTGATCAAGGAGATGGCCGCAGCCCGCGTGCACAACTTGATGGCTGCTGGCAATACCGGCGAATTCTTCACGCTGACCATGGATGAAATCCGTCTGGTGCATCGCACGACGATCAAGGCCGCGGCCGGCAAGGCGCTGGTCAGCGCCGCAGTGGGACGTTCGCTTGCCGACGCCAAGTCGCTTGCCAAGGACGCAATTGCCGAAGGTGCCGACGCGATCATGGGTCATCATCCGATGGACCCGTTTGCCGGCCCCTCCTACCAGGCCCGCTATTTTCTGGAACTCGCCGATTTCTGCACAGTGCCGGTGATCGCCTATGTGCGCAGTGACGGGTTTTCCGTGGCCGATTTCCGTGAACTCGCTCTTCACCCGAATATCGCCGGCATCAAGTTCGCCTCGTCCAACCTGATGCTGCTCGCGGAAGTCATTCGCTCGACGCGTGATGCCCCGGCAATCTGGGTATGCGGTTTGGCCGAAGGCTGGGCGCCTGCGTTCTATGCACTGGGTGCGCGTGGGTTCACGTCGGGACTGGTCAATGTCTTCCCGCAGCGGTCTCATGCGATCCTCACCGCATTGCAGGAGGGCAATTATAGCGCTGCCCGCCAGCTGATCGACGGCATCGCCGAGTTCGAGGCGCTGCGCACGAAATACAACAATGGCGCCAATGTCACCGTCGTCAAGGAAGCCCTCGGAATGCTCGGCAATGACGTCGGCCCCGTTCGCCTTCCAGGCGTCGTCGCGCTGAACGACGCCGAGCGTGCAATTCTGCGCAGTGTCGTCGATCGGGTGACCACCGAGCAACGCGCTGCCTGAGGAGAACTGACGTGCATATCACTGGCATCAAGACCTATATGCAGCGTGTCGATGATCGGCCGCGCCTGCTTTTGAAGATCGAGACAAGCGAAGGCATTTCCGGCTGGGGCGAATGCTATAACCATGGCCCTGACTGGGCACTGCCGCCGCTGTTCGACTACCTGTTTCACCAGATCGAGGGCGAGGATCCGCGCCGGGTCGAATATCTGGTGCTGAAACTCAACCAGCAATGCCGGTTCCCGCCGGGTGCGCTCGGACTGGCGGCGATCTCGGCCATTGATCACGCGTTGTGGGATATCGCCGGAAAGGCAGCGCGCCTGCCGGTCTACATGCTGCTTGGCGGCCATGTGCGCGACCGTGTCAAGGTCTATTGCGGCGTCTATACCGCGCCCGATCCGCAGCACGCGCTCGACCAGACGCTGAAGCTCAATGAAGACTATGGCTACACGGCCTTCAAGCTCAGCCCCTACCGTCGCGATTTGCACGGGAGCCGTTGGGGCGAAGTGGTCAAGGAAACGGGCGACTACTTCGGCAAGATCCGCGAAATCACCCCGTCGCATTACGAATTTGCCTTCGATGCCCATGCGAAGATCTTCGAGCCGTATCAGGCGGTGCAACTGGCAGCGGCGCTCGCACCCAACGATCCGTTGTTCTATGAGGAGCCTATACGGCCGGAGCATATCCCGGCATGGGCCGAGCTGAAGTCGAAGGTCACGGTTCCGCTGGCCACCGGCGAGTCGCTGTACAATCGCTTCGAATTCCTGTCGCTTCTTTCGGCGCGTGGTGCCGATATCATCCAGCCGGACATCTGCGTGGTTGGCGGCGTGACGGAGATGCGCCGCATCGCAGCCCTGGCCGAAGCGCATTATGTGACGGTGGCGCCGCACAATCCGATGGGGCCGCTGGCAACCGCAGTGAACGTTCATTTCTGCGCCGCGCAGCCGAACTTCAAGATTCTCGAATTCAAGCCGCATGTCCATGCGCCTTGGGCGCTTGACCCCTACATGCCAGTGGACGGTCATATGGAGCTGCGACCCAATCGCCCTGGCTGGGGCATCGAGATCGATGAAGAGGTCCTGGCTAAGGACGACTACATCCATTGGGAACGCAAGATCACACGCAAACCCGACGGCTCGACAGCTTATCCATGACATCATCCGATAGAGGCCGCCAAAACCCGACGGATAGAATTGGGTCGGTGCCTCGAACTCGGGACGCGTTTCATTATCAGAAATTTCGGAGCCATCGTAGTTGTCGCCATTCGAGACAATTGGCCATCCATAGTTTCGTCCCAGCAGGATACGGTTGAGTTCATCGCCGCCATGCGGGCTCATTTCATGCAACCAAAGCGGCCCATTCGGTACAAAGGCCATTCCGCATGGGTTCCTGTGACCGCCGGTCCATAGTTGCGCGCGCACCCCGCCTTAGTCTGCTGAAGGATTGTCGGCTGGCGTTGAACCATCGAGATTGAGTCGAATGACTTTCCCACGGGCGACATCTTGGTCTTGGGCAGTCTACGGGCGTCCCCGATCACCTGACGTCAAAAACAAATGCCGACCGTCAGGCGCAAACGCATGATGCCACCCGGCTGATTGCCTGATCCTTTGAGGGGCTGCCGCCAGATGACGGAAGGCGAGTCTGTCCTGCGATGTCTGCTGGTCGCAATCTCTATCACATCACTGCCTCGATCCCAGCAGATGGCCACGTCAAACCTGTCCTGAAACAATAACAATACCAACTGTGGTGCCCGACAATCCTGACCGCCTCACCGAAAACGGCGTTCTTCACGAGCGACTATGCAGCAAATGCTGACGCGGGGTTTACGTGACAACACCGCCGGAACGTTTCAAAACTCCCGCGCACTGATCCTGTCTGCTAGTCTCGTCATGAGGTCCATGCTCATGAAAAATTGCCACGACCAATGCGGGCGCGCGCTCGCGCGGCAGGCAGAAGACGTAGTGATGTTCGCAACGCGCCATCCGTAGCGCTGGAAAGAGCTCGCTCATGTCTTTGAAAGAGCCTTGTCCGGCGGCAAGGCTGGCAATTCCTTGTTCCAGCTTGGCGACATAGCGGCGGAGCTGCGTATTGCTCCACTGCTTACGTGTAGCGGATGATGCCGCGCAGATCGGCTTCTGCCTCTAGCGTGAGGGTATAGGCTGTCAAGCGCGGTCCCCGGCGAGTTCTTCATCCAGGATTTCACCGATGCTCTTGGTGGAAACCCTCCCCGCAAGGCCATCGTTGATGCGATTTCCCAGCAGGTTTTTCAGCTCCTGCCATGCCTGATCGGCATCAGC
The DNA here is from genome assembly GCF_001425225.1 of Ensifer sp. Root127. Classification (NCBI taxonomy): domain Bacteria; kingdom Pseudomonadati; phylum Pseudomonadota; class Alphaproteobacteria; order Hyphomicrobiales; family Rhizobiaceae; genus Ensifer; species Ensifer sp. Root127. The sequence goes on from NZ_LMDX01000028.1 coordinate 18,717, forward strand.
ATCGCCGGGAAACAAACGTTCCAGGGCGTATTGCTTGATGGTCTTGCCCTGCAACGCGGCGAGCGCCTTCAGGCTTTGGTGCTGCTGGTCCGTTATGTCGATTGTCAGGCGGCTCATGGGATTCTCCGTAAGACTCACAAACCCACATTAGCACTATGAACGGATAGGGCTATTGTCCTGTCGTTTGGCACTTAAACGGGTTCTTCCTTAATTTCTGTGGCTAACATAGTGTTGGCGCCTCGACCGCTATCTGCGGGGATGCGAGCGCAATTGAAATGGTCACCCGGCCCAGGGGTCAAGGTTCTGGGTATCACCCTTCAAGATGAAGAAAACTGGGTTGTTTCCGCCGCTGCGAAACCCGTCGGTATCTGCCCGGAATGTGGAACGCGAAGCCGGCGTCGGCACGGCTGGCACAACCGCCGTCTCCAGGACTTGCCTGTTTAAGGTCAAGTTGTGTAAATCAGACTGGCACTGAACCGGTGGCAGTGTAGACACCGGAAATGCGGGCGACGAGATCCCCTTCAGGACGTTGAGCGTCCCGTAACTCTTGTGGACGTCCTTCACCAAAAGTGCGGGCTGGACAGCTTCGAGGCAAATTTAATCCTCCAAATGGTATCCGGCGAATACCTGCTCCTCCGCAGGCACAGCTCCGCCGTCGCCCAACTGCGCGGCGCACAGAATTCGTGTTTTTCGGGTGCACACCGCACACAGGCGGTCGTTCCGGCGGCGCGAAACCGCAAGTATTCTCGTTTGACCTGTGCTGATTCAGTCGATCTTGATCAGGCGGGAACGACTTTCTGTCTAACTACCTCGCAACCCGGTGCGAGTTGTCTGAGGCCGCTGACGAGCATGTTTCCCGCTTCCTCAAGCGCTTCCTGAGGCATCTTTCCGAGGCTCTCGAGAATAAACCACATCCGGCCGCCTACGGCGTCAAGGCGCGTGCGGGTTCCCTGCCGCCAGTTCCATCGACGGCAAGTCACTCCGAGGTCGTCTCTCCAGATCACTTCACCTTTCGAAGGGTTCTCGATGATCTTGTCGCCGTTCATGACCGTGTCGAATTCTTCCGTTCCGTCAGCCACCGTCAATCGGGGTTTGCCGACGTAGGCATCGAAGTTTTCGCCGCCGACGGGGATTGCGTAACGGAGGCTGACTGCGTTGTAGAGATCGACGAGCGGATTGATTGCCGGTATACGGCCGTCCTTCTCGACTCGCTTCCTCAAGGCCTGCGCCGAGCAGGGTGTCCGGTTCGGTTTTGCCCCGAACCGTGTATACACCTCGGCCCATGCTGCCAGATGGGCCTCGCTCCACGACGGTCCGCCGTCCCGGACGAAATCACATGCTTCGTCCAGCACCTGACGAGCCATTGCTCCAGACGTCGCATTCCTCGCGTCAACAAGAATACTGATTGCTCGGAAGTCTGGCGCGATCGTCGCGATCTCTGTGTCGATAATCGGGAGTTCCATTTCCACCCACTAGCTCTCATTGACCGATTTAGTCTATAATACCGACCATGGAAAAGAAAGTCAATATATCGACCGAAGCGGTCGCTGATGTCAGGCGCGTGAGCGCGACGGTGTCCCAGAACCTCAAACTCTTCCGGAGGCAGAACGGTTTGTCGCTGGATGAGCTGTCGAGACGGTCGGGTGTTAGCAAGGGCATGCTGGTCGAGATCGAGAAGGGCAGCGCCAATCCGAGCATCGCGACACTTTGCCGGGCTGCGACGGCGCTTGGCGTTTCCATCGCGGATTTCGTGGGCGTTGCCTCCAGCGTGCCGGTTCGGATCGTTCCTCCCGAGGATGCCTCAACCCTTTGGCGAGGCCCTAACGGAGGGAGTGCGACGCTGCTGGTTGGCACGAACGGTCCCGACGAAATCGAACTTTGGCGGTGGTCAATGTTCCCGGGGGAGGTGTTTGAGTCACCTGGCCATTCCCCCGGGACGCTCGAACTTCTCAATGTCGAGAGCGGAGAACTGACCTTCCGTCTCGAAGACAACGAACAGGTCGTCCAGGCTGGCTCGTCGGTGCTGGCAAGGACGGAGAGCCCGCACGCGTACGTAAATCGGGGCGAGGGGGAGCTTCGCTTTGTGATGGCAGTCGCCGAACTGCAGCGCCCGAGAGCGCGGATCGGCTTGTGAGAGGCAGGGGTCCGAAGTCTGGCTCTCGCGCTTCCACCAGGATGGACCCTGCTCGCCAAAACCATTTGACGTTCCGCAGACGAAGCTCGAAAGCCCGGAAGAAAAAGCTGCCGTCGACCAATGACATTATTCGTCGCCTGGAGAACGGTCAGATCAATCTCGGCTTCATTCGCCCGGTCGAAAACATTGGCTCGCTCCGGTTCTTCTCGATCGCGCATGAGCGCTACCCGCTGGCGGTGGAGAAGACCAGCGCGCTGCTTGCTAGAGGCGAGATCGGCATCGAGGATCTGAAGGGGGAGAAGATCATCTCGTTCTCCCGTCAGAATCTCTCCTATACCGAGCGCTACTTTGCCGAAAAGTTCGAGGCGCACGATCTCGCAAAGAGCGTCGCCTATACCTGCGACGACACCTTCTCGTTGGTGTCACTGGTCTCGGCCGGTCTTGGCATCGGCTTTGCGCCGGAATGGACGCTCGATCTACCCAACCGCAATTTCGAGCTCAGGAAGGTGAGGGGGATCGATTTCAGGATCGGGCTTGGGGTCGCCTGGTCGAAGGGCGATCCCACGGCCGCTCGCGACGATATCATCGATATCGCACGGTCGCTGGTCAGGGTGGGCAGGTGAGGGCGCGGGCACCGGCGGTCGCTCCTTTGCGACCCCTCGACCAACCGGAGCGGCTTGCCGGGCCTAGGCTTCCCGGATCCCGGCCGTTGGCCGTCGCATGCTGATCCTCCGAGACGAGGCTTTTAACCGGTCAAGCAGCGCGCGAACGGGCTCTGGCAGCGTTGCTGCCGGCGCCTGGTACGCTCGTTAAGAATTGTTCAGTTCAGCAGTTTGATAGCCTCCAAAAATTGGCGGCGGCATCCTCAAAGCCATTGTCCTGTCGGTTGGGATCGACGCCACCCTCGGCGGCATTGCGAGCCCGTCAAAGTGGTTCAGTTCGTAACGTTCTGTTTTGGCGCGTCGCAAACTCAAAAACAACTATAACTTGTAAATTGTATTGCTAAATCAATTTATGAGCGCCATCGTTGCCGGGTTGTCTTCGAGCGCAATACCGGACTCGTTGGGATGCCATCGACCTACGCAAGCCATTCGGCAATGCACTGGCATCACGTCGCCTAACATTTTGTAATAATTGAATTTGTTTAACTCAGGAGCGTTTCCGATGTATGCCGAGCACTATGCGCAAGTCATCCAATATGTATGGGGTTACGTCGGTGCGAGATCCTATTTGCTTCAAGGGGATCTGCAGACAGTAGCGCAGAATATACCCCGCCTGCGGTTGGACGGGCCTGGGATATACTCCCTTTGGTTGAAGTCTTCATTCCACGAAAACAAATACGTTCCGACCTATGTCGGATTTACCTCGCGGCCGATACAAACGAGATTGGGCGAGCATGCTCGGTTCGGAAAGATCGGCGAGCTTTACTCCGGATTACCCGACGGTGCGGCAACGACAGGTGGAATTGGCGTCCTTGCACTGGAACTCCCGACGCCGATGGCTCGCGCAATGGAATCCGTGTTTCTGGAAGCCTTCGACTTCGCACAGAATACCGCCGACAATCTTATGTCCCGCGCACTGCGGCAGTGGACCGTCGACGCTGATCTTTCCGAAGATGCGCCGATGCCCGAAAGCGCAGGGGATATCGAGGCCTTCAATGACCTCCTGACCGCAATCTCCGACCAGCTGGAGGCTCTGCAGGACCTGCAGACAAAGCTGATGCAACTAAAAGGCTGACCTTTTCCCGCGATCGGCCTCACGGGCCGGTCGGAACGCAACCATCTCTCCGCACATCTTCTTACTCGCGTGCTTTCCGGCCGGACGCTCTCTCGCCGGCCCCAACACGCTTGGTCTTAATTGAACCCGAAAAAAGGAGAACGTCCATGCCTGCCGAGGAATCCAACGCCATCGTCATTGTCGATCATCGCGAATACAGCCTCAAGACCGTGCCAGCCTTCGATGATCCGCTGGTGCAGCGAGAGGCGAAGGCGGTCATGGGCCAACTGAGCCTTAAGGATGTGACCCAGAACCTGGATCTGTCCGTGGAGTTGTTCCATGTGGCTTATAACGGCGTTGCTGGCGCCAAGGGCGGGGCTTTGCAAGCCGATATCGCCGGTTTGCAGAGCCGCCTGGCTATGCTGTGCAACGACTGCGTTATCACAATGACCTCGTTCGAGGCCGAGACCCGCAACATCATCGACCTTTTGCAGCAGTCCTACCGTTGGTTGACAAAAGGGCAGGAGCCGCTCGCGATCAAGAAGCTGGCGCATTGCAAAACGTGCTCGAGCAACATGTCGGAAAAGGCCGGCGTGCTTGCCGACAAGTTCAAAGGCCTGCAAGTGGACTCCAGCAGAGCGAAGTCCAACACCATTCTCGAGGAGGCCAGCGAACGAGACCGGTTGCTGGCGGCTGAAAAGGCGGAACGCGATGTAATCGCGAAGCAGAAAGCTGAGCAGGTCAACCAGCAGGAGCTCGTCAGCCAGATTTCCAATGCACAGACGCTCTACGAGGAAGCCAAAACTCGTGAAGAGAAGGAGGCAACGAAAGCGCTGGTGATGGGGGTTGTTGGCGCAATCACTGGTGCGATCGGCGCAGGCCTTGGAGCGTTCACGGCATCCCAAAATCCGGTCGGTACGGTCTTGAACAAGGCCGGCAATGCCATTGAAAAGAACGATCGCATCACCTCCGCCAAAGCTGGCACCGACGAAGCCAAGAAGCAGTCCGACGACGCGCAGAGGAAATTTATCGAAGCTCAGGACCAGCAGTCGGGAAAGAAACTCACCAACGACAAAATCAAGTCCGAGCTCGATGTCTTGAACGAAGCTTTGGCCAAAATGGAACAGGACGGCAAATCCAAGGATCCCGACGTAGCCGCGTTGAAGAAAAAGCGCGATGCCAAAAAGGAAGATCTGGCAAAAGCATCCGCGGAGCTCGACAAGATGGCGGCGAAGGTCGACGCACTTGAGAAGGATGCGAACGCCGCAAACAAGGCATATGGAGCGGCGGGGACGGCGCTCAAGGATCTGGCAGCCGCGACCAATCAGATGGCCAGCAAAGCTGCAAGCGCGGAGGACTCGATCCACGAGGAAAAAATGAAGTTCCTCAATCAGAAGATCGAACTTGAGAACCAGAAGCGGGCGTCGCTGGTCGCCATGGCTAGCTATGCGGAATCCCTGAAGAATCTCAAGATTGAGGAAGGTAATGCGACATTGTCTGTCGATTCCTTGCACAGCGCAATCGATGCACTCGGTAAGATCATCGGCACATTGACGAACGCATCGCTCTTCTGGGATCAGATGTCCAACTATTGCGGTCGCATGACCGACGAGGGTTTTCAAAGAGATATTGAGGACCTGAAGGAGCTCGACGCCAAAGACCGGCTTGCCGAGTACCAGGCTCCCGAGTTCATGAAGACCTTCCTGATCTACATGTGCCAGTGGGTCGCGCTGAACGGTCTGTCCGGTGACTATCTGAAATCCGCCGGCGCAGCGCAAGCGAAGGCGGTGAAGTACCTGCAGGATTCACCGACCATCGAAGAGGCCATTCGCCGGGCGCCAGAGCTTGCGAGAAATCTCAGCATCATCGTCGAGCAGGACCTGTCTGAATCCCGCCGTGCCACCATCGAACTCGAACAACAGCGTGCTTTGATCGAGCAGGCTCACGCGGCCTAATCCTCAATGCTTGCAGCAGGAGACACATCATGAACAACGTTGCAATCGTAGGAAATGAACGAGCCGGCAGCCAGCAGGTTGTCGAATTCAAGACAATTCTTCAACAGCTGACGCAAGCCTCGGAGCTTTTGAAGGAGCAAAAGACGGAGGAAGCCACGGCATCGATTTTGGCGATGTCGGATGCCGTGGACTATCTGCACTCCCAAGCCAAGCTTGGTGAGCGCATGTATGCCAAGGAACAACAGGTTACGTCGGAGCTCGTGAAATCGATCATATCCGATCTGGGTCTGTTGAACCAAAAGATTACCGGGATCCAACAGGAGATTGCCAAGGTCAGCATCGAGATCCACAAGGATGAGCAGGACGCTGAACTTCTCAATCAGCGGATCGCGCAGCTGGTCGATCAGATGAGAGCCGCCGAGGTCGAACTCGCCCATCATCGCCGAAAACTGGACGAGCTAAACGACAGTTCGGCGGCGAGCATTGTCAGGTCAATTTTTTGTCTCGGGCTCGACCGTGCAATCATGGGGATCATCACCCTGGTCGACAAGGACGAGGCCCGAATTCGCTCACTGAACGACGAGAGGCAAAGATATCGGCAAGAGCGTGAAAGTGATGAAGGGCGGCTCAATGCAACTCGTGTCTTGTTGTCAAGTTTGCAAAGCCAGCGGGATGAGTACACCCGCACTATCAAGCAGTTAGAGGTGGCGGAAGACACTCTTCACCAGAATGAAAAGGCGGCGCGACGTAAGCTCGCGTATTTCACGGACATTTCTCTATTCTACGGGAAATTGCAGGCCATGTGCGAGGGAATCGAGATCAACATCGCTTCCGTCGCTGATGTGGTCCAAGAGTTAAACGACGCTCAACCCCGGATCGTTGACATTGATGCGTCCGGTTCGGAGCTAATTTCGCTCAAGTCTGCTCTCTACAAGTTTGATGCCCTGCTTGGCAGCGAGCCCATCGACGCACTCTTCTAGAAGGCGAGTTGAGGGGCGGGACCCGCCTCTCGATCTCCCTTTGTTGCGAAAACACAATCAGCCGTTTTGATTCAGTTTGTTTCTGGAGGAAATTCGAGATGCCGTCAGTCAGCAATTCCCCGACTTTGATTGCTCAGCAAACGCCAAGTTGGTGCTTCGCTGCAGCCGAAGTGATGGTGCGGCAATATTACGGTTTGCCGCAGATGTCACAATACGAAATAGCACGGGCTAGCACTGCAGCGCTTGCGGGGGCCGACTTGAGCCTCGGTGAAAAGTGGGACCTGGCTCAGGTACTCGACAGCTCAGCTGACGTCACCGAGGATGTTGGCGAAAACCACAAGAGCAAAATTGTCGAGCTGGTGCGCGGTCAATGGAATGCGTTCAACCATGACGCCACTGGCGGGCAATTCATCGCCAAGCCGACCTGGGAAGATGTCCGCGCAGAAATCGATAACGACCGCATATTCGTCGTGGGAAGCACGATCCACTACTACGTCGTGTCCGGGTATTCCGATGATGGCAAGGGCAGGAGGCTTTGGGTCCAGGACCCTTGGCCGGCAGGTAGGGGAGGTCAGAAATCAGTCCTCTTATTCGACGAGTTCTTAGATGCCGAAGGAAAGGTATGCATTGTGTTTCGGCAATAGTCAGTTGTCGCATTCGAAACCTTCACCGAAACCCGTGCGACCTGGTGTTCGACGACATCATCGATCGCTGGTCAGGGCGGGATGGTGAGGCTGGAAGTCCCACATCTGTGCGCGCCGACATAGCGACATATGTCCGCGCCCAAATAGATAATGGTTCATACATGCCTAGGGTTGAACTCAATACGCAGTATAGCGAGCCCTTCGGTTATCAAGAGCGCCCATCCGACCGGAACAAGTCTCGCGGAGATTATCGGCTGTGGCTGAACTGAGTTTTACCCCACCAACCGGCGAATTAATACAGCCGGAGATAACAAACCTGTTCATGGCGGGGTATACTGGTCGCGACGCGGAGTTTGTGAAGCGGCACATCGCCGCGCATGTTCTTGGCATAGTCGAGGGAGACACCACTTACCATCAGTTCAATCGAAGTACCCATAGGTCAGATCTTATCCGCTCCGGAATCCTTGCGAGCCTGTGGCACGATCTCCTCGATCTTACGCCGCTGCTCCGCATGTTTCTCTGGGTTCCTGGCTTTCAGCTTTTCGAGGTTGAGAAGCTTCCAGCGGACGGCGGGCAGCTCGGCCGCCTGGGGCAGGCCGATTGCTTTGAAATCTGGTTCGCCATCGTGGAGTGACAGCAGGAAGCGCATCGCCTTGTCGTCGAGCTTTGCGCGAAGGCCTCGTGGGGGCAATGTAGGGAAGGGTCCGCACCAGGAGGTCGACTTGGCGCAGGTATTGGTCACGGGCCATTCGGGGTCTCCTTTGGCATGAAGTCGGCCGGGACCGTGATGCGGTAGATGGGGTGCAGCCGGCCGCCCGGTGTCAGCGCCCGGTCGCCCTTGCCGAGATCGACAGACGAGATGTCGATGTGCCGGCGCCAAGCGTGATTATGCTTGTCGGCAAACACGAAGAAGAGGCGCTTGGTTTTGACGCTGCGGCATAGGGTGAGGAGCGTCGTTAGCAATCTCGGGCGCAGATTGGCCAGGCTCTCGAAGGCCATGTCGACCTTGTGGAAGCTTTCTTCTTTTGGGACCTCGTCGAGCATTTCGAGGATCGCGCGTTCGGGTGAGGACATTGGCATCGGCCAGCGCCACGGGCTCTGTGCCAGCTCCGGATCCTCGTCGTTGGAAAGGTCGAAATCCGCGCTTTCGACGCCAGTCGCTCCTTCGCCGAACAGGACGTTGCTCCTGGTCTTCACATCGGCGTCCGTCCGCAGCTTCGATAGCCATGTCGGGATATCGGATCCGTAGAGATAGAGGGCGAATTCGCCGCCGAACGACAGGTAATGAGCATGTCCCCGTAAGGAGAGGGAGCTCGCCCCGCCGACATGAAATTTATGCCGCATGAGCCAGACGGCCGAGAGCAGGGGTATTTTCCAGCCTCCGACGGCTTCTGGATTGGTGTCTGAGGAAAACGGGCGGCGGTACACGCCCGACATGACCGGCTCGAGCCAGCCCTGTTTGACATAGCCTGAGACGGACTGCCGCGAGATGGCATGACGAGCCATCCACCCAGAATCCACCAGGAAGCCGGGGGGGACTTGCTGGAGGAGTTGCTTTAGTTTTGTCTCTGCTCGTCCACTCATGTTTGACATTATGGCATAAAAGTAAAGCTCGGGCCACAACTTTACAAAGATGGAAATTTGTCAATCCATAATTGACCGCACGCACCGATCTCAAAGCAGGAGTTGGGTGGGCATCCCCTTCAGGCCGCGCTGTTGTCAGAGCTGAAGCCCCGCGTGTCATCCCCATGCGGGCGGCCATTGCGGAACCTCTTGCCGGGGCTAGTCGACCCCGGTTCCCGCCTTTCAGGCAGCGCTATGCTGAACCCCTTTGCGTGGGGATCAGCAATAGCTTGCCGGTGGTCGCCCGGCTTTCCATGTCGGCATGAGCACGGGCGGCATCAGAAAGCGCGTAGGTTCCACCGACGTGCAGCTTGAGCGACCCATCGTGAATCCAACGGAACAACTGCTCGGTGCGGGCGCGAAGAAGTTCGGGCGTACTGATGTGATCGAAGAATGTCGCATAGCCGATCTTGATGCTCTTGGGCAGGCTCATGATGTCGAGTGGCCCCGGACCGCCAAGCACCGGCCCATACCAGCAGAATGTGCCGGAGCGACGAAGTGCTGCGAGCGACCCCTGAAAGGTCTTGGGACCGGAACCGTCATAGACGACGCTTGCACCTTCTCCCCCGGTGAGACGCAAAACTTCAGCGGCAAACTTCCCCTCCGTGTCGACGATAACGTGGTTCGCGCCAGCCGCTTTTGCGACGTCCACCTTGTCGGTCGACGAAACGCGGCCGATCACATGTCCACCCCTCAGCCGGACGATCTGTGTCAGCAGCAGGCCGACGCCACCCGCCGCAGCATGCACGAGTGCGGTGTCTCCAGGCTGGATCGGGTAGAAATCGGTGGCGAAGTGGCTCGCGGTCAATCCTTGCATCATGAGGGAGGCTGCTGTCTTGTCATCGATAGTATCGGGAAGGCGCACGAGCGCATCCGTTGAGATCAGGACGTGCGAGGCATAGCTTCCTGGCGCGTAGACCCAGGCGACCCGGTCTCCGATAGCGAAACCATCGACCCCATCACCAAGCGCGACGATGCGTCCTGCACCCTCGACCCCGAGAATTTTCGGGTTGGGGCTGTCTGTCCACGCCATGCCCTGGCGCACGCCGATATCCATGAAGTTCACGCCTGCAGCCGCGACTTCGACCACCACATGCCCCGGGGTGGCGACCGGTTCAGGGAGATCGACAAATTCCATCACCTCGGTGCCACCGATTTCATTCATAACCACGGCTCTCATGATCTTCCTTTCTTGACTGATCATTCCAGAAACAAGCAAAAAATTTTGCCCTCATGTCACTACCCGAAGCGCGATCCTGGCTAGGGTCTTGAGCTCTTTTGGCCCCGCGCCGCCGCGCGCAGCGATGCGGATGCCGGCAACATTGGCGAAGAGGAAATCGGCAGTCTCTTCCGTGGAAAGCGTTGCGTCGAGATCCCCTTGCGCCTGAGCCTCGCTGATGCGTTGCTTGGCGGCATGCTTCAATCGCCGATCAGCAGCCTGATGAATTGCCGTTAGGTCAGGTCGGTTCTGGCCGAACTCGCAGACCGAGTTCACGCCAAGACAGGCCCGTGAAGCATTTTCGACCACTCGGTCCATCATCGCCCGAATGCCGTCCTGGGCACGCGGCGCACCGCGCAGCATGGCGATGTGGGCCTCCGTTTCCGCAGCGGCGTAGCGTTCGACAGCAAGGCAGTAGAGCTTCCACTTGTCGCCGAACGTATCATAAAGACTCTGCCGGCCAATCTTCATCGCACGGACGAGCATTTGGGTGGACGTGCCTTCGAAACCGTGTTCGCGAAACACCTCGATGGCGTCATCCAGCGCCTGCTCTCGATCGAATTCCTTGTTCCTTGCCATGGATGCGATTTAGGTATTCTGGAACGATCTGTCAAGAAAAGAATACGGCGAACGCTCGGGTAACTCCTTTAGAGCGTTGACTATGACATTTCAGGTTCGGTGGTTTGATTCCGTTCAAGGCGAGGGATAGGAGACATCCTTGCTGCCGGCCTTCTGGACGTCGAGTGATCTGAACGCCCGAGGAGCGTCAGGAGTGGATACTTGGTCAGTGCGACCCAAGCGTCTCGATTGGGGCCGGAGAACGAACCCGCTGCGCGGGAGGGCGTCCGCGGTTGAAATAGAGGACAGAGGCTGGAGGTCGCGCCTGGGTTGAACGTCGTCCGGCAAGGGCGGAACATGACGAGCTTCTTTGCAGCCATTAGGCGCCTCGGGCTTTGCATCACGCTGCATCATAACGGCTTCGCATGGACGAAAACTAGAACTTTAGGACTTTGGCAATTTCAAATGCCAATTGATCTTGCGTGTAGGGCTTGCCAAGACGTGGTAAATCTATTCCAGCACCGGGAGGCAGATCGGCGTAGCCGGTTGCAACCAGAATAGGAAGCGCAGGGTTGATTTCCAATGCTGCCTTTGCGAGTTGCGCGCCATTCATCCCCGGCATCGAATAATCCGTAATCATCAGATCGATCTGATCGCCTCCACCCAGAAGCTCCAGAGCCCTTGCGCCCGAATTTGCCTCAAGGACCTCATGGCCGAGATCTTCCAACATATCGACGGTGCTCATGGCGATAAGCGCGTCGTCGTCAACCACCAGAATCTTTGCTCTTGCTGTCACGCCCGGCTGGGCTGGCGTCAGGTCCATCCCCTTATCCTCTATTTTCTGTGTCGTGGAAGGAAACCAGATTTCCGCTTTGGTTCCGTGCCCAGGCGCGCTGAACAACTGGAATTTGCCGTTCAACTGGACAGCAAGCCCATGAATCATCGATAAACCCAAGCCAGTACCCTTCCCCAATTCCTTGGTGGAGAAAAAGGGGTCAATCGCTTTCTTGAGCGTTTCGCCATCCATTCCATGCCCGGTATCTGTTACTGAAATCCGAACGTAGGATCCCAAAGCTAGCCTATCCTCGGGCATTGATTGAGCAAGATCGAGTTCCACCACGAGTGACCCACCGTCCGGCATCGCGTCGCGCGCATTCACAGCCAGGTTGAGCAAAGCAAGTTCCACCTGATTGCCGTCCACCAGCGCGTGCGGCAGCCCGTTGGTCAAATTCAATCGCAGAGCAATCGCCGAGCCGATGGAACGCTCCAAAAGATCAGTCATGCCGCGGATGAGTTTTTCCAGATCAACGGGTTCGACCTGAAGATCCTGTCGCCTGGCGAAGGCGAGCAGGCGCTGCGTCAGCGCCGCACCACGACGGGCGCCCTGCATCGCACCCTCCAGAAGCCTTGCCGCCTTTGGGTTGTTTGCCAGGTGCTTTCTCAACAGGTCGAGATTGCCCATGACGGCCATGAGAAGATTATTGAAATCGTGGGCAACACCGCCTGTGAGCTGTCCGATTGCCTCCATCTTCTGTGCGTGGCGCAAATGCTCCTCAGCCCGTTCCCGCTGCGCCACCTCAGCCAAGAGTGTATCATGCGCCCGGCTAAGCTCGGCCGTTCGCTGAGCCACGCGCTCTTCCAGTGTATCGTTCAGGTCCCGCAACTGGTCTTCGTAGCGTTTGCGGTCAGTGATGTCCGACGACACGCCAACCAAACGTTCGGGATGGCCGCTTTTGTCTGATACGACGCGAGCGCGGATTTCCGTCCAGTGAACGCTGCCGTCGGGCCATAGAGTGCGATGGTCTATGGCGTAGTCGCGGCCGCTATCGATGCTTTCCTTCACGGCGTTGAGGACGCGCTCCTTGTCATCCCCGTGGATACTTGAAAGCGCTTCCTCATAGGAAAAAGCCATAGTGGCCGGACGTCCGAAAATTGCCTTGCACGTGTCGGACGCCGCAAACCGCATGCTGTCCAATTCAAGTTCCCAGGTTCCGAGCCGGCCGGCAAGAAGCGCTGTTTGAAGACGCGATTCTCCTTCGCGAAGCTCTTCAATCCGAGCGCGTGCCTCGTACTGGCGACGCCGTCCCCTAATTGCGGTGCGGGCCACGCTGGCAAAAGTGACAGCATTGAATGGCCGCTCCAGGAACGTCACGTTACCGAAAAGCTCCGACAGTCTTGCCGCCGCAGGGTTGCGTTCGGGGCTACCGCCGCGATGGGTTAGAATAATGAATGGAAGATCGGACCAGCTAGGCTGGTTGTTTATCCAGGAAGTTATCTGCCGCAGATCGGGAAACCGAAGAGCCTCCTCCGTTGCAACCGCAAAAAAGGTATCGTCATTGAGCGATTGAGCGAATTGAGGAAGATCACTCGCTATCGCACAAGCGATGCCAATTTCCCCCAGCAGCCTGTTTGCGACATCCGCGTCTCGCCCCTGCGGAGTGAAGACCAAGGCCAGTGATGTTACCGGGTCAGGAATTTGCGTCACTCGCGCTTGAGGAATTCAGCAGCGGCCCTGGCGTGCCTACAAACGTCGGCACCCCCCTCAGCACACCTTGGAAACTGGACAGGGGTTCACCAAACGACAACCCCTTGTTGCCTATACCGAACTCGCGGATTGTGTCCTCGTGGTATCCGGTTCGCTTCTTGATGACGGAAACCGCCCGCCGCACCTTGCCGGCCGCCTCGAAATACCGGAGCAAAACAACGGTATCGGCCAAATAGGTCACATCCACAGGCGACTTCATATCGCCAACCAGGCCATGTTGAGCAACGGTCAGAAACGTATTGGTGCCCTGCCTGTTCAAATATTGAAGCAGCTCATGCATGTGGAGAATGAGTGCGTTCTCCTCCGGCATGGAGGCTTGATAGCCGTTGATACTGTCGATCACCACGGTCTTTGCCTGGGCACTATCCACGCGCTCACGGACGCGATGGGCAAACTCACCAGGAGAAAGTTCCGCTGCATCAAGTTGCTCGATATGGAGATCACCCGACTCTCGCATCGTCTCCAGATCGATCCCCATGGCACGCATGCGTGAAAACAACAGACCGAGTTCTTCATCGAAAACAAAGACAGCCGCCTTCTGCCCCCTTCGAATAGTCGATGCCACGAACTGAAACGCAAAGGTGCTTTTACCGGTACCTGCGGGGCCTAAGATCAGCGTGCTGGATCCCAGTTCAACACCCCCACCCAGCAGCGCGTCAAGCGCAGGGATACCGCTGCTCAACGACACGCGTGCAAAATTCGTCCGGTGTTCAGAAGCTACGAGACGAGGGTAGACAACAACACCACCGGTCTTAATCGTGAAATCGTGATAACCGCCTCGAAACGCTTGACCGCGATATTTCATTACCCGCAGTCTGCGGCGTTCCGGACCGTAATTAGGAGCCAGCTCTTCAAGATGAATGACGCCGTGAACGACACTGTGCACGGTCTTGTCCAAGGTATCCGAGGTCAAGTCATCGAGAAGCAGGACTGTTACGCTTTGCCGGGCGAAAAAATGTTTTAACGCAAGAATTTGCCGACGATACCTGAGAGAGCTCTGTGCCAAAAGTCGGATTTCCGACAAACTGTCGAGAACAACGCGGCTCGGCTTTACACGCTCGAATGCCTCCAGGATCAGTTTTAGGGTTTCGCCGAGCTCGAGGTCTGAGGAGTACAGCAGGCTCTGTTGCCTGTCGTCGTCAAGAAGCGTTTCGGGAGGGGCAAGCTCGAAAACCTCAATGCTTTCATCGATTGTCAGACCATGCGACGCCGCACCCGCGCGCAATTCGCGTTCGGTTTCCGATAATGTGATGTAGAGGCCTCGCTCGCCAACCTCACTCCCTTGGATAAGAAATTGCAGGGCGATAGTTGTTTTCCCTGTGCCAGGATTTCCTTCCAGCAAAAACACGTGCCCTTTGGAAAGCCCGCCGACCAAGATGTCATCCAGCCCGGATACTCCCGTTTGCGCCTTTTCCACGTTGGGGTCTTCACTCATTCACTGCCCTCATTGTTCGTGCACTGCCCTCTTTATTCGTGCCGAAAGAACTAGGGCAAAGGAGCGATCTTTCAACTTCAAGGCTTGCCCCTTTCCGGTCATCCTTCCGGCATCCAATTTCCGGCAGGCCACTGCCCGCGCCGGAAACAAGCGCGATGTCCCGCCGTTTTAGCGGACAGTCACATACAAAGGGAGGATGATCCCATTGGCGTTGAACAAGCCCCAACGAAGTGGCGACTAGGGGGCCGAAGGCTTCCGGGCTCCGAGTTTCGAAAGCAGACCTTGAGCCTGGCGGGCGCGTGATCTGACGCGAAGTGGACCTTCGGTCGCCCTCGGCTGAACGCACGCGCCGACGCCCCCTTCGTAAGTCCGAAATCCTTGGTTTCAGCCCATCATTTCAGCTATAAGGTGGGAGACATCGCCCAAAGGGGATTCAAGGCATATGCCCCCAGAGAAGAAGGACCGTTCGCCTGTTGCGCTGGAACAGCGCGACGTAAGCGCCGACCAGCGCATGTTCTCGCCTTCCGTTGCGCGAAATTCGGCGCCGATCCTCGCGGTCCTAAAACGTGTCCTTCCAACACATGGCGCCGTGCTGGAGATTGGATGCGGGACCGGCGAGCACGCCGTGTGTTTTGCGGGAGCAATGCCCAACCTCACCTGGCAGCCGAGCGATCCGGATGCCGACGCCCGCACCAGCACGTCTAGCTGGATCGAATTCGCAGGGCTGAAGAATGTGCTGGTACCGCGGGATATTGATGTGTGCTCAGGACACTGGGGCGTCGAACAAACGGGGCATTTTGACGCCATCGTGTCGATCAATATGATCCATATCGCGCCATGGGCGGCAAGCTTAGGATTGTTCGCAGGAGCTGGCCGTTTGCTTCACGCTGGTGGGCTTCTTCTTCTCTACGGCCCATTCATGCGCGACGGGGCACACAACGCCCCCTCGAACGCTGCTTTCGACGCGGCTCTAAAGGAGCGCAACCCATCCTGGGGTGTGCGTGATATCGCTGATCTTGAACAAGTGGGTGAGGCCGCTGGACTTAATCTCCGCGAGACGATCGAGATGCCTACCAACAATATGTTGCTGGTCTTCTCCAGCGGTGGTGCCTGAACGACAATCGTCCCAGGTGCCCATGCGACGAGAAATGGGAGGACGCGTCGTGTCAGTCGCCACTGAGCCGGTGCTGGGCGTTGCCAAGGAGATGCGCTCGGTTTTGGCCTTTGGTCAGCGGGTCCTGGAGGGTAGTGGCCGTGGTCCGGACACCTGTGACTTCATGTTCGGTACCCCCAGGAACGGTCGCATGGGGCGAAGCAGAAATGTATCCGGTTCGTGGAGAGCTGCTCGCGAAGGTGATGACTACTGTTAGTGTGAAGGGTTTCGGATGCCGGCTATCCACGTGTTGGCCTGGCGCCGGGCCGGCGTCCGAAAGCCTCCAGAGAAAGAACCCGCGGGATGGAGAGGGC
>NZ_LMDX01000029.1:0-29309 GCF_001425225.1 Ensifer sp. Root127
GTCCTTGGCGCTTCGTTCACTTCGATGAGGGATATATAGTCGATCACCCCCGCAGATAGCAGCGCTAAGACTTCACTCCACCCCTGCAAGCCGCGCATGTTGCGGCGGCCGGCAGATGGATCGGCGGGAACAGCCAATGGGAGCGACTGCCCTGAAGGACGGATATGCCCAACCCCGGTCAAGTTGGACTGACCGGGGCCGAGCTACTTCGGACTTGGCGGAATAACGGACGCTTTAAACTCAGCGCATCATCGCGCCGACATTGCCGCCGTCGACCGTGAGCACCGCGCCTGTGCTGGTGCGCGCCTTGGCGAGGTGGACGAAGGCGGCCGCGACGTCCCGTGCCGTTACCTCACGTCGAACCAGGTTGCCGCGCATGTAGCTTTCCGGCGAAATGCCGCGCGCCTGGCTGCGCTCCTCGATCATCTGATCGGTCATCAGGCCGGTGCGAATGCGGTCGGCGTTGACCGCGTTCGAGGTGATGCCGTCGGCGCCATGTTCGACGGCATATTGACGCATCAGTGCCATCAACGCCGCCTTCGACGTGCCGTAAGGGCCGAAGTCGGGGCCGGGATTGACCGCCTGCTTCGAGACATTGAAGACCAGTGCACCGCCAGTTCTCTGGGCTTTCATGATCCGGACCGCGCTGCGGGCAATATAGTGGTGCCCCCAGAAGTTCAGCGCGAAAGCCTTCTGGAAGACCTCCTCCGAAACATCGAGCAGGGCGCCCTGGAAGGCCGCACCGGCGTTCGAGATGACGATATCGATGCCACCGAAATGCCAGGCCACATCGGCGAGCGCCGCGTCGACCGCTTCGGGCTTCGTCACATCGCAGACGAGGCCGACACCACCGAGCCTTGCCGCTTCCTTCTGCAAGGCATCCTCGGCAAGGTCCAAGAGCGCGATCTCGGCGCCCTCGGCGTGCAGAGCCTCGGCAATCGCCAGCCCGAGGCCACCCGCACCACCGGTGATCACCGCGACCTGCCGGCTCAGCGGCTTCTCCGCCTGCTTCGTCAGCTTAACCTGCTCGAGCGACCAGTACTCGATGTCGAAGAGGTCCTCTTCCGACAATGCCTCGAAGCTCTCGATGCCTTCGGCATTGCGGATCACGGCAATCGTCGCCTCGGCAACGTCGGCGCCGACACGGGCGGCCTTCTTTGTCGGGCCGGCGGCAAACAGGCCGACACCGGCAACATAGAAGACACGCGGCATCGGATCGAGCATGCGCTTGATCCCACCGACGCGCGCGTTGTTGCGCTCGAAGTAGGCGCGATACTCGTCCTTATAGGCGGCGACGGCTGCGCGCACCGCTTCAGCCCAGCCGGCCATGTCGCCGGCGACAGGAGCGGACAGCGCCACGCCGAAGCGCTTGATGTGGATGACATGCTCGGGCGTTGCATTGCCGCGGTGAACCAGATCGGCAACATTCTCGGCATTGCAGAAATCGAGGACATCAGGGCCGGAGCGATGTTCCAGCACGAAGCGGCGCGGGCAGCCCTCGACGCCGGTATCGATCGCGATGGCGCCACGCAGAACCGGGGCGATCTGAGCTGCCGTGGCAAGCGGGGCCGCCGGCTGGACGACCATGAACGGACGCGGGTTGCCGCGGGCGATGCGGCGCTCGGCCTTGTCGATGGCGGCGATCATCTTCTCATAGGATTCACGCGGATCTTCCGACCAGGTGAAAATGCCATGCTTCAGCAGGATCATGCCGTCGGCGCCCGGATTGGCGCGGAACGCCTCGTCGCAGGCCTTGGCGAGATCGAAGCCCGGCATCACGTAGGGAACGATGATGGAATCGGGGAACAGTTCGCGCACCAGATCCTCGCCATGCGGCTGATTGGTCAGCGACACGATCGCATTGGCATGGGTGTGGTCGATATGCCGAAACGGCAGGTTGGCGTGCAGGATCGCTTCCACCGAAGGGTTCGGCGCTGCAGGATCAAGCAGCAGCCGGCGCTGCAGCATCACCATGTCGTCGTCGCTGAGTGTCGGGAATTTGACCATGGCCTGAAGCGGCTCCAGCCTGACCGCAGGCAGGCCCGCCGGTTCGATCGTGCCCATGTCCCAGCCGCTGCCTTTCACGCACAGAACGGCAACCTCGGAACCGTCCATCTCGGTAAACGTGGTCTTGACGGAGGTGTTGCCGCCGCCATGCAGTACCAGTTCGGGATCCGAACCCAGAAGCCGTGTCGTGTAGGTGCGGATCGCTAGGTCCCGGTTGACGCCGGCGTTGACGTAGGTGTCGACGACACGGGCGAATTCGGTTTCTGACCATCTGGATTTCATAAAAGGCTCCTGTCTTCCCGCGCTTGGCAGCGTTTTCCATGGGGTTTGAAAATCAAGTCCTGTCGTCAGCAGCCCTTGCTCGGCCTGCGCGCCGAACGGACGACCGTTCCCCGCACGCCGTGAGGACAAAACGGCGACGCTATCCGTCGGTCGGCTGCAGGCGGCAACCTGCGTCTGCGCCATCACGCCAAGGCTGCATGGCCTTGGGATTGCGGTCGACGTCGAGAGCGATCTGCAGCCGGTTTGTGGGGGCGGGAAAGACACCACGCCGCGCTTCGCCGATTGGTTCGTTTCCAACCCACTGGCACGCGCCTATAGTCGAGCATTCCATCTCGGCGTCTCCCAAAACCTTCGTCGAGACAATTGCCACCATGCTGTGTCATGTGTCAACACACATGGCAAATTTGTTTGACGGCGGACACTTTTTCCGCTTCAGGAGAAGTCATGACAATCCAGGGGAGCAGACGATGATGGATACGGCGCGGGGAAACCGGGCAGTCGGCGAAGGCATAGTCTTGCCTGCGGAGTTCGACGACGGCGTCGTCTGGGCTGCCTGGCTCTATTATGTCGACCAGCTCACCCAGAGCGAAATCGCCAAGATGCTCGGTGTATCCAGGGCAACGATCGTCAACTACCTGCAGGAAGCGCGCGAGCGTGGCCTGGTCAACATTCGCCTGAACACGGAAGTCGGCTCCCGGACTGGTATCGCACGGCGTCTGAAGGACAAGTTCGGCCTGGAGGGTGCGCTGGTCATTCCCGCCCTCGACAACAGCGACCTGGTGCAACGGCTTGGCGAGGCCGGTGCTCGCCTGCTTGCCGATATGGTTCAGCCAGGCGACACGATCGGCGTCGCCTGGGGCCGGACGGTGCTGGCCGTGGCCGACAGCATCTCGCTTCCCGAGCCGGTAGAGGGATTGACGGTGGTGCAGGTCTCCGGAAGCTCGATCGCCAATCCGGATTTCGCGCCTGAATTCTGCACATCCTTGATGTCGCGCCGCATCCACGCCCGCTGCATCAACCTGCTTGCACCGGCCCTGCTGTCGACACCCGCCCTGAAGCAGGCGCTTCTGGCCGAACAGGTGCTGGTCAAGCAGTTCGAGCTCATTCATTCCTCCAACATCATCCTCTTCGGTGTCGGCGACATCGGCCCCGAGACGCTGATCCGCTCGGCCAATATCACCGGGCAGGAAGACATCGACGCCTACCAGGCCGGAGGAGCGGTCGGGGTGCTGATCTGCCGCTTCATCGACGCGGAAGGCCGGCCGGTGCGCGGTGATCTCGACAACCGCATGGTCGGCATCGAACTCAACGAGTTAAGCCAGGTGCCGCGGCGCCTGTGCGTTGCCGGGGGCGCCAGCAAGCTGACGGCCATCAGGGCGACGTTGAAGGGCGGCTACGCTACCCATCTGGTCACTGACATCGCGACGGCAGAGATGCTGCTGCAATAGCCGTCCTGCTGCCCGATGCAGGATCGGGCAGCAGCCACGACTGGCGTCAGTTGGCCTTCACGCGGACATTGTTCATGAAGTCCCAGGTCGCCTCGAAAGAGGTGATCCCGGCGTCAGAGCCGAGACCCGTCGCCACGAGCGCGGCGGATGCCTGGGCGAACTTCAAGGCGGTTTCCGTCTCCATGCGATGATGAAGCCCGGCAATGAAGCCGGCATTGAAGGCGTCGCCGCAGCCGGTGGTGTCAACCACGTCGATCTCGAATGCCGGGAGGCGCAGGCTCTTACCGTCGGTATCGAGGAAGCAGACGCCGTCGCCGCCGAGCGTAAAGATGCAGTGCTTGACGCCGAGATCGGCAAAGAAACGGCCGGCATCCTCGGCGGTCTTCTGGCCGGAAATCAGCATCGCCTCCTCCACTGAAGGCATGAAATAGTCGATAAAGGGGAAAAGCGGCCGGATCAGCGACAGCGTGTTGTCGTTCGCGCCCAGGAGGTCGAAGGTCGTGGTTCTGCCGAAGCGCTTGGCTTCCTCGAGCAAAACGCGGCTGGGTTCGCCGTCGAGGCGATCGAGCAGCCCAGTGCCGCCGAGATGGACGATCGGCGGCGCCAGCACCCGCTCGCGCGCATCCGCGGGAATCTCGAAATGTCCGGAGGCGCCGCGTACGTGCAAAGCCGGCCGTTCGCCATTGCGGCGGATGTTGAGAATGCTCGCGGAAGTCGGCACGCCGGCAATGCGCTGCATCTCCGACCGGTCGACGCCAAAGCGGTCGAGCGTGGCGAGCACGAAGTCCGCCTTCTCATCGTCCCCGACCGCACCGACCGCCAGGCAGTTCAGCCCGAGCTTGGCAAGGTCGACGACCGTACCGCCGGCGGTGCCCGCAACGGTCAGGCGGATCTCGTCGATGAATTCGACGTTGCCGCCGGGCGGGATCCGGTCCACCGGTCGGCCGAGAATATCTAGAATGTAAAGTCCGATTACAGATACGTCGTGCGCCATGCACTCAACCTTCCCTACTGAATTGGTGACCGCAGATAGCAGTCCTTGACCCGCTGGACGACAGCCGAAGCCCGTTAGCCTCTTGCACGAAGCGAGAAGACGGTGCCGGCAAGAACGATGAAGACGCCGATAATGGCGAGCTGCCACGTGCTCGGAATGCCGACGAGAATGAGGACGTTGCTGACAAGCGTGATCAGCACCACGCCGAGCAACGTGCCGATCACGCTACCCGAACCGCCGGTGATGCGCGCGCCGCCGAGAACGACCGCGGCGATGATCTCAAGCTCGGTTCCGGCAAGATCGAACGGATTGGCAAGTCGGTTACTCGCCACATGCATGATCCCGGCGATGCCGGCCAGCAGGCCCGCATAGGCAAAGACGAAGATATGCACGGTGCGCAGATTGAAGCCGAGGCGTTCGGCGATGCCGGGATTGCCGCCGACCGCATAAACCGCCCGGCCCATCAAAGTACGCTCTAGGATCCACCAGGTCACCGCGGCCGCAACAGCGAGCACAAGCACGAAGGCCGGCAGCACCGAGATGGAGCCGTTGGCGCTTTGATGGGTGAAAAGCGCGAGTTTGCCGAACGCCTCCATCGAGCCCGGAATGTTCATGAACAGGGCAGTGCCGACAAAGGTTAGCAGGAAGCTGCGAATGACGTATTGCGTTCCGATCGTCACAATCAGCGACGGCGCGCGCAGCGCGTGGACGAGCACGCCGTTGAGCGCTCCGAAGCAGGCGCCGCCGGCGGCAGCGACCAGCAAAATCACCGGCATCGGCAACCCCGGCAGCAGGTTCGTGACCAGCATCGTCACCGTGTACATGACGAAGGCGGCAATGGCGGTGAAGGAAACGTCGATGCCGCCGGACGCCAGCACCACCAGGACCCCGAGCGCGAACAGTCCGCGCACGACGGAAGCGCGCAGGATGTCGAACAGGTTCGACACCTGCCAGAAGTCCGTATTGATCGAGCCGACCACCAGGCAGACGAGCACGATCAGCGCAAAGGTCACGACCGGCGGATGACGCAGCAGCCAGCGCCAGGCGGAGCCAAGCGAAACCTTGTCGTTGCCAGCTGGGGTGGCCCCATTGAATGTCGTATCGGTCATTGCGGGGTCCTCACGGTCGTCTCTTCTACAAGGGCGCGGTAAAGCGCCTCTTCCTCCAGCGCCTCGGCCTGGAAGGTTTCCACCACTTCGCCTTTGCGCATCACCATGATCCGGTCGCAGTTCTGCAGAAGTTCGAGCAGGTCGTCGCTGATGATGATGACGCCCATGCCTTCGTCCGCGAGACGCTGGATGATGCGGTAGATCGTGTCCTTGGATCCGACATCGACGCCGACGGTCGGCCCGTGCAGGACCAGAAGCTCCGGATTGATGGTCAGCCAGCGGCCGATAAGCACGCGCTGCTGGTTGCCGCCCGACAGCGACTGCACCGGGTTGGCGACATCCGGCGTGACCACCTGCAGGTCTTCGACCGAGCGCTTCGCCAGCGCGCGGCTGCGACGGCCGTCCAGGATGCCGAAGGCGCCGCGCAGGCGGTCGAGCACCGGCACGACAATGTTCTCTTCGATTGGCTTCTCGAGAAAGAGACCTTCCGAAAGGCGATCCTCGGGGACATAGCCGATGCCGGCATCAATGGCGTCGGCGGGCTTGCGGGGCGTCACATCCTTTCCATTGAGGCGGATGCGTCCGGTATCGGCCGGAGCGACTCCGGCAATCGCCCGGGCCAGCTCGTTGCGGCCGGAATCCAGAAGCCCGGTGATACCGACGATCTCGCCGCGGCGCATGGAGAAGGAAACATTGGCGAAGGCGTCCTTCAGCGACAGCGCGTCGACGACAAACAGATCCTCGCCGAACTTCGGCGCCGAACGATAGCGCGCCTCGTCCAGCACCTTGCCCGTCATCCAGAAGCCGAGTTCGGCCTTGGTGTGATCGGCGATGTCGCATTCGGCGACCTTCTGGCCGTCGCGCATGATGACGGCGCGCCCGCCGATCGACTTGCACTCGTCGAGCTTGTGGGTGACGAACAGCACCGCGACGCCCTTGGCGCGCAGTCGGTTGACGATGCCGATGAGATTATCGACTTCGTGCTTCGTCAGTGCCGTCGTCGGCTCGTCCATGATGACGAGGCGCGCATCGGAAGCAATGGCGCGGGCAATGGCAATGAGCTGACGCGTGGCCATCGGCAGCTCGTCCGTGCGGGTCGAAAGAAAGGCGCGGGTCGTCGGCAGGTTCACGGCCGCGAGCGCCCGTTCCGCCGTCTGGCGCATTCGTCCGAGATCAAGCCGCCGGGCAAGCTTGCCGGAGGCTGCGACCAGTTGCTGCGTCAGGCCGACATTTTCGGCGACGGACAGGTTGGGCAGCAGAGAAAAGTCCTGATAGACGGTCTCGATCCCGGCCGCGAGCGCGGCAACCGGTGTGAGATGGCCCACAGGCTTGCCATCGATCAGCAGTTCGCCGGCATCGGCCGGCTGCGCGCCGGAAATGATCTTGATGAGCGTGCTCTTGCCGCAGCCATTCTCGCCCATGAGATGGTAGATCTGTCCGGGCTCGATCGAAAAGCTGACCCCTTTCAGCGCGCGAACGCCGCCGAAGCGTTTCTGGACATCGCGAATTTCCAGATAGGGAATTGCGGCTTTCGAGGTTTCGCCGCCGGGATGCGGCGCGCTGGCTTCGTGCTTGAGCTGCATGGCACTGTCCTGACCAAAAAGAACGGGCCCGCTGCACGTTTCCTTGGATCGCCATAGATCCAGGAGACGATTGCAGCAGGTCTAAAGCGTTACAGAGTCCCTGGCGCATCACATTCGACGCGCGACGCTGTAGCGGCACTCGACGCGCAACGCCGGGCCCATTGTCGGGCCCGGCATCGCCATCATCTCGACCCAATCAGAACGGGTACTTGGCGTAGTTCGACTTGTCGACGTCGACCCATGCCTGGCCGACCACGATCACGCCGTCGCCGGCACCCTTCTTGACGGTCACCTTTTCGTAGCCGGCAACGCCGAGGTCCATGCCGTCCTTCAGTTCCTCGTCCTTCAGCACCATGTCGGCGACCTTGTTCATGACGTAGCCGGCATCCTTCGGATCCCAGAAGCTGATGCCGTCGACAGCGCCCGATTCGAGGTAGGAGCCGGTGTCCTTGGGCAGGCCGATGCCGAATACGCAAGTCTTGTCCTGCAGGCCGGCTTCCTCGACGGCACGGCCGATGCCGATGACGTCGATGGCCGAACCGCCCTGGAAGCCCTTGATGTCGGGGTACTTGCGCAGGATCTCGCGCGCCTTTTCATAGGCGCGGTTGGCATCGTTGAAGGATTCGTTCTTCTCGGAGACCAGTTCCATCTCGGGGTATTTCTGGGCGTTTTCCGAACCGCCGTCGGCCCACTGCACATGGGTCAGGCTGCCGAGCGAGCCGACGAAGGAGGTCCACTTGCCGGACTTGCCCATGCATTCGGCGATCTTCTCGTTGAAGCGCGCGCCAAAGACCTTGTTGTCGAAGGCTTCGATGTCGACGAGCGTGTTCTTCATATTGTCGGCTTCATGGGTGATGACCTTGATGCCGCGCTGGGCGGCGCGCTTCAACACGCCTTCAAGCGCGGAAGCATCCATCGGCACGACGGCGATCGCGGCGACCTTCTTGGCAACCAGGTCTTCGATCAGCCGGCCCTGCTGGGCTGCGTCGGCCTTGCCCGGTCCGACCTGGCTGGTGGATACGCCGGGATTTTCCTTGCCATAGGCATCGACGCCTTCGTTCATGCGAGTAAACCAGTTTTCGCCCGTGACTTTCACCACCGTGACGATGCTGGGGGTTTCCTCGGCAATGGCGGCCGTGGTTGCAGTCAATGCTCCAAGCGCGACGGCGCAGGCAGCGAATTTACGAATGGCAAGCATGCATTCCTCCCAAAGAACCTTCGAATTTTGACAGATCGACCGGCGTGCGAAGGCATCTCGCCGGCCCTGGAACTTGGATCAGCCGCGCAATGCCTTGAACCAGGCCTTGGCGTCGAAGCCGGATGTCGCGAGAAAGACGAGCAGAAGCACGCCCCAGGCGAGGTCGCGGAAGAAGTTGGAAATGTCCATGAAGTTGAACAGGCTCGACAGGATCTGCAGCGACGTCGCCGACAGGACGACACAGATCACCCGGCCATAGCCGCCCTCAGGGCGAACGCCCGCCATGACGGCAATGAGAATGGCGATCAGCACGTAGGAATTGCCGTAGTCCCACTTCACGCTCGATGTGCGCGCGGCGATCACGATGCCGGCGACCGACGCAAGCACGCCGCAGGCGGTATAGGTCAAAAACAGGATGCGCTTTTCCGCAATGCCGGCATAGCGCGCGGCCTTGGCATTGTTGCCGAGCAGCAGGAGCCTGAGGCCGAACGGGCTGTAGCGCAGCACGCCGCCGAGGATGAGAGCAATCAGTAAGAAGAGCGCAAAGCACAGCGGCACACCCAGAACCGGTGTGTTACCGAAGGCGTCGAGCGGCTCGATGAAGCCGAGGCCCAGCGCCGAACCGTTGGTGAAAGCGATCGCAAGGCCGGTAAAGAACAGCTGCGTGCCAAGCGTCGCGATGATCGGCGTCAAGCCGGCGCTCGAAATCAGAAACCCATTCAGCATTCCGCCAACTAGGCCGACGAGCAGTGCTATGCCGGCAAAGCTCCAGCTGAACAGCAGCGGCGCGTCATCGGGCGAAACCGTGTCGCGCAGCAGAAGATAGGCGACGACGCCCGACAGGTTCGCAAGCGCGATCCCGGACAGATCGATACCGCCATTGCCGGAGATCATCGCCAGCATAACGCCCAGCGCAAGAAGGCCGAGTTCGGGCACTTGGCCCGCCATGGATTGCAGGTTGTAGATGTCGAGGAAACTGGCACCGACCAACACGCCGCCCGCTACCAGCACAGCAACGTTGACGACGGCCAAAAATGCCAACTGGCGATCAACCCGAAATTCCAAAGCGCGCCCTCCGTCATTGTCGTTCGCAGGCAAGCGCAATCACGGCTCCCAGCGTGCTCCTAGGCACGCTCCGTGAGCGCGCACCCGGACCTCTTTCGAGTTCGGATGCCGCGACGGCCGACCTGATGAGGTCGGCGATGACATTTGCCAAAGACTGTTGTGTATTGTCAACACCAATCTATCGCGGCCGGCTTATTTATCTGAAAAGTTTGGCGTTTCCCCCAGCAGAGTACAGTCCCCGTAACGCAATTTTCGGCGCGCATTCCGCGCATCAGGAGAAAATGAACGACGTCGAGAGCTAACGACGTCAAGGGCTCGTGACTTATGAAGCTACCAGCGCCACGTGCGATCCGCTCTGTAGCGGCCCTGCGTCGTCGCGGTGATAAGAAAAAACCCGAGTTCGAGGAGATGAACCCTTGTCGACGGCTCTGTCGTGATGGAGAAATCCTGTTTGCAGAGTGCAGGCTCTGGTCGTGCAGCACGATAATTATGTCGTAGACAGGCTCTAATCGCAGCGCCGCAAATCCTAAAATCCGGCTTCAGTTTCAATCAGGGTCGCAATCAATGGCAGAGTTTCCTCAAAAGGCGAAGGTCGTAATCATCGGGCTGGGTGGCATCGTTGGTGCCTCGATCGCGCATCACCTGATCGAGCGCGGTTGGGACGACATCGTCGGCATCGACAAGTCCGGCATCCCGACCGATATCGGCTCGACG
This sequence comes from Ensifer sp. Root127, assembly GCF_001425225.1. Taxonomy (NCBI): domain Bacteria; kingdom Pseudomonadati; phylum Pseudomonadota; class Alphaproteobacteria; order Hyphomicrobiales; family Rhizobiaceae; genus Ensifer; species Ensifer sp. Root127. The sequence goes on from NZ_LMDX01000029.1 coordinate 10,401, forward strand.
GCGCACGCGTCCGACTTCTGCTATACGACCAGCCACGATTATCTTTCGGTTTGGACGACGCAGTATTCGATCGACTTCTTCGAGAAGATGGGTCACTACGCCCGCATTGGCGGCCTGGAAGTCGCGCGTACCGGCGACGATATCTGGATGGAAGAGATCAAGCGCAAGCTTTCCTCCGCGAAGGCCTTCGGCACCCGCGCCCACTATGTCTCGCCCGCGGAAATCAAGAAGATGTTCCCGCTGATCGAGGAAGATCAGGTCATGGGCGGCATGTTCGACCCGGATGCCGGCCTCGTCATCCCGCGCTCGCAGACAGTTGCTGGCAAACTGGTCGATGCGGCCGAGAAATCCGGAAAGCTCCAGATCTTCGGCAACACGCCGGCAAGGTCGCTCATCGTCGAGAACGGCCGCATCAAGGGCGTTGTCACCCATCGCGGCACGATCATGGCCGACCATGTCGTCGTCTGCGCCGGCATCTGGGGCCGCCTGATCGCCGAAATGGTCGGCGAGGATCTGCCAGTGATGCCGGTCGACCATCCGCTCACCTTCTTCGGCCCGTATAACGAATTCGAAGGCACCGGCAAGGAAATCGGCTTCCCGCTCCTGCGCGACCAGGGCAACTCCGCCTATATGCGCGACACCGGCGATCCGAAGACCACCGAAGGTGGCCAGATCGAGTGGGGCTATTACGAGACCACCAACCCGCGCCTCTGCCATCCGCGCAACATTCTCGAAAAGCACGAGGCACGCCTGTCGCCCTCGCAGCGCGACCTCGATATGGAGCAGATCATCGAGCCGCTCGAGCGCGCCATGGAACTGACGCCGATCCTCGGCGAACTCGGCTACAATGAAGGCCATTCCTTCAACGGCCTGCTGCAGGTCTCGGCCGCCGGCGGCCCCTCCTGCGGCGAGAGCCAGAAGGTGCGCGGCCTCTGGTACTGCGTCGCCATCTGGGTGAAGGACGGTCCCGGCTACGGCAAGCTGATCGCCGACTGGATGACGGACGGGCGCACTGAGATCGACCACGCCTCGATCGACTATTCTCGCTTCTACCCGCACCAGCTGGAGGAGAAGTTCATCGAGGGCCGCTGCTTCGAGGCGGCGCAGAAGATCTACTATCCGGCCGTGCACACGCGCGAGCCCTATGCCAGCGGCCGCAACGTCAAGCGCTCGCCCTTCTACGAGCGCGAGAAAGAGCTCGGCGGCTACTTCATGGAACTCGGTGGCTGGGAGCGCGCCCATGGCTACGCCGCCAACGAGCACCTCCTAGAAAAATACGGCAACCGCGTTCCAGTGCGCCAGAACGAGTGGGACAGCCGCCATTTCTGGCGCGTGTCCAACGCCGAACATCTGGCGATGAGCGAGGATTGCGGTATCGTCAACCTCTCGCACTTTCATATGGTTGACATCGAAGGCCCTGACCACGTCGAGTTGCTGGAGTGGCTTTGCGCCGCCAAGATCGGCGGCGACGGCAATATCGGCAAGGGCATCTACACCCATTTCCTCGATGACGAAGGAATGGTACGGGCCGACTTCACCGTCTTCCGCATGGCCGATCGCTGCCGTCTCGTGAACGGCGCCGATGCCGGCCCGCGCGACTTCCAGTACATGCGCCGCGTCGCCGAAGATCGCGGCCTTGACGTCACCATCACCGACGTTTCGGAGAAGTTCATCACCATCGGCATTTGGGGCCCCAACGCCCGCGAAACGCTGAAGAAGGTGGTTGCCGATCCGGCCGGCCTCGATCTCGAGAACTTCGCTTTCGCTGCGATCAAACCGATCGAAATCGCCGGCAGGAAGGTCACCGCCTTCCGCATCTCCTATGTCGGCGAGCAGGGCTGGGAGTTGCACATGAAATATGAGGACGGCCTCGCCGTCTGGGACGCACTGCGCTCAACCGGCGTCATGGCCTTCGGCGTCGAAACCTATGCAAACTCGCGCCGTCTGGAAAAGAGCCTGCGCCTGCAGAATGCCGATCTTCTCACACAGTACAACCTCATCGAGGCCGATCTGGCTCGTCCGAAGGTGAAGGACGTGGACTTCCGCGGCAAGGCGAAACATCTTGAATACAAGGCACGTGAGCACCAGCCGGCCATGCTCTGCACGCTCATCCTCACGGAGAATACCGATAGAAACGGCGTGAAGCGCTACCCGGTCGGCAGCCTGCCGGTCATGGACCCGGAAACCGGCGCGGTGCTGGTCGACGAACTCGGCCGCCGCTCCTATACCACCTCCATCGCCTACGGCCCGACGATCGGCAAGAACATCGCGCTTGCCTATTTGCCTTGGTCCCACTGCCAGGTCGGCCGCAAGCTGAACGTCGAATACTTCGCCGAGACCTACCCCGTCGAAGTCGCCGGCGTCGGCTACAAGCCACTCTACGACCCGGAGAACCTGAAGCCGCGGAGCTGAGATTTTACAACCCCTCGGCCCACCCGCGGTGGACGTCCCGTCACGCGCCTGCTTGATTCAAGCGGGCGCGTTCGTTTTTGGCGTTCGTTCATTACGCCTGCGCCCCTGGAATTTGTCTGTTGTTCGGATACCGGAGCCGCCAGTGTGCGAAGGACATGACGTTGGTAAACTTTGAGCCGGCGCGCTTTGCCATCAGCCTTTGTGCGGGCGGCGGCAACGTCATCGGCAGGCGAGATCGTCGGGTTCTGGACGATGCTTGGTGCAGCCGTCCTGCTTCAAAATGTCGTAGACACTCCTCCAGCCGGCGCCATCAATTCGGAGCGTCCATCCTGATCGGGTAGTCAATCGATAGACGATGGGTTGTGCAAAGTTTGAGTTGACCGTTTCCGATGGCGAGGCGACACTTGCAACCTGCAGCAAGACAGGAGGAAAATGATGGCCGAGCCAGATCCCTGGCGCCACATGGCAAGCGCGCCGAAAAACGGCAGTCGGATCCTCGTTACGATCCGCCCGTCCGAACAGGGGGCGGCAGAAGTTGACCTCGCGTATTGGTCGAATGGCGATCAGTTCGGTGCAGAAGGCTGGCGCGCCTCTGATTCCTCGCCCGGCCGCATCATCGAATACGCCGAGCCCGAATTGAAGTGCTGGATGCCGATGCCCTCGGCCAATCTCAATCGCACCTCGATGCCCTCACCCTGGGAAGGCGAAGACGAGCGAGAGCTCGACGGGTCAGGGATTTAAGAACTCGCGCCGCCATGTTGCGCTTCCTCGTACACGACGGGGTCAAAAGGACTTTTGAGACGTGTGCTTGCAGCCTGTGGAACGCCTAATCTCAATCCGACGTAAAGGTCGCCTTGGGTAGAATTGAACCACTGCCCCTTGGCCCGTCTGTTACGAATGTCTGTCGTAGCATTAGACCGCCGGAACCAGTGGCTATCCTAGCCAGAAACGCCGCACCGTTGCGCATAGGCCTCCATCTCCGGCTTCAGCCCGGCAAATGCCGAGAGCACGTGCATCTTGAGTTGCAGCGCTGCTGGCCCAGGCGGCATCAGTTTTGATTGCACGAAGCCAAGCGCGCGCGGCACACCGCTCGGCAGGATGGGTAACGCGGTGATGTTGTCGGTTTCCCGCCGGGCGAAGACCACGCCGAAGGGCAGCACTGCGAGGCTGTCAGAATGGGCGAGATGGGCGAGAATGCCGGCGAGCGAGGCGCCGGAGAAATTGATGCGCACATGCTCGGCGCCCAGATTGACTAGCGCGGTTCTGAGATCGGCGCTCAGCGGACTTCCGGCAGGTGGCTCGATCCAGGGATACCGCAGCAGGTCGGCAGGCAGGAGCCTGTCCGATGCAAGAAGCGGATGTCCCGAGCGACAGGCAACCACATTGCGGCCTGTCAGGATCGGGTCGAAGGTCAGATCGCTATCTGCATCGAAGACCTCGACCGGACAGATCGCGAGGTCCAGCTGCCCAGCTCTGATCTTTTCGGCAAGGCTCGTCGTGTAACCATAGACCTGCTCGATTCTAACGTTCGGCCTTGTTCGCTGGAATTGGCCGACCATCGCCGAGACCAGCGCGTCCATGAAAAACGGCGTGCCGCCGATCCTGATATCGCCGCGCTCGCCACGCCTGAATGACTGGGCCACGTCGCTCGCTCGCGCCGTTGCGCGCCGTACCGCTGCACCGAGATCGGCAAGATCCCGACACATGGGAGTGGGCTCCATCGGGCGGCGGTTGCGCAGAAACAACGGCTCACCCAGCCGCTTTTCCAGAAAGGCGACCGTGCGTGACAAGCCGGGCTGCGTCATTCCCAGCATTTCCGCCGCCTCGGACATGCCGCCGGCATCGACGATCGCCCAGAGCTGTAGCAGATGGCGCGGATCAATCTGCAAGAGGAGATTCTCCCAAGTTCCGTGTTCCGCTCACAACATAACATAATGGTATGTTATCTGGAGATATCATTATTCGAATTCACCTTCGTCCGTCGCTACTGTTTTCCTCGAGATGGAGCCGCAAGCGATTTCGCGGCCCCGTTCAGGGAGGAACCGATGAGGGAATTCGACTATCAGGGGTCCCCGGCAAGAATTAGGTTCGGCACCGGCGCCCGGGCGGGGGTGGCAGAAGCTGTTGAAGCTTTGGGCTGCAAGCGTGCCCTCGTGCTCTCCACACCGCAGCAAGCCAACGATGCCGGTGCCATCGTCAGCCTTTTGGCGGATCGCGCCGCCGGATTGTTCACGCAGGCGACTATGCACACGCCGGTCGAGATCACCGAACTGGCGCTCAAGGCCATGCGCGACAACGACGCCGACTGCACCGTCGCTTTCGGCGGCGGCTCGACTACCGGGCTCGGCAAAGCGATCGCCTATCGCCTCGACACGCCTCAGATCGTCATACCCACAACCTATGCCGGCTCGGAGGTCACACCCATCCTTGGGCAGACTCAGGCGGGGCGCAAGGAGACGGTACGTGCAGCGTCGATTCTGCCGGAACTGGTAATCTATGATCCGGAACTCACGCTCAGCCTGCCGGTCCCAATGACGATGACCAGCGGCCTAAACGCCATGGCCCACGCCGCCGAGGCACTCTACGCTCGCGATCGTAACCCGATTTCCTCGCTGATGGCGACGGAAGGCCTGAGAGCCCTCGCTGAGGCCCTACCGCGCATCGCTATGGCGCCGCGGGATCTGTCGGCCAGAAGCGATGCACTCTACGGCGCCTGGCTTTGCGGCACTGTTCTTGGCACAGTCGGCATGTCGTTGCATCACAAGCTCTGCCATGTGTTAGGGGGGTCCTTCGATCTGCCGCATGCGGAGACCCATGCGATCGTTCTGCCCCACGCAATCGCCTACAACGCGGCCGCCGCTGCCGACGAACTTCTGCCGCTGAGCGCGATTTTCGGGGAAACGTCCCCCGGTGCGGCAATACACGGTTTTGCGGTCAAGATCGGCGCCCCGACAGCCCTCAGGGAGATCGGTTTTCGGGAGGAAGATATCGGCCGCGCCGCGGAGATCGCCACAGCGAACCCCTATTGGAACCCGCGGGAAGTGACACGGGCCGATATTCACGCGCTGCTCGCCGCGGCATGGCGGGGCGACGCGCCCTGAACGCGCGCGCCGAGACATATCTGCAAAACGGGAGGATAACATGAATCAATCCAAGGCATCGCCGCCTGTGGTGCACCGGCAAGTGGCCGTTATCGGTTGCGGGCCTGCGGGCCTGACTGCCGCCTCGCTCCTCGGACAAGCCGGCCATAATGTCATCGTCATCGAGCGCTGGCCCGAACCCTACGGCCTGCCCCGCCTCAGCCATATCGACGGCGAGACGGCACGCCTGGTCGCCTCGGCCGGGGATATCGGTCATGCCCTTCGCGACGCGCAGGCGATCGACACCTACCACTACCTCGACGATCAGGGAAACATTCTGATCGATCTGGACTGGAAGGGGCAGCAATGCGGTTTTCCCGCCCATATCTCGATCTTCCAGCCGGAAATTGAGGACGCGATCTATTCCCGCGCACAGCCTCTGCCGAACGTCGAGTTCCTACGCGGCTGGGAAGTCTCCAAGCTCGAGCAGAGTGCGGACAAGGTCGTTCTGGAAGCCCAACCCTGGGACGGTTCGTGGAAGGCGGTTTCTGACGGGGGCGATCCAGTCCGCAGGATCGAGGTGGACTATGTGATCGGCGCGGATGGCGCCAACAGTTTCACGCGCCGCGCACTCGGCATCGCGCGTCACCAGTACGGCCATCATGAACGTTGGCTCAATCTTGATTCCGAATACGTCAAGGATCTCGGCGACCGCTTTGCCATTACCTCGATCTATTGCGACCCGGCACGGGCGCACATGTACATGCCGATCGGCAAATCCCGCGTGCGTTTCGAGATGCGCGTGCTGCCGGGCGAGGAAACCAGCTACTGGGAAGACATCAAGAACGGCCTTGCCTGGCTCAGCGAGCAGCATGGCATCGGGCTCGACGAAATCCGGCCGATCCGCAACGTTGTCTATACATTTGACCCCGCGATCACAAAAAGCTGGAAGGAAGGCCGGGTCATGCTGGTGGGCGATGCCGCCCACACGATGATGCCCTATATGGGCCAGGGCGCCTGTTCGGCCATTCGCGACAGCGCCAATCTTGCATGGAAGCTGGACCTCGTGTTGCGGGGCAAAGCCGAGCCGGAGCTTCTCGATACCTATGAAGCGGAGCGGCGCCCGCATGTCACGCAGATCACCAAGACCTCGACCATGCTCGGCAAGGTCGCCAACGAGGACGACCCGGCGAAGGTGGCTGAACGCAATGCACTCTTCCTGTCCGGAAACATGCCGCCGCCCCCGCCCTTCCCCAAGATCGAGACCGGCGTGGTGCATGTGGAGCCCGATGGTAACCTCCTCACCCCCACCGGTGCACCAACGCCACAGGGTCTCGTGCGCGCCGGCGGCCGCGAAGGCTTGATGGACGACGTGGTGGGGCGCGGCTTCCTGATCGTCAGCCGGACCGACCCGAGCCTCCATCTGGATCCCGCGACCCACGCTTTCTTCGACGCCATCGGCGGTCGCTGGATCGTCGTCGGCGACACCGATGCTGCGCCCGATCAAGTCGCAGATCTTGACGGCGTGCAACTGGCGTTTCTGGAGAGAAATGGTTTCGCCGCCTATCTGCGCCGTCCCGATTTCCTGATGTATGGTGCAGTCCGGGATCTCTCCGATCTCCCCACCCTGCTGCGCGGCCTTCGCGACAGGCTGCACTGGCTGCATCAGCCTGTACCCACCTTTGAGACCACCATGGAGGCACGGGCATGACCGAGGACTCGGTCATCAAGGCGAACCTTGCCCATCAGCGGGCCATGCCACTGACGCGGCTTCTCGACTGCGGCATGGACCCGGGGGATGCGCGCCGGCTTCATGCCCGCATCTCGGAGGGCGAGCCCTGGGATGCGGTGGCAGAAACCATCGCCACCGAGCGCCTGCAACAGGCCGACCGGGCCGAGGCTGAAGGAAACATCGTCACCGCCGGCGAGGCACGGCAGCGCGGCATCGCCGCGCTGGTCTACGCCCAGATGGCCTTCAATTTCGACGAACCCCGCAAGGTCGCGCTGTATCGCAGGCTGGTCGCCGCCTGTCGGAAGCTCACCCCTGTCTTCGGCCTGCCCTTCGAGCGGGTCGAGACCGGATATTCGGGAAAAAGCCTGATCGGCTGGCTGGTGCGCCCCGCAAGCGGAAGTGCAAACGGCACCGTCATCCTGTTCGGCGGCCAGAGCGGCTGGGGCATCGCCTATCTGCCAATCGCCCGGGAGCTGGCGCGCCGCGGGCTTGCCACCCTTCTCGCCGAAGGCCCCGGCCAGGGCGAGACCCGCATCGAGCAAGGCCTTTATCTTCAGGCGGGGGTCGAGGCCGCCTATAGCCGCTGGGTCGATGTAATCCTGGACGATCCGAGCCTCGGCGCGCCGGGCATCTGGGGCAACAGCTACGGCGGCCTGTGGGCGGCACGCACTGCGGGCAGCGACAGCCGCATCCGCGCCTGTTGCGTCAACGGCTCCTTCGCCCACCCCGCCATCCTGCCCTTCCGCACGGCCTTCGAGCAGAGCGCGGCAATGATCGGCACCGAGGATCGAGCGATGATTGAGGCTGTCATGGAAAAGCTGCGTTTCGATCCGGCGCGGGACAGAATCGCCTGCCCGCTTCTCGTCCTGCACGGAGGCGCCGATCCGCTGGTGGCACTGGAGGACCAGCAACCCTTCCTCGATGCCGCGACGGGCGAGGCCGCCCTCCGCGTCTGGCCGGACGGTGAGCACACGATATACAACCACAGCTTCGAGCGGACGGCACTCGTCGGCGACTGGTTCGCCGCACGGCTCGACCGATCCGCCTGACAGGGAGCGATTGATGCGCCGTTATTTCACTGAGGAACACTCCGCCGAGACTGTGAACGGCAGGATTGGCGTAGACGTGGCACCACGCATGCGTCAGGTCATGGCGAGCCTCGTTCGACATCTGCATGATTTTATCAAGGACGTGGAGTTGACCCAGCGGGAATGGGAGTTGGCCGTTGATTTCCTCACCCGCGCCGGCCAGACCTGTACCGACACACGGCAGGAGTTTATCCTGCTCAGCGACGTCCTTGGGCTTTCCATGCTGGTCGACGCCATCGGCAACCGTCGTCCCGAAGGCGCGACGGAGAACACCGTCTTCGGCCCGTTCCACGTCGCCAACGCGCCGATCCGGGCGATGGGGGAAAGCATCAGTCTGGACGGTAAGGGCGAAAGCTGCCTGTTCCACGGCCGGGTGATTGATCTCGACGGCAACGCAATAGACGGGGCAACAATCGACGCCTGGTCAGACAATGCCGATGGCTTCTACGACGTTCAGCAGCCGGACCTGCAGCCGAAATGGAACAACCGCGGACGCTTCGTCACGGGCGCCGACGGCGCCTACAGCTTCGTCGGTATCAAGCCTGTCAGTTATTCCATTCCCGACGACGGGCCTGCTGGGGACCTGTTGGAGGCGCTCCATCGCCACCCCTGTCGCCCGGCCCACATGCATTTCCTTGTAACTGCTCCGGGCCACCAGAAGATTGTCACCCACATCTTCACCGGCGGCGACCCCTTCCTCACTTCCGACGCCGTTTTCGGTGTCAAATCCTCCCTGATCGCTGATTTCGAGCGCATCGACGGCGCGACCTCGTGGCAGGCCGCATTCGATTTCGTCATGGTGCAGGAGGACAGATTCGAACATCGCAGTTGCAGTAACGTCAGATAGTCGTGAACTGTAGCTTTTGAGTGAGGTCGAACGCGGACCCCGCCGGCAGCTTGGGAGAATAATGAGCGTACCAGGCGACGGCAGCAGCGCTGCCAGAGCCCGTTCGCGCGCGGCTTGACCGGTTAAAAGCCTCGTCTCGGAGGATCAGCATCGCGACGGCCAACGGCCGGGATCCGGGAGGCCTAGGCCCGGCAAGCCGCTCCGTTTGATTGAGGGATCGCAGACCACGAGGTTTTCGAGACCTCGCCCCTGACTTCCCCGCTCTGACCCGCGACCGAGCAATTTCGATCTGAGCTCGAAATTGCGGTTGGGAAGATCCAGCGTCCATTCCGGCGCAAAGCCGATGCCAAGACCGGCCGAGACCAGTGACACCACCGAGAAGGTGTCGTCGCAGGTATAGGCGACGCTCTTTGCAAGATCGTGCGCCTCGAACTTTTCAGCAAAGCAGCGCTCGGTGAACGACAGGTTCTGACGCGAGAACGAGATGATCTTCTCGCCCTTCAGATCCTCGATGCAGATCTCGCTTCTGGCCAACGGCACGACATAGGGTCACGTACGGACCAGGCTTCTCGTCGGTGCACGCATCGGCGTTCGGTCCTCAACCATCGAATTGATCGAGAAGTCAGAAGCGGTAGGGGCGATCCAACTCAACACGCCGCGCCGCGCCGCCGAGGCCGCAGATTGCACCCTTGTCCACATCCTCTCTTCGTCTTTCCGCAGATCTTGGCTTTACTTCAAAGCAATTCTCCGCAGTTCCCTTTCGATATCTAATATAGATTTCAAATTAAATTGCCTCCATTTGGAAGATTAATTCGGAGTTGATTTACGCAATTAGTTAAATAGATTTGATGCTTGGCGATCTTATTCGAGTGATCGCAAGTATTGGCGTAAGTCTATCGAAAGGGATGACGAGATGGCAAAGATCGTAGGCTCGTACTCAAACGATGCTTTGAAAGGCTCGGAGGAAACCGACTACATCTGGGGCCTGCCCGGCAGCGATACGATCGATGGGGGCGGCGGCGACGATTTTGTCGATGGTGGGGCTGAAAGCGACACCCTGACAAGTTCGAACGGCTACGATCGCCTCGACGGCGGTGCCGGTGATGACCAGATCGTTCTCACCGGGACCGGCGGCGCAGTTACCGGAGGCAGCGGCTACGACGGCCTTGTCGTCGACTTCTCGCAAAGCGCAGACCGGATGGTCTTCAACGGTGCCAGCGGCCATGGCTATGTTGGCGACCCGAGCGCCACAAACCGGCACATCTTCTTCCACGATATCGAGTGGCTACGCCTGCTCGCCGGCAGTGGTGACGACCGGATCACCGGAACTGCCGGGGGCGATCGGATTTCGACCGGTGCCGGCAACGACGTCGTCAATGCGGGCGCGGGACAGGACATCATCACCAATACGGGTGGTAACGACCGTCTCGACGGCGGTGATGGAAATGACCGCTTCGTGCTTGTCGGGACGGGCAGCGCCGTTTTCGGCGGTGCCGGAGACGATACGCTGGCCGTCGACCTCTCGGCATCGGCCGCTCCGGTCGTGTTCAACCTGGAGAATGGTCACGGCATCACCGGATACGGGACGCAGGAGGAGCGGCATCTCTTCATCCAGTACCAGGATGTCGAGCGGATTGTGCTGACGACGGGACGCGGAAGCGATCATATTACGGGTAGCGCAATTGGCGACGTTATCGAGACGGCAGGCGGCAACGATTTCGTCGACGCCGGCGCGGGCGATGACATGATCACCGACGGGCTCGGTGCCAACCGTCTTTTTGGCGGCGACGGCCGCGACCAGATCGTCTCGACACTCTACTCCGCCGAGATCGATGGCGGCGCCGGCCAGGACTGGCTCTATATCAAGGAGACGCAGAGCACGAGCGACCTCACTGTCGATTTCGCTGCCGGTGAGGCCTCGACCGGCACAGTGTTGCGCGGCATAGAGGAGGCAAGCCTCGCGCTTGGCAGCGGCAACGATCGGGTCATCGCGGGTGATCTTACCTATCTCGTGGTCGATGCCGGCGCGGGAAACGATCATCTCGAAGGCGGTGCCGGGCGTGACCGGTTCGATGGCGAGGAGGGCAACGACTACATCGATGCCGGCGCCGGAGACGACATGATAGAGACAGGCGCTGGCGATGACGTGGCTTTTGGCGGCGACGGCAGGGATACGCTTGCCAATGACGGCGGCAGCGACATGCTCGATGGCGGCGCCGGCGATGACTGGCTGCAGGACACCTTTCCCGGCAGCGGCACCCTTGGCGTCGCGTCGATCCTGCGCGGCGGCGCGGGCAACGACACGATCAATGCCCGTTACCTCGGAGAGGTCGATGGCGGCGAAGGCCGGGATCTATTGAACCTCAACTATGGCGGCTTGCCGCAGGTAACCGACTTCGACGCGACACGCGGCGCAACACACACCGGCTTGGCCTTCACCAATGTGGAGTACTTCAACGTCTCATCCGGGCGCTACGACGACGTGCTGCGCGGCGCCGACGACAATGACACCCTCTATTCGTCGAGCGGCAACGATATCCTCGATGGGCGTGGTGGGGACGACACGCTGAGGGGCGCCTCGGAAAACGACCAGCTTTTCGGCGGCGAAGGTGCGGATTTTCTCGACGGCGGCTCGCAGGACGACCTGTTGAGTGGCGGCAATGGCGCCGACCTGTTGAAGGGCGACAGCGGCGCCGACACGTTTCTGTGGTCGTCGGAAACCTCCGGCCAGGCGGGCCTCGATCACATTTTCGATTTCGTTGGCAGGCAGGGCGATCGGATCGCCTTTTCCGAAGAGGCCCAGGACGCCACAGGCATTCACAGCTATGCCGATTTTCTTGCCGCCGCCAGCGATACGACCGACGGCTTGTTCATCGCCTTCAACGGCTCCGATGTCGAAGGCATTCTGATTGAGCATGTTTCGCTCTCGGCTCTCATGGAAAGCGATGTCGTCTTCGGTCTCGGCTGACGGCACGCTAGGCCTCAGCTTTCCGGAGGCCCGCATTCGCCTGCAGCCGCGGCTTCGTTGGCCACCGTGGTCAGGCGTCCATCGATGGGATGACGCCGCCGGTCCATACGCCGTGTCGAGGTCGTGGATGACCGCGAGGAGCCGGGATGCCATGGTTCGCCGATCACGACATTGTTGCCGCCCGCGGCCCTGCCTGCAAGCCACCATCGGAGCGCAAACATGGTTCTGCGATCCACAATCCCCGTGGCAGAAAGGAACCGTCGAAAACACCAACAGACGGGCCAGGAAATGGCTTTCGAGAGAGGTCGATCCCCTGTCGCTCAGCGACTGCGATCTAACCGAAATCTGCAATCATCTGAACGCAACACCGCGCAAATGCCTCGGCTACAAACCACCCGCCGAAGTCTTCCGCCAGAAACGCGCGCGCAGATCAGGCGCACCGGTCAGCCTCTCAAAGCCCGCAGGTCGCGGTTCAGCGTGAACGCAAAGCGCATTGAACTATTGCCCAATGCGACGCTCCTGCATTTCTTCGCCCACAAAGCAATTGTAGTCTACTCGGTCGTCGACGCGTTGCAACAGTGGCTCGAACCGCTTCAGGTCGCTCACGTTCGGTCCAAGTATCTCGACAATGAGCTTGCTCAGAATAGCCTCCGCAAAATCGCCAGGATCTGACACTTTCAACAGAAAGGCCCCATCTCCACCGATCACACAATTCTCATAATAAGCGTCGAGGTCCGGAATCGATGCGGAATCCTGACGCGTCAACATGATGGGCAGTCCATCGATCACGATGCCTTGGGCGACAGTCGAATTACGGGCAACGGGTACCGGCACACCGGAGTTGTTCGGCCCATCTCCCGATATGTCGACCACGCGTCGCATTCCCTGGAACGGGCTAGCTAAGAAGAGGTTTCGTGAAAACGCCAGCGTGTTGGAAATCGAGGTGAACGATATCCTCCTCATCGGTTGCTGGCGCAGAGCATCGGCGAATTGGCCCGCAGTGCTGGGGCCATCGATCAGCGTCCAAGGCATGATCTGGACAGCAGAGCCACCCCACTCAACGTATGTCACGGCGATTTTGCCGATAGGCCCGTCCTCTATTGCATTGACGAGTTCGGGCTGGAGAAATGCATTCACATAGCCTTGACGTTGCGCACGCTGTTCGTCGATCTCCATTGAGTAGGAGACATCGACGGCAAGAACCAACTCAAGATCAACGTCAAATTGAGAAAGCTGAGCGGGCGTGCTGCCCCCCAGAAGGCCAAAGCAGACAAGAAGCGCGCATTGCGGTTTCATCGCGATCGGAAGCCCAGTGCACGATCATACTACGCCCGTTCAGCGAGCTCGCAATACAGGGATGCTAGCTCAGATTCAGCACCTGTCCGCTCTTGGCGCACCCACCCATTCCAGACGAAAAGGGGCGGGCCGATGGACCGGCCGCCCTTCGGAAAGCCTGCTGTGAACCCTTGCCTTGAAGGGTTTCGAACCGCCGACCTCGCTATGCCTGCCAGCAGAGTCCATGAACCCCAAGATTGGGGAATCACACGACAACTCGATCACCATCTCCAGCAGTGCACAGTTCTTCTGTGCCGCGACACCCTCGCTCTCCCGATTCAGGGTGCCAGTTCACTGTCGCGGGCGTTGCGCCGGATAGTCTGGGGCGGCTGTCCGAGTGCCCGCAGAAAAGCCCGGCGCATGCGATCGCTATCGGCGAAGCCGGTTTCCTCCGCGATCACATCCATGGAGTGGCGGCCTTGTTCCATCAGCAGCCGCGCCGCCTCGACGCGCAGGTTCTCCACCGCCTTGGCCGGCGACTGCCCCGTCTCTGACCGGAAGGCGCGGCTGAACTGGCGCGCGCTCAAGCCCGCCGCATCCGCCAGTTCGTCCACCGACAGAACGCTGCGCAGATTGGCCTTGGCATAGTTGACCGATTTCTGGATCCGGTCCGACTTCGGGTCCAGTTCGAGCAACGCCGAGAACTGCGATTGGCCGCCGGCCCTGCGGTGGTAGACCACGAGCTTGCGTGCGACCGAGCGAGCAACGTCCTGACCATGGTCCTTCTCGACCATGGCGAGAGCCAGGTCGATGCTTGCCGTCATTCCCGCCGACGTCCATACGGAGCCATCGACGATGAAGATGCGATCCTCCTCGACCTTGACGGCCGGGAACCGCTCCCGGAGCTGGCGCGCAAAAAGCCAATGCGTCGTCGCACGGCGCCCATCCAGCAGCCCGGATTCTGCAAGAATGAAGGCGGCGGTACAGGGGCCAGCCAGCCGACGCGCAGTTTGCAGGGAATGGCGCGCGAACTCGATAAGGCCCGGTGTCATCGGCTCGATCGTCGTGCCGGCTCCAAACATCACGGTGTCGTAGGTCGTATCGTCGAAGGCTTTCGTGATGACACCAAACCCAGCCGACGACTTGATCTCTCCGCCGGCTTCGGAAAGCAACGTTATCTCGTAAGCCGGCTCTCCAAGCTGAATGTTGGCCATCTCGAAGGCAGTGACCGCTGCAAAACCAAGGAGCTGGAATCCTGGAAACACGACGTAACCGATCTTGTGCATGGCACACCACCTTTTGTCTGAAACCGCCGCTTATATCACATTTGCGCCATCGCAAGAAGCGCCCTCGTCCGTACGCGAAGTGGATGTTGCATACATTGACGGACACCAGCAGCGGATCTTCGACGACGCTATCATCCGTGCCCCGCAAGAAGGCGCGGCGCTTCGTCGGGAACCGGATGCCGTCCGCCTCATCGTAGTCGTAGACGCCCTGCGACAAGATGCAGACGGGTACGCAATCCGGTTTTCGGTGGATTGCGTACCCGAATACGGCCTCGCGGAGGGTTACAACGGTAGCGGCTTGCCGGCCTGCTCCTGTACGATGTAGTCGGCGTACCAGTCCGGCCAGTTCTCATCATGCTTGCCGCCGGTTCGCTTTTCGTGCTCGCCGTGGGCGGCTGCCGCGCGCCGTAGCGCGCCTGCGAGTTCGCTCGACGAGGTGAATGTCGTGATGTCCGTGTCCACGCGTCCAGGCAATCGTTCGGTGACCTCCTGGAGCAGCCAGCCGTTGCCGTCCGGATCGGCGAACGAGGCGGAGGAGCGGTAGCTGCGCCGTTCCGGATCCCTGCCGCTGATTGGCGGCTGCCCAGGACCGGCGCGGTGGATGATCTCGCTCACGTCGGCGCCGCGACCGATGAGTTCGGCGCGGGCAGCTTCGATATCCGAGACGACGAGATACAGCCCGCGTGCCGATCCGGGTGCCGCCGACGTCAGCCCTGTGCCGAAGTGGATCGAGCTCGGTGATCCCGGCGGTGTGAACTGTACGACCCGGAATGTGTCACCGACCGCGAAGTCGGCGTCGAGCCTCCAACCCAGGCCGTCATAAAAGCGTTTTGCGCGGTCAACGTCCGAAACAGGGATAACAACGACCTCAAGTTTGAGGTCGACCGTTTGCACCTTGGGGGTTTTGGTTGCGATGGTCATGGCTTTTTCCTAGTGGTTGGGAAGGCGGCGCGCTATTGGCGCCCCTTCTTTCTCAAATCGACTAACGCAGCGACCTGAAGGAGACTCGCAACTCTTCAGTGAAGACTTCCGGCTGTTCCCAGGCCGCAAAGTGCCCGCCCTTGGGCAGCCGATTGTAGTGGATCAGCTTCGGAAAGGCTTTCTTAGTCCAACTGCGGGGGGCGGTGTAGATTTCGTCAGGAAAAGCGCTTACCGCGACCGGGATGGTCACGCCCTTGGGCGCGAAGAAAGCGAGCTTGCTTTCCCAGAAGAGACGACCCGAAGACAGCCCCGTGTTCGTCAGCCAGTAGAGCGTGATGTTGTCGAGGATGTCATCGCGCGTCAGCCCTTCATTAGCCCCGTCAAAGACGCGGCCGATCAGCTTCTGGCTCTCCGGATCATGATCAATCATCCATGCGGCAAGGGCGATGGGTGAATCGTCCAGGCCGTAGAGTGTCTGTGGCCGGGCTCCCATTTCCAACGCGTAGCCGACACGATGCTTGTAGAAGAAATCGAGCTGCCTCCACGCATACTCCTCGTCGGCCGTCAGGCCCGTCGGCTGCGGACCGCCGGCCAGCGCCGCGGAAATGTTATCGGGAAGCGTGCCGGGCATGTTGGTGTGGATGCCAAGCAGCCCTTCAGGCTTCTGTAGCGCCATCTGCTCATTAACTGCGTCACCCCAGTCGCCGCCCTGCGCGACATATTTCTTGTAACCCAGGCGGTCCATCAGAACGGCCCAGGCCCGTGCGATACGCTGCGGATCCCAGCCGAGCTCGGTGGGCTTGCCGGAAAAGCCGTACCCGGGGATTGATGGAATTATGACATCAAACGCATCGGCTGCGGTACCGCCGTGCGCTGTCGGATTGGTCAACGGATCGATGATCTTCAGCTGCTCGATGATCGAGCCGGGCCAACCATGTGTAATGATAACCGGCAGCGCGTTCGGGTGCTTCGACTTCACCTGAATGAAGTGGATATCGACGCCGTCGATGTTCGTCACGAACTGAGGCAAGGCGTTCAACCTCGCCTCGACCTTTCGCCAGTCGTGCTGGTTGGCCCAATAGTCGGCAAGCTTCCGCATCGTGGCCAGTCGCACGCCCTGCGTATCGTCCGTGACCAGCTCCTGATCGGGCCACTTGGTTGCGACGATGCGCCGTTTGAGATCGGCAAGGGCCTCGTCGGCTGCACGGAACTGGAATGGACGAATGGTTTCGTCGACAGCCGGCTGGGCATCGGACGCACCGTTTACGGAAGCCTGCGCAACCTGGATGCCGCTGCGCGCGGGAGAACTCGTTTCGGCGTGAGCCACGACCGCGGGAAGAAAAATTGCGATCGTTCCAGCGAGTGCATAGGCGGCAAGGCGATTGCGCTTGCCAATTATCGAATAGGATCTCGACATGATCATTCTCCTTGTTTCGAGGATCGGCGAGACGCCGCCGACATAGGCGTGCATTTCAGTGGGTCGCTGAAGACCGGAATTACCCTGCGGCTCGATATCGGGCAGCAGGCGCGCTGAGCGAAAGGTTCGGCATGAGCTTTTGCCGCGCTGCTTCGTAAGCCTCCCAATCGCGTGCGTCCGGAAGCGCCGGAATGGTGACCAACTCGCCGAGGTCAAAGCCTGCAAGCGAGGCATCCACCATATCCTCGGCGGACATGACGATCTCGGTCGGCACATGTTCCAGGGGCGTCCCGGCGATGCCCCAGAAATCGGTCGCCGTGGCACCCGGAAGAACGGCCTGGACGCGGATATTGTTGTCGGCAAGCTCCTTCTGGAGCGACAGGGTGAAGGCCAGCACGAAGGCTTTGCTCCCGCCATACACACCATTCAGCAGCTCCGGTGCGATACCGACGATCGAGGCGATGTTGATGATCGCGCCGGTGCCACGCTTCACGAAGCCGGGCACCGCAGCATAGGTCAACCGCGTCAGCGCATTGACGTTCAGCGTGATCAGCTCTTCCATCTTGTCGATATCGGACGCCAACAGCGGGGCGGTCGCACCGACGCCGGCATTGTTGACCAGCGTGGTTATGCTGGCATCGGTATGTAGCACTTGCTCTACGCGACCGAGATCGTCCTTGTTACCGAGGTCCGCTCCGATCACTTCGACAGCGCGACCTGTCTCGTCGGTGAGCCGCTTGGCGAGCGCATTGAGACGCGCCTTGTTGCGGGCCACGAGGATCAGGTCATGGCCCCGGCGCGCCAGCCGATCGGCGTAAATCGCGCCGATACCAGAAGAAGCGCCGGTAATCAGTGCGGTATCCTTCGAATTCCCAGTCATGACAATCTCCATCAGGTTGAGTTTCCAGCCCTGATGTTAAGACGAAGCCTGCCCGTCTCAAATGTCGTATATCCGTCAATTTAGGACGCACGCCCAGCGCCCGACTCGAACACGAGGCGCGTTCAGCGCGCCGGCACGAAGGATGGCGGTCGGCTCGCTTGAACTCTTTCAGCGCAACCGCGACGCAGCAGACGACATCTTGTCGTCTGACTGCTTCACGGGGCCGTCTTCGACGATCTCGACCAGCGTTATGATCCGATTAGCCGGCGGACAGGCTTGGCACGTGGGCGCCGGCGAGGCCCCGGTGGCACGCGCCGGACCGCAACTAGGCCTGCAGAAACGTCAGCAGCGTCATGGTAGCACAGCCGGACGAAGCCGGGTTCTGACCGATAACCAGCCGACCGTCCATGACGGTAAAATCGGCCCATTCGCCAGCTTTTTCATAATGGCCGCCCAGACGTTTCAGTTCGTCCTCGACGAGGAAGGGCCTCGTGACCAACAAATCCTCGCTTCGGTCCACTCACAGTACAGGCTGTCCTATCCGCAGGTGTAGCCTTCCCTCTCCCTTGATCCGATCGACCGCCAACATCCGTCAACATAGACTCCGCCACGTGACACGTCTCAATCACGCAAAACAGGAGCGCATCATGTCGCAGGCAGAGCTGGTCGCCTGGTATGACCTGCACCGCTCGAAGGCGACGCCGAAAAACGACTGGAGCTGTTGGCCATGGCCTCGGATGAGGCCACCCCGCGCGCCTGCGCGCTGCTGTGTCAGAATGCCCTCGCCGTCCTGCGGGTAGCGACGCTCATTGGTACCTTCTTGCGCGACGGCGTCGGCTTCTGGCTGGTGACGGGTTTGTGCGCAACCCCTATGGCTGCGGCTCGCATCCGTTGGCCGCTTTGCGCCGATACTGTTGAAAAACTCGGTATTGCCGGTACTTGGGACGCGTGATTCAATCCTCTGAGTGATTTGCAGGGGATCAGGTGAATGATGGGATGTCAG
>NZ_LMDX01000030.1:0-43968 GCF_001425225.1 Ensifer sp. Root127
CTTCACGTTGGCAAGCTCGACACCCGAGCCGTCAGCCTT
The DNA here is from genome assembly GCF_001425225.1 of Ensifer sp. Root127. Classification (NCBI taxonomy): domain Bacteria; kingdom Pseudomonadati; phylum Pseudomonadota; class Alphaproteobacteria; order Hyphomicrobiales; family Rhizobiaceae; genus Ensifer; species Ensifer sp. Root127. The sequence continues at coordinate 40 of NZ_LMDX01000030.1, forward strand.
CACCCGGATCTTGACGTTGTAGTCAACCACCCGCTTAACCGTCACAAGTATTTTCATGGCAATCTCTCCAGGCATCAGCAGACAGTGCAGAAGCGTTCGACCATGACGTCGAGCACCTCGCCGGGATCGCGCTTCCACCAATTGTTCGCCGAGAAAATCTCCACCTCACAAGGACCCGAATAGCCAGCCCCTTCCACCGCCTTGCGCAAAGCCTTGAGGTCCGCGACGCCGTCGCCCATCATCCCGCGGTCGAGAAGCACGTCGGTGGTGTCGGCAAGCCAATCACAGAGATGAAAGCCGAAGATGCGGTCGGCGCCGGCCCGCTGCAATTGTGCGGCAACGTCCGTGTCCCACCAAACATGATAGACGTCGACCGCGACGCCGACGTTCGGCGCGGCAATCGCGTCGCAGAGATCGATGGCGTCACGAAGCGTCGTCAGGCAGGAGCGGTTCCCGGCATAGACCGGATTGAGTGGCTCAAGCGCCAGCCTGATGCCGTGTGCTGCAGCGTAGGGGGCGGCCTCCGCGACACGGTCAGCGACGATCTTGAGACTTTCCTCGACACCCTTGGTGCCTGGCTCAACGCCGCCCACGACAATGGTCAAGACTTTGGCGCGCAGAGCTGCCGCCATGTCAATCGAGGCCTCGAAGTCATCCATGACCGCGCGCGCATCACTCGCCAGCGAGCCGACGAGAAAGGGCGTTCTGCAGAGACCTGCGACCGTCATGCCGGCAGCACGGACCCGCTCTCCGATCTGGAACGCTTGCGATCCTATTTCGCGGCGCCAGAAAACGACCGCGCCGAGACCGCGCTCGGCGCAGGCGTCAATGATCCGTTCCGCAGACCATCCCGCGCCGTAGCCTTCGAGATTGTGGCCGAGGCTTGCAGTGTTGAGAGCCAGCGCCCTGTGATCATTGGCAAAGTTCCTCATCTCAGGCTCCGTAAAATGCGAGCAGCCGCTTCATCCGGTTGACGGCCATTTCGGGCTCGCGCAGCAGGCCGCATGCATCTGCCAGCCGGAAAACTTCGGTAAAGTAAGGCAAGGGCCGCATCGCCTGCGCACCGTTCAGCATGACGAAGTGGTCCTGGAATCCGTTGAGCCAAGCGAGAAACACGACGCCTGTCTTGTAGTACTGCGTCGGCGCACGGAAGATCAGCCTCGCCAGTGGCACTGTCGGATCCAGGGTGGCTCGAAACGCGGACGTGTCGCCGTCGCCCAGGCTCTTCACCGCAAATGCCGCAGCGGGTGCGAGCGGATCGAATATGCCCAGCAGTGCATGCGAAAAGCCCTCGGCGTCACCTTCGATCAATTCGGGGTAATTGAAGTCATCGCCCGTATACATCTTCACACCGGCCGGCAGGAGCCGGCGCATGTCGATCTCCTTCTGCTTGTCGAGAAGCGAGATCTTTATGCCATCGACCTTTGAGGCGTTCTCGTTGATGACGGCAAGCGCAACCGGCATGGCCTTTGCGAAATCCTTCGATCCCCAGTAGCCAGCAAGCTGCGGGTCGAACATTTCGCCCAGCCAATGAAGGATGACGGGCTGGTCGCAGGCGCCTAGCACATCGGAATAGACTTTGACGTAGTCTTCGGGCGTCTTGGCCGCCTTCACCAATGCTCTCGATGCCATCAGGATGACGCGTCCACCGACCTTCTGGATGGCCTCGAGTTGGTCGAGATAGGCCCGCCTGACATCATCAAGCGTATAGGACGCTGCCTGATCCAGATGGTCTGTGCCGCAACCGTTTGCGACCAGGGCATCCGGTATTTCGACCTTCGTGCGGCGGATCAGTTCCAGTGCGCCGGGCCAGTCCAACCCCATCCCTCGCTGGGCGGTATCCATGGCTTCGGCGATCCCAAGGCCGAGCCCGGCGAGATATCGGCGAAACGCCATGGTCTTTTCCCAATCGATCGTCGCGCGTCCCGACGGGTCATTGGCGGTGAAGGGATCAGCGACCACGTGGGCGGCGGAATAGACCACCCGGGCAGGGTTATTGCCGAGCACGGCCTGAGCGATGGGACGACCTGTCAGCGAGTAATCGGTCAGCCTGCCATTCGTATCGGGAAGCGCTATCTTCATGATGAACCTCAGAAGCGGGGAACCAGCATCCCGGCGTCCGCCGAGATCACCTGTCCGGTTGTGTAGGGAAATTTGCCGGTCGCCAGTGACGCAATGATCGCCCCCATCTCTTCGGGTTTACCGAGGCGCGGAAACAGGGTCAGGCCCTGCTCGGCCCGCTCGCGATAGGTATCGATGACTGGTGCCGTCATGTCGGTGGCAATCAGTCCCGGCTGCACGTCGTAAACTGCGATGTTTTCGGGTCCTAGCCGCACGGCGAGCGTCTTGGAGATCATCGCTGCTGCTGATTTCGAGGCGCAGTACTCCGAGCGTTGAACGGCGACCGCGACCGCGTTCGACGATGTCACGTTGACGATCGAATGAAACATCCGAGACCGTTGACGAGACAACAGCCGGCGAGCAAAGGCCTGACTGAGGAAGAACATGGCCTTGGCATTGACGTCGATGCAGCGATCCCAGCTCTCCTGTGAAACATCAAGCAGGTCGCCGCGCTGCAATACCCCAACGCCCGCATTGTTGACGAGGGTCGTCAAAGGGCCGAGTTGCGCCTCGATATTTGCCAGGACATTCTCGTGGGCCGCAAAGTTTGTGACGTCGAGGGGAGTGGCCATCACTGGATTGCCATGCGCGGCAACGCGAGCAACCGCCGCGGCAAGTTCGCGATCATCGCCGCGACCGTTGACCGCCACTGCGAAACCTTCCTTCGCCAATGCCTCCGCAGCAGCCAGACCGATACCGCGCGACGAGCCGGTAACCAGCGCCACCGGGCGCATATCAGTCCCAGTCATGCGCGTGCTCCCTTTTTCAGAAGTTCGCGCGCAATGATCATGCGCTGGATCTGATTGGTACCCTCGTAGATCTGGGTGATCTTCGCATCGCGATAGAGGCGTTCGACTTCGAAGCCGCGAATATAGCCCGAACCGCCAAAGACCTGCACGGCGTCTGCCGTGCGCTGAACGGCCATGTCGCCGGCAAAGCATTTGGCAATCGAGCAAGCCTTGGTCGCGTCCGCGCCGGCATCAATCTTGGATGCGGCCGAATGAACCAAGAGCCGCGCCGCCTCGATGTCCTTTGCCATGTCTGCCAAAAGCCACTGTACGCCCTGGAAGTCGGCGATGGATTTGCCGAACTGTTTGCGGGTACCGGCGTAGTCGACGGCAGCCTCAAGGCCGGCTTGCCCAATGCCGACGGCTAAGGCTGCGATACCGACGCGCCCCTTGTCGAGAACGGACATCATCATGTGGAAACCACGACCTGCCTCGCCCAGAAGCGCATCCGCCGAAAGGCTCACATCCGTAAACGTCAGCGCGCCGACCTGGCTTGCCCGCTGACCCATCTTGTGCTCCTTCGGCCCTCTCTCGACACCCGCGGCGTGCAGATCGACGACAAATATCGACATGCCGCGATTGCCCGCTTCCTTGTCGGTTCTCGCGAGCACGAAGCCGACGTCTGCGACCGGAGCATTGTGTATCCAGATCTTGCCGCCGTTCAGACGCCAGCCGTTGCCGTCGCGCGTCGCCGTCGTGCGAATACCCGAAACATCAGTGCCGGCCTCCGGCTCGGTGATGCAGTAGGCAACCTTGGTCTGCATGCTCAAAACGGCTGGCAGCATCTTTTGCTGGGTCACTGTTCCGTGGCGCACCAATAGCGTGGAAATGAGCTCAATCAGGCCGCATTGATCGGCGACCGAGGCGTAGCCGCGGCTGAGTTCCTCCATCACCACGGCATAGGTCAAGGTGTCGAATCCCGGCCCGCCGAGCGCTTCGGGAACACCAATTCCGAACAGGCCGAGCTTGCCCATTTCATCATAGAGGTCGGCCGGGAATCGCTCCTCGCGATCGAGTTGCTCCGCCATCGGCCGGATCACTTCGTCGGCGAAGGCGCGGGCCATCTCGCGCACTTGGTCCTGCGTTTCGCTCAGATACATGTTCTCCATCCCGCTAGTAGTAACTATCTAGTTACATACTGCCGCGAACTCCTTTCCGTCAAGTCAGAAAATTTTTCGACGTTGCTTCAACCGGCTTGCGCCGGTCCTCCGGGCGTGGTTACAATTCACCATTCAGTTACTTAAGGAGGATCAGCATGCACCCCGGAAAAAAGCGCAAACTCGGTCGGATCGACATCAACGTGACCACCTTCGGTTTCGGAACGGCGCCACTTGGCAACATCTTTCGCCCCATCAACGAGCCGACCGCCGAGGCGATGTTCGACACGGCCTGGAACGCCGGCGTCCGGTTTTACGATACCGCGCCGATGTACGGTCATGGGCTTGCCGAACTGCGAACGGGTTACAGTTTGCGCTGGAAGAACAGGGACGACTTCGTCCTTTCCTCCAAGGTCGGCCGCCGGCTGAAGCCAGCTAAGCGGGAGACGATCGATTTCACGCCCTGGGTCGACGCCGCTCCCTTTGAGATGGATTTCGACTACAGTTACGACGGGACGATGCGGGCGTTCGAGGACAGCCTCCAGCGCATGGGCCTCGAAAGGATGGACGTCTGCTTCATCCATGACATCGACGTCTTCACACGAGGAAACGATCAGCCGGAGGTTTTCAAACAAGCCATGGACGGCGCATGGCGTGCCCTCGAGAAGTTGAGGGATGAGGGGACGATCAAGGCGATCGGCGTCGGCGTCAACGAATGGGAAGTCTGCCTTGAAGCCTTGAAACAGAGGGATTTCGACTGCTTCCTTCTGGCCGGCCGCTACACCCTTCTCGAGCAGGATTCGCTCGATGCCTTCCTGCCCCTGTGCGAGGAGCGAGGCGCCGCAGTGATTGTCGGCGGAGGGTTCAATTCAGGCATTCTGGCGACTGGGGCAAAAGAGGGAGCAAAGTATAACTATGCGCCCGCATCGACAGCGATCCTCGACAAGGTCAGCAGGATCGAAGCGGTCTGTAGGGACCACAACGTACCGCTGGCCGCAGCTGCGCTGCAGTTCGTGGCCGCGCATCCGGCCATTCCGTCGTTTATGGCTGGTACGCGGACGGTTGAGCAGTTGAACCAGAACCTGGCCTGGTTTGCGCACCCCATCCCCGCAGACTTCTGGGTCGATCTAAAGGTCAAGGGGCTTTTGCGCGAGGATGCACCGACGCCTGTAGCCGGCTAGTGCGATACGCCTGCCGAAGAGGCCGGCTCCGCCCAGCCTCTTCGGCAATTTGCGTCGGCCCCGTAGAGCCGCCAGGCTCACCTGATCAGGATGGCACGGAAATCGTTGACGTTCGTCCCGGTCGGGCCGGGTACGAACAGGTCCCCCAGACGGTCAAATGCCGTCCAGGCGTCATTGGCGGAAAGCGTGGCGACAGGATCGAGGCCGAGCGCGCGCAGCCGAGCCGCACTCTGTCCATCGGCGAATGCACCAGCATTGTCTTCGGAACCGTCAATACCATCGGTGTCGCCGGCGATGGCAGTGAAGGGGACGCCGTCAGCTGCGATCGCCAAGGCTAGAAGGAACTCGGTGTTGCGTCCGCCCTTCCCATTGCCGCGAAGGGTAACCGTGGTTTCGCCGCCGGACAGGATCAGCACCGGTCGGGTAAACGGCCTGTCGCGCAGGGCAACCTCGCGCGCGATTGCCGCGTGGACCCGGGCGACGTCCCGGGCCTCACCTTCGATCGCGTCCGACAGGATGACTGCTGGGATGCTTTCGGCCTGCGCATGGATTGCAGCGGCTTCGAGAGAGAGCCGTGCCGAGGCGATCACATGCACTTCATGTCCTGCGAAGACATGGTCGCGCCAAAACGGCGCGAGCCCCTGATCGTCTGCGAGCCAATCAGCCACCTTCGGTGGGATGCGGATGCGCCAGGCATCCACCATTACCCGCGCATGGGCGCGATCGGTGGCATCCGGTATCGTCGGCCCCGATGCAACCTGCGCCGGATCGTCCCCCGGCACGTCGGAGACCACGAGGCTGACGACTTTCGCAGGATGGCAGGCGGCTGCAAGACGGCCTCCCTTTATGCCCGACACCTGCTTGCGGATGGCATTCATCACCGAAATCGGTGCGCCGCTCGAAAGCAGGGCCCGGTTCAGCGCCACTTCGTCCTCAAGCGTCAAGCGACCTGGTGGGCACGGAAGAAGCGCCGACCCGCCACCGCACACAAGAGCTACGACAAGATCGTCTTGCGTCAATCCCTCGACCGCCTGAAAAAGCAGCCGCGACGCCTCGAGCCCGGCAAGATCGGGTACCGGATGCGCAGCCTCGACGACGCGGATCCGTTCGCACGGCACGCCATAGCCGTAGCGCGTGACCACCACCCCTTCGACGGGCGCATCCCACAAGCGCTCGAATGCGCGGGCGAGTTGAGCTACTCCCTTGCCGGCCCCGATAACGATCGTGCGTCCGCGCGGTCGTGAAGGAAGATGCGCGCGAAGGGCTGTTTCCGGATCGGCGGCACTAACGGCGACGCTGAATAGGTCGCGAAGCAGTATCCTGTCTTCGGGCGTCATAAAATCTCGTCCATCTCGTTTAAGTTTCCACGTCCGTTGTTTCGACACAACGCCCCGACATGCATCAAGGCGACACTGTGTCGGAGCGTTTTGGCGCTGCCGTCACGGGCGCGCCTTTTGCGCAAAGGACGCCGAACGCTTTTCTCGAAACGCCGCCAGGCCCTCCTGCAATTCCTCAGAGCCTGCGGCGATCTCACCGGCGAAGCTTTCAACGACCCGTTCGTTTTCCTCGCCTTCCGCGGCATTGATCAGCATCTTGGTCAGTTCAACCGCCCGACCCGAGCGACCGATCACCCGTGCCGCGGCCCTCTCGCCCGCAGCCAGCCCCTCGCCGGTCGCAACCACCTGATCGACCAAGCCCAGGTCAAGCGCCTGATCAGCTGTATAGACTTCGCCGAAGAGCGACATCCGTCGCACGATTTGGGCGCCGAAGCGGCGCGCCACACGCTGCGTGCCTGACCAGCCCGGGATGATGCCCAGACCCGGCTCCGGTTGACCGATGCGCACATGGGCTTCGGCAATCCTCAGATCAGCACAGGCCGCCAGCTCCAATCCGCCGCCCAGCGTGTGTCCATTCAGGACCGCGATCAAGGGCACGGAAAGGCGTGCGAGCGCGTCGAAGGCAGCATGGCCGTCGCGCACCCAATGACGCGCAAAAGCCTTCGGCGAGGCGCTGCTCCACGCATCGATATCGCCGCCTGCGCAGAATGATCGGGATCCCTCCCCCGTCAGGATCGCAACCCGCGCGGTGGAACGCTCTATCGCGCGACATATCGGCATCAGCGCATCGACCATATCGGCGTCGAGCGCGTTCAGCTTGTCAGGCCGCCGGATCGTCAGCCAGGCGATATCCCCGGAAATTGCGAGGTCGAGACGCGGGTCGGTCACAGCGCCATCCCCATCGTTGACGCGCGAAACAGTACGTCGTCCATGATCTTCAGCGTGTCGGAAACACGCAGTGGCGTTGTCGCCTGGGCGAGGACATCGCGCTGCAGGTCGATACCGGGCGCGATCTCGGTGATAACCAGCCCATCCGCCTCCAGCCGCATGACACAGCGTTCGGTGACATAAGTGATGTCCTGGCCCTGGGCACGGGCACGCCTGCCCGAAAAGCTGACCTGATCGACCTTGGGAACAATCTTGGCGACCCGTCCTTCCTTGTCGATGACCAGGCGCCCGTCTTCAAGCCGCATCTTGGCGCCGGCGTTGAAATTGCCGGAGAAGACGATCTTTTTCGCTCGTGCCGTGATGTCGACAAAGCCGCCTGCGCCGGCAGTCCGGTGCGGTGTCGCAGCCAGGCGGCTGACATTCACGGAACCCTCGGCGTCGATTTCGAGGAAGGAAAGCAGCGAGCAGTCAAAACCTCCGGCCTGGAAATAGCAGAACTGATGCGGTGATGCGACGAACGCCTCGGCATTGGCGGCACAGCCAAACTTGAAATCGAGCAGAGGAATGCCGCCGACGGCGCCTTGTTCGATGACCCATGTGATCTTGCCGTGATGTCCTTCCTCGATGAGAACACGCGGCACGTTGGCCGAGATACCGAACCCGATATTGACGGCCCAACCCGCTTGTAGTTCCTGCGCGACGCGCCGTGCGATCACCTTGCCCACGTCCAGAGCCGGGATACGGAATGTGTGCAGGGGCCGAAACAGTTCACCTGAAATGGCCGGGTCGTAAGGGGTCGCAGTCGTTTGCAATTGGTCGGGCGCTTCGACGATGACGTCGACGAGGATGCCGGGAACGCGAACGTCGTGTGGACGCAATGTCCCTGTCGCGGCAACCCTGCGGACCTGAGCAATCACCAGTCCGCCGGAATTTCGAGCCGCCAGCGCCATCTCCATCGCACCGAGCGTCGCGCCCTCCTGCTCGAATGTCAGATTTCCATTCTCATCGGCCGTCGTCGCGCGGATGATGGCGACATCGGGATGGATAGCCGGAAAATGCAGCCAGTCCTCGCCAGCAAATTCCACCCGGCTAACCATCGGAGCGCCACGGGCCGTCGCGTTCATCGCGCAGCCTTCCTGGTCCGGATCGACAAACGTATCCATTCCGACCTTGGTCAACACGCCCGGCCGCTTGGCAGCGCCCTCGCGCAGCATGTCGAACACAATGCCCGACGGCACGTTCCAGGCTGCAACTTCCTCCTTCAGGATCATCTGCCAGATCAGGGGTGGCTCGGCGTTGCTCGGTCCGGACGGGTAGGATCCTCCGATGATCCTGGAGAGCATGCCCGGTTTTGCGATGTGATCGACACCTTTTGTGCCAAAGAAGTCGCCGGCTGCGATCGGATGCACAGAGGTCAATCCGCGAGGATGGCCTTCCTGCTCAAAGCGCTCTCCCAGCGCCTTGAGGACCGCATCGGGGCAGCAAAGCCCCGAAGAGGAACTAACCGCAAGCACGGCACCGTCCCTAACCAACCCGGCGGCTTCCGCTGCAGTTTTCACCTTCGACATTGCTGCGCACTCCTTTTGTCGTTGCACTAAGTAACTAACCAGTTATACATTAAACACGACAATGAAGGGCAGGCAAGGGCAATTTGCGCCGTGGCCACAACGGCGCAAAGCCGCAAAACGCGAAGGAGGAGCAATGAACATCTATTTCGAAAAATGCCATCAACGGGGCTTTGGCACCTATCCGCTGAAGGCAGGCGAATTGAAAGCCGCAATCGAGACCGCGCTTGATGTCGGCTACAGGGCTTTCGACACCGCGCAAATGTACGGCAACGAGGCCGATACGGGGCAGGCGCTCCTCGAGGGAGGCGTTGCGCGCGACGAGCTGTGCATCACTTCCAAGGTCCATCCCGACAACTACACCGAGGCGCAGTTCCTCCCCTCGGTCGAAGCGAGCCTGAAGGCGCTCAAGATAGACCAGTTGGATGTTCTCCTCTTGCACTGGCCACCAATCGGCGGCGACGTCGCTCCGTCGTTGCGCCTCCTGCAAAAGGCTCATGTCGCCGGGATGGCGCGCAATATTGGCGTCTCCAACTATACCGCCCGGATGATGCGTGAAGCCAAAGCGATTTCGGAGGTCCCGCTCGTGACCAACCAGGTGGAGTTTCACCCGCTGCTTGATCAGAGGGCGCTTCTGGCTGCAGCGACCGAGACAGGGATCCCGCTTTCGTCCTACGCTTCGGTTGCCCGTGGCGAGGTGTTCAAGCATGCGATCTTTGGGGAGATTGGCGCGACCTATGGAAAATCCGCCGCGCAGATCGCGCTACGCTGGATCCTGCAGAAGGGCGTACCGCTCAACACGATGTCCACCAAGCCGGAGAATATCCGGGCGAACTTCGAGATCATGGACTTTACCTTGTCCTCGATCGATATGGATCGGATCGATTCCATGACGCATACCGGGTATCGCATCATCACCCCGGGCATGTTGCCCTGGGTTCCTGAATGGGACTAACGGAAAGGGCGGCCGCAAGGCCGCCCGTTCCGTTCGCATGAAGTTGCCTCAAGCGTTACCACGGATCAGGTCGGAGGCCTTTTCGCCGATCATGATCGATGCCGCGTTGGTGTTGGAACCGACCAAGCTCGGCATGACCGAACTGTCGCAAATGCGCAGACCATCGAGGCCGTGAACACGCAGCTTGGCATCCACCACTGACATCTCGTCTCGTCCCATCTTGCAGGTACAGGTCGGATGGTAGGATGTGCGCCCGTACTGACGTGCATAGGCCTCGAAATCAGCGGTGGTGCGCACGTTCTGGTCTGGAAAACGCACGGTCCTGATATATTTCTGCAGCGAGGGCTGTGCGAAGATTTCCCGACTGATCCGGATGCCTTCGACGGAGATCCGCAGGTCATCGGCATCACCCAGGAAATTGGGGTCTACGATCGGAAGCGCGCGCGGGTCGGCCGAACGCAAGGCGACTGAACCACGCGATTTCGGACGCACCGTGTAAGAGTTCAACGTGATGCCGGAGGCGCCCTTTCGAACACTCGGCACGCCGGCCTCCGCCCCCGCCCCAGCCAGAAAATGGAACTGAAGATCGGGACAGGGACTGGCCTTGTCGGCATACCAGAACGCACCGCCCTCAACGACATTCGAAGCAACCGGGCCGGACTTGAACAATGCATATTCCAGGCCGGCCCAAAGCATCCAATGCGGCCTGTTGTACTTGTCCAGACTGTCATGTCCCTTGAGTTCGGCAACGATATCGACGCCAAAGTGATCGTGCAGGTTCTCGCCGACACCAGGCATATCCTGGACCACGTCGATACCATGGCCGCGCAAGGCCGCTGCCGGGCCGACGCCGGAAAGCATCATCAATTTGGGTGTGCCGATGGCGCCGGAGGTCACGATGACCTCACTGTCGGCGCGAACGATCCTGGAGGCGCCACCCGTCGCGTATTCGACACCCACGGCGCGTCGCCCTTCAAAAACCACCCGAAGCACCAACGCGCCTGTGACCAGCGTCAGGTTCCGGCGCTTGAGTGCCGGGCGCAGATATCCCACAGCCGCCGAGCAGCGCCGACTGTTGCGGGTCGTAGTCTGGTAAACGCCCGTGCCCTCCTGAACGGGGCCGTTGAAATCCGGATTGTACGGAATTCCGAACTCCTGGCAGCTTTGAACGAAGGCACGCGTCAGAACTTGCGGATTGGCTATGTTCGAGACGCCGAGCGGCCCGTCGGTTCCATGCCATTGTCCCGAGAGGATCGTGTTGCCCTCGGACCGCAAGAAATACTTCTGGATGTCCTTGAAGCCCCAGCCCTCCGCCCCCTCTTCCACCCAGCGGTCGTAATCGCTCGGGTGACCGCGGGTGAATACCTCGGCGTTGATGGAGGATCCGCCGCCGAGTACCTTCGCCTGGGCGTAGGGGATCTCACGGTTGTTAGCATGTATCTGCGGCGCCGTGGTCAGACCCCAGGTCATCGGGCCTGCAGTCATCTTTGCAAAACCGACCGGCATGTGGATCAGCGGATGGCTGTCGCGCCCACCGGCCTCAATGAGGCAGACCCTTGTCGCTGGGTTTTCCGAAAGGCGCGCTGCAAGCACGCAGCCCGACGAGCCGCCTCCGACGATCACATAGTCAAATCCTTGCACCATCATGCGATCCAGTGTGAGCGTTTGCCGATCTCGACGTGAACGGATTTGACCTGGGTGTACTCCTCCACGCCATAGGTGCCCGCCTCGCGTCCCCATCCGGACTGCTTGAAGCCGCCCAGCGGCATCTCCGGCCCACCTGCCATGATCGTGTTGACCCAGAAACGACCGGCGCGAACGCGGCGGGTGACCGTCAATGCCTTGTCTATGTTCTTGGTCCACACGCTGGCAGCGAGGCCATAGACAGTGTCGTTGGCCAACTCGATCGCCTGTTCGATCGTGTCGAACGACATCGAGCAGAGGACGGGCCCGAAGATCTCGTCCCGGGCGATCGCCATGTCAGGGGAAACCCCGGTGAACAGCGTCGGTGCGATATATTGGCCCTTGCCGAGATCAATGGCCTGGCCGCCTGTAACGAGCTGTGCGCCTTCCGCCTTGCCCTTGGCGATATAATCCAGAATGGTCGTGTTCTGCTGGTCGGTGGTAATCGCTCCGACCTGGGTAGCCTCATCGAGAGGATCGCCGACGCGTATCCGCGCCATCTTTTCGGCGAGAAGCTTTTCGAATTCCGCGGCCACTGAGCGTTCGACGATGAGCCGCGAAGACGAGACGCAGCACTGCCCAGTGTTGAAGCTGATGCCGAATGCCGCCCCGTCCGCCGCATCTTCGAGATCCGAATCCGCAAAAACGATGATCGGGTTCTTGCCTCCCAGTTCCAGTCCGAGCTTCTTGAAGTTGCTGTCGGCGGCCGCGTGAACGCACGAGCGCCCGACTGCGGTGGAGCCGGTGAAGGACAGCATGTCCACATCAGGGTGTTCCGTCAGAGCCTGGCCGATGGTGCGGCCCGAACCGGTGATGACGTTGTAGACGCCATCAGGCAGTCCCGCCTCGGCGAGCACCTCGGCAAGGATGAGCGTGGTCGCGGACGTCACCTCCGAAGGCTTGACCACCATCGTGCAGCCTGAGGCAAGGATGAAGGGCACGCGTTCGCAAAGAATGAGGAATGGAAAGTTCCACGGGGTAATGAGACCCACGACACCGATCGGTTCGCGAAGAACCATGCCGAATAGTCCGTCGCCCAGCGAATTGTAGCTGTCGCCGTGCAAGAGCCGAGCGGCACCGGCGCCGACTTCAAAGCAGGCGATGCAATGATCAATCTCTCCGCGCGCCTGGGCGATCGGTTTGCCATTCTCCAATGTTTCAAAGTAGGCGATCTCATCCCGGCGTTGCCGCAGAATCTCGGCAACACGCAAAAGGACTGCCCCACGGGCGGCCCCCGAAAGGCCGGACCAACGGCGATCCTCGAAAGCCCGGCGAGCGGAGGCAACAGCTGCGTTCAAATCTTCCGGAGTGCATTTCGCGGTGCGCGTGGCTGGAACGCCATGGCCAGGCGACAGGCGCTCGAACTGGTCACGGCTCTCATGCCACCGTCCATCCACGAAGAAGCCAAATTCACGCGGGGCCTTTGGCGGGAGAAGGTAGTTTTTGACTTGGTCCATGGGATGCCTCCACTCTGAGATTCCGTATCCATCAGGCGATGGATTAGTAACTGAACAGTTATGCGCGATCTAGCAACGCCTGCGCGATCACGCCATCACAATTTGGGTCTTGAGGTGATGGGACCGATTGGCGAGCGTATCGAACGCCTCCTGGATTCGATCCAACGGATAGTCGGCGCCGGTGAAGTCCTTCGTCTCGAACCGACCGTGTGCAAGGAGCGTCAACGCGTCATGCATGTCCTCGCCCATGCCAGCGACCGATCCCTTCAAACCGCCCTCTTCAAGCACGGTCTTCAGGATATCGACCGGCACCGTCTCGCCAGGCGCTGTGATCCCGAAAAAGGCGACATGGCCACCACGACGAGACAGTTCAAACGCCTGGCCATAGAGCGCCTTGCTACCAACGCTTTCAATGACGATATCGGCGCCTCGTCCGTCGGTCATGGCCATCACCGTCGCCTTGAGAGTGGTGGGGTCCGACACGGCCGCGTCCGCTCCCGCCTCCAGTGCCATTCGGCAGCGGTCAGTCGACAGATCTGTAACAATGATTGGAGCGGCACCCACCAGGCGCATCATCTGAACGTGCAGATTGCCGATCGGGCCTGCTCCGAAAACGACGACCGATTGCCCAAATGTCACATTCGCCTTGCGCGCCGCACGCACAACGCATGCGACCGGCTCGGTCAAGGCGAGTACGGCATCAGGCACGGTGTCGGGAACCGGTATGACGAGGCGCGCCGGGATGGCCACATACTCGGCAAAGGCGCCATCGCGACCAATGCCGACCTGGACAACCTCGGCGCAGTTGAGGACCTCGTTGCGGCGGCACCAATAGCAGGTGCCGCAACCGATATTGATGTCCACGACCACGCGCATGTCACGCTGCAGATGGCGAACGCTCCCGCCGAAGTCGGCGACCGTGCCGCAGAACTCGTGGCCTGGAACAAGTGGTAGCCGGTCGGCGGCATAATGGCCGTTGAAGATATGGACGTCGGTCCCACATATGCCTGTCCGCGTCACACGGATAAGGGCATCATCGGGGCCGATCGACGGAACTTCGACCGCAATTATCTCGAAACGGCGCGGTTCGACCAGAACCGCGGCTTGCATCTTGCCCATCGCCGCCTCCTATTTCACCGTGCGCAACTTGGCGCGATCGATCGTGAGTGCGATCGCGACAATGAGAACGATGCCGAAAACCATCTGCTGCTGTGTTGCGTCTATCTCGAAATAGAGCATGGAGGCGCGGATGACGGCGACAATCAGCGTTCCGATGACCGTGTTGAGAACGCCTCCGACACCCCCGGTCAGGGGCGTACCACCGACCAAAACCGCAACGATTGCCGGCAGCAGGAACCCGTTCGCAATCGTCGGCGCGCCGCCTGAAAGCTTGACGGCAAAGAGCAGTCCGGCAATCGCCGCCAGTGCCCCTGATATTGCAAAGGCAAGGATCTTGTAGCGTGCCACGTTGAGCCCGGAGGCCGCAGCCGCCAGTTCGCCGGCGCCGACTGCTTTCAGCGCCCGGCCGAGCGTCGTGCGGCGTTCGATAAATAGGCAGATGCAAAGCAGCACGGCCGAGATCAAGAGTTCGTTCGGCACGCCCCATGTACGACCGATCATCCAGCCGAAGGTCTCGTTTCGCTGGGTCGCGTCCATGTTGAGCGCGCGCTGCCCGGAAAGCCATTGCGCGACCGAGAACGCCACGCCGCCGACTGCAAGAGTGGAGATGAACGACGGAACATAGAGCCGCGTCGTCACATACCCCGACAATGTGCCCAGCAGGAAGCCTGCGGCAACGCAGGCGACAGCGACCCAGGCGCCCATGGAGGCAAGGTAGACCGATGCAATGACGGTCACCATGTTCGCCATCGACTGGGCGGACAGATCTATCCCGCCGATATAAATGGCAAAGGTCAGTCCGAGTGCCATGATGAACAGCGGCACGATATCACCCGCCAGGCTCATGAGATTGGCTGGCTTCAGGAAGCCCGGGTGGGTAACGCCGACGAGGGCGACGAGCACCAGCAGCGTTATCCAGGGAAGATGCGGTTTGAGACGCTGAATGTCCATGTTTCCCTCAGATCATGTAATGCAGGAGATCGTATAGCGAGGGCTTTGCCCCCGGCACGCAATCGAAGTTCTTCTGAATGCGGCCATCCTTCACGACGACGATGGTGTGAGACAGCCCGATGGCCTCCTCCAGGGTATCGGCGACCAGGACGATGCCGACACCGGCACCGCTCATTTCGCGGATCATGTCGTAGACATCTTCCTTGGCTCCGATATCCAAGCCGCGGGTCGGGTGATCGAGCAGCATGATGTCCGATCCCGCCGATCGCCACTTGGCTAGAACGACCTTCTGCTGATTGCCGCCGGACAGGTTTCCGCAATCCGCGAATTCGGAATGTGCCTTGATCGAAAGCTTCTTGATCCAGTCGCGCGCAAGTGCGCGCTCTTCGGATATCCGCAGGACGCCGGCGCGAGAATGCTTGTTCATTTGCGAGAGTGTCATGTTCTCGTAGACGTTCATGCCGGCGACGATGCCCTCGACCTTGCGTTCGCGAGGGACGTAGCCGACACCTTGGTTCACTGCGTGGCGAGGCGAGAAAATCTTCACCTTGCCGCCCTTGATCTGGAGATTTCCCTGGGTTGGGGTGAGCATTCCGTAGATCATCCGCAAGATCGCCTCGCGCCCCGACCCTTCCGTTCCCACCAGGCACAAGACTTCCCCGGCATGCAGTTTTAGGGAGATGTCCTTCGTGCGTCCGGGCAGTCCGACCCCATCCATCTCGACCAGAACCTTGGATCGATCGAAGGGTTTCTGCAGCTGTTCGCGATAGTATTCCTTGTCGACGTTGCGGCCGACCATCTTGTGCTGGATCGCTTCGGTCTGGGCGGTACCGCGCTCCACGACATCGACGACATGACCGTCCTTCATCACGTAGATACGGTCTGAAAGCTCCATCACCTCGTCCATGCGATGGGAGACAAATATGAAGGACGCGCGCGTGACCAGTTCGCGTACCAGCTTGAAGAGCAGTTGCACTTCTTCCTTGGACAGAACCGAAGTCGGTTCATCGAGAAGAATGACCAGATCACCGTCAACGCGTTCTTCGAGGGTGAGAACCTTGGCAAGTTCCACAAGCTGTCGCTGCGCGAAGGAAAGCTTCGAGGTAATGGTCGCGGGATCGATATCGAGCTTGACCTTGGCGAGTTGCGCCTTGGCTGCCGTTGCCATTGCGTTCCAGTTGATGACGCCGAACCTTACAAACTGCTGTTCGTAACCAAGGAAAATGTTCTCCATCACCGTCAGGTTGGCAATCAGCGACTGCTCCTGAAAGACCATGCCAATACCCTTCTCCATGGCCTGGCGAGGATTGGCAAAGCGCACGGTCTGGCCATTGATCAGAATGTGCCCGCCATCGGGTTGGTAGGCCCCGTAGATCACCTTCATCAATGTGGATTTGCCCGCGCCGTTCTCGCCGACCAGCCCGACGATCTCGCCGCGCTTGATGTGAAAATCGATAGCCTTGAGTGCGTGAACACCGGGGAATTTCTTATCGACGGCTTTCAGTTCGTACATGGCCCTGCCTCACTTCACGAAGGAAACCATCTTGCGGTCGGTCGACAGCACGACAGCAAGAATGACGAGCAATCCGAGAACCCCGTCCTGGAGAAAATCGGGCAGACCGACGACGACCATTCCATTATTGATGACACCGACGATAAGGACGCCGACGAGCGCGTTCCACACACCCCCGATCCCGCCCCAGAGCGCAACGCCACCCACTACGACCGAGGTGATCGAGATGAACATGAAGTTCGAGCCGGTCACGGACTCGGCCTGACCGATGCGCGCCACGACCAGGATCGCTGCCAGTGCGTAAAAGACGCCGGCAAGCGCGAAACCGGTGACACGCACGCGGTTGACGTTGAGACCGGATGCATGTGCCAGTTCCTCGCCACCACCGACGGCATAAAAGTTGCGGCCGAGCGTGGTGTGCGCTTGTATGAACCAGGCAACGAGCAGGAAGAAGCCGGCGATGTAGACCATGATCGGGAAACCGAACCAGCGCACGGTCAAAAGTCCCCGAAACGTTGCGTCGCTCACCTTGACGATATCGCCGCCCGTCAGGAGGATTGCAGCCCCGGTCCCAACGAAGCCCATCGCAAGGCTGGCCATGAAGGAGGGTATTCGCAGCTTGACGTGAACCAGCCCATTGACGAGCCCGATCAGCCCGCCGACCATAAGGATAAGCGGAATGGCCAGCCAACCGGCGCTCATCAGCGTGCCGCCGAACTTCGCAAAGGCGAACGCGAATACGACCGCCGTGAGCGAGATCGCTCCTTCCATGGAAAGGTCGATCGATCCCATGATGATGATGAATGTCACGCCGACGGCGACCATCAGCGCCGGCGCCGCCGCGATGGCGATGCGGGCAAAATTGCGGACCGAGAAGAAGGTCGGATTGAGGGCGGTGAAAAAGATCACCAGCGCGATCAGCACCAGCAACGGCGCCCATTTGATCAAGGTTTCGCGCGATATGCGACGTGTCACGTTAGGCACCCCTTCGCCCGGACTGTGATGAATGAAATGGAGGCGAATGCGACGACGCCTCCATCAGACGGATAGCTCAGTACTGGATCTGGCCGTTGGACGGGCCCCAGAAATCCTTCCAGTCGTAAGCCGGCACGGAATCGAGATACTTTGCCTTGAATTCCTCTGCATCCTTGGCGGTAACGAGGATCGTCGGACCGTAGAATTCACGATGCTCTTTCGACTCTTCGGACGGTTTGAAGCTGCCGATTGCTGCGTGATAGGCGAGCGCCGCGGTGACGCCGCCGCCCCAATGCGGATTGGTAAAGACGGTCGCCAGGAGTTGACCCTCCAGCACCATCTGCACGGCCTCGAGATTGCCGTCGTAAGCGACGATCGGCATGCCTTCGATGCCTTCGGCCCGGAGGGCCTCGATCACTCCATAGGCGATGTTGTCATTGGCGCAATGTACGCCCTTGATCTTGTCACCGTGACGGGTCAGGAACGACGCCATGAGTTCCGCGCCCTTCTGCGTGTCCCAGTCGGCCGGCTG
Source organism: Ensifer sp. Root127 (assembly GCF_001425225.1). Taxonomy (NCBI): domain Bacteria; kingdom Pseudomonadati; phylum Pseudomonadota; class Alphaproteobacteria; order Hyphomicrobiales; family Rhizobiaceae; genus Ensifer; species Ensifer sp. Root127. Next base: position 18,202 of record NZ_LMDX01000030.1, read on the forward strand.
CGCGTCGAGCAGTTCGATCTTCGGATAATCCTTGAGTGCGTTCTTGAGGCCATTGAGGCGCTCAACCGCAGGGTTGTTGGCAGCAATGCCACCGAGATGAACAACTCCGCCCTCGCCACCCATGGCCTCAAACAGGATCCGCGCGGTTTCTTCCGCCGGTTTCTCGTCCGACCAGGTCATGTGGGAGACGTAGTTATCACCGAAGTCCCAGGGATGCAGATCGTCTGTCTTGTTCCAGATTGTCGAGATGTAACCTCCGGCGGCAGACACCGCCTCCACCACTGGCCTTGCATTCGGGCTGTCATTGGCATCGCAGGCAATCGCGCAGTTGCCGTTGTTCTTGGCGAGGAAGGCCTTGATGTCGGCGAGTGACTTTTCCGACGAGCCTTCATTGATCAGGCTGACAAGCGCACCTTTCGGCTTGCCGATCGTTTCGACAAAAGCCTCAGCGCCCGAGATCACCGAATTCCAGTAGGCGGAGGCGCGATCGCGATAGCTCCATGCGATGGCCGGATCGACCAGCGCCGCATGTGCGCCACTGCGCCCGAGAATGGCCGGAACCGTCATGGCCCCAACGCCGGCGGCGGCGGCCAGGATGAAGTGGCGACGGCTGAGCGTCTCGCGCTCGATAAAGTCCTTGATAAAGGTCGACATGGCGTTCCTCCCAAATCCACGTTTGAACGTTCCCCGCATTCGGCGGGTTTTTCAGAGGGCAACAAAGGCGATCCACACCTTCGGGGCCGAGCCTCCTCAGCTCTCCCACGCCCACTTAACGCACTAACTAGTTACTTCTTTGATGGAGCCGGAGTCAAGAGCCTTTCGCGATTGCGGCCTTGATGATTTTCGACTGACCGCTTTGACGGATACGCACGCTGGCGTGTATGACTGGCCAACATGAGCCGCGAGCGCGCTGGAGGAATGGCCTTGAGCATGATCAACGAACCGACCGAAAAGCCGGGCCGCAAACCGCGCATCCGCGATGCGGAGGCGACCAAGGCACGCATTCTGGATGCCGCCAAAAAAGAATTCGCAAAGAATGGCTTAGGCGGCGCGAGAGTCGATGTAATCGCCGAGAAGGCCAAGGCCAACAAGCGGATGATCTACCACTATTTCGAAAGCAAGGAGGGCCTGTTTCAGACTGTCCTGGAAGATGCCTATATCGACATACGCACGGCGGAACAGAAGCTTAACCTCGATGACTTGCAGCCAAAGGCAGCTCTCGAAAAGCTCGTTCGTTTCACCTGGGAATACTATCTGAAAAACCCCGAATTCATCACTCTGGTCAACAGCGAGAACCTGCATCGCGCCAAGCACCTGAAAAAATCCGTAGTGATCAAGACGGCCAGCCGCAAGTTCGTCAACATGGTGGAAGTGTTGCTGGAACGAGGCGCCTCTGAAGGTGTCTTTCGCCACGGCATCGATCCAGTGCAACTGAACATTACCATTGCGGCAATCGGCTACTATTACCTCACCAACCGCTTCACCGGCTCGATCGTGTTCGAACGTGACTTGATGGCGAGGGAGGCGGTCGACGAACGCCTCCGCTTCAATATCGAGACCATCATGCGGCTGGTTTGCGCCTAAGCTCGCTAGAGCTCGAAAGACAGCCCCTCGAGGTCGAGTGCATGGCGGGCGCATTCGATATCTTCGACGTCTCGCGCACCAGACACACCAATCCCGCCGACAACCCGGTCGCCGTGGATGATTGGCAGACCTCCGCCCCAGACCAAAAGCCGAGACCGATTGGCTAGGCCCAGCCGCAGCGAAGGACTATTGTCCATTCTCTCAAAGAACGCTTCCGTCGTACGTCTCATCGTCGCCGCGGTGAAGGCTTTGTCCATCGCGAAGTCTAAGATTGGCGGCGCCACCTCATCCATTCGCGCCGCCGCAAGTGTCGCGCCTTGCGGATCGACCACGCAAACTGCCACCCGCCAGGCGTTCCTGGATGCGTACGCAACCACATGACCGACAAGGCGCAGCCCAGCATTTGCAGCAAGCGCCGTGGCGGTGACGATCAGCCCACTTTCCTGGTGAGAGCGCTCCATTATTCTCCCCCCTCAAGACGGGTCCAATCGAGAACGATGAAGGGCTCTTCAATGCGCTTGGCCGCGATATCCGAATAGAGCGATGAAGGATTGTTTGGCACGACCTGCCGTATCAGGCCGTCGAGTGGAATGCGGCCCTCAGCGAGCCAGTCGAGCGCAAGCGAGAAACCGCTGAAAACTGAATGGGGTGCATTGTTGTACCCTGCGAGAAGCTCCTCCCATTGAAATCCTTGCGCGTGCATTGGGATTTCCCACTCCCAACCAGAGCGCAGGCTGGCAAGATTGAAGAAGACGGCGTTCATGAGATCGTGGGCAGATGCATCCGTCCATTTGCGCCAGGGAACGCCAACCATGACCACCTCCCCAAGCCTGCGCACAAGGCGGCATCCATCAAGGATCGCATTTTCATGCCCCGAGCAATCCACGACAAGCGCGACCCGACCGGCGAAGGCATCGTCCCCAAGAGGCATCCGCTCTCTGCAATCGGAAAGACCGCTTCGTGCCAACTGCGCTCGCCTCCGCTCGTCAGGGTCGACGACGGTCACACGGTAGCCGCTGATATTGAAAAGGTGTGCGGCGAGAAGGCCGACCGGGCCGGCTCCTGTGATGACGACGCGGTCGCCGGGGCGAGCCATGGTTGTCATCAACGTGGTCATCGACACGCCCATCAGACGTGCAAGCGTTGCAGTTCCGGGGTCTAGATCAGCCGGCAGCGGCAGGGTGTGTCTGGCGAGATGCGTTTGCGTGGCGCGATGAGCACCCATCGCAAACCTCAGTTCGCCGGGCCGAAGGCCGACGACATCCCCGGCGACCTCATCAACCCTGAAGACTGCGGCATAACCGGGACGAATGGGAAAAGCATCGCCACTGGCCCAGCCCAGTTCAGTGCCTTGGCTGACGAGGGTGTAGAGCGTGCGCCCGCGAACTTCGCCCGCCTTCAACGGCAAGTCCTCGTAGGACGCCAGCTCAAAGGCCTGCTTTGCGACAATCATGATTTCATCGGGCATGAAGGTCCTTTCCGGCCGAGGAAGATGACCGCATCCAAGACAACGGAAAATTGCCTGTGTGAATTAGTGCTTAGAAGGTGATCCGCTCGCCAAACCGAACGGAGCGGAGGGACCATGCGTCAGCGACCGGTTACCGGCGACCATTGCACCGGACCTCCCGCCTGTTCATAGCCAAGCGGACCCGGCATGCTGACAACCTCGAGGAACTGACCCCACGGGGCCTTCAGATAGAGCCAGGTCAGCCCTTCCATGGCGCCGCTGTCGACATATGTCGGCCCTTCGAGCACCTCGACACCTGCCTCACGCAAGCGCATTGCCGCAACCTCGCAATCATCAACCTCGAACGCCATGTGAAAACCGCCCGGCTGACTGTTGCGTTTAAGGGGCGCATCGCCGTCAACCTCTCCGGAATACTGAAACAGTTCAAGGTTGGTCCCGTTGCCGACCCGTAGCACCATGATGTTTTCGATCCGCCTGCCCGCAGGAACACCGAGGCGCCTTTGCATGAAGGTGTCGTCCACATCGATAGGCCCTGTTTGTAGGCATCTAGCGGCACCGAATACGGCTTCAAAAAAGCCCGCAGCCTCCTCAAGATCAGGCACAGTAAAGCCGATATGCTGCATCCCAAAAACCTTCATCGATTCCCCCTCCGAGCGGTCCATTCACACGCCGGCTAAAAGCCGACCGAATTTAGTATGTAACTATTTAGTTATTTAATTGCAACCAGTTTCCCTCCCGTCGGGACCCGCGCTTTACGCAAAATGGAAAACAGCTAAACCTGAACCCGGACCGCCGCAGTGGCCGAGCGGTACCGGCATTCCCACCAGACATTGCCGGGCGGGCCTGTCATGCATGGCGATCAAAGGCGACAGAACTGCTCGTTACCCACATCACAAAGGCGTGCGAGTCCCTCTTGAGCAATCTTCCGAAAGTGAGGGGCCGCAAATAACTGGTGGGCCACGGCTGATTGAGGTGGACCAGTTGGCTTCCATCACTCGCCTTGAGTGGGTTCGAACCGCCGGCAACTCGAGAAAATAATGAGCGTACCAGGCGCCGGCAGGAGCGCTGCCAGAGCCCGTTCGCGCGCGGCTTAACCGGTTAAAAGCCTCGTCTCGGAGGATCCGCAGCGCGACGGCGAACGGCCGGGATCCGGGAAGCCTAGGCCCGACAAGCCGCTCCGTTTTGATTGAGGACCGCAGACAACGAGGTTTTCGGGACCTCGCCATCACCTGCCCTGCCTGACGAGCGACCGGGCGATATCGATGATGTCGCGCGAAGCGAAAGCGGCTCCTTGGCACCTTCCGGCCCGGAGCGACAATGAGGTTTGGTGGACGATATCACTCCGGGAATGGTGCTCAATCTCAAAACGTGAGAGCATATCTGTAGTAGCGACAAAGTGCGCGGCGCAGCCAAAGTCTAGCTTTGCGAGCCGCGAAGGGGCGGTGGCGTGGAGCATTCTGGCTGGGGCGTAGTATGAAATCATTTATCCTGGCCGCAGGGCTTTCCTTGTTCCTCCTCGCCGCCTGTTCTCACACCGTGCAAACATTCAAGCAAGCACCGTCATATTCGCCCGCGCAGCCGACAAGCACGCGGCTGACACAAGCTGTCCAAAGGCTTGGTGATCCTAGGGACGGTCGCTCCGGGGTTAGGCTGATCGGCAACGGAGAAGAAGCGCTGGCGGCGCGCTTGGCGCTTGCAGCGGCCGCCGAACAGACGATCGATGCGCAGTATTACCTTCTGCACAATGATCCTACCGGAAAAATCTTTGCGTGGAGCTTGCTGCAAGCCGCGGATCGGGGTGTGCGGGTGCGGCTATTGCTCGATGACATGGACACTAAGGGCTATGACGCCGTGACAGCGGCTCTGGACTCGCATAAAAACATCGAAATCCGGCTCTTTAACCCGTTCTGGCGGGATCAGAGCCTTGTCGCGGCCGTCCTCACCGACTTCAAGCGGATCAACCGCCGGATGCACAACAAGTCGATGACCGCCGATAATGCCATGTCGATCGTCGGTGGCCGCAATATCGGCGATGAGTATTTCCTGGCCAAGAGGGAATTGAACTATTCGGATCTCGATGTGCTGGTGGCTGGACCCGTTGTCGATGAAGTCTCGACAAACTTTGATGAGTACTGGAACAGCAAGTTTGCAGTGCCGGCGCGCGCCGTCGTTGGCGAACCAGAGGGGTTCAGTCTCGACGAAGCGCGCGATCGCCTTGACGAGATCGTCGGGGATGCTCGAGAGACGGAATATGCCAGCGTGGTGCGTGCGGCTGCGAAGCAGCATCTAACGCCATCGACGCTGAAGCTCGCGTGGGTTCCCGCCAAAATGTACTCGGACCCCCCTTCAAAAACGGCCGGTGAAGACAACGAAGAAGAGATTCTTGCCTCTCAACTGTCAAAGTATTTCGCCGATGCGACATCAAAGATTGAGATCATCTCTGCGTATTTCGTGCCCGGCAAACGCGGCACAGAGTGGTTGCGGGAACTTGAGGCGCGGGGCGTCGAGGTGTTGGTTGTAACCAATTCGCTGGCATCAAACGACGTGAAACCAGTCTATGCGCATTATGCAAAGGACCGGCGGGCTCTTCTGGAAGGAGGAGTCCACCTCTACGAACTTCGGCCTGACGCAGATCAAGAAGCGCGGCGCGGCGTCAATTGGGGTGAATCGCGATCGGGTCTGCATGCCAAGGCGTTTACCATCGACGATCGTTACCTGTTCGTCGGCTCGTTCAACTGGGACCCGCGGTCGGTGAATATCAATACGGAGATGGGCATTCTGATCGACTCGCCTGAATTTACCAGGATGACGTCGAATGCCCTAAGAGGCGTTTTAAGAGAAGAAACCTTTGCCGTAAGGCTGAACAAGGACAAGCGGATCTCGTGGACGCAGACCGAGCCGGACGGGACGCAGCGGATCTATTATCATGAGCCTACGGGTTCGCCCTGGGATCAATTCGTGGCGGGATTTTATGCGATTCTCCCTATCGGCTCGCAGCTCTGAGGTTTTCGCGACGCGGGCGCGCCGGTATTAGGCCTAGCGTTGGCAGGGGGAAAACCGCCCTAAGAAAATCTGGGGCTCCTATTCCGCTTTGGCCGGAGAGCCGCCGACCATCGAGTCTCTGCTCTTGAGAGGAATCAATGATCAGTAGCGCATATGTTTTGTATGGACAGATGCCGGTATCGAAGACGTCGAAATAGTTGACGACCATTGATGGCCAATCGTGGCACACAGGAGCTTGAGATGACCCATATCCTTCCTCCGGTCCATCCGGGCGAAATCCTCCGCGAGGAGTACCTACTTCCGCTGAACATGAGCGCCGGTTCACTGGCGAAAAAGCTCAATGTCCCTCGCACTCGCATCGAGCGTATAGCGGCGGAGCAAACACCGATAACGACGGATACCGCTCTGCGCCTCGCCAAGTATTTCCGCACAACGCCGGAATTTTGGATGAACATGCAGACCAGCTTCAACCTCAAGACGGTGGAAACTGCGCTTCACGGCGAACTGGAGTTGATCCCGGAAATCGATAGAGCAGCATAGCCGGACCCTGCCCCTGGCACGGCACATTCCAGTCGATACATGGCCTTTATCAACCAAAGACAGCGACTGCTGATTTGATGATGATCCCACCATCTGGACTTCTGCGCATTTGCCGGCCGATAGCGGCGCGAAAGACTTGCAGCAATTGCAGCGCCCGCGGTACCCGCGACACAGGGTTTTCATGCGTTCCCTGCCACTTCGGCTTTTCCGCACTGCCTGGCCCGTAACAATGCGCTGTGACCAGCGGAAGCCGATCTCGTGGAAATACAGGTCGGCATGCTGCCAGCTGATATGATGAATGACGCCGGTAATTGTGCGACGGACACGCTTAGGTCTGCAAACGGCAGCATTGCGCCCCACGTCGGTTGTCCAGGCTATTGAAACGAGATCCTAAAGGCCGACGGTCTGCTTTTCCGCTCGTTCCTTCCGGAATCGCAGATCACCAGTCGCCTACTGGCCGCAAACCAGTCATTCACGGATTGCAAATCTGTGTCCGCTTGGAGCGTTGTAGAGACAAACAAGCTTCTCCACTGGCGGTTCAATTAGCTCACTGTCGCGAGCTCACGCGCAAGTTCCAAGAACGCCCTGACCCCGGCTGACAGATTTCGGCGCCCAGGGTAGTAAAGGCAAAGCCCCGGATATGGTGGCGTCCAGTCTTCCAGTACACGGACGACGCGCCCCGCCTCAATGTCCGGGAAAATGTCTTGCTCGAAGATGTAACCTATACCGGCGCTTTCCAGGACAGCGGTTCTTGTGAGGCTAGCCTCGTCCAGCGATATCGGGCCGCGTGCATCGATTTGCACCTGCTCCCCGTCCTTCTCGAAACGCCACCGAAACAGGGAGCCATCGGGCAGGCGAACGCGAATGCATCGATGGCTGAGAAGATCAGGAGGGACCACCGGCTTCCCATGCCTCTCGAAGTATTCAGGAGACCCAACCACAGCATGTCGCTGGGGCCGGCCGAGCGAAACGGCAATCATGTCGCTGGGAACGAGGCCCGCAACCCTGACTCCCAGATCAAACCCGTCCTTGACGATATCGACCATCTTTCCTTCAGTTACAATATCGACATTCATGTCGGGATAGCGGCGCAGGAACTCAAGCACGAGCGGTGAGATGATTGCGCGCGCCGCGAACGGCGCCGCGTTGATCCGTATTGTTCCGGAAGGTGTCTCACGTTGCGCACGCACTGAATCCAAAGCGGCATAGAGATCCTGGAGCGACGGCGCCACCTGCTGCACAAAGAGCCTGCCGGCATCCGTCAGCGACACGCTGCGTGTGGTGCGGTTGAACAATCGCACCCCAAGCTCCGCCTCAAGCCTGCCTATTGTGTGGCTCAACGCTGTCGTAGACATGCCGAGATCGATGGCCGCTGCGCGGAATGTGCCGCGCCGGGCAATAGCAATGACCGCTTCAAGTTCCTTCAGGTTGGCTTGTTCCATTGTCCCGATCTGTTCATTGCCGCATGCCGGCTTATCCCACTTATCTACGCAATGGTCGAGCGCTACTATCGGATCAGCCAATGAGGAGAAACACAATGGATATGCCTGATATCGTGAACATGTACTTTGACGCTGACAGCGGCAGCAATGCGGATGCGCTGTCGGACACGTTTGCGATCGAAGCCGTTGTGGAAGATGAGGGATCGCGCCATCAAGGCGTCGTCGCAATCCGTGAATGGTGGGTGGCTGCGAAGAAGGCGACGCAGTACGTTTCTGAACCTTTGGAATCCACCCTTGACGGCAACAAAGTGCTCGTCCGAGCCAAAGTTAGCGGCCAGTTTCCCGGCAGTCCGGTGACGCTCTCATATGCCTTCACCACCAAGGACGGCAAGATCGCTAGGCTGGAGATCCCGTGATGACAGACTTTCTCAACCTGAGAGGCAAACGAGCCCTCATTACTGCTGGAACCAAGGGGGCCGGGGCTGCGACCGTCAGCCTGTTTCGGGAACTCGGCGCGCAGGTGTTGACGACCGCGCGGGCGCGTCCTGAGAACCTGCCGGAAGAATTGTTTGTCGAGGCCGATCTCACGACTGAAGAGGGGTGCGCGGCCGTCGCGGACGTTGCGCGTCAACGTCTCGGCAACATCGATATCATCGTTCATATGCTGGGTGGCTCGTCAGCAGCCGGCGGTGGCTTTGGGGCGCTAACTGATGCCGAGTGGCACAAAGAAATGTCTCTCAATCTTTTTCCCGCTGTTCGACTCGATCGCGAACTGGTTCCGGACATGGTCGCACGGGGAACCGGTGTGGTTGTGCATGTCACGTCCATCCAAAGAGTGCTGCCTCTCCCGGAAGCGACCACGGCTTATGCCGCAGCCAAGGCGGCACTCTCGACTTATAGCAAGGCCATGTCCAAGGAGGTATCGCCCAAGGGCGTCCGCGTCGTGCGAGTGTCTCCGGGTTGGATCGAAACGGAAGCGTCCGTTCACTTGGCCCAGCGCTTGGCGGACAAGGCGGGTACGGATCTTGAGGGTGGCAAGAAGATCATCATGGATAGTTTGGGCGGCATACCTCTCGGGCGCCCTGCCAAGCCGACGGAAGTGGCAAACCTGATTGCTTTCCTGGCATCGGATCGCGCTGAATCGATCACAGGTACCGAATACACCATCGATGGAGGAACTGTGCCAACAGCTTAGGATCGAGACGCCTTCACAGATCAAGCGGGCGCGTCCCATCCGCCGATCTGTGAATAGATGGCGTCGCGGAGATGCCGGACATCGCGATTCAAGGATGCCAACTCCTGGGCGCCTGTGTAGAGGTTGCGAGCAATGTGTCGCTGAGGCTTGACCGGTTAAGAACCTCGTCTCGGAGGATCAGCATCGACGGCCAACGGCCGGGATCCTGCAAGCCTAGCCCGAAACTTCAGCCTTCTCGATCGCCGGTATGCGGGACGGAGCGGCACCCATGCGCATGGCGAGCTGGCGCGTAGTCATGCCGAGGGCCTCGCGGATGGCCTTCATCCAACCACGTGGCGGCGAAATGAGCTCTAGGTCTCGCACCGGCGCCAGACGTCGTTCCAACTGTTTTCGAGCGAGGGCCGCTTGTTTTTTGTTCATCTATTTATGTCCATTTTCGAACAAAATAGCATATAAAAATGAGCAAAGATATCCGTATTGAGCATTTAAAAGTATTCAGCTTGAGTTAGAGCGATCACAAATATATGCGCAATANGTAGTCATGCCGAGGGCCTCGCGGATGGCCTTCATCCAACCACGTGGCGGCGAAATGAGCTCTAGGTCTCGCACCGGCGCCAGACGTCGTTCCAACTGTTTTCGAGCGAGGGCCGCTTGTTTTTTGTTCATCTATTTATGTCCATTTTCGAAGAAAATAGCATATAAAAATGAGCAAAGATATCCGAATTGAGCATTTAAAAGTATTCAGCGCGAGTTAGAGCGATCACAAATATATGCGCAATAGCTCAGCAGCTAGGATAGCCGCGAGTTTCGAGCGATGGACAATCGGCCAAGCTGTCGTTGGAGAAGCACCGCCGCTAAAGAGGTGATCGATGAGACCTTGCGCCGAGCCCTGAAACCGGCATGCCACTTTTAAGTGTTCGCGACCTCGTCGCGAATTGAGGAGAGGCAGCATGGTAGTCGACAGCTTGCCGGGTTTTAACGGATGTCCGTATGCTTCCTTGGGCATGCCCCTCCATCGGGGCAGGCCCGCGCGACTAAGTGCATGCCCTATAGCGAAGCCGCCTAGGCAAGCTGGTAAACCAGCTGGGCTGCAGCAAGATCGGCAAGCCCGGAGCCCACACTCTTGAAACAGGTGATCTGGTCCGGGTTCGTGCGTGCGAACTCGTTGTTGCGACAAAGATCTGTCAATGTCCCCAGGAGGGCGTTATGTCCAATCACGCCGGCGGCAAGGGGCTTGATAAGTTCTCCTGCTTCCTCAACCGCGACCGTGGTATCGATGTAGATAGACGAGCGACGCATCACTTCATCATCTGCCTCTCGCATATCTGGGGTAAAGGCCCCGACGAGATCGACGTGAGTGCCAGGTTTTAGCCACTCGCCTCGAATGACGGGCGCAGTTGCAAGCGTTGCGGCGCTGACGATGTCAGCGGCTTCGATCGCGGTTTTAATGTCCGCCGTCGATTCAGTGGGAAGGCCACGGTCTCGCAGGGAGGAGTCGAGACGATCGGCTTGTTCGTGATGGATGTCCCAGATGACGATGCGCCGAACCGGTCGTACAGCTACATAGGCGTCCGCGATTAGGCTTCCCACGCGCCCAGCGCCTAGAATGACAAGCGATGAGGCGTCCTCTCGCGAGAGATATTTGGCCGCAAGCGCCGATGTTGCCACAGTGCGCCGGCTCGTCAGCGTGTTTCCGTCCATGAGGGCCAATTGCTCGCCCGTAACGGCGTCGTAGAGCATGTATGTCGATACGACAGCAGGCAGCCTACGCTTCATGTTACCCGGCATGATGGTCACCAGCTTCACGCCAAGAAAGTGATCTTCGACAAATTGGTCGCAGAGTGCGGGACCGATCTCTCGGCCTGGCCGAATGCCAAGCACTTCACCTCCTGGCTATGCCTCTCGCCAAGCAACAAAATCTCCGGCGGCAAGGTGTTGTCCTCACGAACCCGACGATCTGGCAGCCGGGCCGCGGCGCTACTGCGGCTTGCCGCGGTTGCGGTCGGGCGCACTGAGACCGCGCTGGGCGCATTCTATCGGCGTTGGTCCGCACGTGTTGGCAAGGCCAAGGCGGTCACCGCAACCGCCCGCAAAATCGCCGTCTTGTTCTACAACACGCTGCGGCACGGGATGGAATACAGTGATCCGGGAGCCTCCTATTACGAGGAGAGTTACCGTCGACGCGCCCTCAACAATCTCGAACGAAGGGCAAGGTCGCTTGGCTACACACTACAGCCCGCGTCAACGCCCGCCTGAGTGTTTCTTAGGAATGCCGGACAAGTCCACCGGCAGTTGCAAATCTTTTCACCCCGGAAAACGATAGCGAATCAGTTGTATTTGCGACGGGGACATATAATGCGATTCTTCCTTGGCTTTCTCGCGTTCGGTGCGCTCATTGCCGCCTCCATCCTCGTCTTGCCCAGCTTCGTTTCGAGCGAATGGATGCGCGCCGAACTCAGCCGAAAGCTCTCGACTGCAACAGGCAGCTCAATTGCCTTGAACGGCCCCGTCAGGCTGTCCGTATTCCCACATATGGCGGTGGTTGCCGAAACTGTCGTGCTCTCGAGCGAAGAAGCGGGCGTCACAGCCGAAATCGGAGCGGTTGCGGGCTCAGTGACACTCTCCTCCCTCTGGTCGGATCGCTTGCACATCAAGGAGATCAGGCTGGTTCAGCCGATCCTCACATTGCACGAGAAGACAGGCAAAGCATCGCCCACAGAAGGCGGCAAGCTGGGCCGAGCCAAACCAGGCGATCCGCTTGCCGCGCTTGTCACTTTCCTGGAGCGAAGTGCAATCGACTCGGTCTCGGTTGTCAGTGGCACTTTGAGACAGCAAAGCACTGCCGGTGCGAAGCAGGTCATAACCGATATCGACCTTTCACTCGCAGTACCCGACGTCGACGATCAACTTTCCCTTTCGGCGAGCGCCCGTATCGAGGAACGGCGCTACCAGATGACGCTCGCGATCTCCTCCGTGCGCCCGTTGCTTGAACGACAGCCAGCTGACCTGAGCCTTTCCTTCGAGGCGGATCCCGCCCCCGCCCCCGGGCTCTCCGCATTCGAGGCCACCGGACAAGTCGCCCTCAACACCAATGGCAGCTACCAGATCCGCGGCGGCAAATTGCTTGTTGGAGACGAGGCTCTTGGCCTCGACGCACTCTTCATACCCGGCAATCGCCCGCGGTTTCTCGCTGACATCGACGCTGACCGGTTGGACCTGAGCGCATTTCTTGAGGCTACTACCTCGGCTTCGTCGCAACCCAACGCGAAATCGGAGAAGTCGGGCGCTTCGACGGGTTTGCAGCTTCTGACCGGGTTCGATGCCGATATCGGCGTGAACATCAGGGATCTTGTCCTTGGTGACATCTCGGCATCAGACGTTGCCTTGGCGGCAACGCTTAAGGACGGGCTGGTTACGGCAAGGATAGAACATCTCGGCATCGATGCCGGCAGCGTTGCGGCAAATATCTCTGTCGATATTCGCGAGGTTGAGCCGACCTTCAAGGGCCGCATATCCAGCAGCGGGCTCGATGTCGCCAAAGTGGCAAATCTGATCGGGCAATCCGTTCCTTTGACCGGGTCTGTCACGATCGATACCCGGTTCGCGTTTCGCGGCCTCTCGGGGGATGCCCTGAGAAAAACAATCAACATGACCGGCAGCCTAGGCCTGCACAGCGCCACCTTCATCGCGCCGGGCGTCGCCGATCCCTCGTTGAGCGAAGTCAAGATTAAGAAGCTGGCGCTCAGGATCGATGACTTTGCAAAACCGGGGCGTCTGTCGGGCAGCCTGGCCTGGCGCGGGAAACCTGCCGAAGTCGACTTGCAGCTACCGTTAGGCAGTCTCTTGGCCGGGGACCTCAACTCGGGGGGTATACCCCTGAAGCTTGACATGCGTATGCCGGGAGCGGCTCTTTCGCTTGATGGCAAAGCGGCCATTCCGAACGGCTATGCCGGCAAGCTGATTTTTTCGACAGCGGACGTTCGCGGGTTCCTTGGCTGGCTTGGACAGAGCGGCCCGCACAACATCGACCTATTTGCGTTCAACGGTGATGTCAGCGCGAGCCCGGCGAGCGTTCAGTTCGAAAGTGCCACTTTGTCGGTCAATGGTGTCGAGGGGACCGGGAGTGGATCTGTCCAATTCACGACACCATTGAAGATATCCAGTGCCCTCAAGTTCGCACAGCTAGATTTTGCGCGTCTCGCCGGCGCGCGCTCGAGTGCACCTCAATCGAAGGCGCAGGGAGCTGACCCTGCGCCCGATGCTCCGTTGGATTTCTCCTCGCTTCGATTGATCGATGCATCCATTAATGTCAACGCCGATAAACTTGGATACGGCAACGTATTTGCAGGGCCGGTGGCAACCACTCTTACCGTTGCCGATGGAGTCGCAAGTCTCAGCCTTCCTGAAAGCCCGTTCTATGGCGGCCATATTACCGCAAGCCTGAGGGCCGACGGCTCCGGGTCAGAACCGTCGATTGCTTTAAACGCCTCAATCACGGGCGCTTCGGCGGCGCCGCTTCTGACCGACATGGCAGGCTTCAAACATCTTGAAGGCGCGCTGCAGGCCAAGCTCGACTTAACGGGAGCTGGCAGCACGACTGGCACACTCAAACAATCGCTTCAAGGCAGCGCGGATGTCCGGTTTTCCGATGGCGCCATCCGCGGCATCGATATCGCCGACGCCTATAACAACCTCGTTGGCCTGATGTCGTCGGGCTTCAAGCAGAATGAAAGCCAAGCGACAGGGTTCACTGAACTCAGTGCCTCGTTTGCCGTTGATAGCGGCGTTGCGCGAACCGAGGACATCAAGCTAATCGGCCCGCTCGTGCGCATGAACGGGACCGGGGAGGCAAATCTTGCGGACGGACAGATGAAGTTTCGGCTCGATCCGCGGGTGGTCGCATCGCTGGATGGACAGGGCGCCGAGATCTCAACTGACGGAATCGGAGTTCCGGTCCTGATCGAGGGGCCCTTTGCCCGTCCTCGCATATATCCCGATCTGTCGGGACTTTTGAAGAACCCCACCGCTGCCTTGGCGACACTGAAGAAGTTCGGATTGCCGACCGACACGCTGCGGATCGATGACCTGCTCTCCGACAAAGCGACTGGAGGATCCTTGCGCGACATCGTCGGCGGCGCCATCGACAATTCCCTCAAAGGCAAGCAAAACCAACCTTCCATCGAGGAGATCATTGACGGCAATGTGGCGCAGAGCGGCGAGGCGCCGCCGGACGTCCAAGCTGACGAAGACCCCGCTACTCTCGAACCCGCGGCCAGGCAACCGGTCCCCGGAGCGGAGCAGCCCGATCAGGACGCGGGGACGTTTGGAAATCTGTTCAACCGGCTTCTCCAATAGAGACAGGGGATTGTTGCAGTTCCCGGGCGTGGAGACGTAACCATCCTCCGCAGCCCCGTGCCTGGTCAAGCCGTTCCCGTGCGCCTGGTAATTTTAAAGCGCCCTTCGGCGCATGTCAGCACTGGGATGTGATCGACTTGTGGATGTCGATAGGGATCGGTGCAGCACGACGTTTCCGTGCCTGCAAACATCGTAACTTCGGACTATGCCTTCGCGGAGGTCGCACTCAATTCTTGCGCGAAAGATTGATGTTGAACGGATTGCGTGCTCGTCCGCGATCGCCCGTCATTGCTCTAGTAGGAGACATGAGTCAGTCCCTGCCGCTGCTTGTGCTGGCGGACGGCGAAACATCGAAGCATCAAACTGATGTTTTTCAAGGAAGAGCGTTCATTTCCGAAAAAGACAAAATCCTTGCCGCCCTGTCCGAAAGGCACGGCTTCCCAGATCCACATCCATAAGCTGGACTCCAGGGTTGATGTCCAAGGGTGAACCGCGATGTTCCCCTGCCGCGTCGAGCTCGATCGGGATACTTGCGGCCGATGCGGACCAGGAACGCCGGCGGCCGATTTCCGCAACCTGATGCGCGGAGCCAGGGACTTCGACGATCTCGTCTCCTAACGCGCCATTCGCGATATCATCGTCGGTCGTCGCAACGCGGCACAACAGTGGCGCAAGCAAATGCGTCCAAAAAATCACCCCCATACCAAATCTTGAGCTGATTGCGGCCAAAAGCTTGCAGCGTCCAGATGTTGCCTTTTTGGCAACCGTCACGGCGAATATCTATGCTTCTTCGCCGGAAGAAACTCTGAAACATTGGTGTTGCAAGCAACTCCTTAGAGGCAAGCAAGATGGCCTATGTCATTACAGAGCCCTGCATCGACGTGAAGGACGGCGACTGTACCGCGGCCTGCCCCGTGGACTGCATCTACGAAGGTGGCCGTACCTTCTACATTCACCCCGAAGAATGCATAAATTGTGGGCTCTGTCTGTCGATCTGTCCTGTCGACGCCATTGTCTGGGATCACGAGATCCCGGAGAGCCAGCGCCACTTCATCGCAGTCAACAAGGAGTTCTTCGACTCCGACGTGACCGGATTGGGATCGCCGGGCGGGTGGAGCAAGGAGTGCTCGACGGCGCTGGACCACCCGTTCGTTGCCGGCTTCGAGAGGGTAGCAACGTCACCATGACAACACTTCAGCAACAGGAACGAGACATGTCTGTGACAGAATTCCGTGGCGTCGTTGCCGCCGTGCCGACGCCGTTCGACGATGAAGGCCGGATCGATACCGAAGCCTTTGTCGAACATGCCAGCTGGTGCCTGAACAATGGCTGTGATGGCCTGAATGTGCTCGGCACGACAGGCGAAGCGAATTCGCTGTCTTTCGAACAGCGCAGCGCTGTCATGGTCGCTGTAGCCGAGGCGCTGGATACCAAAAGGCTGATGGTCGGAACCGGAACGCCTGATCTCGAGACGACGATCGCCCTGACGAGCCTTGCCGGCCGCCTCGGCTATGCGGCAGTGCTGGTCTTGCCGCCTTACTACTACAAGCCCGCCCCCGACGACGGGCTCTTCGCCTGGTTTGCCCGGCTCATTCGCGGCACCGCCAAAAACCCGATTCCGATGTATCTGTACAACTTTCCGCAGATGACCGGCATCACCTACAGTCCGGCCTTCGCCGCAAGGCTCGCCGAAGCATTTCCGGATCGCATCAAGGGGGCCAAGGACAGTTCGGGCGATCTCGACTATGCGCGCCAGTTGTCGAGGATCCCGAACTTCGCCGTCTTCCCGAGCAATGAGGCCACACTCGCCGATGCGGGCGCCGACAACTACGCCGGCACGATTTCTGCGACGATCAATATCGCCCCGGCCCTGTCGGCCAAGCTCTGGAAGAGCCAGGACGATACCCCCTTGCAGGATCGCGTGCTTCGGTTACGGCAGTTGATTGCCGCCAACCCGCTTATCCCGGCCGTCAAATACCTGGTCGCCAAGAGGTCAGGAAATCCAGTCTGGTACAATGCCGCCCCGCCGCAGCCTACCCTTAGCGACGCGCATCGGGAGACGCTTGACCTGATCGCCGCGCGTGCTTACCAGCCGGAATAATAGGCGCGCGTCGCCGCGGCGAGCTTGATCACCCGCGCGCGCTCGCCGGCCAACCGAGGTAGATCAGCGCGCGCCTGCTTCAGGAGTTCGGCCCGAACGCCTTCGTAGTCGACACGGGTCAGTCTTCCATCGCGCATGATCTCCCGTCCGCCGACGTAAAGGCCCTTTGCATGGGCCGCCGTCATCCGGACGAGCAGAATCTCAGCCTCATCCAGATCGCCCGTCAGGCTGTCGGCAATTAATGCGGCGTAATCCACGAGCACGAGGTCTTCGTTCACCGGCGCATTCAGGACTTTGGCGCCGACATGGATCGCTGCATCGAAGACCCGCCCGGCCGTGAAGGTCCGCGTCATGTCGCGGCCGCCATGCAACAGATGGGCCAGGCGCAGTTCCCGCCACAGATCCTGATCATCATCGAACCCTGTCCCATCCAGGCCGAAAGCGAAAGCGGGTCCATTCGCCGGCATGGCGGCGACGGGTGCCACGCCTGAACGCAGGCGTAAATTGGCCGACGGGTTGGAAACGAGCTGCACCCCACGCGCGGCCAGCAGCTCGAGTTCGTCCTGGCGCAACTGAACGCCATGGGCAACCGCGAGGCGCGGCGAGAGGAAACCGATATCGTCCAGATATCGCACGACACCCTGAGGGAAGCGCCGGTCCAGCCAGCACCGCTGCCGCGGACTTTCGAGGAGATGCATGTGAATGCGCCGGCCCGTTGCTGCAGATGCCTCGGCGATGCCTTCGAGCAGCGCATTGGAGCACCACTGCGGCCCGATCGGGCCGTACTGAACATCGATCAACGGGCTGGTGTTGCCGGCAGCGACAGCGTCGACTGCCGAAATCTGGACCATGGGCGGTGCGTATTTCGGGATCGAGGCGCTGATTTCCTTCCAGTCTGCCGGATCGAGGAACGGGCGCAATCGCCCCGGCCCGCCATCATAGGCCCACGGGTCGAAATCAAGCAGTGGGCAGGAGAGCGCGAGCCTGATGCCTAGCTCATCCGCGGCTCGCATCACGGCGCCAGCCTCGTCCACCAGCCGGTCGATGTTCAGAGAGTTGTGGCAATGCATCGTCGCACCGACGCCCGTTTGCGCCAGCCGAGAAAATGCTACGAGCGCTTCGAGGTAGGGGTCAGTCCGCGGCCTGAGCCGGAGGCCCGGGATCCACGTCTCCAGGGCATCGTCGATGTTGCCGAAATCGAGCGTGCGAATGCCATAGCCGTGGTCATGCGCGTTGACGGGCGGTGGCATGAGGAGAGCATTGGCCGGGATCGTTGCCGGGGAAATGCCGTCAGGCAAGTGACGCAGGAGGTCCGGCTCGCGTCGTGCGACTTCATGACCAGGGCGCAAGAGAAGTCGTCCCGGGATTGGTCCTGCGCTCACGTGCGGATAGCCTCCATGATCTGGTCGCTGAACCTCAACAGTTCCGCGCCGACGAACTCGATGACGGCCTCGGCCGCGTGTGTGCGCTGCCGGCGCCGCTGCACGAGAATTCCAACGTGCAGGTTCTGAAGGCGCGAGCCGGAAAGCGGTATGGCGACGACATCGCCCGAATTGATCTCCGCCAGGAAACCGATCGGCGTGAAGAAGGCCACGCCCTGACCGGAGATGATGAACGGCTTGAGCATCATCTGGCTGTTCGAGAGCACAAAGGGCCGTCCGGTCCGCTCAAAGACGGAGAGCTCGATTTCGATGAGCGAACGGATCGGTTGCGTGTCGAGTTGCAGGAGAAGGTCGTACTGGGCGCACTCGGCGAGCGAAACCTGCCGCTGCTTGGCCAGCGGATGCCCACGCCCGACGAAAGCCATCAGCGGCATCGGCACACGAAAGAGCATCTCGGTGTCGTCGGGCCGGGCCAGATCGAAGGTCAGGCCCATGTCGACGTCGCCTTCGGCGACCAGGCTGCTGATGTTGCCGTGACCGGCTGTGTGGATATGGAAGCTGACCCCGGGGTGAACGCTGTGGAACGCGTTGACCATATCCGGCAGGAACTGGATGGCCAGACTGTCGAGACAGGACATCTGGACGCGGCCGGTCTTTTTTCCCTGCAAGGCGCCGAGGTCACTGCGCAGAAGGTCGAAATTCTCCAGCGTAGCGCGGGCGTGGCGCAGCACGTTCTCCCCGGCGACAGTCAGCCTCAGCCCATTCGAGAGCCGCTCGAACAGCGCAATCCCAAGCTCGTCCTCCAGCTTCTTGATTTGCCGACTGACCGCCGAGGAAGCCACATGAAGCTCCTCGGAAGCCTTGCGAATGGATCCGGACCGCGCGACCGAGACGAAGTATTTCAGGATGCTGGCGTGCATTCAATTGGAACCTTCCCTCCCCTGGGGCCCGCCTTATAGCACGCTCACCGTCCCCTCCAAACGGGCGCGCGCTTCTCCTGGAAGGCGGTGACACCTTCCAGGGCGTCCTCACTCTTGAGCGCCTTTACGAGCGCGGGCGTCCGCAAGCCCTGGGCCTCGGCCGGCGAAAGATGACCGGTCCGATTGACGGTCTGTTTGATCGCGCGGAGCGAAAGCGGCGCACAGGCGACGATTTCATCGGTCCAGCGCGCAACAGCCGCATCGAGCTCCTGCGGTTCGGCCACCTCGTTGACGATGCCGAAACCTTGCATCTCTACGGCAGAGAACTGACGACCGGTCAAAAGCACGCCCATTGCGAGATTGTGCGGGATCCGGCGCTGCAGCAGGACCATGCCGCCATCGAGCGGCAGGCGCCCGACACGAGCCTCCGGCAGACCGAAGGCCGACGTCGTCGAGGCGATGACGATATCGCAGCCGAGAACCATTTCAAACCCGCCGCCGAGCGCATAGCCGTTGACCCTGGCGATGACGGGAACATCCAGCGAGCGGCGAAAAGCCAGCCCTCCAAAACCGTTCGGTCGGCTTTCGGTCCAGTATTCGAGGCCCGTCGTTTCGGCCCCCTTCAGGTCGGCCCCGGCGCAGAATGCCCGTTCGCCGGCACCCGTCAGCACGACACAGCTTATGTCGTCGCGAGATTCGACCTCTTGCCAGATCGCCTCCAGTTCGCGTTCGGTCGCCGCGTCCACCGCATTCATTCGCTCCGGACGGCAGAGCGTGACGGTGGCAACGCGGCCCTCTACGACAAACTCGACGCTCATGCCGCATCTCCCTGACGCACAGCAATCGCCGAGAGGATCTCGTCGTTGTGCTCACCGAGCTTCGGCGGGGCGATGCGCACCGTCACAGTCGCCGCCGACATGTCGATCGGCGAACCGATCAGCCGGACCGGACCGGCTTTGGTTTCGCCGGCATCCAGGATCATGCCATTGATCGTCGTCTGCTCGTCGTTAAGGGCTTCGGGAAGCGAGCGCACCGGCGCGCAGAGGATGTCCACCTGCTCCAGGCGGGCAAGCCAATGCGCGCTGCTGTTCCTCGCAAACGTCTCGCGAAACACCTGCTGCAATTGCGGGCGGCGCTTCATCTGCTCATCGAAGTCCGCAAATTGCGGCTGCAGGGACAGGTCCTCGATCTCCAGAGCGGTGCAGATATCCCGCAACGGATTTGGCTTGAACGCACCAACCATGACGATGGCGCCGTCCGTGGTTTCGAAAACGCCGGTCAGCGGGAAAGCGCCCCAGTTCAGGTCCTTCTCCCGCATCATATGCGTGGTGCCTTCCTGCATCTGCATGGCGAGCATGGAGCTGTAGAGGCTGACCGAGACCTGCTGGCCCTCACCGGTCTTGTCACGGTGCAGCAGCGCCAGCAGGATGGCTTGCACGAGGTGCATGCCGGCGGAATAATCGGCAAGCGGTGTCGCATAGATCGACAGCGGGTGGCTCGCATCCGACTTGCGCCGCATGACGCCCGAAAGCGCCTGCGCGAGAATATCCTGCCCGCCCTTGTGCCGATAGGGTCCCTCCAGGCCGAAGCCGGTGCCGACGGCATAGATGAGCCGCGGATTGGTCTTCTTGAGCTCCTCATAGCCAAAGCCCATGCGTTCCATGACATCCGGCCGAAAATTGTTGACGACCACGTCGGCCGTTTCGATCAGTGCGCGCACGGCGGCACGCGCCTCGTCCTGCTTGAGGTCGAGGGCCAGGCTCTTCTTATTGCGGTTGAGCGACGAGAAGACCGGATTGTTGAGGCCGTCCGGATCCGACCCCAGCGACCAGCGAGAGAGATCGCCGATCTTGGCCTTTTCGACCTTGATGACCTCTGCGCCATAGTCGGCCAGCATTTGCGTGCAGCAAGGACCAAGCATGACCTGGGTGAAATCGACGACGCGGATACCGTCGAGGGGAAGCGATGTCATTCTGCGGCCTCCAGATAGGTTGCATTTTCGGATGGAACGTCGCCTGGATCGGCGCCCTGGGCTCGGAGCTGCTTCTGGATCGCCCTGACATCGGCGTCTCGCACCTTCACGCCCGCGTTGAGAGCGACGGTTGCAGCAACACCTGCCGCCTCGCCCATCGCCATGCACGGCGGGATCTCGCGGCTCGACTTCTGCGCCTGGATCGTCGCGGAATAGTGCCTGCCTGCGACGATCAGCTGGTCGACTTCCTTGGGCAGCATCGCCCGGTAAGGCGTGTAGTAGTCACGACCGCGGCAGACCGTGTCAGAGAAGTGGCGGCGGGTCATCACATCGTCCTTGGTGACGACATACTCACCCTGAAGCAGGCGCGACTGGCGCACGCCCGTCTGCGGCGCAAAATCGAGGACATAGGCATTTTCGAAGCCCGGCAGGTTCGCCCGGGCGAAATCGAGCAGGCGGGCGATGCGGCTGCGGCCCTCAAGTTCGGCATAGGTCAGGTCTTCGACGCGCAGACCGGAAAGCTTCGGCATATGTGGGCAGTTCAGCCAGATGACGCCGGGCAGCGGCGTCTTCAGCCACCAGAACGACCAGCAACCGCCGATCAGGCGCTTGGCTTCGTGATCGAGCAGCTTGAACCGTTCCGGTTCCTCGGACTCGAAACGCTCGGCTGCCTCGGTGTCGATACCGCCCCAGCGGGAAACCGTCGTCAGGATGAAGTTGCCGTCGGTATGCTGGGCGCCGGCGTCGGCGGCAACATCGAGGTCGCCCGACGCATCGATGACCACATCGCCCATGATGGCCTCGCGCCCTGCCTTGGTTTGGCAGACTACGCCCTTGATCGTGTTGTTCTCGACGATCGCCGACGAAAACCAGCTGTGTGTCCTGAGCTTCACGCCGGATTCGCGCAGGATGTCGTAGGCGACGCGCTTGAAGGCGTCCGGATCGAATGCGGCCGCGTAGCAGATCGGATGCGGCGCAGACGGCGTGTGGAAATCGAACAACCCCCAGCGCGCCCACCGACGCCACGCTTCCGGCGTATCGCGGAGATCGAGCTGGCGGTCGCCATCCGTCGGCGTGACGCAGAGGCCCAGCGTCTTCATCCGTTCGATCATCTCCATGCAGATGCCGCGCACGGTGATTTCGACGTTGTTGACCATGTCGTCGAGCACCAGGACCATACCGCCCGAGGCAAGGCCGCCCACATAGGGATAGCGCTCGAGCAGAGTGACGCTGGCTCCGGTGCGCGCCGCCGACACGGCCGCGGAGATGCCTGCCGGGCCGCCGCCGACGACGACCACGTCCGAGCGATCGACGATCTTGGCGTTACGCAAAGGCTCCCTGATTGTTTCCATTGTCGTTCCTCCATAGGGAAAGTGTCCGGCGAGATGTGAAAGAGTTCACAGCCAGTGACTTCGTTGGGTGGCCGGACCTGGATAGGTCCGGCTGCGGGTGTCTTGGGGTTAGTGGTCCGTCGTCGGCTTCCAGCGGACGATCTTCGATTCCGCGAACGAAACGGCGAAGAAGAGAACCACGGCGAGCGAGGCGGCGATCACGACGGTCGCATAGAGCAGCGGCGATCGGAAATTATAGGTCGCCTCGATGATCAGGGCGCCAAGGCCGTAGCTGGATCCGATCCATTCCGCGACGATAGCGCCCATGACGCTGCTGGTTGCCGCGATCTTCAGTGCGGCGAAAAGGAAAGGCAGCGAGCTGGGAAGGCGGACCTTCCAGAAAATCTCGGAGTTGCTGGCGGACAGGACGCGCATGAGATCGATCATTGCGGGGCTCGCCGACTTCAGTCCTTGGACCATGTTGACGAGCGTCGGGAAGAAGCAGATCAGGCCGGCGATGATGATCTTCGGCGCGATGCCGTTGCCCACGAGCAGCACCAGGATCGGCGCAAGCGCGATGATCGGGATCGACTTGATGATCACGGCGATCGGATAGAACGCCCGCTCGGCAAGCGGGCTGTAGACGAACCAGACCGCCAAGAGGACGGCAATGACGTTGCCGAACACGAAACCGAGAAACGCTTCCATGAGCGTCGGCCAGAAGTTCGTCCACAGGATGCCGCCATTTTCGCCGAAGGCCTTGATCACGTCGACCGGACCGGGCGCCATGAACGTTGGCACCGAGAAGCCCCAGACGACGAGTTGCCAAAGGAGGATGCAGCCGAGGATCGCGAGTGTTGCCGGCAGGTGTCTCAGGGTAGCGGCGGCGGCGGCATCTAGCATCCTGAACCTGTTGCCGTCCGTCAAAGCGCGGCCTTCCGCTTGCGAAGGAAGGGCATTTGCCATCAACATTCTCCCAAAAGTGTGCGCAGGTGGGCGGTAACCTGGATGAACTCGACCGTGTCACGCATCGCGAGGGATCGCGGATATGGCAGGTCGACCTTCCTGAACTCCTTGACGCGGCCGGGATGGGCCGCGAGCATCAGCACGTATTGACCGAGAAAGACGGCCTCCGGGATCGAATGCGTGACGAACAGAATGGTGGTCCCTGTTTCCTGCCAGAGGCGCAGCAATTCCTCGTTCAGTTTGTCGCGCGTGATCTCGTCGAGCGCGCCGAAGGGCTCATCCATCAACAGGATACGCGGGCGGGTTACGAGTGCGCGGGCAATTGCCACGCGTTGGCGCTGGCCACCGGACAATTCGTGCGGCAGCGCCTTTTCGCGCCCCTTCAATCCGACGAGAGCCAGCAAGGCCTCCGGGTCGGCGTAGGTCACTCCCGCCTCTCGTTTTCCCACCTGCAGCGGGAGGCGCACGTTGTCGATGACATTGCGCCACGGCAGCAACGTCGCCTCCTGGAAGACGAAGGCGAAATCGCGGCCCTCACGCGCCTTGCGCGGCGTCTTGTCGTGTACGGACACCGAGCCATCGCTGATGTGCACCAGGTCTGCGACCGTCCGCAGCAACGTCGACTTGCCGCAGCCCGAAGGGCCGAGCATGGTCACGAGCGAGCCGGCCGGTATCTCGACCGAAACGTCGGACAGGGCCGTGAAGCTGGAATCATCCGCACCGAAGCGAATGTGAAGGTTCTTCACCGATACCGCCGAGGCACCGGTGTTGTCGATCGGTGCCTGCTTGGGTCTGTTGAGCGTTTCCAACATCGCCTTATCCTACGCTCTTGCGGATGTCGGCCGTGGCATCGAGGATTGCCATCGTGTAGACGTCCTCCGCCTTCGGCACGGCCCCTTGGAACTGGCCGAGGTCCGCATAGGTCTTGATCTGCTCCTCCCAGTTCGTGCGGTCCATGCCACCCCAACCCACCGCGGCGGTGGCGTCGTTGAACACGAACTTCATCAACGGCCCGATGGCCTCAAGCTCGCTTGCCTTGTCAAGGTTCGGATAGGATTCGAGCAGGATATCGACGGCCTCTTCCTTGTTGTCGCGCGCATAACCCCACCCGCGCGCCGAGCCTGCGACGAATGCCGAAAGATGGTCGGCGTGATTTTCCAGCTGATCGTCGGTCGTGTAGTAGACATTGGCATAGAGCCGGATGCCGCCGTCCCAGAGGGTCAGGTCGACGCGGTCGTCCCCCAGAACCTTCAGGGCGTTGACGTTGGTAAGCCAGCCGCAGACCGCATCGGCCTGACCGGTCACCAGCTGGTTCATGTCCGACCCCATGTTGACGATCTTGACCTGATCTTCCGAGATCCCGTTCTTGGCGAGAAGCGCGCGCAGAAGGATGACCGACGTGGGGATGGCAGCGATCGTCTTGCCGATCATGTCCTCGGGCTTGGCAATGGGATTTGCCTTTCGAGAGAAATACGCGAAGGGATGCTTCTGGTAGCCGGCCGCGAATGCCTTGATCGGCGCGCCAGCCGACCGGGCCAGCATGACCGACGGACTGGAGGAGACCTGCCCGATCGTCGACTGACCAACGGCGACGCCGGCGACACCATCGACATTCGGTCCGCCGGGTACGATTTCGAGCTCGATTCCCTTTTCGGAATAGTAGCCCTTCTTGCGAGCGACGAGCTCTCCGAGAAGTCCGTTGGAGGGTAGCCAACCGAGCTGCATGCGGATTGTGGCAGTATCTGCCGCGTGGCCTGCCGAGACATTGATCAGACTGTGCGCGGCGGCAATCGCGCCCACAGCGGCCGCATTCGAAAGGAACCCTCGGCGGTTCATCATGAAATGAGACATATCGTTCCCCTTGCTTGTTATGGGAGCGATGATGATCGAATTTGCCATCTCATAAAGCATAATTTTTAGCGCTAAGCATTGCCAATACGGCAACACCCACCAGGTTTGCCGTTTCGGCAATGGCGGGGTCGAAAGATTGCTCTTTGTTGGAGCCCGCCGCCATTGGATAAGCAAACGCATCTCCAAGGTTCATCAGAGGATAGACATGACATACAGAAACCTGATCGATGGTGAATGGATCCACGGCAGCGATGCGGTCCGCAATATCAACCCGTCCGACACCAACGACGTGATCGGGGAATATGCCCGCGCCTCGGCCGAGGATGCGAAGGCGGCGATTGCCGCGGCCAAGGCCGCCTTTCCGGCCTGGTCACGCTCCGGCATCCTCGAGCGCCATGCAATCCTTCGAAAGACCGCCGACGAGATCCTGGCGCGCAAGGACGAGCTCGGACGGCTGTTGTCGCGCGAGGAGGGCAAGACGCTGGCAGAAGGCATCGGCGAGACCGTGCGTGCCGGCCAGATCTTCGACTTCTTCGCCGGTGAGGCGCTGCGGTTGGCCGGCGAAATCATCCCCTCGGTGCGCCCTGATATCGGCGTCGAGATCACCCGCGAGCCGGTCGGCGTCGTCGGCATCATCACGCCGTGGAATTTCCCGAT
>NZ_LMDX01000031.1:0-26263 GCF_001425225.1 Ensifer sp. Root127
CACGTACGGTAGCTTTTCGATCGCGCCGTTCTCAAAATTTTCTTCTCTACGGGTGATTGCAGGCAAAGTTCTGCTATTCTCAGAATCAGCCATGATCCGAGCTCCAGCTAGCTAGGTTGTGGTTAGGCTGGATAGCGTGCGCGAACACGCAATCCAGCCGTATTGCAATACAACGATAAACGTCCCCGTTTAATTCGTCAATAAACGGGCCCGTTTTATGGCGGCTGGTGTTTGTTTCGACAAAACAGGCGGAACAGGAATTTTATGGGACGACCGCCGCTAAACGTCAAAGAAACAAAAATTCGCCTCTCGCCGGCAACGAAAGAGCGGATCAAGGCCTTGGTTGGAAATTACGGTATTGCGGCCTTCGTCCGTGAAGCTATCGAGAATGAACTGGCGCGGCGGGAAGGTGGTCCGTCGACGGCTGAGAGGGCTTGCGGACCGTCCGAAATGGAATGAGAGCCCGTTCAGAGTATACCGGCGACCATTAGATGATCCGCACGTGGCGACCAGGTTCTGGGCTCCTCTCTCAGCCAAACGGTTCACGATCTGCAAGCGTGAACGATTTAGGCGGCCCGCCGTCCGGTCTGGCAGTCGGAGATCGAAAGCCGGACAAGCGACGGTTTCTCGACGGAAGTTGTCGTCCGCTCGCCACATCGATTTGCGGAACCGATCGCAGCGTCTCCGCCTGACGAGAGAAAGCGCATCGTCGGGGCTGTCGTAAGCATGCGCCCTGCATCGTCTCAATGATGATTCAACGGCCGCCAGAGACGGTATAGTCATATCGCAGGTTTCGGTGGTCAGGTCGGGCAGGGCGCTTTTCAATTGGAGCGGCTTGCCGGGCCTAGGCTTCCCGGATCCCGGCCGTTTGCCGTCGCGATGCTGATCCTCCGAGACGAGGCTTTTTAACCGGTCAAACCGCGCGCGAACGGGCTCTGGCAGCTGCGCTGCCGGCGCCTGGTACGCTCATTCTTGCTGGCGCTCGAAGCCGACTAGCTTTTTCGGCCAGATATGCGCGGGGAGCGCCACCACTCGAACCCAAAGTGCCGCTCTCGTGATTTAGCGCGGCGGATTGCTCCCATTGAGCAGCGTCGCCCGGATCATGTCAGCCTTCGAAAGTGGGATGGATCGGACAACTGCAGGTGCCGCTGCCTTTCGGCTTCATCGGGTTTTACAATTTTTTGCCCGGCCGCCAGCCTGTCTGTGTGCGACATTGGGCTAATCACTGTGCCGTTTATATCGTGCGGGCGGAGCCTGGTCGCGCAATCGCCAGATGGTATCTCTTTGAATGGAGAAAGGGCCCGGTCGCTCGGCGCAGGGTCGAGACGCTAAGACCAAGTCGCAGAAGGGGTCTGATTTTAGCCCAGAGTCCGAGCGCGAAGGGTCGGATTGGATTGCCAACATCCGCGGGCAGGTTCGCGTTCATGGGTTAGGAGCGCATTGATCGCCCGGGCTTTCGTCACGAAGGAGTTTGGGCATTGACAAACTTGTAGACTTGTTCCCAATATGGGAATATATGTGCGGCATGCAAGTCATAGCGAAGTCCACGTTGAGAGCCTTCTGGGGAAGGCATCCCCAAGCGGAGGTACCTCTGAAGACCTGGTACGCAATGGTGAGCAGCGCGGCGTGGACGGAGCCGGCGGATGTGAAGACGATGTTCGGTGCCAACATCGACTTTGTCAGCGATAATCGCATCATATTCGACATTTCCGGCAACAAGTATCGCCTGATCGTCCACGTTGCCTATCCATATAAGCGGGTGCTGATCAAGTTTGTTGGCACCCACAAAGAGTACGATCAGATCAACCCGGAGACGGTGTAATGGACAACATTCGAGCCATCAGGAATGATGATGACCTTGCATGGGCTATTGCAGAGGTCTCGGCATATTTCGAGAACCAGCCGGAACTCGGGACTGAGGAGGCTGATCGCTTCGACGTTCTATCGGCCCTCATCGAGGCATATGAAGACGCGCACTACCCGATCGAGGCACCTGAACCCGTTGAGCTAATCAAGGCCCACATGGAAATGTTCGGCCGCACTCAGGCCGACCTTGCCGTGATTTTGGGTTCGCGCTCTCGAGCTTCTGAAGTTCTTAATAAAAGGCGCGCTCTGACCGTGGAGATGATCCACCGGCTGCATAAAGCGTGGAATATTCCCTCTGACCACCTTGTGGAACCGTATCATCTTGTTGGCCGCGAAAGAGAGGTAGCCTGACAAGGCGCGCCTGAAAATGCTCATCCGCGTACTCAGGAACAGGCAAAGCGACGCCTTGGATGACCCTATATTAGTCGCCACACAGCGTCGATTTTGCAAGGCTTGTTGTGGACACGTAGCCCTTCGCGGTCTGCTGATGGGCGAATATGTGCAGGAGCGCCACTGCCTCAGTCGCGGACGCGAAATGGTGGCTTAGTTGCTGGCCAAGGGTTCCGATACGCCCCCCCAGACCGAATGAGGCAAATTTCACCAAACAGGTTTCTAAAATCGCATAATGTATCGATCGAAACACGCGGGTGAGCATATGTGCTGACTGCCGATTGTGAAGCTAATGCGAAGGAATCATTACGGTTGCTTCGTTGAATTCGCTGGTACCTTTGGGCAAAGTATCACCGACGCGACCGGCCGATCCCCACGTGAAGGACTGACGTTTGTTTATTAAGGCGGGAACTGGACCCGTCTGGGTTGCGCACGACGTTTGACCTAAAATCGGGTGGGCCTATCGCCCGCGAAGCGAAAGTTCTTGCCGACAATGATGAAATTCAGCCTCCATCACCTGCCTGATGCCAAGAGGCGGGAACTCGCGCGTGCGGTCGAAATCCTGCGCGAAGAGTTTGAGGATGCGTTGAGGGAGGGCATAGCGGAGTTCAAGAAAAAGGGGCGGATCCTCAAGGTGATTCTCTTTGGCAGTCGTGCGCGCGGCGATTGGGTGGATGAGGAGCACATTGGCAAGGGCTATCGCTCCGACTACGACCTGCTGGTGATCGTCAACAATCGCAAGCTGACGGATTTCACCGCATACTGGAACAACGCTGCGGACCGGCTTCTGAACGACCGCATCCTGAAAGGGATGCAAGTATCCTTCATTGTTCACTCGCGCCGTGAGGTGAACGAGGAACTCAGGCGCGGAAAGGACTTCTTCTGCGACATTCGCCAGCAAGGCATTGTGCTTTACGAGCTCGATGCCGAGCCGCTGGTGGAACCGAGGCCGATCAGCCTTGAACAGCAGTTCAAGATCGCACGCGAACATTATGAAAGCCGACTTCCGCATGCCGCTGGCTTCCTCGACACCGCGCAATATTCACTCAGCAAGGGCCGCGCCAACGAAGCGGCGTTTCTTATTCATCAGGCAATCGAGCACGCCTACTCAACTGTGCTTCTCGTTCTAAAGAATTATGGTCCACCAACCCACAACCTGCGTTCCCTGCGCGGTTTTGCCGAAGATCTGGACCGTCGACTGGCAGACGCCTGGCCACAAGACCGGCAGCGCTATTCGGCCTGGTTCAATACAATCAATGAGGCCTATGTGAAGGCACGGTATTCCAAGCATTACCAGATAAGCGAAGAGGCGCTTTCCTTCCTGATTGAGCGTACGCAGGTTCTTCACGCGCTGGTAAAAACGGTCTGCGAAAACCATCTAATCACGCTGGCTGGCGAAATCGCCGAGGAAAAGTCAGGGCGATGATCCGGTTTCGGCTATTGGGTCTGGAAGCAGACGTTCACGTTTGACATGAAGGGCGGCCGCAAGTGGTGAAGCCGGACGTGGTGTCCCCTCGATGGAAAGGTTATGCCCTCGGGGTCGTGGCAAACCACTTCGATGTTGTGCCCGCCCGGACCAATGACATGTCTCTCAGCCATAATGGCAAGAACCCCCTCGAGCAACTGCGGCTGTCGCCAAAGGGGAGACAATTCCGACGCCGAACTCCAAACGAAGAAAGACGTTTGCGTTCTCGTTCAAAGGCCTCTCAGCTTCCAATCAAGGACGGGAGACACTTTCACTTGGCCCAAGCCGTCTCTGTTCCAACCATTCACCGGATGCAGCCCTTAGTTCAGCGACGCCAATTAGACTGAAATTACTTCAAATTGTCGAGAATGGAGTCGTCGCAGCTCCGTTCTGGCAGGCAGAGCGTTGCGAGAACTCCACCAACGGAGGCCAAGGGCGGGTTCGTTTCCAGCAACACCCGTGCCGGCGGCGCCGAAAGCGCCGGAAGTCGTACCGAAGGAAAACGTCAGCTGGCTTGCCGGCATTGTCTCGACCCTTGGCTTTGCCTTCACCGGCAATGGTTCGCTGCAGTGAGCGCTCGCCGGCATCATTCTCGCGTCGTTTGCCGGCGGCGCCTTCCTCTTCATCCGCAAGCGGCTCGACACCTGGCCGAAGATCCTCGGCGCGTGCTCGCGCTCGCCGCCATCACCTGGACCGTTCTTGAGATCCGCGCGGACGGCGCCCGATCAATCACCAACGCATTCGAGAGGCAGACAATGCGGCGGCACATTCCGCGGGCGATGCTCGCTCTGATTATGACACTTGCCCTGATTTGCCGTGGGACTTCGGCGCCGGCAAATGTCGACGGCCTGCGGCGGGTCGTCGGAACTGACCTGGTCGGCGCGCGAGGAGCGACGCCGGCGGATCAGCGGAAGATAGACCGGACTGTCGTCGGCCTTTGCGCTGGCGGCGTCTGGACGAATGCGGAATGCATAAGGCACGGGGAAGGGCGCTAGATGGAATCCACAGAGACAGAGGCGGCTGTCCATCGCCAACTGGGTGAACTCGCGGCGGGGATGCCGTGACATGCTCGAGCGGTAGCGATCTCACGTATTTGGTAGAATTAACCGGGTGGCAGACGGGTGCCCTCCTAGCCTCACCGCTAGACCGAACATCAAGGCTGTCGGAGCGGGCGCCCGAGGGAGCGTTGCTCCTGGTTGTAAATCATTTGGCTTACTATCGGGCCAGACGGATCGCACCCGGATTGTTAATGGTGTTGTTCGCGAGCGCCGCCTTGCAATCCAGCTTGAAGCTGCTGTTGCCGATCATCGTGATCTCCTGCGCGACGATGCGTACGCATTCGCCGCCGGTGGAGCCATTGCCGGCATACTGGATCTCACGTGACGCCGGCATATAGATGATGCCCGCAAGCGACGAGGCGCTGTTGCCGTTGATCACGGCCGTCGCCGTGTTGTTCCTGGCGGCAACGATCGAGAAACCTGCCCAGTCACCGGTCAGCGACGGCGTGATCTTGAAGGTCGAGCCGCCGTGAATGTCGAGTTGGGCACCGTTCATCAGGAAGAAGGTGACGCCATTACCCGTGAGCACCGACTGGCTGGCAAGTTTCAGAGTGCCGCCATCGATGATGTAGGAGCCCGGCCGCAGAAGAACCTCGCCCTTGATCTCCAAGCCGCCGTAGGTGCCGGGCTTCAGTTCGACAGTGTAGCCGGCGGGTGCGTTGTTCGGTGTCTTGCTCGTACCGTTACAGTCGCCATTGCCGCCACCGCCGGCCACGAAGTTCTGTCCGCATCCGGAGAGGTTCACCCAGCTCCCGGTCGTCGGCATTTTCTTGAACCGGAAGGGGTCCGGGATCGGTGGAACACCTTCCACCGCCTTGCCGCAGGCGAGATCGAGATTGGCAAGCGTCGCCGAAACCTTGCCCGTTGCATAAAGACACTCTGCCTTGAGAGTGGCCGACCCACTGAGATAGATCGACTGTGCGTCGCTCGAATCCGACGTGATGGTACAGCCGGAGGTATCGACAGTGGCACTGCCGCTCACTTCGAACGCCCGGGATGCGGTCGGGTGGAGTGCCAGAATGCAGGCTTCCCGCCCCGGCATGCGCGCCGCGACGCTTTCGCGATCGATCGTATAGGGTTGGAGTCCCCAGAACAGCGGAGCGTATTTGAGCTCATAGGTCGTCGTCGCCGTGCTTTCGACGCCGAGGGTGCCAAAAGTAACCTTGATCGCCTGCGTTGCCACCGGCGTCGAACTGCCCAACCCGATCTCGTCGATAATCTCCGGTGTGCCGAAATTGGCGAAGAAGATGTTGTTCGCCAGGTCCTTCGCTTTGGCTTCATCCTCCCCTTCGCCATAGGACTTGACCGCGGAAAAGGCGGCCGCATCGAGCGCGTCCTGCATCTTGGCGGATTCGAGATTGATGCGGGCGAGATTGATGGCGATGGAAGCGCCCGTGAACAACGGGATTATTAAGAGAGCAGTCATGACGGCAAAGTTGCCGTTTTCGTCCTTAAGGATGCGGACGAGGTTGTTCTTCAGATCGCTTGGCATCTTGTTTGTTGCCCCCCTCAACAGATCACGACGACTTCGGAGCCAGGTTGCCCAAAAAGCAATAAAGGTAATCGATTCTAGTGAGTTGGAGCTGGATACGGCGGCTGGCTGCGTCCCCTCCCTGCGCTCCAAAACAGGATTGCTAATTTAGCCATCAAGCGTAGAGAAATAGCTTCAGAAATTGTTAAACTTTGTGGCATCCGGCGCTGTGTGGGGGAATCCACAGCGGAAACGGGCGGGTGCCTGCCCGTGCTGCCGCTCTGGGTATCGTTGGGGCCGCTCTGCGGCGGTGTTTGTTTCCGATGTGTGCGTCTGGGATCGCATAGTGTATCGCCGGGAACTGGCTATGAAGTCTACGGCGGGCGGCGGGACGCCACGCTAGCCTCGACGCCCTCTGATCCGTGGCCGGCAAGCTCAGCCTGCCGGTCGAGCGCGACCTGTTTTTCACGCCTGATCGATTGTCCATGCACTCATCGCGCGCGCTTATTTCAGATTATCGACCAGTTTGCGAATGCGGCGTTCCCGAACTTCGGCGGTCTTGGCCTCGTGGATCGCGTTGACGTGCTTTTGCCGCAGCCCAAAAGGCAGGCGGTCAAAAGCCATTCGGGCTTGCGGAGAGTTATTGAGCGCCTCGGCGAGCTCTGCGGGTTCGGCGACCTCCCTGGGCGCCTCGTCGAGCTCGACTTCGATTTCGACTATATCGCCTTCGCTGATCCTGGCGGCGGCGCGATGGGCAGCGCTGATCCCTATCAGCCGCTGCCCCCGCATGGCCGCCACCCGCGTGCGCCAACTAAAGCCATTGATTGTCACAGTCACCGGTGGGCGACCTCCAGGACCCAGCTCTTTCATTACTGCATCGGGGACCTCGACACCTGTCGCAATGCCGGAAGGGACAACCTTCGCCTGGAACGTCGCTGCTCCCCTGCCTGCATTTTTGTTCTGATTGTCGCTAGATGACATCGTCCAAATCCAATGCTGCTGCGCGTACCTATTCGCCCTGTTGAATGCTCAGGGGATAGCGCTTGGGATGGTGCACCGAGGTTGATATGTTGATAGGTCGGTTTTCGGCGGAGAACGCGATCTGATCCAACGTCAGCACCGCGGTCTTTTGCTCCAGTTTGAGCAATGCAATCTCGTCTTCATCAGGATAGCGCGCACTGATTGTTGTCTGTCCACGCACGGGGCGCAGGCCGTAACGCTCGCGCAATTCAGCGTAGAGCGAACGGTTTCCAGTCGACCAGTCCAAATCCAGCAGGCCCGGGCATGCGACGGGCTGCAGCCAGTCATACTGTATGACCACCGGCACGTCGTCGAGCGTGCGAAGGCGTTTCAACAACACGACGTCAGCCGCTTCTGGCAGGTAGAGCGCGCGTGAAATCTCCGGCGGAGCGGCATAGATCTTGGCTTCCAGCAGGCGGCTGCCGGGCACCATGCCCTTAGCGATCGCGTTGGCAGTAAAGCTTGTCAGCAAGTGCAGCTCGAACGGTTCACTTCTTTCGGCGACGTAGAAGCCCTTGCCTGGCTGGCTTTGCAGATGGCCCTCCTGAACGAGTTCTACAAGCGCCTGTCTGATTGTAATGCGGCTGACATCATATGCCTGTACCAGCTCGCGCTCGGACGGAAGTTTGGCATGTGCGGGGATCGTGCCGTCACGCGTCAGATCCAGGATGTTCTGCTTGACCTGCCTGTAGAGAGGTTGCTGGTCATCGCGATCCAGCGGCTTCAGCCGGGCGCGTTCCGCCAACGGATTGCTTCGAATTGTCGGCTTTTTTGCGGGCATCTTTTCCGTACCGTTTGTGACGATTCCAGTGCTGCACGAAATCTGGTGGCAAGGCAACGGTATATCTTGACATGTCTGGATATGACCAGTTACGACTGCATTAATAGACAACTGAGGTATCCGATGAAGCTCACTCTGATTGGCGGCGGCGGCGTAAGAGCGCCCCTATTCGTGGCATCGGCTCTTCGCAGGGCCGAACGCAGTGGGCTTGCCGAAATCTGCCTGCATGACGTCGATCAATCGAAACTCGAGATCTTCGGTGGGCTCGCCCGTGAGATTGCTCTCAGGATGCAGTCGCCCGTCCGCATTACCGCCACCGTGACTGCCGAGAAAGCCCTTGAGGGCGCGCGTTACGTGGTCACGACTGTTCGGCCTGGCGGCGAGGACGGACGCGTCAAGGACGAACGGATTGCCTTGTCCCACGGCGTTCTCGGCCAGGAGACCACCGGACCCGGTGGTTTTGCCATGGCGTTGCGCAGCATTCCCGTCATCACGGAATATGCTCGGCTGTTGAAAGAGGTCAGTCCGGATGCCTGGCTCTTCAACTTCACCAACCCGGCGGGCTTGGTGGCCCAGGCTTTGAGCGACGCAGGCTTCGATCGTGTCGTCGGCATCTGTGATGGTGCCAATGCGGCCCAGGAAGCGGTGGCGCAGAAGCTCGGTGTTGCCGTCAGGGACGTGCAGACCGAAGTCTTCGGTCTCAATCACCTGTCGTTTACGCGGTCGGCGGTCGTTGGAGGGCGCGAGGTTCTGCAAGAGCTGCTGGATGACGATGCGTTTCTTGCCGAAACGGCGCAGCGCATTTTTGATCCATCGATTATCCGGCGGCATCGCCTTTGGCTCAACGAATATCTCTACTACTTCTACTATGCCGAGAAGGCGCTTGGAGACATCCAGGCCGATGCGCGCACCCGTGGCGAGGAGGTCCGCGATCTCAATCGAACATTGATTGCTGAACTCTCCGCCATTGGCGTCGAGCGCGATGCGGATGCTGCCCTTTCGGCATACTTCGCCTATGAGCAGCGCCGCGAGGCGACTTACATGCACTACGCGCGGCCCGAAGCGCCGAGCATGGAAGATGCCGACAGGGCCATCCGCGCGGTCAGTGCGCATGCCGCGGACGGTGTCGGCGAGGGCTATGCCGGCGTTGCGCTCAATATCATTGATGCGATGGAATCGGGAGCCGAGTGCCATATCGGATTGAACGTGCGCAACGGGGACGCTATCGACGGCCTTCGTCCGGATGACGTCGTCGAAGTCAGTTGCGTCGTCGGTCGTGACGGGATCAAAACGAAGAAGATCGGAGCGATGCCGGAAGCTCAAGCGCAGCTCGTGCACAACATCAAGCGTTACGAGCGGCTCGCAGTCAGAGCAATTGCCGAGCGGCGGAAGGACTTGGCCGTGGAGGCCCTCGTGGCCCACCCGCTCGTGTTGTCCTATTCTCGCGCGGAGCCGTTGGTCGAGCAATACATCGCTGCACATCAACCCTTTGCCGGGGAATGGCGCTGATGCTCTCAAAGCAGTGCAGGGCCTCCCCTTACGACGTGGTGCTCGCCGGCGAGTATTACTACGACCTGATTTTTTCCGATCTTGGCGAGATACCAAAGCTCGGCGCTGACGTGTGGTCGAAGAACTTTGATGCCGTCCCAGGAGCCAGTTATACGACGGCGCGCGCGTTTTCCTTGCTCGGTGTGAAGGTCGGCTGGTGGTGCGAGACCGGGACTGATCTTTTCAGCCAGCTGATGATCGCAGCGGCGACGCGAGATGATATCGACGCTTCTCTGTTCCAGCAGCGCGCAGAGGCAAGAATACGCCTGAGCGCTGCATTCTCCATGGCACACGACCGCGGGTTCATAAGTCACTTCCAAGGGGACGAGACGCTTCCGTCAAAGGCTGAGATCGAACGGCTCGGGCCGCGTGTCCTCATCGTGCAAGGGCTCACCTGCCGGAGCGACTTGGCAGATCTGTTCGCCTTTGCCCGCTCTATCGGCATCTTTTGCTGCCTGGATTGCCAGCATGTCGACGAAGATATAGCCGATGGCAATCTCGCCGAAATTCTGCGCCGCACGGATTGCTTCATCTGCAACGAGACCGAGGCAAAGCGGCTGACAGGTAGTGAGAGCCATGATGGGGCGCTTCTCGCCCTTGCTCGATATTGCCCGACCGTCGTGATCAAGAGGGGAGCCGACGGAACGGCTGCACTCCACGCTGGTCAGGTCATCGAAATTGGCGCACCGCAAGTCCAGGTCGTCGATACGACCGGGGCAGGCGACAGTTTTAACGCCGGCTTTGTCTACGGCCTGTTGCAGGGCTGGGCCATCGAGAAAGCGCTTCGGGCAGCGGTTGCCTGCGGCTCGGCCTGCGTGACGGCACATGGCGGCAAGGCACTGCCTCTAGAAAGTGAGCTTCTTCAAAGCATGGCAGAAGCTACCTGGTAAGAGAACGACACATCAAACGCAACGTGGGAGCATGCATATGAAACGTCGGGAATTCCTTGCATCCGCAGCGGCAGCTGCAGCAATTGCCATCAGCCCTAGGCTGGCTTTCGGCGCCGACGGGGCGGTCGAAGTGATCGTCGGGAGCGATCAGAACGTGGCGGATTTCTGGTCCAATGTCGTCGTTCCGGCCCTGCAGCAAGAACTCCCAGACCTCGTCGTCAACGTGACTGTGTCTGACGGAAACTCGGGCATGATGGCCCTGGCCGACCGAGCTCTTGCGGCGCTGAAGACAAAGAGCGATCCGCAGGTCGATGTGATGGAGGCCTTCAATCCACGCAATACCGTCGGTGCGATCGATGCCGGTCTCTGGCTCGATTTTTCCAAGGCATCGATGAGCAACTATTCGAAGCTCAACAAGCTTGCGATCGATACGAATTTCGGCCTGCCATACCGTGGGTCACAGGTGGTTCTGGCCTATGACTCCACCAAGGTGCAGACGCCGCCAAAGACTTGGGAGGAACTGACGGCCTGGATCAAGGCAACGCCCGGCCAGTTCATCTACAATCGTCCGGACAAGGGCGGATCCGGCGGCAATTTCGTGCGGCGCGCGATCCACGAAGCCAACGGACGAGACCCGTCTGCATTCACGGCAGCCAATTTCAGCAAGGAAAAAGCCGACGCGATGCTGCCGCCGGCCTGGGAGATCCTGAGGGATCTCGCACCTTCGCTCTACCAGGGCGGATCCTACACGGCCGGCAACACGCCGTCGCTGCAATTGCTTGTATCGGGTGTCGTCTCGATGGTGCCAACCTGGTCGGATCAGGCCCTGTCCGGCCTGAAATCGGGTGAGCTACCGTCTCATATCAAGCTCGCGCAACTGCAGGATCTGGCATTCGTTGGCGGGTTTGCCTATTGCACCATTCCGACCAATGCCACGAATATCGAGGCGGCGACCAAACTCGCAAACGTCCTCATTTCGCCCGCCGTCCAGGAACAGATTGTCGATCAGATCGCCGGGTTCCCGTCGATCGAATGGTCCTATCTTTCGGACGAAATCCGCACCGCAAATGCCGACATCATTCCGAAGTCGATCCCTGCCTTCCCCGACGGCGAGTGGGAAGCCGCCGTCAATGACGGCTGGTATCGCAACGTCGCGCCCGCGATCGCGCGAAACTAAGAGATCGGAGCGCTGGTTTGGGAAGCGAAGGCAACTCTACACGAAACCTGAAAGGGCTGCTGCTAATCGGTCCGCCGCTTGCAGTCATGGTCTGCCTGCTGCTTTATCCCGCTGGCGTTTCTGTCCTGCAAACACTCCAGGAGACCGCAGCCGACGGCTCCGTCTCCTGGAGCCTTGCCCGGTATCACCGGTTCTTCACGGATCCCTATAGTGTTGCCAACTATGTTCGTACCGTTTGGACGACGGTGGTGACGTTGGTTCTGTTGATCGCCATTTGTCTGCCGATCGCCATCTATCTGCATTTCACCCGCAGCCGCTTGGCCGCCGTCGTTCAAGCCTTGGCGCTTTTTCCGATGTTTGTGCCAGGCATCATCGTTGCCTATGCGCTCATTCGATACATCGGCCCGAACGGCCTGCTTCAGTCACTGCTGGAGTTGGTCGGATTCAGATCCTATGACTCGCCATATCTGACTCCGTGGGGCCCGGTCATCGGCTTGGTCTGGGACCATATGCCCCTGACCTTGCTCATCCTGACGGCTGGAATGGCGAAGGTGTCACAAGAGGCAATCGAGGCCGCCCGCGATGTAGGAGCCGGCTATGTCGTCATATTCCATCGTATCATTCTGCCGCTTATGGTCGACTCGCTTCTGGTCGTGGTCGCCTTGAACGTCATCAGCCTTTTCGGCTCGTTCGTTATCCCCTACATGCTGGGACCGGCGTCTCCGGAGATGATGGGCCCTTACATGCTGAGGACATTTTCGGAAGTCCGTCAGCCCGATTTTGCCGCAGCGCAGGCGGTGATCACTTTCCTGACCTGCTCCGTATTTGGCATCCTCTATGTCGTCATGCTGACGAGAAAGCAGGACGTATGAAGATCCGCGCCAGTACCATCGTCGGTATCGTCATCATGCTTGTCCTCATTGCCTATGTGGTGATGCCCATCGCGACGGTCTTTCTCTGGGCTTTTGCCGAGAAATGGACCTACCCGGCGCTGCTTCCGACCGAATGGGGCTTGCGCTACTGGCATACGACCCTGGCGCGGGCCGACGTTCTGTCGGCCTTGCGCCTGTCACTTGCCCTTTCGGTCACTGTGACGCTTCTGTCGGCGGTGATCTGTCTGCCGGCGGCCTATGCCTTCGCACGGATGGAGTTCGTCGGGCGCCGGACCTTCATGATGTCGTTCCTCGCAATCAACGCCTTTCCCCGATTCGGGCTCATCGTGATGATCGCGACGCTGTTCCTGAGCCTGCGCCTTGTGGGCACGTTCTGGGGCATCGTCCTGGTGCAGTTGCTGAATACCATGCTGATCATGATCTGGCTCCCGTCGGCGGCATTCCGCGGCGTCGACCGTCGGTTAGAGGAAGCCGCGCGTGATGTGGGGGCCGGGCCCGTGCGGACATTCATACGCATCACTATTCCCCAAGCCGCCCCCGCTATTGGGGCAGCGATGCTGCTCACATTTGTTTCGACCTTTTACGAGACAGAAGGCGCATGGCTGGTCGGCGCTCCCAAGCTGCGCACGATGCCAATGGTGATGCTGCAGATGATTACCGGGCAGATCGTGGTGCAATATGGGGCCGTCCTCTCGGTTCTGCTTTGGGTGCCATCGTTCATCGCATTGTTGTTTGCTCGCCGTGTCTTGGCGTCGAACCAGTTTGCAAAAGGATTTGGCGCATGACGCCGCACGCACGCGTGTTGTCGGAGTTCTGTTGAAATGGCGAAATTGGAACTGAAGGGAATCGAGAAGCGCTACGGCAACATGGCCGCAGTCCGCGACATCTCTCTCGAAATAGCATCGGGCGAACTGGTCTGCCTGCTCGGACCGTCGGGATCGGGCAAGTCGACGCTCCTGCGGATCATGGGAGGCTTCGAAAAGCCCACGGCAGGTAGCGTTCTCATCGATGGTATCGACGTAACGGCGAGCGCGCCGGAAAGCCGCCCGACCGGGATGGTCTTTCAAAGCCACGCGCTCTGGACGCATATGAACGTCTTTGAAAACATCGCGTTCGGGTTGAAGCTCAGAAAGATGAGCCGAACGGAAATTGCCCGCAAGGTCGATGCAGCGCTCGATCTGGTCGGTCTCAGCGGCTATGAGAAGCGCAGTCCGCTGCGTCTTTCGGGCGGCCAGCAGCAACGCGTTGCCATCGCGCGATGCATCGTTCTTGAGCCCAAGATACTGCTGATGGACGAACCTTTCGCCAGCCTCGACCAACATCTCAGGGAGAGGCTGCGCGAGGAAGTGCGCAACATTCAGCGCGAGCTTGGCATCACCACCGTCTTTGTAACCCACGGCCAGGACGAGGCGCTTGCGATAGCGGACCGGGTCGTCGTGATGTCGGTTGGAAAGATCAACCAAGTCGGTGGACCAGCCGATATCTACGCACAGCCGCAGGACAGGTTTGTCGCCGGCTTCATCGGCGCGATGAACCTGATCGACGGGCGTGTTTCGTCCGGGGTGATGGATGCTGCCGGTTTCAGAGTAAAAGTACCATTGCCGGATGGTGAGGCAACGCTTGCTGTTCGGCCGGAGAAGCTGGCGATCGCTGCCCAAGGTGGACACACTTCGGCATCGGCGAAGATTACCAGGGTCGTCCATTTCGGAGCTTACCGCACCGTCGAGGCGACAACCGACGGCGTCAACCGCGTGAAGATACATGCCGACACGGAGACGGTACTCGAACCGGGGCAGGAAATATTCCTTGATCCCGTTCATTTCTCCGTCTTCAAGGACGGGCACGACGTCTTTCGTTCGGTCTCAGTCTCCAGATGAGTTTGCGTCCCGCCCTCAAGTGGCATCGCTTGCGCCAGGTCCGATCCGACTGTGCGTTCGGTCTCGCCAGCATGTTGCAGGGGTGGGCATGCGGCGCATCGATGGAAGTGGATCTGCGCGCCCTTGGCGACGGCGATTTCGTCTGTCTGCACGATGCGACAGTCGATCGGGAAACGAGTGCTGCTGGTCCGGTGCGGGATTTCACGTCGTCGGATGTCAGGTCAATGGTAATGCGCACCGATGATGGCCATCTGACCGACCTGCAACCCATGCTGCTTGGCGATCTTGCCGCGGCGATGGACGGTGACGCGGTTCACCCGGACGCTTTGATGCAGCTGGATTTCAAGGACGACATCGGGGCGCTTTCAGCCGGCCATCGTCAGCATTTCCATGCATGTCTCGCATCCTGTGCAGATCGCTTTATCCTTTCTGGAGATGACCCGGCAGGACTGCTCAGCCTTGGCGCCGGCCTACCGGGGCTCAAGATCGGTTACGACCCGTGCCGCGACGACACACTGACAAGGCTCCGCCGAACCGGGGCTTTTGAGGCCTTCGCCGCCGATGCCGTCCATACAGTGCCGTTTGCGGCATATGTTTATCTCGAATACCCGATCATACTTGCCGGCCTCGATGCTGGCGTGAACGTCGTTTCGATTTTTCATTCGGTGGGGATGAAGGTCGATGCATATACACTCAATGCCGACCACCACGGGGTCGAGGAGACATTGTGCCGGCTGGTACAAGCAGGCGTTGATCAAATCACGACGGACGAGCCGCTTGTTCTTGAAAACATGCTAGACCGGCTCATTCCGCAAATAGGCTGAGCAGCCAGTGCTGAAGCGCCGGCACGCTGGCGAGAACTGCGCCATTGCCATTCTGCTCGTTTCCCTGGAAGTCGGTGACGACGCCTCCGCACTCCCTGACCAGCAGTGCAGACGCGAGATAGTCGAGCGTGTCGAGCCCATCTTCGAAACAAGCGTGGTGCCGCCCGGCTGCGACATAGGCAACGGAAAGCGCAGCGGAGCCAAGCCGCCTGGTGACGGCCGCCCGGTCGATCACCGCGCGCAGGGCGGTGTGATAGCGCTCAACCGATATCCCCTGGACCTGTCCGGGGATGGGAAGTCCGACACCGACCACGGATCGCTCCGGCAACACATCGCCGCAAACGGGCAGCCGCTTGCCGTTCAGATATGCGCCTCTACCTGCCTCCGCGACAAACATTTCGTCGCGGATTGGGTCGAAGACGACGCCAGCCGTTACTCGGCCGTCTTCCAGATGCGAAATGACCTGCGCAAAGAATGGAATATGGAACGCGAAGTTCGACGTCCCGTCGATCGGGTCAATGATGAATGTCCGCCGGCCGTCTCCAGCCCGGTCGCTTGTCTTTTCCTCGCCGACAATCCCCGCGTCCGGGCATTTCTCATTGAGCACAGCTGCAATCGCGCGTTCGGTCGCGATGTCGGCCGCCAGCTGATAGTCCCGGGGCGCTTTTTCAACCATGCCGATGGTCTCGTTCGCAGCGTAGTATTTTAGAGCGATGGCACCGCCAGCGCGCGCCGCATCTATCATCGCTGATGCTACGTCGCTCGGCTGAAATGACATGGATCGCCTTTCCAAAGTGGGTTTACATCGGACTGGTCATAACAGGTCATTTCCAGATGAGCAAGTTATTGATCGGTGTGGCCGCCAGGTGGGCCTGCGCACAGCTTCGACCTGGCTTGCTCGCCAGAAATTGTGGCGGAGATGAGCATTATGGCTATGCCCCTGGACATCGAGGTGCCTTTTGTTGTTCTCCACCACATCTCGCGAGTTTGCCTTGGCAGCGCTGCTGCCTGGCGCCTAGTACGCTCATGATTTGCGCGGCGACCAAGACATTTTCCGGGGCAAAGCCGCTCTCCTGATTTAGCGCGGTCCCGGATCGAACTTCCCGTTGAATTTCGCACCAGCATCGCATCTGGTTTACAAGGTTAACGAACTTGACGAGCTATCGCGCCGCACCTAAATACTAGGGCAGGAGGCTGAAGCCAATGTCCATCACGAAAACAATCGACAGCGATTCTTCCAACGTCGCACTCTCGATGAAGCTTCCTCGGAAGGCCGATTTCGAAAAGGCTCTTATCAGGCAGTATGCCAAGGCGGTTCAACTGAGCCGTAAGGCTGGGCATCAGGTCAGCTTCCGCGTGGTCGTGGATCCGCAGGCCGGAGCGCAGACGATTTCGGTCGTCGAGGAAGAGCCCGCGCTTCGAGAGGATGCATTTCCGATCGAAGCGATGGCCGTTCCCGATGACGAGCTGCAGGCCGCGCTGGCGACGGCGCGGGAACGCGGACGACGTCGCGTTGCAGAAATCCTCGCCGAGGACGACATGGTGAGCGCGGACGCATTCGCCGATCTGCTTGGCGTGTCACGTGTAACC
Source organism: Ensifer sp. Root127 (assembly GCF_001425225.1). Taxonomy (NCBI): domain Bacteria; kingdom Pseudomonadati; phylum Pseudomonadota; class Alphaproteobacteria; order Hyphomicrobiales; family Rhizobiaceae; genus Ensifer; species Ensifer sp. Root127. The sequence continues at coordinate 16,851 of NZ_LMDX01000031.1, forward strand.
GTCAACACCAAGCGTCAGAATGGACAGGTTCTGGGGCTCGACGGGGCCAAACGCGGCTTCCGCTTTCCGGCATGGCAACTCGACCGGGATGGACGGCCCTATGCTGCGCTCCCGAAGTTGCATGCGATTCTGGGCAGCGCATGGGCGGTTTACCGTTTCCTAATTACGCCGCATGGCGCTCTGGATGAGCGGACGGGGCTCGATGCGCTGAAACGCGGCCATGACGACGACATCCTTGCAGTGGCCGAAAGCGTTGCCCGCGGTGATTTTCGCTAAATGGCTGCAATCAAGCCGCCGGCGGGTTTTGAGAATTTTCCGTGGGGGCGATCGAAGGTTTGAGGTATTCGAGTAACAGTTTGGCCGGCAGCGGTAATTTATGATCGCGTCGATACATAAGACCAAATGGTACGACATGGCTTGTAACATCAGGCATGATACGCACCATCTCGTTGAGATCTTCCCATGTCTTTGCGTAATGGTCCGGCAGGTATCCGATATATTTCCCGCTCAGTATCAACATCGCTGCGGCCTCCATCGAGTGCACAATTGCTGCCGTTTCGAAATTGGGGATGAAGGCGGGCTGTAATGATTCCCGGAGATAACCCCGCGAGACAAACCCGAACTTGTCGTCTTGATTGAATATCTTATCCTTCTGCGTTTTCTTGTCGGCCAGAGCATGCTGCGCGGAGCAGAACAAGCTCATCCTCTCGTGAAAGGCTTCCTTGATGACGACGGATTCCGAGGCGATGGAAGTGGGGCCGACGATGAAGTCCACATCCCCGTTGGCCAGACTGCTCTTCAGCTTGTCGGGCGAAAGAACGTCGATCCTTATAAGTATGTCGTCGTCGATTAATCCCAGTTTATGAATAGCGCGTTGCAGTTTGAATTGGTGCTCCGAGATTAGCCCGTCAACGATTCCAAGCGACAATTCGCGGCCGATCCGTTTCTTCGTCAGCCATGTTTTACTGCGGAACTCGTCTATCGACACGAAAAGTTCGGTGATGGATGAATAAAGCTCCGTACCGCCCGGTGTCAGTCTGAACCCGGATCGCCCTCGGTGGCAAACCTTGAATCCAACTCTTTTCTCGAGGTTTGCAAGGTGCGTGCTGATGTTGGAAAGGCTCATATCGAGAATCGATTGGGATGCGGATAGTCCTCCGCAGTCGACCACCGTCCTGAAAACGGTAAAGAGGCGAAGGTCAAAATCTGAAACAGCTCGCACGCATACACCCCAGGCAGTGTTGTCGCAATCGGCAATGAATAGACAAGAATATCCCTAGTCGATGATCACTTCGGTTTGGTGAGAAGTCAACTTGTTCAACTAGCTATTCGTCTGCGCCACACGACGTGAGAGCAATCCAATGTCGAGAAATGGACGTTGGAGGAGTTGTCATGTCTGATCCAAGATTCACCCCCATAACAGGGACGGAGATGCCGCGATATGCCGGGGCGGCCACCTTGATGCGGTTGCCGCAAGTCCTCCCGGGTACTCCCGATTGGAACGACGTGCAGATCGGTCTGTTTGGTGTTCCCTGGGATGGAGGAACAACCAATCGCCCGGGCGCCAGGCAGGGACCACGGCAGGTACGGGATGCATCCACCATGGTTCGCAATGTGAACCGTGCGAGCGGTATTAATCCATTTGCATTGTGTCGGTGCGCAGATCTCGGTGACACCCCAGTAAATCCGGCAGATCTGGCAGATTCGATGACGCGTATCGAGCGGTTTGCGGGCGAGGTTTGCGTCTCAGGCATTCTTCCGCTTTTTGTAGGCGGTGATCATTTGTCAACGCTGCCCGTCATGCGTGCGGTCAGCCGACGTTTCGGGCCATTGGGCATGGTCCACATAGATGCGCATACGGATACATGGGATTCCTATTTCGGTGGTCAGAAGTACACCCACGGAACACCCTTCCGTCGAGCCATCGAGGAGGGAATTCTCGACCCAAAGCGCACGGTACAGATTGGAATACGAGGAGCACTGTACGCCGATGGTGATGATGGGTGGGGGCGCGAGCAGGGTATCCGTGTCATCGACTTTGACGAATACAGGACGTTGGGCGTCGAACGGGTTCTGCGCGAGGCGCACGCCGTTGTTGGCTCTGCTCCGACGTACATCAGCTTCGATATCGATGCGCTTGATCCCGCCTACGCGCCAGGAACAGGAACCCCTGAAATTGGCGGTATGACTACGCACGAGGCCCAACTTCTCGTTCGAGGTCTTGATGGCATCAATTGCGTCGGTGCGGATGTTGTCGAGGTTTCCCCGCCATTCGATCTGAGTGGCAATACGGCGCTCGCTGCGGCCACGCTGTTATTCGAGATCCTCTGCGTTGCGGCCAGCGGTATCGCGAGAGTCGAGGCATAATCCGGTTTCAAAAAAACAAAGTGTTTAAATAAACCATTGGAGAAACAGATGAAATTGAACAACGCCATAGCGATGGCCGGCGTGACGCTCTTGGTTTCGTTGCCATCGGTACGTCCCGCACAAGCCGAGCAAAATGTAGTGAACATCGCCTACCAGCTCACGCCGAGCCCTTGGGTCGCTCGTGTTGCCGACAAGTCATTTGAGACGCAAACTGGCTACACGATCAATTGGCGCCAGTTCAACACCGGCGCGGAAATTATCAGTGCCATGGCGTCGGGGGCGATTGATATCAGCGTGCTGGGCTCAAGCCCGTTGGCGGTCGCAGCGACGGCCGGCCTGGACATCAAGCTATTCTGGATACTGGAGGACATTGCTAGCGCTGAAGCACTCTATGTCCGCAATGACTCTGGCATCAACAAGCCTGCCGATCTCGCCGGCAAGAAGCTTGCGGTTCCCTTCGCCAGCACGAGCCACTACCAGTTGATGTATGCGCTGGAGCAATGGGGCATTGATGGCCAGACCACCGTGTTGAACCTCGACCCGAATAAAGCTGCTGCTGCTTGGGAGCGCAAGGATGTTGACGGTGCATTCATCTGGGGGGCTGCAATGGCGCGCCTAAAGTTGGATGGCAAGCCTTTGGTCACCTCAGGCGAGATTTGCCAAATGGGGCGTTGCACGTTCGAAGGAATGGTCGCCACCACCAGCTTCGCCGAAAAGAACAGCGATTTCATGCGCCAGTTTGTCGGCATCATCAATGCCGCCAATCAGGACTACAAGAATAACAGGTCCGAATGGGGCGCTGAATCGGACAACGTAAAGCTGATATCCAATCTTTTTGGTGCTGATGCCGAGACTGTTGCAGAGGATATTTCCAACTATAGATATCCATCGCTCAGCGAGCAAATTTCATGCTCCTGGTTAGGGTGTGCGGCAGAAGGCGGCGGAGCAAAAACACTGAAGCTGACGGCGGACTTTCTGAAATCGCAGGGAAAGATCGGGACGGTTCTCGATGATTATTCAGGGTTCGTCACGGATGACTATCTGGAACGCGCAGAGTAATCTTTTGGCTGCTGCACGAGCGCCTCGGGGGACTTTTATAGGCCCCCGAGCATTCCCTTCTTATGATGGTGTGGACGGGTTCGCTTTATCGTCTGGAGTTTTCCGGCTGTGATCACGATGGCTTGCTGATCTCGCCACCGGGATTATTAAGCAGGATCAGAGCCTTGTAACCGATCGCCGAGTGACGACGTTCATCGTTGTAGGATCGACGCCAAGTCACCAACTTTTCGCGTGAATCCGCAAGGGTCAGGAACCAATGAACGTTCAGGCATTCCGCGCGGACTTGCTATTGAGCGCCTCGATGGAGCCGTTGTCAGTCGGCTTGCCGGGCCGCGAGAAGTCCAGCATGACGTTGTTGGCATGGGCCCAAAGGTCGAGATCTCGGGAGATCGATGTAGTGGTGGATCTAGTTGTGACCACACCTACGGGCACGAACGTCAATGACTTTCGCGCGATTCTAATCGTTTGAGCTCGATCGCACCTCTCATGCATCCGCTGAACTTACTTCAGCCTTTCGATTTCTCCCGCGCTGATGCCTAAGCGGCCGCTCGTGTGGTGGAGCAAGGTAGATTTCCAACAAACGCAATCCCAGGATCAGTGCCGAATTGATGACCAAATATATGGCGGCTACCATGCAGAATACCTGGATGACGGCGAAGGTCTCGCTCATCAGATCCTTTGCTACACCGGTCAGTTCCATCACCGTGATGGTGCTGGCAAGCGACGTCGCCTTGAGCGACACGACGATCTCGTTGCTGTAGGCCGGCAAAGCGCGTCTCACAGCTATCGGAGCGGTGACGAGAAAAAAGACCTTGATCGACGACAGTCCCAGCGCGCGGGCTGCCTCGATCGCGCCTTTGGGCACGGCGGCCAGACCGCCGCGCATCACCTCGGCCGTATATGCGCCCGAGCAAAGGCTCATGGCGATCACAGCACAGGCGAAAGGCTCCCTCAACAGGATCCATGCTGGACTTTCGCGCAGCCATGCGAACTGGCTGAGGCCATAGTAAAGTACGAAGATCTGAACCAGCAGCGGCGTGGAGCGGAACGCTAGAACATAGGCTGATGCGATAGCCCGAAGAGACCCATGACGCGAAGCACGCGCCCAAGTGGCAATACCCGCCAGGACGAAACCAAGTGGGAGGGTTGCAGCCGCAAGTGCCAATGTGACCCAGATTGCGCCAGCCAGTTCGCTAGCAACGTGTAGTGTCGTTTCGAAATCCATGATCAGCCCCAGCGCATTCTGTTCTCGACGGCGACGAACACCCGCGAGGATACGGCGACAAGCACGAAATAGATGACAGCCGCGGCGCCGTAAAAGACGAAGGGTTGTCCGGTCGTGCGGCCGGCGAGGCCGACGACCCGCATAAGCTCGGCCACAGAGATCACGGAAAGCAGTGTCGTTTCCTTGATGGCCATGATCCAGACATTGCCCAGGCCCGGCAGGGCCTGCCGGAACATTTGCGGCATGATGACCAAATAGAGTCCCAGAAACGGACGAAGCCCGAGCGCGGCGAAAGCCTCGAACTGCCCGGCTGGAATTGTGCCGTGCGCGCCGCGGAACACTTCGGAGCTATAGGATGCCGAGACGAGGGTGACGGCCATCACGCCGACCGAAAACGCGTCTATCTCGATGTAGCCGGTGTAACCGAAACCGCGCGCGACCCACATCAGCGCCCCGTTGGTTCCGAAAAAGAGAAGGAAAATGACGAGCAAGGGCGGCACTCCTCGCATCACCGTCGTATAGAGATTGGCTGCGCCCGCGATCCAGCGATTGCTTCCGAGCTTCGCCAGTGCAATCGCAAACCCAAGGGCGACACCGAGAACGTAGCCGAGGCTCGCGCAGGTTACGGTGACGCCGAGTCCGAAAAGGAGCGGCCTGGACCAGCCCTGATCGCCCCAGGCCAGCATTTGAAGAATGGACGCGTCCGCAGCCATCAAAAATCATTCTCCGCAGATTTTCGGGTCGGCCTTGGTCGAGATATCGAAACCAAACCATTGCTGCGAAATCCGTGTGACTTCGCCGTCTTTCTTCAGTTGGCAAAGGGCCACGTCCCATGCTTTGCGAAGCTCCGCGGTATCCTTGCGCATCAGTCCGCCGACACCGACGCCGAGATAGTCGAACTGCTCGAAATCAAGATTGGGTGACAGGATCTCGATCGTTTCGCCTTGTGACGAACCCGTGAGAGCTATCCACGGGGAACGCCCCGCAAGTGCGGCGTCAATCCTTCCAGCCAATAGGTCGAGATTGAGGCTGTCCTGATTGTCGTAGAGGCGGACGTTAACTTCGCCCTTCAGTTCATTGTCCATGAACTTTTGACTTTGCGTGCCGGATTGGACGCCGACCGTCTTGCCTACCAGCGCATTCTTGAGCTCTGCCCAGGAGCTTTTCCCGTTCAGGCCGGAATTTTTGGCGGCCGCAAAATTGATCGGCAGGTTGCCGTAGCTCTGCGTGAAGGCAAGGCGTTTCTGCCGCTCTGGGGTGATCGATATCCCACCGACGAGGATGTCATATTTGCCCTGCTCAAGAGCGGGAATCTGTCCTTCCCAGGGTTGGGCGGTGAAGCGGCAGCTGCGCTGCATTCGCTGACACACGAGCCTTGCCAGTTCAATATCGAAACCGGTCAGTTCTCCCGCAGGCGTCATCGAGGTCCAGGGAAGATAGCCGCCATCCGTTCCGATGCGCACTTCAGGTAAGTCCTCAGCCAAGACCGGCGTCGCGCATAATGCTGCAAGCGTCAATGCTGCGACCAGTTCCGTCCATTTTGCTTTCATGATTGTCCCCCTCATTGTATTTGTGTTGGCAGGTTCAAAAGCGTTCGGGTCGGTCGTCCGTGCCGAGGTCCCAGAACAGGCCTGCCATGATTGCAAGACCCTCTGCGACAAGTGGCGTCAGCAGATGTTCGTCCGGCGCATGCTGACAGCATCCCGAATAGGAGTGCGGCACCCAGACTGTTGGAATTCCTAACAGATCTGCGAAGCAATCGTTCGGTAGAGAGCCTCCGGCATTCGGCAGAATTGTCGGTTCCACCGCCGTCGTCCTTCGAACGGACGCAGCCGCCCAGCGCATCAAGGGATGCTCGGGATCGAGGCGTGTGGCGCCCCATTCCAGTTCTGTTGCCTTTGGGACGACGGCGACATTGCCAAAGCCGTTTTCGTCGAGGTAGGCGCGAATTGTCTGCATGAAGCCCGCCGGATCGGTATCGACGGTGTAACGGATCTGCAGTCGTGCAGATGCGCGGGGCGGAATGGCATTGATCGGTAGAGCCGGCGTGCCTGCCGTCATCGCCAAGACTTCGAGCGCCGTCCAGCCGAAGACGCGTTGCGATGGCGTCAATCCCGGCTCGCCCCACCAGCCGTCAAGCTCCGGGCCGCCGCTCTCGGCTTGAAGCTCTATTCGACCGAGTGCGGCCATGACGCCTGGAGGAACTTCAGTCGGAAGAATTCCTCGAACATTGATTTGACCGGTCGCCGACACCAGGCTGGAGATGGCGTTGGCGAGGATCACGGCCGGGTTGGCAATCAGGCCGCCCCAATTGCCGGAATGATGTGCGCCAGCCCTGAGATCGCAGATCAGATCGAAATCAACGGTTCCACGGGTGCCACCATCAAGTGTCGCGCGGTCGCGGGCCAGGCGAGGTCCGTCCGATGAGATCAGCCAATCGGCCTTGAGCTTCGAACGATGTTCCGAACAAATCTGGTGAAGTCCGGCCGAACCGGTCTCCTCAGAGGTTTCGATAAGCACCACGACGTTAAAGCCGAGGGATCCGCGCGTCGCCAGAACCGCTTCCAGAGCCAGCATCACGATTGTGTGCTGGCCCTTGTTGTCGGCGGTACCGCGACCGTAGAGGCGGTCGCCCTCGACACTCACGCGCCAGGGATCACGGCCATTCGACCATGCGCCTTCCATGCCAGCCACCACGTCCGCATGTCCATAGACGAGCAGTATCGGCAGATGTCCTGCTTCGTCGCGCCGCGCGATCAGCAGCGGGCCGCCCATGGGATCCGGGTTGTCCAGAATGTCGCCAGTAAAGCCGAGGCTTGTGAGATCCTGCCTGAACTCGTTTAAATAACGCACGCATTCCGGGCGCCGTGCGGGATTCTGGCTTTCGGTCGCGATTGCGACGCGGCGTGTCAGATCGGCCAGAAAGCGCCCGTTGGCCAGATAGGCGACGGCGGTGGCTATAGATTGATCCCTAGACATAATCCTGCTCATTGATTGCGTTGACAGCACGATGTCACGCGGACGAATATGCAAGCAAACCAAAACTTCTCTCGGTTACCCTTAGCTGGATTGAGTCTCGACATGGCCCGTCATTTACCACCGCTGCCCGCACTGCGCGCTTTCGAAGCTGCGGCGCGCCATCTGAGCTTCGCCAGGGCGGCTGGTGAGCTGAGCGTGACCCCGGGCGCAGTCAGTCATCACATGAAACAGCTCGAAGAGTGGGTCGGTGGACCGCTGTTTGAACGGCGCGCCAATGGTGTGGGATTGACGGAGGCCGGCCGGGTCTTTGCAACGCGCCTCGGTGCGATCTTCGATCAACTCACCGCCGTCGGCGCTGCGGCACGAGTGCCCGGCGGGCTCAGCACCGTCACCGTTCGTTGCCAGTTTTCACTCGCAACGAAGTGGCTTGCACCCCGCATTGGCAAGTTTCGCAAGGCCCATCCCGACATCTCCGTGGCTGTCATGGCTCTGCCGCACCGGTGGAGCGCTAGGGAACCGGATCCGGATCTTGCAATCTATCATGGCCGTGGAACGATTCCGGGCGTCCGACAGGATACGCTGATCAATGGCAGCCTGATTGTCGTCGGTTCGCCCGACTTGGCGGCCACCCTCCCGCCTGCGTCGACACCTGCTGACTTGTTGTCCCGGCCCCTGATCAAGGTGGATTATGCCGAACCGGGCTGGCACGATGAAGGGTGGGAAGCATGGTTTGCTGCAACTGGGTTTGGGCATCTCGAACTGCGGTCAACCTTGTCGTTCAATCTGGTGCACCTTGCGATCGGTGCCTGTCTGTCGGGCGCCGGCTTCGCTCTGGTTCCAGATTTCCTGGTCGAGACCGAACTATGCACCGGGCGGCTGGTCGATGCCTTCGGGATATCGCTGCCGATTAGGCAGCCCTATGTCATCATGACACCCGACGCTAATCTTGCGCGACCAGAGGTTGCGATCTTAAGAAGCTGGCTCTTGGATCAAGGTCTTGCGACGGCGGGGTAACCAGTCCCGCATGTGCTTTCAGTCCGAGTACTGTTCTCGCCGGCCTCGTTCGAGCAAGAGACGCATCGTGTGCAGGTTGGTTAGTTTCACGTTGGTCCGACGTCCCTGTGAGGATCCAGTCCTTATGAATGCGGCGCGTGGGATCGGTGCAGAAATACAGGACCAAGGGTGGCCACACAGTGCTCTTCTAGTCGAAAGCTATGTTGCGACGATCTTCGCACAGTTGCTCCGTCGGCAGAGGTATATTCCTTCCGTTCGCAAAGGCGGATTGACGCCGGCAAGCCTGAACAGGGTCATCGAGAAAATCGACGAGAACCTCGATGTCGGTCTATCCCTCTCTCATTTGGCCGAGGTGGTGAATCTTAGTATTCCCCACTTTTGCAGGGCATTTAAGCAGTCGCTTGGTTGTCCGCCATATGCCTCGCCGAGAGGTCGGCATGACACCCGTAGCTTATCGTGGGGCCTGGCCGAGAACGCGATAGGTGCCTTCGATGACCTTGTGTTGGACGTCACCGGAATGGCGAACCTTGTTGGCATCGATGGTGCCGGTCTGCGTCACCAAGGAATTGAGGCAACGGACACGGAAAAGCCCGGCCATCAGCTCGTAGGCGCTGGTTCCGTCATTGGCGTTTTTCAGGAGAATTTCGCAAACCGTATCCCCGACATTGTAAATCTTGCCGTCATCGATGCGGCGTAGCCGGATGAGGTGCTTGGTAAAATCGGCCTTGCCTTCGATGCGGCTGCGCGACTGCTTGGCGCCGACCGGCAT
>NZ_LMDX01000032.1:0-26106 GCF_001425225.1 Ensifer sp. Root127
ACTTCCCGCCGAAACTCGCGTCCCGACCAATCAGCATCCGCCAATCAAGGAAACCTTAAAACGAAGGACATCGTCGCCAGCAGCGCCGCCGCCCTCGTCAGTGATCGGGCTTATAGAGGAGCCTCAGCCCGGGTGTCAACAGGCAATTTTGTAAAACTTACACAAACTGCTCTTGGGGCCTGAATCAGGACGCCAAGCCCTTAAGTTTTCCCACGTTGAAGTTGCCCGTAGAATCCGCCCCCTCCAGCGCCACAATCGATGTGGATGAAGGGGACGGCACACGGAAACGAAACGTAAGCGCGCGCCTGATCAAGGGGCATTGTTTGAACAAACTGGAAATGTTCTGGGCGCTCGTGTTGGCGATCTGCAAGCGCCGAATGGCTATCTGCTCCTGGCTTGAATCGCCTCCGACTTGGTTGACGCCTCATTCATGTCCGCATCGATCAGCCGCCCTACCCCGCCGCCGATCGTCTGCAGAAGGCTCTTGGTAAACTCAGGCTGCAAATCGACCCAAGCGATGCCGGGGCCATTCACGACCTTCTTGAGCATACCTTCGTCGCCGTTCAAATAGTTGGGAGATCGCCGCCGCAAGGGCCTCGCTGCCGCCTTATTCGTTTGATTGTTCGACACTTTCGACACGGAAGGATTGTGCCTTTGATTTACGCCCGTCAATTTGCTGCACTCGCAGCAAGTCTTCTCCTGCTTGCGGCCGCCGGTTGCCAAAAGGATCCTGAATATACGGCTCCCCAGGCGGCAGGGCCATGCAAGCCCGAGGCTGCAGAGACCCTGTCCGGAAAAGACAGGATTTCCGATGAGGACGCAAAACAGATAACGGGTGCGACCATCGTCCGGCAATTGAAGCCCGGGGATCCGGCGACGATGGATTTTCGGCAGGAGCGCGTGACGATCGAAACGGATCCGGCCACGGGCAAAATCGTTCGCGCGGTGTGCGGATAGGCGTCGGTTTAGACGTGAAATGGGCACTCCGGCGATCAATTGATCGCTGGAACGCCCGGGCTATGTTTTGCCTATAGACGCTCGACATCGAACCGTCGGGGCCACACGAGTGCCCCCAGGGATATCGGCAGTGTCACCCCTCGGGGCACGTTACAACGGGCAAAATTACGGCAGTGCTGCCCGGCCGCCAGCCATCGGACCAGAACAAGGGCGGCAAGCAATGTCAGCGCGCTGACCAGGGCCAAGAACACAGAGGGCCCGGCACCCACCGTCGCAGTCGACGTCGAATGGCTTCAAAGCGCATTCACTGTCCGGAGTAGCGTGCTCTTGGGCGGATCAGATGTCCGCTTTCCACCTGCTCCATGGCATGCGCAAGCCAGCCGACCGTGCGCGCCAGAGCAAAGATCACCATCGGCGCCTCGTCGGGCAGATCGAACGCGGCGGCGAGCGAGGCCAGTGCGAAGTCGAGGTTAACCGGCTCGCCCAGAAGGTCTTCGCCTGCTTCGGCCAACAATCCATAGAGAGGCGGCGCTTCGAAACTGGCGATGATCGCCTTGGCGCGCGGATCACCCTGAGGATAGAGGCGATGGCCGAAGGCCCGGACAGCGCCTTCCGACGACAACATGCCGCGGATCGCCTCGCGCACACCAACCGCGTTCGCCCGCTCTACAAGCTGTGTGACGCTGAGCCAGGCCCCGCCATGGCGGGGGCCGGTCAGTGTTGCAAGTCCGGAGAGGACAGCCGCCGAAAGAGCCGCGCCGGACGAGGCGGTCACGCGTGCTGCAAACGCGGAAACATTCAGTTCGTGCTCCGCCGCCAAGACAAGCGCTTTTCGGATGGGCTCGACCGCCGCCGGTCGTTTCCATCCGATTGCCAGCCGCTGATGCAACGGCAGCGGCTCCGGCCACGGCGCCAGTGCCGCCGCCACGGTGGACAGCACATCTGCCGCCTCCCCCCTCAATATCGGCGATGCGCGGCCAAGGGTCGGTAAGTCCTCGGCTACCCGCGCGGCAAGGTTCATCAAGGCTGCGGCCAAACGGGATCGACCCGCCAACGTATCATCGGCCGCACCGACAGTGATCGTGGGTGTCTGCCAGAGCAGGGTCGCGACATCTTCCAGATCAGCTGTCAAGGAGAGCTCAACCGCATCATGGCCACGATAAGACAGGCGTCCATCGGCAATACTGGAGATCGTCGTGGGTAGGACCGGGTCGCCCCAGCGGATCGCCTCGGCGGCGACGGCCGATGCGCGCGGGCGGCCCGCGTGACGTTCCGCCAGCCGCCTGACATCGTCAGCCTGATAAAGGCTGCGGCGCGAGTCGACTGGATCAGCCTTCGCGCGTATGCGCCCACGGCTCACATTCGCATAAAGCGTCTGCGGTTTGGTGCCGAGCTGACTGAGCGCCTCCTCAGCGGTGATCCAGAGCGTGTTCATATTGATCAAATTTATCAAGATTGACGTCAATACATCTTAGCCGGACCATTCTCCCGGTAAAGGAGAAACATCTATGAAAAACGGACTTGAAGATGTCATCGCCGCTGAAACGCAGCTCTCGGATGTGGATGGCGAGGCCGGTCGACTGGTCATTCGTGGTGTGTCGCTCGAACACCTCGTTGATGACGCCAGCTATGAGGATGTCGTTATCCTTCTGCTTGGTGGCCTGATCGAAGGAAATCTGCAGAAGGAGGAACTGCGCCGGCGTCTGGGGCACATGCGGACAGAGGTCTTCGCAGATATCCGGACTATCGACGACCATATACTGGAATTGCCACCCGTCGACATCATGCGCGCGCTCATCGCGCGGCTGCCTGATGGTGACGATCTCGAGGCAGCGCTCCGCCTGCTTGCTGCACCCGCCGTCTTCCTGCCGGCAATCCTGCGCCTGAAGAATGGCGACGAGCCGATTGCCCCATCGCCGTCGCTCTCCCAATCGGCAGACATTCTCGCGATGCTTGGCGGCGGGCTGCCGAGCGCGGAAAAGGTCAAAGCACTCGATGCCTATCTCGTGACGATTTCCGACCATGGCCTTAACGCTTCGACTTTCGCGTCAAGGGTGATCGCCTCCACCGGAGCCGGCCTCACCTCGTCCGTCCTCGGGGCGATCGGTGCCCTCAAGGGGCCACTTCATGGCGGCGCGCCCGGACCGGTGCTCGACATGCTCGATGCGATCGGAACGCAAGAGAACGCGAAAGCATGGCTCAATCAGGCGCTTGATCGCGGCGAACGGCTGATGGGGTTCGGCCACAGAGTGTACCGCGTCCGCGATCCACGCGCCGATGCGCTAAAACTTGCTCTGAAGCCACTGATCGAGGCCGGGCAGGTTGATCGTGAACGCACCGAGCTTGCAAGCGCAGTCGAGCAGGCGGCGCTGGCTATCCTCAAGGAGCGCAAGCCGGACCGGCCGCTCGACGTCAATGTTGAATTTTACACGGCACTGCTGCTCGATGCGCTGGGCTTCCCGAGAGACGCGTTCACCGGCGTCTTCGCCATCGGCCGCACCATCGGCTGGATTGCCCATGCACGCGAGCAGGCGCTCAAAGGTCGCCTGATCCGCCCGCGCTCCGTTTATGTCGGGCCGCTGCCACGGGCTGCCTAAGTCACTGACATGGCGCCTGCGGCAGGCAACCGCGCAGCCGCCCACCCACTTTGTTCAGCCTTTGCCGAAGAGCCGTTGGAGCCGGGTCGAAAAACCCGGCTCCAACGGCTGCATGACAAAGACACGACCGATATCAAGCCTTGATGAAGGCCAGGACGTCGGCGTTGAACTTGTCGGGCTCGATCTGGGCCAGGCCATGTGCCCCACCCTTGTAAACGATGAGCTTGGCGTCCTTTACGATCTTGGCCGTCTTTGCGGCGGATGCGGCAAACGGAACGATCTGGTCGTCATCGCCGTGGATCACCAGCGTCGGGCGATCGATCTTCTTCAGGTCGTCGGTGTAGTCGACTTCGGAGAATTCGCGGATGCAATCATAGTGACCCTTGATCGAGCCGACCATGCCCTGCAGCCAGAAGGATTCGCGAAGCCCGTCATTCATCTTGGCGCCTTCGAGGTTGAAGCCATAGAAGGGAAGAGTGAGTTCCTTGAAGAACTGCGAGCGATCGCCCGCGGTGCCCTTGCGAATGCCGTCGAAAACCTCAATCGGCGTTCCTTCTGGGTTCGCCGCAGTCTTCAGCATGAGCGGAGGGACCGCGCCGACGAGAACCACCTTGGCAACGCGCCCGCTGCCGTGACGGCCGATATAATGGGCTACTTCGCCGCCGCCGGTCGAATGCCCGATCAGGATCGCATCCTTGAGGTCGAGTTTCTCGATCAGTTCCGCCAGATCGTCGGCATACTGATCCATGTTGTTGCCGTCCCACGGCTGGTCCGAACGACCATGGCCGCGCCGATCGTGGGCGATGACGCGGTAGCCGTTCTGCCCGAAGAACAGCATCTGGGCTTCCCAGGCGTCGCCCGATAGCGGCCAGCCGTGGGAGAAGACGATCGGCTGTCCCTTGCCCCAATCCTTGTAGAAGATGTTGGTGCCGTCCTTGGTAGTGATGAAACTCATGGGGTTCTCTCCATCTGGTGTTGGGATCGGGTTCTGGGCGCCAAGGCCGAGGCCGGGCAGAAACAAGGTGGCGCCGACTGCGCCGGCGGTCCTGAGGACCGTTCGGCGGGCAACTGGAAAAAGCGCGTTCCAATCTGTCATGGCGTCTCCTTGATGTTGTCTCTCGCCTGCGTCAGGCGCTCCGGCCCGACAGTCAGCAGGTGGCGAACGAGCGGAGCTGCGTCGCCGCGATGGAATTTGCGCACCTCCTGCTGCAGGTCGGCATCGGCCTTGGAGACCCGTCGATGCTGGCGCAGATGCTCGGCCCAGGATTCGACGAAGAACCATTCGACCATGATCTCGGCATCAGCAGTGTCTTCCGTCACACCCCAGCCATAGGCACCGTCCCGCCGCCGTTCCGAAGAAAGCCTGTAGAGAGCGCTCGTGAATCCCTGTCGGTCGGCGGGATCGACGCGATATTCTATGGTGATCAGCACGGGGCCGCGGTCATTGTCGATCGGCGAGGCCGTCAACGGCTCGGGCCAGTGATTGGAGGCGACCAGATCAGCCTCACCGGCAGGCAGCTTCACGAGGTGAAACACCACGCCAACGACCACCAACCCGGCGGCGCCGACCAGAAGGGTCGCCGGAACGCCAAGGAGTTCCGCTATGGCACCCCAGGCCAGGCTTCCGGCGGTCATCGCGCCGTTGAACACCGTGAGGTAGACCGCAAGCGCCCTACCGCGCACCCAGTTTGGCAGGATCGCCTGAGCCGCGCCGTTGAGTGTCGTCAGCGCTGATATCCATGCGGCCCCGAGGCTCAGCAACAGGATGATCGCCACCCATTGCGGCGGTGCAGATGACAGGCCGGCCATGACGACGGCCGTGACCAGCGCGGCGGCGAGCAACAGCCCATCTGCACTGAGGAGCCTACGCAGCCGCGGCATGACGAGGGCGCCGCCAATCGCTCCGGCTCCGACGGCCCCGAGAAGGACCCCGTAAAAGCCGGCATCCCCGCCGAGCAGGTTGCGTGCAACGAGCGGCAGCAGCGCCCAGACGGCGCTCGAAAACGCGAAGAACACGGCAGCGCGCAGCAGCACCACGTGCAGTTCGCGGCTGGCGCGCGCATAGCGCAGACCCGCACGAAATGCGCCGGCGAACTTCTCCGACAAGCCATCGTCCGCACCGGGGGCGCGCCGCCACCAAAGTAGGGCCGCGATGACGAAGAGATAGCTCGCAACGTCGGTTGCATAGGTGATGGCCGCACCGAAGCTCGCAAGGATGAGCCCGCCGACCGCAGGGCCAATGGCACGCGAGATGTTGATGCCGAGCGAGTTCAGGGCGACGGCGCTCTTCAACTCCTGCCGCGTGACGAGTTCGGGAACGATCGATTGCCAGGTGGGTGCCATCAGCGCAGCACCTATACCACCGAGGAAGGTCAGCGCCACGAGCGAGCTGACGCTCTGCAATCCGGTCGCTGAAAGCAGCATGAGCCCGATGCTGACGGACGCCAGCAGAAGCTGGATGACGATCAGAAACCGGCGGCGATCGAGGATATCAGACAGAACGCCCGCAGGTATGGCGAGCAGGAAGATCGGCAGGGTCGCAGCCGCCTGAACCATGGCAACGGCCGCCGGAGCACCGGAGAGATCGGTCACCAGCCATGAACTGGCGACGTCACGGATGAAACTGCCGGTATTGCCGATGACGGTGGCCACCCAAAGGACGGCAAAGACGGGCTGGCGCAGCGGTGCAAAGCCGCCTGCGGCCGGCGGCGGCGTGACATTCTGGGTCATGGCAGCGGTTCGCCTCCCGCCTCGTTTCGACGGTCAAGATCGTACCAGGCGACCAGCAGGAAGGCGCCGGCAAGGCCGAGATGCTCGAAGAAGGCGTTGGTCGCCATGAACCGTTCCTGGCCGGGGGCCAGCTCCCAGAAGCGCAAGGCGATGAAGGTTGCGGCGAGCGTGAACGCGGCGAGGCCGAGAGCGGCAAGCCAACGCAGAATGCCTGCGAGGATCATGGCCGAGGCGAGAAGTTCGAAGACGATCACCGCCACCGCGAACAGCGCGGCCGGCTGAAGTCCGAAATGGTTCATCTCGCCGAGAGCGGCATCAAAGTCGAGGATCTTCGTCAACGGCCCCTGGATATAGGCGGCGCAGAGCCCAAGATGGGCGATGAACCGAATAGCGGGCGTGGTCACAAACGGCTGGACACCGGCCGCCAGCCGCGACGCAATTGTGGAGGAATGTGTCATTGCGGCTCCCTCCTCACACCGCCCAGCAGGCGCAGCCGAGCGCGCCGAAGAAACCCTTGAGGTCGGCGATCGGCAGGCGTGATGTCCAGGCGCCGGCATGGTCGTGGCCGTGGACATTGCAGTCGTTCAGGCATCCGCATGTGGAGATTGCGGTGCGGCGAAGGCTTCGTTTGCCGGCACCTTCCGGTTCGCCCCAGGCGGCATAGCCACCGAAGGTCCTGACCGGCGACCAATCGGGCATGGCGGGCGGCACCGGGTTTTCGTCATGGGTGGCGAAGTCACCGGCGGCATAGACGACCTTGCCGCCGACCACCGTCAGCTCGGACGTCAGGAACGAGATCTCGTCCTCGGCACAGGCGAAGAAGTCCTTGTTCGGCACGATCAGGTCGGCGAACTGGCCGTTTTCGATCCGGCCTTTCTTGCCTTCCTCGTTGGAAAACCAGGTGACCTTTTCGGTCCACATCCGCAGCGCCGTCTCGCGATCGAGGCAATTGGCGCGGGGGTAGAGTTGCAGCCCGCCCACCGTCTTGCCGGTCACCATCCACGACAGCGAGACCCAGGGATTGTAGGAGGCGACACGGGTGGCATCGGTACCGGCGGAAACATTGACGCCCTTGTCGAGCATCCGTTTGATCGGCGGTGTCGCTTCGGCGACGCCGTGGCCGTAGCGCTCGACAAAATATTCGCCCTGATAGGCCATGCGATGCTGGGTTGCGATGCCGCCGCCAAGCGCCGCGATCCTGTCGATCGAGCGCTCGGAAATTGTCTCGGCATGGTCGAAGAACCAGTTCAGGCCTTCAAGCGGGATGTCCTTGTTGACCTTCTCGAAGACGTCGAGGGCGCGGGAGATCGTCTCGTCATAGGTGGCATGAAGACGCCAGGGCCAGCGGTTTTCGGCAAGGACCCGCACCACCTCTTCCAGTTCGCCTTCCATTTCCGGAGCCATCTCCGGGCGCGGCTGGCGGAAGTCTTCGAAGTCCGCAGCCGAAAACACCAGCATCTCACCGGCGCCGTTGTGGCGGAAATAGTCGTTGCCCTGCTTGTACTTCACCGATGATGTCCAGTTGAGGAAGTCCTGCTTTTCCTCCTTCGGCTTCTGGGTGAAGAGGTTGTAAGCCAGCCGCACGGTCATGTGCCCCTCATCGGCGAGCTTCTGGATGACCGCATAGTCGTCCGGATAGTTCTGGAAACCGCCGCCGGCATCGATCACGCCGGTGACGCCGAGCCGGTTGAGCTCGCGCATGAAATGCCGGGTCGAATTGACCTGGTATTCGAAGGGCAGCTTCGGCCCCTTTGCAAGGGTCGAATAGAGAATGCCGGCATTGGGCTTGGCCAGCAGCAGACCGGTCGGATTGCCCTGGGTGTCGCGGGTGATTTCGCCGCCCGGCGGGTTCGGCGTATCCTTCGTGTAGCCGACAGCCCTGAGCGCCGCACCGTTGAGGAGCGCACGGTCATAGAGATGCAACAGGAAGACCGGCGTGTCGGGCGCGACCGCGTTGATCTCGTCGATGGTCGGCAGGCGCTTTTCGGCAAACTGGTGTTCGGTGAAGCCGCCGACGACCCGCACCCATTGCGGCGCTGGCGTGATCGCCACCTGCCGCTTCAGCATATCCATCGCGTCGGCGAGCGAACGTACCCCGTCCCATCGCAGCTCCATGTTGAAGTTCAGACCGCCGCGAACGACGTGGGTGTGGTTGTCGATCAGCCCGGGCAGGACGCGCTTGCCCTTGAGATCGATGATCCTGGTGTCGGGACCGGCGAGCGCCATGATCTCCTGATCCTGGCCGACGGCGAGAAACCTGCCGTCCTTGATCGCGACCGCGCTGGCGTTGGGATTGGAGCGGTCAAGCGTGGTGACGAGCCCGTGATGCAGGATAATATCGGCGTCCATCGGATTGTCTCCCTTGGTCGAAACGGTGTCGGCGGCAAGCGCCGGCGAAAACAGCGAGGGGAAGGCGAGCGTCGAGGCTGCCCCCAGAAAGCCGCGGCGTGTCGGCATCAGCCCACCTCCCCTTTCGAAGAGCGGTCGCGCGTGGCCACGTCATGGTCGGTTCCCGTCGGCAGCGCGCCGAAAACGTGGGGCACGCAACGGCTGTTGAACCAGGAGACGGTGACCGGCGCGCCAGAGACCAGCCGCTTGACGAGCGGAACGGCCTGTTCGCCGACGAGGATGCCGAGCAGGCCAAGCAGGGCGATCACGGGCGGCGCCGGCGAGCGCACATTCAGCAGTCCGTAGATGACACCGACCAGCAGACCGACGCCGAGCGACAGAAGATACATTTTCATCGAGTTCTCCTCACGGGACGGGTTGCCCGCTTCTCCGTCCCGCCGACTGGCGAGACGGCAACCTTCGGAATGAGGACGATCAGTGGCCTTCGGAGGCGCCGAACATCGTCTTGGCGTAGATAATGCCGAGGCCGTAGGCGCCGCCGAACTTCTTGGCGATACCGGTCGTCATGTCGTAGGTCTCGGTGCGGGCCCAGTCGCGCTGGAGTTCCAGCATATATTGCAGCGACGTCATCGGCCGAACGCCAGCCTGGACCATGCGGTCCATCGCCCGATCGTGTGCCTCGTCCGAGACGTCACCGCAGGCATCGGCAATCACATAAACCTCGAAGCCCTGATCGAGCGCAGAGAGCGTCGGGCCGACGATGCAGACGCTGGTCCAGAGGCCGCAAAAGACCAGCCGCTTCTTGCCGATGGCGTTGACATTGTCGATGACGGCGGCGTCTTCCCAGGTGTTCATCGAGGTACGGTCGAGAAGGCCCTGGCCTGGAAAGGCATCGGTGATTTCTGAGAACATCGGGCCCGAGAAAGCCTTCTCCGCCACCGTCGTCAGAATGGTGGAAACGCCGAAGCCGGCGGCCGCATGCGCGACCAGCGCCGCATTGTTGCGCAGCAAGACAGCATCGATCGACTTCGTCGCAAAGGCCATCTGCGACTGGAAATCGATCATGATCAGCGTGTGGTCTTTCGGCGAAACCAGGAGGCTGCCGGGCGTCGGCGTGGCGTTTAAGGTCATGGTCATCATCTCCTCGATGTCCTGGATTCTGAAGATCCGCAGGGAATGACCCGACTATGCCCGAGCCGGGCTGCCCGTTCTTGTCGGATATGCTGATGTTTTGAACATTCTGCCCGAGATACATCGCTAGCAAAGCGCAAAAGTCATATTGGAAGCAACGGCATAAGGATGGAGCGCGTGCCGCCGCGAGCAAGGCCCGCGCGCGGCCAGACCGCTAGGCCCTGCGACTGCGCCGCCAGGCGCCGGGGGATGCCCCCGTCGCCCGGGCAAAGACGCGCGTGAAGTGGCTCTGATCGGCAAAGCCGCTGGCGACCGCGATTTCACCGATCGTCAGCGACGAAAATTCCAGCATGTCGCGCGCCCTGTCCAACCGCTGCTGGAGGAACCATTGGAACGGCGTGATACCCAGTGTTTGGCGAAAGGCGCGCAGGAACGTGCCCTGTGACAGATGACAAGCCTCAGCGAGTTCCTCGATCGACAAATCGCCGCCAAGCCTGCTTCGCATTAGTTCCTGCACCATCGACAGGCTGCGCGCCGAGAGCCTGCGCCCCTTGATCGCTGCCCCCGACGTCGTGCGGTGGCTCGCACTGCCGTAGTGTTGAGCGACGTGGATTCCGATCGCCACCGACAATTGGTCGACGAACAAGGGGCTTCTCTCCAATTGGCCGTTCATGTCTGCAAACAGCGCCGCCATCAGCCCGCCCAACACTGGATCGGCTCGCTCGCCGACCGCACACAGTTCGCGGACACCGCTCAGATCGGCGCAGTCGGCCATCCGCTCGATCGCGCTGTGCCCCACCTCGAGCAAAACAAAATCGAAGCTGCCGGAGAGATCCGCCTGATAGGGATCGTGAAAGTTTCGGAGGTAGACGGAGTTCTCGTCGAACTCATGCATTGTCTCGTGATGTTCGTGAAGGATCCGCCGGCGATGGCCCCCCGACAGTGACAGGCCGAGCAGATAACCGCGGTTGTTGGCCGGCGTGTGCACGCGCTCGCGCGGTGCGGCCTGCGCTTTCTTGCGATAAAAAGTCAACCCGGCGCCGTCGATCCGCCGGTCTTCGTCGAGGCCAGCCACTGTACATCCGAAACTGTCGCGGGGTGGAGGTGCGATCGCGATCGAAGAAGCTGCTGTCATACCTCCGCCTCCGCACAACTTCGCTGCCTGTCCGCGACCACGAGGGTGCCGACTGCGGCGGTCTCAACTTTTGCACGACACCGCTTCGCCAGCGTGCTTGCGCAGCATTGCGTCCGAACATCACGATCATATGAACCGAATGGCTGTCTTGTCGATGGCATCGCGACTATTGTCTTCCGTCACAGGGGCGCTTTTTCCAGCTCCAGGCGTCGGGTACGCCGGAAGCGCGCTGGCGTTTCGCCGGCGATCGCCACGAATGTCTTAGTCATATGGCTCTGATCGGCAAAGCCGCAGGATATGGCAATCTCTGCGATCGGCACGTTCTTCAACAACAGATCCTTCGCACGGGTAACCCGATATTCGGCCAGCCACCGCAAAGGCGTACAGCCGAAGCTCACCTTGAATGCCTTGATGAAATAGCTTTTCGACAACGCACATGCCTCGGCAAGCTCGCTGAGCGAGAACTGCCCATCGACATGGCCCGAGAGAAAGTCGAGCGCCCTTTTCTCCTGCCACGCAGCCAACGTCCCCTTGCGCTCTTTGGGTAGATAGAGCCCGCCATAGGTCTGCATCAAATGCGTCAAAATCGCGAGGCTCACCTGGTCGAGAAAGAGCTGACTTGCCTCTTGCGGTCTCTCGAAAGCTGGAAGCAATGCCTGCGCTAGCCCCAGCATGACGCCGTCATGCGTGCCCGGCGCACAGCGCAGACCGGTAAAGTCAGGCCGTCCCTGTTCAGTCGCAAAGGCGCGCATCTGCGAGAACGGTATCTGAAGGCGCACATTGTCAAAGGGCGACAGGTGATGGCAGCGCCATTCCTCGCGCAGGTCGGTGATGGCAAGCGCTCCCTTGCGATGCCCGCCCTCAAAGACAAGGGTGCCGCCCCGCCACAGCCGATGCAGGCGAAAATCACTGAGCTGGGTGATGATGTTGAACGCCTCCTCGCGCCTGTTGGCAACCGCCGGACCTAGGTCGCAGCCATCACTGCTCAACCGCGTCAGGGTTATGGGGGGAACACGCAGGATCGATCGGCGCAAGGCGCCCACTTCGCTGGCCGTTTCTGGACGAGACTCTAAGTTCAACAAAATTCCCCGAAAGTGCACCAGGCATTCAAGCAATGCAGAATACGATACACTGCCGCCAACAATCAATTCCGTCCCGCGACCGGCGCTAATGCAGAGGTGCGCTTCGCCAGGCTTGTGGTGTCGTACCGGTCTCACCCAGAAACACCGTCGTGAAATGGCCGAGGCTGCTGAAGCCGCAAAGGAACGCGATCGAGCCCAGAGGCAGTGAACTCGCGCGCAGAAGCTGCTTGGCCTGAACAACGCGCCGGCGCATCTGCAATTGCTGGGGCGCCCGTGTCGCTTCCTGCCGAATGTGGAACGCCGTCGGATCATTGGATCCGTCGAAAGGATTTCCGCCGTCGTCGCCCTGCATCTCGGCCGAATGATGGTGCAGAAGATGGGCGCAAACGGCCACGGCGACATGCTGCAGCAGCTCGGGTGGGCTGCTGTCCATACGTTCAAAAAGGGCCAGAAGCGCCAGTCCGAGACTGCAGAGTATCGAGTCCACTTCGCCACGCCGGCACACCAGCCGTTGTGGCTTGACCGTCGGTGACAGGGCGGCGACTTCCGCGATCAGCGTCTTGGGAAGGACGAAAGCAAGCGCACTCAGGTCGCTATGGAGCGCGATCGAGGCCCCCTGGCGCAGATCGACGAGACATATCGAGCCGCGCACGTATCGGCGAACAGCAGACCTCTCGCCGTTTACCTTGATGTCCGCATGTTCGGCATCATCGAGGTAAAGCATCAGAAAATAGGCTTCACATGCGGGCAGAGCCACTTCTGGCCGCTGCGCCCGCGTCAAACGCCTTCGAATTCGGGTGACCGAAAAGACCGCTGCCTCCATCGGGATCGTCGTGAGGCACGGAGCGTCCGGCGTTCCAAAATAGCGCCCCACGCACCCCATTTCCGGACAAGGAGAAGTCAACTCTAGCCTCCCAACCGACGCACTGCGTCATGGCCAAAGCATTGCAAACATTTGATCAAAAACCTCGGTGCATCCGAGACTGGCATGCAAGACCCATCATGGCACGAGACCGTTTTTCGCGACCGCTCTGGCCTCATGGAATGTCTACCGGTTCATCTTTTGCCCACCGTAGGGGCAATCCGCGCGCAGCGACAAGGGCTTCGCGCGGATTCAGTCGGGAATGTTCAAAAAGGAAGACCGTCGTTCAATAAGATGGGATCCGCCTAGCCAAAAATCGCGCTGGGCCAGACGTTCATGGCTATCGCCAGAAGCGTTTCGCATCCACCAGATCGACACACAGACGTCTTCGGCCGCGTCAACCGGGCCCCTTCTTATTGCCTTTTGCGATCAGGACGCCGCTGCCGGAACCCCGGACAGTCTCGGACGTTGCATTGACCGGTCACGTAATTCTAACCAACATCGGGAGTTCTGCGAAAATCTCCGCGCTTGAAGACCTCCGCCAGGATCCTGGTCCCCATATCCGCTTCCTGCTCCGAGAGCCCCGAAAATCCCAGCAGCAGCCTGGATGTGTCCGATGAAGCGACATTCATGCGGGAAAGGGGCATCACGACAACGCCCTTCTTTAGCGCAGCCTGTGAGACGGCGGTGTCGCTGCTCCAGGTCCCCGTGCTGTGCACGGTCAGATTGATGCCCTGATCCGGCAACGAAACGCTCAGATGTTCGCTGGTACGGTCTTTCAAGAGATTTGCAAGCAAATCGCGTGAGGCACGCAGACGCTCCCTGAGCCGGCGCAGATGCGCCGGAAAATATCCCTCATTGAAAAAGTCGCCGACGACACGCTGCTGAAACGTCGGGGGACAACGGTCAAGCGCGGGACGCACGGCTCTGAATACCGGTACCAGATCCATCGGAACCACGAGATAGCCGATGCGCAGGCTCGGCAGCAGGGCCTTGCTGAACGTGCCCGTATAGAGGACCCGGCCGGCCGGATCGAGGCCCTGAAGCGATGCGATCGGATGCCCATCGTAGCGAAACTCGCTGTCATAATCGTCCTCGACGATCCAGCAGCCATTCTCCCGCGCATAAGCGAGCAACTCCAGCCGCCGGGGCAGCGAGAGGACGGAACCGACGGGGTACTGGTTGGATGGCGTCACATAGAACAGCGTCGGCGGCAGGGAGCAGGCAGCCAACTTTTCCGTCATGATGCCGTCGGCATCAACGGGAAGACCGATGATTTTTACGCCATTCAGTGCCAGGCATTGTCTGGCCGGCGGATAACAGGGGTCTTCGACGACAGCCGTATCGCCCGGCGTCATCAGGACGCGGAACGCGAGATCAAGCGCTTGCTGTGTCCCGGCGGTGATAAATATCTGCTCGGCCGCGCAACGCACCCCGCGTGAAGCGGCCAGATGAGCCGCAATGGCGCTCCGCAGCTCGAATTCGCCCTGAATGTCGCCGTAGCCTTCAGCGGCATAGTTCATGTGCCGGCCGGCAATGCGGTTTAGCAATCTCGCTGTCCGATCGTCATGAGCGATGCGCCCCGTGACAAACGGCAAAACCTTCTGCGGTTCGAGGCTAGGCCCGGAGGTGAGAACTCTCGTGGCAGCGTCGGAGACAGCGCGGCGGGTCGAGTAGGCGATCGTCTCATTGCGATGATCGATTCTGGACAGCCCGCCTGGAACGCCTGACGCAATATATGTACCGGACCCATGCCGGGCGACCGCAAAACCTTCCGCGACGAGGATTTCATAGGCTTCGGCAACCGAGCCGCGTGAAAGCTTCCATTCCTTTGCGGCCAGACGTGTCGATGGCAGCCGTTGCCCGGCATCCAGCCGACCGTCAGCAATTGCACCGCGCAGGGAAAGATAGAGCTGTCTCACCAAGGGTGCTGGCGAAGAGGTATCGATGCTTGGCCGAAAACCCACCGACGGGCTCTCTCTTCGCCGTTTCAGTGTCATGGGCGCCTTTCGTCAGAGTGGCTCATCAATCTCGCCAATAGTGGCTCTGTAATCTTCTCATATGTTGAATTTAAATCGAGCCACTTTCAAGCCGGCATCACAACGATGACGGTCGGAAATTGAATTGCACCTGCGCCTACACGGGACACCGATACGGGAAATGGCATTGCCGTCAGTCTCTGGCCATTTACGCTCTGTCATTTTGGAGACTTTCATGACCCCTTCTTCGACCAGGCTGCGTATTGCCGTCCTCTTCGGCGGACGCTCGGCCGAACACGACGTTTCCGTACTTTCGGCTACCAATGTCATGCGCGCTCTGGAGCCTGCAAAATATGATGCCGTGCCGATTTTCGTGACGCGCGAAGGTCAATGGTTGTTGAGCCACTTCGACAATGGTGTGCTTGCCAAGCCTGCGAGCGGCACGCAGATCAGCCTTGTTCCCGGCGGGCACGGGCGGATGGTGGCGATTTCGGCCGAGGGAAAGATGAGCGATGCCGGCACCATCGACATTCTGTTTCCGGTCTTGCACGGCCTTCATGGTGAAGATGGCTCTGTGCAGGGGCTTGCAGAGGTGGCGCGCGTACCGCTCGCCGGTTGCGGGATTCTCGGCTCGGCGACCGCACTCGACAAGGATATTGCCAAGCAGCTTCTGAGGGCCGCCGGCCTCCCGGTCGCGCGCTCGGTGACGATCCACAAGGATGCGGCACCTGATCTCGCTGTGCTCGAAGGCGAACTCGGGCTGCCGCTGTTCATCAAACCCGCCCGGCAGGGGTCATCCGTTGGCGTTAGAAAGGTATCAGGCAGCCAGGAGTTCGCGCCGGCGTTGGTCGAAGGTTTCCAGCATGATGGCAAGCTGCTTGCCGAGGAATATGTCGCTGGGCGCGAGATTGAATTCAGCGTGCTGGAAGATCCGAAAGGTGGCCTTTTCGTCTCTCGTCCCGGCGAGATCATCCCGGCCGAATCCCACGGCTTTTACAGCTACAACGCAAAATATATCGACGAGGACGGCGCGGCGCTCAAGGTACCAGCGGAACTGCCGCCCGAAGTTGAGGCAGAGATGAGGGCGGCGGCGGCAAGGGCATTCAGGGCTTTGGGCTGCGATGCCATGGCGCGTGTCGACTTCTTTCTGACGACGGGCATGACGTTCGTTGTCAACGAAGTGAACACCATTCCCGGTTTTACCGACATCAGTATGTATTCCAAGGCGATGGCGGCAAGCGGCGTCAGTTATGCCGAAATCATTGAAAGGCTCATTGCCCATGGCCTGACACGTGCCGGCCGAAGCGTCTGAACATGCAAACACAGACCCGTCAGCCGAGCGGGCGGATCAAACGAATCCGCCCAAGGACGAGGCCCACTTTCGAAAATGAGCTCAAGCCAAGACGCCGGCATGGATCAGACGCGATCGAGGAACTCGAGCACTCGGATGGTGAGCAACGCGGTCGCATCCGCGTCGTACGACGGGAGCGAACTGTCGGCGAAGTAGTGCTGTTCGCCGGGGTACAGGAACAGCTCTGCGTCCTCGACCTTCTCCACGATCTCGCGGGCCGCGTCGATGTCGCCCTCCCCGACGAAGATCGGGTCGTTGTCCATACCGTGGATCTGGACCGCCACGTCGTCCGGCCAAGGCCCGAAGGCCCACTCGCCGCTGATCGGCAGGCAAGAGTAGAAGAGCAGAGCTCCGCGGGCTCCGGGCCGCGTCTGTGCCAACTTCTGTGCCGGCAGCACACCGAACGAGAACCCGGCGTAGACGAGTTCGGAAGGCAGTTCGTTCGCGACGCGGACCCCGCGCTCCCGCATTTCGTCGAATCCGACCTTGCCGATGTAGGCTAGCCCCTCGTCGATACTCTCGAACGTCCGTCCATCGAACAAGTCCGGCATGTGCACGATGTGACCGGCGGCCCGCAAGTCGTCGGCGAACGCCCGCACACCCGAGGTCAACCCCTGTGCGTGGTGGAACAACAGGACCTCAGCCATATGGAGCCTCCGGGTGTGATGGTCGGGCGCACGTTTCATCACTCTACAGCGACGTCGCCCGGCCCGGAAGAATGCGGACACGTTATAGAGATTTCGTCCCCAGCTAGTCTTGGCCGCTACCGAGTTCGTCGTGAACGACCCTGCCACCAAGCAGCGTCAGCACCGAGCGCAGCCTATGGATGTCGGATGCCGGCATTGTCAGATACGGCCTATCCAGGACGGCGATGTCAGCCAATTTTCCCGCCGACAAGCTGCCTCGCTCATTCTCGTCAAAGGCGATCCAAGCGGCATTGTTGGTGTAGAGCCTCAGCGCCTCATGTCGGTCGAGCAAGCATGGTTCGTTCCAGCCGCCAGCGGGTTTTCACTTTGCCCGTGATCGGTGGTTGCCACATCGGCTGCCAGGTTCTACCATAGGTTTCTCTGTCGGTTATCACTTGGGTATCTTTGATGAGGCCCCCGATGAAGATATTGCTGTCCACACTAGCGCTATCCGGCCATTTGATTTCTTCAGCCGTGGCCGAAGACGGGAAGATTCCAGCCTATTTCGTTCTGGATCAAACCTATGGAGGTGGCTTTGACACCGCCGCCTGGCAGGCCGCGATCGATGCCATCAAGGGTCATGGGAGGCTGGTGCATACTTACAATTTTGCTGGAGACAAACAGGTCGTCAGCCAAGCACAGCAGGACGTAGCCAAGGCAAACGCCCAAAAGCCGATCTACCTGGTGAATGAGAAAGTGGCCAAGGATTCCACCGAACTCCGGCAATCGCTGGCCACGTTCAAGGAGCAGTTGCGGAACGATACGAATTCCAAGGGATCGCAGGTAGTCGCCGAATGGCCGATGTGTGCGCTCGTCGAGCAAGGGTCGGAAGGTGCGGTCCGAGCCATGCAGGGCGGTGTGATCCTGTTGATCGACCACCCGCAGGCCGCAGCTCATTGCTACGCGATGGTACAATCATATTTCCTCACTCCGGCCGCCCCGGACGGCAAGCGGGCCGCGCCGGTCAGCGTCGACGCTACAACCGTCGCGATGCAGGCTAAGTTGCCGCCCATGAAGCTCGCCAGGCACATATTGGCCGATAAGGCGGCATCCAAACGGGGAGATTTTGTCGAGCGCCCGACAAACGTCTTTAAGCCGGGCGAAGAGATCTTCGTCTATGCCTATTTCGAGAATGTCGGGCGGATCAACGTCGGCACGCCGATGTCAAGCTACGAGATCGGGCTCGATATCGAGGTGCGGGACCCTGCTGGCAAGGTTCTCAGGACATTCCCCGACGCGCACGTGTTCAAGGCCGAATCTCCCCCGCCATTTCCGGTTTCCGCCAAGCATTTTACCAATTTCGCGACTGCCGGCATCGCCCTGCATGACCCGGGAGACTATGTCGTGGCATACATCTTCCACGACCGCTCGCGGCCAGAAACGCCGCCGGTGACCGCCGCGTTCGAGGTGACTGTCAAGTAGCAGCCCCAGTCATACGATGGCGCCGTGTTACTCAGTCGCTTCACAGCGTCGAGAGAATATCGAGATGCCGGCTAGCTTCCGGTGATGATCATAGTCGCGGCTTTTTCGGCGACCATCATCGTCGGGGCATTGATGTTTCCGGCCGTGATGTTGGGGAAGATCGAAGCGTCAACTATTCGCAAGCCATGCAACCCATGCACCTTTAGCGATGCATCGACGACTGCGGTGGAATCATCCGGGCCCATCGCTGCGGTGCCGCACAGGTGATAAATTGAACCGCTATGCTCCCGAAAATAGTCCAGGAGCTCGGCGTCGGTGGAAGCTTCTGCAGAAGGAGGCATTTCGCTTGCAGTAATCGATTGCAGTGCCGGTGCGCTCATGATTTTGCGCGCAAGCCGACTTGCCTGAAGCGCCTCCGCCTCGTCATGGGCAGTCGTCAGGTAGTTGGGGTTGATGCGCGGTGCAACGGTGACATCGGGCGACGCGACCGTGACACTGCCTCGGCTGGTGGGCCTGCATGCATTGAACGCCAACAGGAAACCGGAATAGGGCTCCGGCTTCAGACCGGCGCGCGGGTCGGACGGAATACGATAGGAAAGCGGGTTGAAATAGAGCTGGATGTTTGGCCTCTCCTCACCCGGCTCGCCGCGCAGGAAGCCTCCGGCCTGGTTGACGCTGAGAGCCAAGGGACCGCGTCTTGTCAGCACGTAGCGCAGCGCCTGCCGCGCCTGACCGAACAGGTTCCCCAGCTCGTCGTTCAGCGTCGGAACGCTTGAGCGGTAGTAGAAGCTCGCGCAAAGATGATCCTGAAGGTTTCTCCCAACCGCCGGCAGATGTCGGACGACGGGGATACCGAACGTTTGCAGCTCTCGGCCATCGCCGATACCGGAGAGCTGCAGCAGCTTCGGCGTATCGACCGCACCGGCACATAGGATCACCTCGTTCCGGGCGGAATAGATTACCATCCCATCGGGTGTGGCAACCTCCACGCCGGTCGCCCTTCCTTCCTCGACGACAACCCTTCTGGCATGGCTCCTGCGCAGGATGGAGAGATTGGGGCGGTTGAGAGCCGGCCGCAGATAGGCGAACGACGAGGACGAGCGCACGCCATTTCGCGTATTGATATCGTAAATCCCTGCGCCCTCGATCGACGCGCCATTGAAGTCGGTATTGAGCGGCAGTTGCAGTTCGGCACAGGCAGAAAGGAAC
The DNA here is from genome assembly GCF_001425225.1 of Ensifer sp. Root127. Taxonomy (NCBI): domain Bacteria; kingdom Pseudomonadati; phylum Pseudomonadota; class Alphaproteobacteria; order Hyphomicrobiales; family Rhizobiaceae; genus Ensifer; species Ensifer sp. Root127. Next base: position 19,491 of record NZ_LMDX01000032.1, read on the forward strand.
CGCGCGGTAATCGGATGGGTCTGGCCGCGCATCGGCGTGACGTGGATGGGGCCGTCCCCGCCATGAAATTCGGACTGGCCATGCGCATGGGTTTCAAGTTTCTTGAAATAGGGCAGCACGTCCTCATGGGCCCAGCCGGGATTGCCGGCCTTAGCCCAGTCGTCGAAATCCGCCGCGGCGCCCCGCACGAAGATCATGGCGTTTATCGAACCCGAGCCACCTTGTACCTTGCCGCGCGGCGCATAGATGCGGCGATTGTTCAGGGCGGCTTCCGGCTCGGTCCAGTACATCCAGTTGACGTTCGGGTCATAGTAAGACCGCGCATAGCCGACCGGGATGCGAAACCACGGTGAACTGTCGTTGCCGCCCGCCTCGAGCAGCAGCACGCTGTGTTTGCCTGTCTCGCTCAGGCGCGCCGCAACGATACAGCCGGCGGATCCCGCCCCGACAATGATGTAGTCGTAAGTGGTCATGTGTTCCTCAACCGCGCGCCGGGGCAAATGCCTTGATGTCGGCGGGCTTGTCGTCCATCTGCAGGTGCAGACGCTTTCCTTCGTAGGGCGAGTGCTTTTCAACCACCTCGAGATTGAGCTCCACGCCGAGCCCCGGTTCGCAAGACGGGATGAGATAGCCATCGTCGAACTGCAATGGCGTCTTGAGAATCTCGGCGTAGAAGACTGAGAAGTCGATGATCGCCTCGTGGATGAGGAAATTGGGGGTGGCCGCAGCGAGCTGGATGCTCGCCGCCGCCCCGATCGGTCCGTTGTAGAGGTGCGGTGCGATCTGCGCATAGTGCGCCTCGGCCATGCCGGCGATCTTCTTTGCCTCCAGCAAGCCGCCGCACCGCGCGACGTTCATCTGCAGGATCGAGGCTGCGCCCGTTTCAAGCACGCGCTGGAACTCGTATTTGGTCGTCAGCCGCTCGCCCGTGGCAATGGGGATAGAGGTTGCCTTGGCAACAGATGCCATCGCTGCCTCCTGACCAGGCGGCACCGGCTCCTCGAACCAGAGCGGATCGTATTTTTCGAGCCGTCGCGCAAGGCGAATGGCCGAGGACGGCACCATCTGGCCATGGGTGCCGAAGAGCAGGTCGGCTCGCCCGCCGACCGCGGCACGGACCTTGGCGCAGAATTCTTCGCACCGCTCCATGACGCCAAGCGAAAGCTGGTGGCCGGAATAGGCGGTGTAGGGGCCGGCCGGATCGAACTTGACGGCGGTGAACCCCTTCGTGTCGACCATTTCCGCCGCGAAGTCGGCGGCAAGCTCTGGATCGTTGTAATCATATTCGCCGGCTGCATTCTTGGGGTAGAGATAGGTGTAGGCACGCAGCTTTTCGTGCACGAGGCCGCCCAGCAGCTTGTGCACCGGTCGGCCGGCAGCCTTGCCGATGATGTCCCAGCAGGCGATTTCGAGACCGGAGACGACGCCCATGATCGTCGGGTCCGGGCGCTGCGTGAAGCCGCTCGAATAGGCCGAACGCCAGAAGCGCTCGATATCGTGCGGATCGTGGCCGAGGAGATGGCGCTCGAACACATCCTCGATCAGCGGCACCAACGCGTTCGGATGGAAGGCGGTCGCGTAGATTTCCCCGACCCCTTCGATGCCGCACTTCGTGGTGAGCCTGACGAAGATCCAGTACATCCCGCCGATATGGGGCGGTGGGACGGCAACGACATGAACGGCGAGCGAAGCGATCTGCATGTTGAAGTTCCTTCTGACGAATCCGATCAGTGCTTCAGCACCACGAGACGAGTTTGTGTGAATTCGAGCATGCCGTGCTTGCCGTCATCGCCCCCGAGGCCCGAGCGCTTCCAGCCTGCATGGAATCCCTGATAGGGATCCGCCGGGAAGCGGTTCACATAGAGTTCGCCGGCCTCGATGGTGTCGGCAAAGCGCATGACCGTGCTGTAGTTGTTGGTGAAGAGAACCGAACTCAGACCGAACTGGTGATCGTTGGCAAGCGCCAGGGCTTCCTCGACGCTGTCATAGGAAAGCACGGCGAGAACTGGGCCGAACACCTCTTCGGCGACGACGTCCATCTCCTGCCGGCAGTTGGAAAGCAGGGTTGGCGGGTAGTAGTTGCCCACGCCTTCCGGCAGTACGCCGCCAGCCTCTATGCGTGCCCCCTGCTCCACCGCATGGCGAACCATCGCGTGAACATTGGCCTGTGCCGATTTCGTTTCAAGTGGTCCCATACGCGTCGGATCGCTGGCGCGGTCGCCGAACGTCCTTGCCGCAAAGCCGGTGCGAAGCCGCTCGAGAAGTGCGTCGTGGATGGACGTATGCACATAGACCCGTTCTGGCGCCGTGCAGACCTGCCCGCAATGATTGGTCTTGGCGGCAACGAGCTGAGCGGCAACCGCATCGATATCCGCATCGGGTTCGACAATGACAGGTGTCTTGCCGCCGAGTTCCAGTGATGGCTTGGCGATATTCGCCTTGCAATATTCGAGAACGACGCGGCCGGCCTGCAGGCTACCGGTGAGCGTTATCATGCCGACCGACGGCTGGGTGCAAAGTGTCGCGGCGACGTCATGCGACATGGTCAAGATGTTGACCAGCCCGGCCGGAAGGTCCGCGTCGAGCGCCGCCTCGGCGATCTCGAAAGCGGAGGCAGGCGTCGAGTTGCTCGGCCGCACCACAACGGCGTTGCCAGCGATCAGTGCGGGGGCAATCTTGCGCACCAGCGTATAGACCGGAAAATTGAACGGGATGAGGCAGGCAACGACCCCGATCGGCTCGCGCTTCAGAAGCAAGGTCTCGCCCGGATTGTCGCTCTGGATCACTTCCCCTTCGATCCGGCGCGCCCACTCCGCATGATAGCGCATCAGCTCGACGCCATAGATCGCTTCTGCCGTGGCATCGGCGAGGCTCTTGCCGGACTCGAGGGCGAGCGCCGCGCCGATCTGGCCGGCGCGCGCCTCGATTGCCGCCGCGAAACGGCGCAAGGCATCCCCGCGAGCGATCGCCGGCAAGGCTTTCCACGTCTTCTGCGCTGCGGCTGCGTTTTCAACCGCTGCGATTGCCTCCAGCGCGCTCGCCGCGGGCACCCTCGCAATGACCTCTCCGTTTGAGGGATCGAGCACCGGGACCAGGTCCGATGCGGGCTGAAACGCGCCGGCGACAAAGTTGCGATAGTCGGTCAAGACGATATCCTTTTATGTTTCCACCATAGGACAGGCTTCAGAACGTGCTCCGGCCGGGAGCCGCATCGAGCAATGTTCTTGTGTAAGGGTGGCTCGGGTCAAGGAGCACTTTCGCTGCCCCGCCCCGTTCGACGATCTCGCTCGCTGAGGCACCAGAGATGAAGACGAATCGCGCTCGGCCCGCAGAGATTGTTTGCAGGTTCAGCCTGAAGGCTCGCCTTGACAAGACCGTATTCTGAACGAAAGCGCCGCGCGTCTTATCAGACACGCAAAGGTCGCTGCAGCACTTCGAAATGCTGCGAAAGCGCCCAACGTTGACTAGAACTGGCGATGGTTGCACCGAGACAATCCCGCCAACGATCGACTTCGGCCGCGAACCGCTCAGGTATCCGGCAACGTGAAGACTGCGCAAGGCGCCGCGATGCCGCGCAGCACGTGTTCGCCCAGCGACACCAGCGGCGTGACGGTCTCGGCGGCGACCGCGCCCGAGATCAGCACCGACCGGCCGAGCGGCCGGCAAAGGCCCTCCAGTCGGCTGACCAGGTTTACCGCGGGACCGATTGCGGTGAAGTCCAGCCGGTCGGCCGTGCCGATATTGCCCCACAGCATTTCACCGAGATGCAGCGCTGCGCCGAAGGGCAGCGGCGGCAGCCCCTCTGCCTGTCGCAGGGCATCGAGGTGGGCCATGCCTGCGCGGGCGGCGGCGACCGCTCGCAGCGCCGCTTCGCAGGCGTCAACCGGTGCACTGGCAACCGGGAAGATTGCCAGCACGCCATCGCCGACAAACTTCAGCACCTCACCACCGAAGGCGTGTATCGCACCGGCAACACGGTCGAACCAGGCGTCGAGGACAGCGATCATTGCCGCAGGTTCCGTCGCCTCGGACAGGGCGGTGAAGTTCCGCAGATCGGCGCAAAGCAGCACAGCGCGGATAGTTTCTCCGGTGCCGCGGTGCAGCGCGCCCGCCTGCACCCGGGCGGCACTGCGTCGGCCGAGATAGGCCTCGAGCAGCGTTGCAAGGGCCGCCCGCTCGGCCAAGGCAGCCAAAGGCGCGGTGGCGAAGCGCGCGGTCTGCCGCAGTCGGCCGATCTCAGCAGGGTCGAACAGACGCGCGCCGGCCCAGCCAAGCAACCGCCCGTCCGGCTCTGGGCCGACGGTGTCCTCCTGCACCGGGCCAAGCGCACTCAGCCAATCACCCCCAGCCTGGCTTTGCGGGCTGTCGGCAAAGCCCAGTGCTTCGATCACTGCTCCGGTCTCGGCTCGCCACAGCCACGTGCGGCGGGTAACGATCGGATGCGGCACTGCCAGTGTCAGGGTACCGCCGACCAACGGAAAGCCGTTAGCCAGCAGCCGGCCGCCGAGTTCGGCCAAGAACCGGTCGGGACCAGGCGAGGCGCTGGCCTCGTCCACCAGCCAGGCGAGGTGTGTGGGCAGATCCATGCACGATCATACCGTCAGGTCCCCCAACCTGTCATCCGTGCAGGTGGTAGCGCAGTTGGCCCAGCGGGCATATCATCGTGGAAGGAGCTGATCCGATAGCCGTCAATTCTGCGCCGCAGTCTGGGCAGATCATAGCAACCAAAGGGGAAGCCGATGCAAGAGGCCCTCATCGTCCGCCGTGAAGCACACATCCCGGCTCCGCCAGCCGCGGTGTTCGCTCTGCTGACCGATCCTGAGAAAATCCTGCGCTGGATGGGAACGGAGGCGCAGATCGAGCCGCAGCGCGGCGGGCTCTACCTCGTCAACGTCACCGGGGCCCGTTTCGCTCGTGGTTCCTTCCGCGAGGTGGTGCCAGTGCACCGCCTGGTATACAGCTTCGGCTGGGAAGACAGCGAAGTGGTGCCGCCGGCGTCAAGCCTTGTCGAGATCGACCTCGTCGAACAACCACCGGACGGAACGTTGCTTCGCCTCACCCACACTGGCCTGCCAAGTGCCGAGCAGTGCGCCGGCCACGAGGAAGGCTGGGCCCATTACCTAGACCGGTTGGCCGAGGTTGCCGCCGGGCGTGATCCGGGGCCGGACCCCTGGCACGGCCGCACTGGTAGGGAATGACTCCGCGGCCAGTATCTTGGCACCTGAGCCTGCCGGCCTGCATTGGCGCTCAGCGATCAAAGGATGAACCCGTTAGGCGAGCATGCTGGGTACGGGATCACTTACTATACTGAATTCACCGTCGCAAAGGCGGTAGAACCCGTCTTGAGGAACGGGCAACTCCAAAATTTCGCGCTTCGAAAGACCGGAATACACGCCGCGCACCAATCTACCAAACAGCCCATGAGAAACTGCTACGGTTGGTCCACGTATATCCGCGATCCAGTCCTTTGCCCGGGAGCACGCAGCATCGAAGCTCTCTCCGTCCGGAGATTTGAAATACCAGTCAAAAGCGTCGGAGCCATCCAGCATTCCCGGAAACTCGTTGTCGATCTCGAACCTAGTCATTCCGTCCCAATAGCCGACGAAGACCTCCATCAGGCGGGCTTCTTCGTGTGTTACCAGTGGCAGCACCCGCTTCACGCGTTCTGCAGTTTGTCGCGTTCGGCCTAGGGGGCTGACGTGCATTTGGAATGATTGCCTACTTTCCGAAATTTCCTTCTGAAGGAGTTTCGCGACGCGATCCGCCTGTTCGATGCCGCGCTCCGTAAGGGGCGAATCTTTCTGCCCCTGGAACCGACCCAAGGTGTTCCAAATGGTCTCGCCATGGCGAAGCAGGTAAATCATCAATGTTGCCCCAGACGAAGTCGTGCGTTGGATTAAGTGCGTTATTGGACCGAAGGGTCGGCCACTTGTCACGGCTAATTTGCGCGGCACATCGATGAAGATTGGCGGCCCTAACGTTTGGCGTAGATTGGTTGCATTTCCTACTTCAATTCGCGCTTCTTGAAAAACGTATTGTCGCTGCGAAAGAAGTTCGACAAGCACGACCGCCTCGTTCGGGTCGAGACCGATTTGAGCTTCATCGTTCGTTTTCTCCATACGGCCTCCGCTGGTGATGATGGATCGTTATGAGCATGACGAGTTCTACCAGCCGCCAAATTCAAGACAGTACAACGTAAAACACCTCCGGATTGCTCCGGAGGTGTTTTGAAGAATTGCGTGGCGCCGCCGACTAAGGGCGCTCTTGCAGATCAGGCAGACAGTGCCTTGAACTCGGAGAGGATGGCTTCGCCCATCTCGACGGTTCCGACCTGGCGTGCGCCTTCGGCCATGATGTCGCCGGTGCGGATGCCCTTGTCGAGCACGGCGGCGATCGCCTTCTCCAGGTTGTCGGCTTCCGTCACCAGGTTGAAGGAGTAGCGCAGGCACATGGCAAACGAGGCGATCATGGCGATCGGGTTGGCGATGCCCTTGCCGGCAATGTCAGGCGCCGAGCCATGCACCGGCTCGTAGAGCGCCTTGCGCTTGCCGGTGACACCATCCGGTGCACCGAGCGAGGCCGAAGGCAGCATGCCGAGCGAGCCGGTCAGCATCGC
>NZ_LMDX01000033.1:0-25437 GCF_001425225.1 Ensifer sp. Root127
GTCACGGTTGCCGTTGAGCTGATCGTTCCGATCGCGATGGAAGAAAAGCTGCGCTTCGCTATCCGCGAAGGTGGCCGTACCGTCGGCGCCGGCATCGTCGCTTCGATCGTCGAGTAATCGGCGAACGGGCGGAATGAGGCGAGGCGCATTGTTATGCGCCTCGGACATAGCCGCCCAGCATGATTTAGTTGGTCGCACGGCTTGCCGACGACGCCGAAATAGTGCAAATGGCGCGCAAGCGTGATTTGCATGGTGCGTCGGCATAGTGCGATCGCGAAAGTACAGGCCGGCCACGGCCGCTCAAATAGGAAGGGGCAGGGGAAACCTTGTCCCTCCGATCTTTGAAAAATTAGCGGACTGGCCGAACATCAAACGAAGTTCAATGCGCGTTTCTCCACGGAAACCGCAACTAACATGAACAAGGATAAGTCGTATGAACGGCCAGAACATCCGCATCCGCCTCAAGGCGTTTGATCACCGGATCCTCGATGCCTCGACACGCGAAATCGTCTCGACGGCCAAGCGCACCGGTGCCAGCGTGCGCGGTCCAGTACCGCTGCCGACGCGCATTGAAAAATTTACGGTCAACCGTTCGCCGCACGTCGACAAGAAGAGCCGCGAACAGTTCGAAATGCGTACCCACAAGCGCCTTCTCGATATCGTAGATCCGACTCCGCAGACCGTTGACGCGCTGATGAAGCTCGACCTCGCTGCCGGCGTCGACGTGGAAATTAAGCTTTAATAACAAGGAAGGTACGTGGGCTTCGGTCCAACGGCTTCCAGAAACGGGCGACCCGGCGTTCCGCAAGGATCAGAGGGAGACCTTAAACAAGAGATGCGAAGGGGTTCGCCCCGACGTTAACTCTCAAGAGGAATGAACCGATGCGTTCAGGTGTGATTGCACAGAAAGTGGGAATGACGCGCGTCTACAACGACGCCGGCGAGCATATCCCGGTAACAGTATTGCGGCTGGAAAACTGCCAGGTGGTAGCCCAGCGCACGGACGACAAGAACGGCTATACCGCTGTCCAGTTGGGCGCCGGCACTGCCAAGGTCAAGAACACGCCGAAGGCGATGCGCGGCCACTTTGCTGCCGCCAACGTCGAACCGAAGGCGAAGCTCGTCGAATTCCGCGTTTCCGCGGACAATCTGATCGACATCGGCTCCGAACTGACCGCCAACCATTTCGTTGCGGGCCAGCTCGTCGACGTCACCGGTACCACGATCGGTAAGGGCTTTGCCGGCGCCATCAAGCGCCACAACTTCGGCGGTCTGCGTGCAACGCACGGCGTTTCCGTATCGCACCGTTCGCATGGTTCGACCGGTTCCAACCAGGATCCGGGCCGCGTCTGGAAGGGCAAGCGCATGGCTGGTCACATGGGCCAGACGCGCGTCACCACGCAGAACCTCGAAGTCGTATCGACCGATGAAGACCGCGGTCTGATCCTGGTCAAGGGCGCTGTCCCCGGCTCCAAGGGTGCCTGGATCGTCGTTCGTGACGCCATCAAGTCGGGCACCCCGGAAGGCGCACCGCGCCCCGCGGCCGTGCGCGCCGAAGCATCGAAGTAAGGGAGCCGAATAATGGATCTCACCGTCAAAACCCTCGAGGGCAAGGACGCGGGAAAGGTTTCCCTTTCGGACGCCATTTTCGGTCTCGAACCCCGTGAAGACATCATCGCCCGCGTCGTTCGCTGGCAGCTCGCTAAGAAGCAGCAGGGCACACACAAGGCCAAGGGCCGCGCGGAAGTTTCGCGCACCGGCGCCAAGATGTACAAGCAGAAGGGTACGGGCCGCGCCCGCCACCACTCCGCTCGTGCTCCACAGTTCCGTGGCGGTGGTAAGGCTCATGGCCCGGTTGTTCGCAGCCACGCCCATGACCTGCCGAAGAAGGTTCGTGCACTCGGCCTTCGCCACGCTCTGTCTGCCAAGCTGAAGGCTGAAAACATCATCGTTCTCGATGATCTCGTTGCCGCAGAAGCAAAGACGAAGACCCTGGCTGGCGTATTCGCCTCGCTCGGTCTGACCAATGCTCTGATCATCGGCGGCGCTGAAATCGAGAACAACTTCAAGCTCGCCGCTCAGAACATCCCGAATGTGGACGTTCTGCCGGTTCAGGGCATCAACGTTTACGACATTCTGCGCCGTGGCAAGCTCGTGCTTTCCAAGGCTGCCGTGGAAGCTCTGGAGGAGCGGTTCAAATGACGGATCTTCGCCACTACGACGTGATCGTGTCTCCCTCGATCACTGAAAAGTCGACGCTGGTTTCCGAACAGAACCAGATCGTCTTCAACGTCGCCAAGGGTGCTTCGAAGCCTGAAATCAAGGCTGCTGTCGAAGCTCTGTTCGGCGTCAAGGTTACGGCCGTGAACACGCTCGTCCGCAAGGGCAAGACCAAGCGGTTCCGCGGCTTTACCGGAAAGCAGAAGGACGTGAAGAAGGCGATCATCACGCTCGCCGACGGTCAGTCCATCGACGTCTCCACCGGTCTCTAACGGATAGGCCCATTAGGGTAAAAACCCAAAAGGGAACAATAAAATGGCATTGAAAAGTTTCAATCCGACGACCCCGAGCCAGCGCCAGCTGGTCATCGTTGACCGGTCCGGCCTCTACAAGGGCAAGCCGGTAAAGGCGCTGACCGAAGGTCTGCACTCCAAGGGCGGTCGCAACAACCTCGGCCGTATCACCGTTCGCTTCCAGGGCGGCGGTCACAAGCGGACCTACCGTCTGGTCGACTTCAAGCGTCGCAAGTTCGACGTAGAAGGCACCGTCGAGCGTCTGGAATATGACCCGAACCGCACCGCGTTCATCGCGCTGGTAACCTACGCCGATGGCGAACAGGCCTACATCCTCGCTCCGCAGCGTCTCGCTGCCGGCGACAAGGTGATCGCTTCGGAAAAGGCAGCAGTCGACGTCAAGCCCGGCAACACCATGCCGCTGCAGTTCATCCCGGTCGGCTCCATCATCCACAACGTGGAAATGAAGCCGGGTAAGGGCGGCCAGCTGGCTCGCTCGGCCGGTACCTACGCGCAGCTCGTTGGTCGTGACCAGGGCATGGCAATCCTTCGCCTGAACTCGGGTGAACAGCGCCTCGTGCACGGCTCTTGCCTCGCATCCATCGGTGCTGTATCGAACCCCGATCACGGCAACATCAATGACGGTAAGGCTGGTCGTTCGCGCTGGCGCGGTAAGAAGCCGCACGTTCGCGGCGTCGTCATGAACCCGGTTGACCACCCGCACGGCGGTGGTGAAGGCCGTACGTCCGGTGGTCGCCACCCGGTTACCCCTTGGGGCAAGCCGACGAAGGGCAAGCGGACGCGCTCCAACAAGTCGACCGACAAGTTCATCATGCGGTCGCGTCACCAGCGCAAGAAGTAAGAGAGGAAGTCTCAAGTGGCTCGTTCAGTATGGAAAGGTCCGTTTGTTGACGGCTATCTTCTCAAGAAGGCTGAGAAGGTTCGTGACGGCGGTCGTAACGAAGTGATCAAAATGTGGAGCCGTCGCTCCACGATCCTTCCGCAGTTCGTGGGTCTCACCTTCGGCGTCTACAACGGCAACAAGCATGTTCCCGTTTCGGTGTCAGAAGAAATGGTCGGACACAAGTTCGGTGAATTCTCTCCGACCCGGACCTATTACGGTCATGGTGCGGACAAGAAGGCAAAGAGGAAGTAACAATGGGCAAGGCAAAAGCCGAACGCCGGCTGAAGGATAATGAAGCGCAGGCAATTGCGCGCACGATCCGCGTCAGCCCCCAGAAGCTCAACCTGGTTGCAGCGATGATCCGCGGCAAGAAGGTCGAGCGCGCTCTGGCCGAACTCGAGTTCTCGCGCAAGCGGATCTCGGAAACGGTCAAGAAGACGCTTGAATCCGCGATCGCAAACGCTGAGAACAACCACGACCTCGACGTTGATTCGCTCATCGTCGCTGAGGCGTATGTTGGCAAGTCGATTGTGATGAAGCGCTTCCACGCTCGTGGTCGCGGCCGTGCATCGCGTGTTGAAAAGCCGTTCTCTCACTTGACGATCGTCGTTCGTGAAGTGGAAGCCAAAGGGGAGGCCGCATAATGGGCCAGAAGATTAATCCGATCGGTTTCCGTCTCGGCATCAACCGGACCTGGGATAGCCGTTGGTTCGCTGATAACGCGGAATACGGTCAGCTTCTTCACGAAGACCTGAAGATCCGCGCTTACCTGATGGAAGAGCTGAAGGCCGCTGGCATTGCCAAGGTCGTGATCGAGCGTCCGCACAAGAAGTGCCGCGTAACGATCCACTCGGCTCGTCCGGGCCTGATCATCGGCAAGAAGGGCGCAGACATCGAAAAGCTCCGCAAGAAGCTTTCCGAGATGACCAACTCCGAAACCCACCTCAACATCGTTGAAGTGCGCAAGCCGGAAGTTGACGCAACGCTCGTTGCCCAGTCGATCGCTCAGCAGCTCGAGCGCCGCGTGGCTTTCCGCCGTGCGATGAAGCGCGCTGTTCAGTCGGCCATGCGTCTTGGCGCCGAAGGCATTAAGATCACCTGCGCCGGTCGTCTCGGTGGTGCCGAAATCGCTCGTACCGAATGGTACCGCGAAGGTCGCGTTCCGCTGCACACTCTGCGTGCGGACATCGACTACGGTACGTCTGAAGCTCAAACCGCTTTCGGTATCTGCGGCATCAAGGTCTGGATCTTCAAGGGCGAGATCCTTGAGCACGATCCGATGGCTTCCGAGCGTCGCGCGATCGAGAGTGACAACCAGGGCGGCAGCAGCAGAGACCGTCGTCGCGAAAACGCGTAACATGCGCGCGTGGCAGCCAATATCGGAGAATTAAAAAAATGTTGCAGCCAAAGCGTACGAAGTATCGCAAGCAATTCAAGGGCCGCATCAAGGGCGTAGCCAAGGGCGGATCTGATCTTTCCTTTGGTGAATTCGGCCTGAAGGCTCAAGAACCAAACCGCGTCAATGCGCGCGAGATCGAAGCGGCCCGCCGCGCGATCACCCGCCATATGAAGCGTGCCGGCCGCGTCTGGATCCGTGTGTTCCCTGACGTTCCGGTCACCGCCAAGCCTACCGAAGTCCGCATGGGTAAGGGTAAGGGCTCGGTTGAATACTGGGCATGCAAGGTCAAGCCTGGTCGTATGATGTTCGAGATCGATGGTGTCAGCGAAGAACTCGCCCGTGAGGCACTTCGTCTTGGTGCTGCCAAGCTCTCTGTCAAGACGCGCTTCGTGCAGCGTATCGCAGAGTAAGGAGTGAATCTCATGAAAGCCGCAGATGTTCGCGCTCTGAGCGCCGATCAACTCAACGAAGAGCTTGCCAAGCTGAAGAAAGAGCAGTTCAATCTGCGTTTCCAGAAGGCAACCGGCCAGCTCGAAAAGTCGTCGCGTATTGACGAAGTCCGTAAGGACATCGCACGCGTCAAAACAATTGCCCGCCAGAAGGCGGCAGAAGCCAAGGCCTAAGGACCACAAAATATGCCGAAACGCATTCTGCAGGGCACAGTCGTCAGCGACAAGAACGACAAGACCGTCGTCGTCAGAGTCGAGCGCCGCTTTGCGCACCCGATTCTCCAGAAGACCGTCCGCCGTTCGAAGAAGTACAAGGCGCACGACGAAAACAACCAGTACAAGGTTGGTGACGTTGTTTCCATCGAGGAATGCGCGCCGATCTCCAAGGATAAGCGCTGGACGGTGGTTGCCGCCCAGGCTTGATTTCTACGGGATTTGACCGCGAGACCCTTGCGTCTTGGGCAAATATCTGTATGAAGCACGCAATTGAAGTAGAGGAACGCTCGAGTCCGGGCGTTCTTTTGCTTTGAGATAGGCACAATAAGCCGGGCGAGGGGGTCTAGACCCAACCGGCCTGGTAACAACAAGAAGGCGACCTGACATGATTCAGATGCAAACAAACCTCGACGTGGCGGATAATTCCGGCGCACGTCGTGTCATGTGCATCAAGGTGCTGGGCGGCTCCAAGCGTAAGTACGCGTCGATCGGCGACATCATTGTCGTTTCGATCAAGGAAGCCATTCCGCGCGGCCGCGTGAAGAAGGGTGATGTCATGAAGGCTGTTGTCGTTCGCACCGCGAAAGACATCCGCCGTGCGGATGGCAGCGTCATTCGTTTTGACACAAACGCAGCCGTTCTTATCGATAACAAGAAAGAGCCGATCGGCACCCGTATCTTCGGACCGGTTCCGCGCGAACTTCGCGCCAAGAACCACATGAAGATCATCTCGCTGGCTCCGGAAGTACTCTAAGGGAGCGTTGAGAGATGCAAAAGATTCGTAAAGGCGACAAGGTCGTCGTTCTCACCGGTAAGGACAAGGGCCGTACCGGCGAAGTCGTACAGGTTATGCCGAAGGAAGATCGGGCTGTAGTGCGTGGCGTGAACATGGTGAAGCGTCACCAGCGCCAGACCCAGAGCCAGGAAGCCGGCATCATCAACAAGGAAGCCTCGATCCATCTTTCGAACATCGCGATTGCCGATCCGAAGGACGGCAAGCCGACCCGCGTCGGCTTCAAGATCGACGGTGACAAGAAGGTCCGCGTGGCCAAGCGTTCGGGAGTAGTGATCGATGGCTAAGTCCGCTTATGAGCCCCGGCTCAAGAAGGAATATGTCGAGCGTATTCGTGCGGCTATGCAGGAGAAGTTCTCCTACGCCAACGAAATGCAGATCCCGCGCCTCGACAAGATCGTCATCAACATGGGTGTTGGCGAATCGACCGGCGACTCCAAGAAGCCGACCGTCGCAGCTGCCGACCTCGCTGCGATTGCTGGTCAGAAGCCGGTAATCACCCGCGCTCGCAACTCCATCGCTGGCTTCAAGCTGCGCGAAGGCATGCCGATTGGTGCCAAGGTTACCCTGCGCGGCGTTCGGATGTATGAGTTCCTGGATCGTCTCGTGAACATCGCTCTTCCGCGTGTTCGCGACTTCCGTGGCCTCAACCCGAAGTCCTTCGATGGCCGTGGCAACTTCGCCATGGGCGTCAAGGAGCACATTGTGTTCCCTGAGATCAACTACGACAAGGTTGATCAGATGTGGGGCATGGACATCATCGTTTGCACGACGGCTACTAACGACGACGAAGCACGCGCTCTGCTCACAGAGTTCAACTTCCCGTTCCGTCAGTAATCCGTAACGACAAGCGTAAAGAAGGATAACTGTTATGGCGAAAACGAGCGCAGTTGAAAAGAACAAGCGCCGCCGCAAACTGGTTGCCGGGCAAGCCTCTAAGCGCGCCGCTCTGAAGGCAATCATCATGAACCAGTCTCTGCCGATCGAAGAGCGGTTCAAGGCAACCATCAAGCTGGCTGAACTGCCGCGTGATGGATCCAAGACCCGCATCCGCAACCGTTGTGAAGTTACGGGCCGTCCGCGCGCCTACTATCGTAAACTTCGCATGTCGCGTATTGCGCTTCGCGAACTGGGCAATTCCGGCCGCGTGCCGGGTATTGTCAAGTCGAGCTGGTAAGGAGACGGGCACATGGCAATGACTGATCCGCTGGGCGATATGCTCACCCGTATCCGTAACGGCGCGGCACGCCGCAAGTCGAGCGTTTCCACGCCGGCTTCGAAGCTCCGCGCACGTGTTCTGGATGTCCTTCAGGCTGAAGGCTACATCCGTGGATACTCTGAAGTCGTATTTGGCAACGGCAAGGCCGAGCTGAACATCGAACTGAAGTACTACGAAGGCGCTTCCGTAATCCGTGAGATCGGACGCGTTTCCAAGCCGGGCCGCCGAGTTTATGTCTCGGTTAAGTCCATTCCGCAGGTCGCGAACGGCCTCGGCATCACCATCCTTTCGACTCCGAAGGGTGTGATGGCCGATCATCAGGCACGCGAACAGAATGTTGGTGGCGAGATTCTTTGCTCCGTCTTCTAAGACGTAACATGATCTCCATAGCGAACAGACAGGTATAAAAATGTCTCGTATCGGTAAAAAGCCCGTTCAAGTTCCTGCAGGCGTCACGGCAAGCGTTGATGGCCAGAAGGTAACGGCGAAGGGCCCTAAGGGCGAACTGTTCTTTGTTGCAAACGACGAAGTATCGGTAGCGCTCGAAGACAACGCGGTTGTTGTACAGCCGCTCAACCAGAGCAAGGATGCTCGTTCCAAGTGGGGCATGTCCCGCACGATGATCGAGAACATCCTGAAGGGTGTTAAGGACGGTTACGAGCGCAAGCTCGAAATCAACGGCGTTGGTTACCGCGCTTCGCTGCAGGGCAAGAACTTGCAGCTGGCACTCGGTTTCAGCCACGACGTGGTCTACCAGACGCCGGAAGGCATCACGATCGCTGTACCGAAGCCGACGGAAATCGTCGTCTCCGGCATCAACAAGCAGCAGGTCGGCCAGGTTGCAGCGGAAATCCGCGAATACCGCGGCCCCGAGCCCTACAAGGGCAAGGGCGTCAAGTATGCCGGCGAGCGGATTGTCCGCAAAGAAGGCAAGAAGAAGTAAGGATCACGCGAAATGGCTAGCAGGAAAGATACTCTTGTGCGTCGCGCCAACCGCGTGCGCCGTCAAATCAAGGCGGTCGCGAATGGCCGTCCGCGCCTGTCGGTTCATCGCTCGTCGAAGAACATCTACGTACAGGTTATCGACGACGTGGCCGGCAAGACGCTTGCGTCTGCCTCCACGCTCGACACCGATCTGCGTTCGTCTTTGAAGACGGGCGCTGACGCGGCAGCTGCTGCTGCCGTCGGCAAGCTCATCGCTGAGCGCGCCGTAAAGGCTGGCGTCAAGGACGTTGTCTTTGATCGTGGCGCCTTCATCTATCATGGTCGCATCAAGGCTTTGGCCGAAGCTGCACGTGAAGGTGGTCTGAACTTCTGATCGGTTGCCAGGCGGGCCTTGCGCCCGCCTGGAACCCTCATAAGTTTCCGGTCGCTTCCGATCCACAGGACGGGGGCGACTTTTGTCAATCTGCCGATTGCACCCGGAAAAGAAAAAGGAAAAGGACAATGGCACAGGAAAGAAGGGGTTCTCGCGAAGATCGCCAGAACCGCGAAGAGCGCGACAGCGAATTTGTCGATAAGCTCGTAGCAATTAACCGCGTCGCCAAGGTGGTGAAGGGCGGTCGTCGTTTCGGTTTCGCAGCTCTCGTCGTCGTTGGCGACCAGAAGGGCCGCGTTGGCTTCGGTCATGGCAAGGCGCGCGAAGTGCCGGAAGCCATCCGCAAGGCAACGGAAGCCGCCAAGCGCGATCTGATCTTCGTCCCGCTGCGTGGTGGTCGTACCCTGCATCACGACGTTCACGGCCGTCACGGCGCCGGCAAGGTGCTGCTGCGTTCAGCCAAGGCCGGTACCGGTATCATCGCTGGTGGCCCGATGCGCGCCGTTTTCGAAACGCTCGGCGTTCACGACGTCGTCGCTAAGTCGACCGGTTCGTCGAACCCGTACAACATGGTTCGCGCAACGTTCGACGCCCTCAAGAACCAGATGCACCCGAAGGACATCGCAGCTCAGCGCGGCATGAAGTACGCCACGCTCCAGGCTCGTCGTGTTTCCTCCGGCGCTGCTTCCGAAGAATAAGGGAGCTGACAGATGGCTAAGAAAGAAAACGCTGCGAAGACGGTTACCGTCGAGCAGATCGGTAGCCCCATTCGCCGTCCGGCCGTACAGCGTCAGACGCTCATCGGCCTGGGCCTCAACAAGATGCACCGGGTTCGCACGCTGGAAGATACCCCAGCTGTTCGCGGCATGATCCGGTCGGTCCAGCACCTCGTTCGCGTCGTCGACGAGAAGTGAGGGGGATAAGCTCATGAAACTGAATGAAATCAAGGACAACGAAGGCTCGACCAAGAACCGCAAGCGTCTTGGCCGTGGCATCGGTTCCGGCTCCGGCAAGACTGCCGGTCGCGGTGTGAAGGGTCAGAAGGCTCGTTCGGGCGTTGCCATCAACGGCTTCGAAGGCGGCCAGATGCCAATCTACCGTCGTCTGCCGAAGCGCGGCTTCAACAACATCTTCGCTTCGGAGTTTGTTGTCGTGTCGCTCGGCCGCATCCAGACGGCTATCGACGCCAAGAAGCTTGACGCTTCGAAGACCGTCGATGCAGCAGCTCTCAAGGCTGCCGGCGTGATCCGTCGCGAAAAGGACGGCGTTCGCGTCCTGGCCGATGGCGAACTGAAGGCGAAGATCTCGCTCGAAGTTGCAGGTGCTTCCAAGCCGGCGATCGAAAAGATCGAAAAGGCTGGCGGCTCCATCAAGCTGCTTTCGGCTGCTGCCGAATAATATTACTGATCAACCGCCCGGGGTGCTTCACTCCGGGCGGTTTTGCTCCCATATGTGAGCCTCACGTCCGCGATGGCGAATCGCTCGCCTCGGCGGACATAGCGGAAACCACGGTGAGGCATCCGATTGCAGACACAATCGCCTCGCGTCCGGTTTTCAAGACGAAAAGTTAGTCCTTCCGGAACGGACAGGGTACTCCCGCTGATTCCGAGATTTGGTACGCGGAGAATTGCATGGCTTCTGCAGCGGAACAGCTCGCCTCGAACCTGAATTTCTCGACTTTCGCCAAGGCGGAAGATCTGAAGAAACGACTGTGGTTCACGCTTGGTGCGCTTTTGGTCTACCGTCTTGGCACCTATATCCCGCTGCCCGGCCTCAACCCGGACGCGTTTGCGCAGGCCTTCCAAGGCCAGAGCGGCGGCATTCTCGGGCTCTTCAACATGTTTTCGGGCGGCGCAGTGGAGCGCATGGCGATCTTCGCGCTCGGCATCATGCCCTATATCTCTGCCTCGATCATCGTTCAGCTGATGACCTCCGTCGTTCCGGCGCTGGAACAGCTGAAGAAAGAAGGCGAGCAGGGTCGCAAGATCATCAATCAGTACACCCGCTACGGCACGGTGCTTCTCGGCGTCATGCAGGCCTATGGCATTGCCGTCGGCCTTGAGAGCGGCAACGGCCTCGTGAACGATCCGGGTTGGTTCTTCCGTATTTCCACGGTTATCTCGCTGCTCGGCGGCACGATGTTCCTGATGTGGCTCGGCGAGCAGATCACATCGCGGGGCATCGGTAACGGCATCTCACTGATCATCTTCGCCGGCATCGTCGCCCATCTGCCGACGGCTCTTGCCGGAACGCTCGAGCTTGGCCGCACCGGTGCGCTTTCGACCCCGTTGATCCTGGCGATCATCGTCATGGTCGTTGCCGTCATCGCGCTCATCGTCTTCGTCGAACGCGCCCAGCGTCGTCTTCTGATCCAGTATCCGAAGCGCCAGGTCGGCAACCGCATGTTCCAGGGCGACACGTCGCACTTGCCGCTGAAGCTCAACACTGCGGGTGTTATCCCGGCGATCTTCGCATCGTCGCTGCTGCTGCTGCCGGCGACGCTTGCTGGTTTTGCCAACACCGCGGCGTTGCCCGGCTGGGCCACATCTATCGTCAGCGCGCTCGGTCACGGCCAGCCGCTCTACATGGTGCTCTACGGCGGCATGATTGCGTTCTTCGCCTTCTTCTACACGGCCATCGTCTTCAATCCGAAGGACACAGCCGACAATCTGAAGAAGCATGGCGGCTTCATTCCGGGCATCCGCCCGGGCGAGCGTACGGCTGAATACATCGACTACGTTCTGACGCGCATCACCGTGCTTGGAGCGATCTACCTGATCTTCGTCTGTATCCTGCCCGAAATCCTCATCGCCCAGACTGGCGTGCCGTTCTACCTTGGTGGTACGTCGCTTTTGATTGTTGTCAGCGTTACCCTTGATACGGTAGCACAGATCCAGGGTCACCTCATCGCTCAGCAGTATGAGGGGCTGATCAAGAAGTCGAAGCTGCGCGGAGGAAAGAGGGGACGATGAGACTGATTTTTTTGGGACCGCCCGGAGCTGGCAAGGGGACACAAGCCAAGCTTCTGACGGAGAGGTACGGTATTCCGCAGCTTTCCACAGGTGACATGCTGCGGGCGGCCGTCGCCCAGGCGACCGACGTCGGCAAGCGCGCCAAGGCTGTTATGGACGCCGGACAGCTCGTTTCTGATGCGATCGTCAACGAGATCGTGTCGGACCGGATCGACGCCCCGGATTGTGCCAACGGCTTTATCCTCGACGGATATCCGCGCACGGTCCCGCAGGCGGTCGCTCTCGGCCAGATGCTTAAAGGCAAGGGCTTGAAGCTCGATGCCGTGATCGAGCTCAAGGTCGACGAGACGGCGCTTGTAAAGCGTATGGAGAATCGCGTAGCGGAAACTATCGCTGCGGGCGGCTCGGTCAGATCGGACGATAATCCGGAAGCCTTCAAGCGTCGGCTGACGGAATATCGGGAAAAGACCGCACCTTTGTCGGAGCACTATGCCGGCACCGGTGAGCTTAAGACGGTCGACGGCATGGCCGATGTAGACGCCGTGACTGCACAGATCGAGAAGATTCTGGCCTAGACCCTGGGTCTTTGCCGAAAAGGAACCGCCGGGGAGTTGACTTTTCCGGCTGATTCCGCCAAAGACAGCGCCAACTCGCGACATGGGAGCGATCGGCGCGGTCTTCAACGAAACGAAGTCCGGGTACGGTCGGTTTTGACGTGTCTCGAACCTCAATCAACGTGCGGCTCTTGAGGTCGCGTAACGAAGCACCTATTGCCGGATGGCAACTGGAACGCAAGGAGAATAGACGTGGCACGTATCGCTGGCGTCAACATCCCGACGGCAAAGCGCGTTGTTATCGCGCTGACCTACATTCACGGGATCGGACCGAAATTCGCACAGGAAATCGTCGAGAAGGTCGGTATTCCGGCTGATCGCCGCGTGCATCAGTTGACGGACGCTGAAGTTCTTCAGATCCGCGAAACGATCGACCGCGACTACCAGGTTGAAGGTGACCTGCGTCGCGACACGTCGATGAACATCAAGCGTCTGATGGACCTGGGCTGCTACCGCGGCCTGCGTCATCGCCGCAGCCTGCCGGTGCGCGGTCAGCGTACCCACACCAATGCCCGCACCCGCAAGGGTCCGGCAAAGGCGATCGCCGGTAAGAAGAAGTAATTTCCCGAATAGGGAGATTGGGAGGCTGGCGCACGCGCCGGCCTCCTTTTGCAGTTTGGGAAGGGCGTTGCCCGACCGTCGCATTGCCTAACCGGTTTTGCGAAATGCCTGCAGGGCCGGTTCCACCGGTCCTGGATGAAACTGAAGAAGCAGGGCAGGGGACGAAAATTCCTTTCCCGGTGGAGCCGCTGGAATTACGGCGGTGCAGAGATCTAAGAAAGGGATCCTATGGCCAAGGAAGCCACCCGCGTTCGCCGTCGCGAACGCAAGAACATCACGTCTGGCGTCGCGCACGTCAATTCGTCGTTCAACAACACCATGATCACCATCACCGACGCACAGGGCAACGCAATTGCCTGGTCGTCTGCCGGTGCCAAGGGTTTCAAGGGCTCGCGTAAGTCGACCCCGTTTGCCGCTCAGATCGCCGCTGAAGACTGCGCCAAGAAGGCCCAGGAACACGGCATGAAGTCGCTTGAAGTTGAAGTTTGCGGTCCGGGTTCCGGCCGTGAATCCGCACTTCGCGCGCTGCAGGCTGCGGGCTTCATGATCACCTCGATCCGCGATGTGACCCCGATCCCGCACAACGGTTGCCGCCCGCGCAAGAAGCGCCGCGTCTGATCATTTGCGTTCAAAATGCCGGTGAGGGCGCTTCGGCGTGCTCCCGGACTTCGGGGCTCGGTTGTCACGATTGGATGGTGACAACGAACGGAAGGCACAAAACATGATCCAGAAAAATTGGCAGGAACTGATCAAGCCGAACAAGGTGGAGTTCATCTCCTCGGGCCGCACCAAGGCAACGTTGGTCGCGGAACCGCTTGAACGCGGCTTTGGTCTGACGCTCGGCAACGCGCTTCGCCGCGTGCTGCTGTCGTCGCTTCGCGGTGCTGCTGTTACCGCGGTGCAGATCGACGGCGTCCTGCACGAGTTCTCCTCTATCCCGGGCGTTCGGGAAGACGTGACGGACATCGTGCTCAACATCAAGGAAATCGCCATCAAGATGGATGGCGACGACGCAAAGCGCATGGTTGTGCGCAAGCAGGGTCCGGGCGTTGTAACCGCCGGTGACATCCAGACGGTTGGCGACATCGAAATCCTCAACCCGAACCATGTGATCTGCACCCTCGACGAGGGCGCTGAAATCCGCATGGAGTTCACCGTCAACAACGGCAAGGGCTACGTTCCGGCTGACCGTAACCGTTCGGAAGATGCTCCGATCGGCCTCATCCCGGTCGACAGCCTGTACTCGCCGGTCAAGAAGGTCTCGTACAAGGTGGAAAACACCCGCGAAGGCCAGGTTCTTGATTATGACAAGCTGACGATGTCCATCGAGACGGACGGCTCCGTCACCGGTGAAGATGCGATCGCGTTTGCGGCCCGCATCCTTCAGGACCAGCTGTCGGTTTTCGTCAACTTCGACGAGCCGCAGAAGGAAGCAGAGGAAGAGGCAGTCACCGAGCTCGCCTTCAACCCGGCGCTTCTCAAGAAGGTCGACGAACTGGAACTTTCCGTCCGTTCGGCCAACTGCCTGAAGAACGACAACATCGTCTACATCGGCGACCTCATTCAGAAGACCGAAGCAGAAATGCTCCGCACGCCGAATTTTGGTCGCAAGTCGCTGAACGAAATCAAGGAAGTTCTCGCTTCCATGGGCCTGCACCTCGGCATGGAAGTGCCGTCCTGGCCGCCTGAGAACATCGAAGATCTCGCCAAGCGTTACGAAGACCAATACTAACCATTAGACTGCGGGCAGATGCCTGCAAGTGAAGGAGAATAGCAATGCGCCACGGTAAAGCCGGCCGCAAGCTGAATAGAACCGCCAGCCACCGCAAGGCGATGTTTGCCAACATGGCAGCTTCGCTGATCGAGCACGAGCAGATCGTTACGACCCTGCCGAAGGCTAAGGAAATCCGCCCGATCGTTGAAAAGCTCGTCACTCTCGGCAAGCGCGGCGACCTGCATGCTCGTCGTCAGGCGATCTCGCAGATCCGCGACGCCGCTGTCGTTTCGAAGCTGTTCGACACGATCGCATCGCGTTACGCCACCCGCAACGGCGGCTACCTGCGTATCATGAAGGCTGGTTTCCGCCAGGGCGACAACGCTGCTCTCGCCGTCATCGAATTCGTTGACCGCGACACCGATGCAAAGGGTGCGAAGGATCGCGCTCGCGTCGCAGCTGAAGCTGACGCCGCAGAAGCAGCCTGATCTTTTCAGGTAAGCTGAATTGAAAGCGGCCGGGTGTTCGTCACCCGGCCGCTTTTTCTGTTTCCGCTGTCCGGATCGGTCGGTTGGCGACCTGCCGTTTACGCTTCAGATAGGGCTTGCGCACCAGGCGCCAGCAAAGGAGCAAGGTGACCAAAGCCAGATAGGTCATCTGCTCGAGGCCGACCACCTTGACTGACATGGCGAAATGCAGCGCTCCCGCCGCGGCGATCACATAGGCAAGCTTGTGCAACTGGTTCCATTTGCTGCCGAGCCTACGGATCGACCAATTGTTGGATGTCAGCGCCAGGGGGATGAGCATCAGCAGCCCGGCCATTCCGATGGTGATGAACGGGCGCCGGGCGATGTCGGCGATGATGGCGGGGATGTTCAGGACCTGGTCGAGCAGGAAATAGGCCAGGAAGTGCATCACCACATAGTAGAACGCCAGCAGCCCGAGTGCGCGCCGGTAGCGCAGCCAGTTGACGCCGAAGATATCGCGGATGGGGGTGATCGCCAGCGTGGCGACCAGAAAGCGCAGCGCCCAGATGCCGAGCAGGTGCTCGAATTCCTTGACGGGGTTTCCAGGCAGGCGTCCGGTGGCGCCGAGGTAAAAGGCGGCAAGGGCCGGACAGAGGCCCAGCCCGTACAATCCCCAGACGGACGCGGAGTGAAAGCGTTTCGGCAGGGCGGGCAGCTTGGGCATTCTTAGAAGTTCGCTCTCAGGTCCATGCCGGCATAGAGACCGGCGACTTCTTCCGCATAGCCATTGAAGGGCAGGGTATCGCGTCGGTTGGCGCCGAAGAAACCACCGCCACCGATCCTGTTTTCGGTCGCCTGGCTCCAGCGTGGATGGTCGACGGTCGGGTTAACATTCGCATAGAAGCCGTACTCATTGGGTGCCGACAGGTTCCATGTCGAAGGCGGCGGCGTTTCCGTCAACGAGATTCGCACGATCGACTTGATACCCTTGAAGCCATACTTCCAAGGAGTGACCAGTCGGATCGGCGCACCGTTCTGATTTGGCAGGGTCTTGCCATAGACGCCGACCGAGAGAATGGTGAGCGGATGGCGCGCCTCGTCGAGGCGCAGACCCTCGCGGTAAGGCCAGGGCAAAGCCTGAAAGAAGCCTGATTGGCCGGGCATCTCCTCGGGGCGCACCACGGTCTCGAATGAGACATATTTCGCATTGCCGAGTGGCTCGACTTTGTCGAGCAGGGCTGCGAGCGGGAACCCGGTCCAGGGAATGACCATCGACCAGGCTTCGACGCAACGCATCCGGTAGACACGCTCCTCGATTGGAAGCGCCAGAAGCTCCTCCAACCCGAATTCCTTCGGCTTGCCGACAAGACCATCGACCTTCACGGTCCATGGGGTCGGTTTGAAGGTATCCGAGTTGGCCGCAGGATCGGCCTTGCCGGTCCCGAACTCATAAAAATTGTTGTAGCCGGT
The DNA here is from genome assembly GCF_001425225.1 of Ensifer sp. Root127. Classification (NCBI taxonomy): domain Bacteria; kingdom Pseudomonadati; phylum Pseudomonadota; class Alphaproteobacteria; order Hyphomicrobiales; family Rhizobiaceae; genus Ensifer; species Ensifer sp. Root127. The sequence goes on from NZ_LMDX01000033.1 coordinate 16,610, forward strand.
GACGTCGGCCTCCGGCGTCAGATCCTCCTCGACGGTGTATCTGCCCTTGGGTGCGGCGAGTGCAGCCGCTTGGACCGAACCGACGCCAGTGCCTGCAATCAGCAAACCACCTGCCGTCGTCGCTAGAAAGGCGCGGCGCGAGAGAAAGCAGCTCTCCGGCGTGATTTCGGACGATGCGATTCTCGGTGGACGATAGGCCGGCATGATCTTTTCCGCTTTCAACGTGTGGGTCTTGTCTGCTCAAACTGACCAGAGTTTCGATCACTGAGAAAGAGGCGGATAACCACGTTTTCGTGCGTTCTACGTGATGGCGCCGACTTTGCGTATCTCGCAGTGACGTTTGCCTTTTTTCCTGCGAAATCCTATCTGAACGTAGCCGCGACGAATAGGAGAAGGCTTCATATGATCTTTGGTTCAAGGGCGCTTGCGACGCTCGTTCTCGCCGTCTCTCTCGCCTGTCCGGCAATGGCCCAGGATGCGAAGGTCGTGCCCCAGTCGCGCACCGAGATGCAGCTTTCCTTCTCGCCTCTGGTCAAGCAGACGGCGAATGCGGTCGTCAACGTCTATGCCGAGCGCGTGGTCGAGCGCCGGTCGGTCTTCTCGGGCGATCCCTTCTTCGAAGAGTTCTTCGGGCAGCGCATGCCGAACCGCAGCGAGAAGCAGTCGTCGCTCGGATCCGGCGTGATCGTCGGCAAGAACGGCATCGTCGTTACCAATAACCACGTCATAGAAGGCGCCGACGATATCAAGGTGGCGCTTGCCGATGGCCGCGAATATCCCTGCAAGATCGTGCTCAAGGATGACCGCCTCGATCTTGCGGTCCTGAAGATCCAGTCCGATGGTCCGTTCGACATCATCCCGATCGGCGATTCCGATGCGGTCGAGGTCGGCGATATCGTTCTGGCGATCGGCAATCCCTTCGGCGTCGGGCAGACGGTGACGAGCGGCATCGTTTCCGCGCTCGCCCGCAATCAGATTTCGTCGGGCGATTTCGGCTTCTTCATCCAGACGGACGCCGCCATCAACCCCGGCAATTCCGGCGGTGGCCTGATCGACATGAACGGTGCGCTGATCGGCATCAATACCGCGATTTTCTCCAAGGGCGGCGGCTCGAACGGCGTCGGCTTTGCCATCCCTGCCAATCTGGTAAAGGTGTTTGTCGCCTCCGCCGAGGGCGGCAATGGCTCCTTCGTGCGTCCGTTCATCGGCGCGTCCTTCGAGCCCGTGACCTCAGAAGTCGCGGAAGCTCTTGGCCTTGATCGCGCTCGCGGCGCGCTTGTCACCGCCGTCGTCACCGACGGGCCCGCAGCCTCAGCTGGCATCAAGCCGGGGCAGGTGATCACAGCGGTCAACGGCATCGCCGTGGAACATCCCGATGCCCTCGGCTACCGCCTGACCACGGTCGGTATTGGCCACGAGGCCCGCGTCACCGTTTCCGAAAACGGCAAACCGCACGATGTCAGCCTGAAGCTCGACCGTGCACCGGAGACGTCGCCCCGCGACGAGCGCCTCATCGAGGGCCGCAATCCGTTTGCCGGTGCGGTCGTAGCCAATCTCTCTCCCCGATTGGCCGACGAACTGCGCATGTCGACCTCGCTGCAGGGTGTCGTCGTTACCGAGATCAACCGTGGCTCGCCCGCCGCGCGCATCGGACTGGCGCCGAAGGATATTATCCGCTCCGTCAACGGCGCGTCGATCGACAGTTCGAAGACATTGGAGAGCGTGATGGCCGAGGGTGCCTCCTTCTGGCGCGTCGAAATCGAGCGCGATGGCCAGATCATTCGTCAGTTCTTCCGATGAGCGATCTCTTCTCGTCCTCCGAGCCGCCGGAAATGACCTCGGCAAGACCGCTTGCCGATCGTCTGCGGCCGCGCACGCTGTCCGAAGTCACCGGCCAGGAACACCTGACGGGCGTGGATGGCGTGTTGACGCGCATGATCGCATCGGGCTCGCTCGGATCGATGATCTTCTGGGGACCGCCTGGAACGGGCAAGACGACGGTCGCCCGGCTGCTGTCGGGCGAGGCGGGGCTTGCCTTCGAGCAGATCTCGGCGATCTTTTCCGGTGTCGCCGACCTCAAGAAGGTTTTCGAATCGGCAAGGGCCCGGCGGATGTCGGGCCGCCAGACCTTGCTCTTCGTCGATGAGGTTCATCGTTTCAACCGTGCCCAGCAGGACAGCTTCTTGCCCGTCATGGAAGACGGCACGGTCATCTTGGTCGGGGCGACGACAGAAAATCCGTCTTTCGAACTCAACGCCGCTCTCTTGTCACGCGCCCGTGTGCTGACGTTCAAGCCGCATGGAGAAGAGAGCCTGCGAGAATTGCTGAAGCGCGCCGAAGAGACGGAAGGCAAACCTCTTCCGCTGGATGAGGACGCCCGGGCAAGCCTGATCCGGATGGCCGATGGCGACGGCCGGGCGGCGCTCACGCTGGCCGAGGAGGTCTGGCGCGCCGCGCGGGCGGACGAGATCTTCGATGTCGACGCGCTGCAGAGGATCGTGCAGCGACGAGCGCCGGTCTACGACAAGGGGCAGGACGGTCACTACAACCTGATTTCGGCCCTGCACAAATCGGTGCGCGGCTCCGACCCGGATGCGGCACTTTATTATCTCTGCCGAATGTTCGATGCCGGCGAGGATCCGCTCTATCTCGGACGGCGCCTCGTCCGCATGGCGGTGGAGGATATCGGCCTTGCCGATCCTCAGGCACTGGCGATCTGCAATGCCGCCAAGGATGCGTATGATTATCTCGGTTCGCCGGAAGGAGAACTGGCGTTGGCCCAGGCCTGCGTCTATCTCGCGACCGCACCGAAATCGAATGGTGTCTACATGGCTTACAAAGCGGCCATGCGGGCGGCCAAGGAAAACGGTTCGCTTCTGCCGCCGAAGCATATTCTGAACGCGCCGACCAAGTTGATGAAGGGCGAGGGCTACGGCGACGGCTATCGTTACGACCACGATGAGCCCGATGCGTTTTCGGGCCAGGACTATTTCCCGGAAAAGATGGGACGCAAGACCTTCTATGACCCGCCGGAACGCGGCTTCGAGCGAGAGATCCGCAAGCGGCTGGAATGGTGGGCAAAGCTGCGGCGTGAGCGGAGCTGACTCCATCTCTCTGTTGCGACGCATTTCCTGGCGGGAAACCGCTTCGCACTTTTTGCTGGAAATGCTTAAGCCTTGCCGGGCGTGCAGGGCTGATTTGCCCGGGCATATCTTGCTGCCGTCAGAAAACCGTGAGATAGAACCCGCGTTGCAGACGGCTGCACGGTTTTGAGACTTTCGATACCGAACATCCGCGGGGACGGCCTCGCTCCATACTCTAGGAGTTTGAAATGGCCTGGTTAATCCTCCTGCTTGCCGGTATCCTCGAAATCGGCTGGGCAATCGGTCTCAAATACACCGACGGTTTCACGCGGCTGACGCCGACGGTCCTGACCGTCGGTTCGATGATCCTTAGCATCGCCTTGCTTGGTCTGGCGGTCCGAACGCTGCCGCTCGGCACGGCCTATGCCGTCTGGACCGGCATCGGCACGGTCGGTACCGTCATTCTCGGCATTTTCCTCTTTGCCGAGCCGGCGACGTTCGTCCGCCTCGGTTGCATCACGCTGATCGTTGCCGGTATTGCCGGGCTGAAGCTTTCTGCCTAACGCAACGTCAGAGATCTCTCGCAAGGGCAGCTGACTTTCGCAGCCTGTTCCGGCGCGCCGCTATCGCAGCGCGTCGAGGACGGCAGTCGCCGCCTGCATCTCCTGCCAGCGGCCCTCGCGGCGCTTGAACGCTTCCTCGTCTGTGCCCCAATGCTCGATCTGCCAGTCCTCATCGACATGGGCTGCAATCCAAGCCTGTTCGGCGGTCAGCCGGCCGGACGCGAACGCAACCGCGAGCAGCGCCGAGCCGGTCAAGGTGGTGATCGTATGCACGCAGGTCAGGCCGAGCGGCGTCGCAAAGGCGCGCAGGCCCTCTGCATAGGCGGTGATTGCCTCACCGGTCTGTTCCTGGTGGATGACGCCCTCGGCCAGAATGAAGCGGGCGCCGAGCGACTGCGCAGCCCATTCGAGCACCGGGTTCCAGACGGCGTTCTGCCGTCCGACGAGCCCTTCCGGGCTGGACGCGCGGTAGCAGAGCAAGTCGGTTCCAGCGAAACGTAAGATGTCCTCGAAAACCGAGCGCTGGTCCTTCGCCACACCGTCGAGCGCCGTGTTGGCGATCCGGGTGACCGGCATCTTGGCGGGGTCGATGACCTCGACCTGCGCATCCCATTCGGCTGCCAGCATTTCGGCAAGCTTCAGGGGCGGGACCGCAAGCAGATTTTTCGCCGGCGTGCGCACCGGTCGGCCGTCAAGCAGCACGCTGTGGCCGCCGTCTTCCGAAGTGCCGATGCTGACGTCCTTGTAGAAGCGCTTGGGCAGCGGCTTCAGCATCTGGATCTGTGCGCGCCGGACCGGGTCCTCGTGGCTCAACGCACCGCTGAGTTCATCGCGAATATCAGGCATGATAGTGTTCCATCCACTCCATGATGTCGGCCGGCGTCCGTGCAATGTAGTCGGCCCCCGCCTCGACGAGATCCGGTACGTCGGCATAACCCCACGCAACACCGATGGCGGCGGCGCCGGCGGCCTTCGCCATCTGCATATCATAAATCGCATCGCCGATGACGACAGTATCGCTCGGATCAATCCCGGCTTCCGAGCAGCATTCCGAGACCATTGCTGGATGCGGCTTTGAAGGGCAGTCGTCGGCCGTGCGCGAGACGAAGAATATCCGGTCGAAGCCGTGGGTCTCGGCGATATGCGTCAGACCGCGGCGCGATTTGCCGGTGACCGCGCCAATCAGCAGCTCGTCGCGGCCGGACAGCGTCTGCATCATCTCCGCGATGCCGGGAAACAGCAGCTCCTGAAATCCGGATTCGCCGCGCACGCCGGCAAAAATCGCCTTGTAATGGGCCGTCATTGCCAGCGCCTGGTCGTCGACATGCTCGTGTCCGAGCAGGCGAGCAATGGCGATGTCAAGGGTCAGGCCGATGATGCCCTTGGTCGCGGAAAGTTCGGGTCGATCGAGTTCGAAGGCTTCGAAGGTCCGTGCCATCACTTCGTGGATCAGACCGCCGCTGTCGACCAGCGTGCCATCGCAATCGAAAAGCGCCAGTTTCATCAGTCGTCCTCGCCGGGCTCGTTCTCTTCGAAGCCTAGCAGGTTCCAGCTCTGGACCATGTGCGGCGGCAGCGGCGCAGTCACCCGCAGGCGACCGCCATCCGGGTGCGGGATATCGATATGGCGTGCGTGCAGGTGCAGCCGGTTCTGCATGCCGCCGGGCAGGCTCCAGTTGAAATCGGCGTCGAAATACTTCGGGTCGCCGAGGATCGGATGGCCGATGTGCAGCGCATGCACGCGTAGCTGATGGGTACGGCCGGTATAGGGCTCCATCTCCAGCCAGGCGAGGTTCTGTGCTGCCTGCTCGCGCACACGGTAGTAGGAAATGGCGTGGTCGGCGCCATCTTCACCGTGCTTGGCGATGCGCATGCGGTCGCCGTCCGGCGTCTGTTCCTTGACCAGCCAGGTCGAGATGCGGTCCTCGCGCTTGCGCGGGACGCCCTTCACCAGTGCCCAATAGGTCTTCTTGGTGTCGCGCTCGCGGAAGGCAGCCGTCAGCTTCTGCGCGGCGCCACGCGTGCGGGCAATCACCAGAACGCCGGAGGTGTCGCGGTCGAGGCGATGAACCAGACGGGGTTTTTCGCCACGCTGGTTGGTCCATGCCTCGAGCATCTTGTCGATGTGTCGGTTGACGCCGGAGCCGCCCTGTACCGCAAGCCCAGCCGGCTTGTTCAGCACGATAACCTTCGCGTCCTCGTGCAGCACCATGCGCGACAGCAATTCCCCGTCGGGCGAGTGGCGAAGGTCGCGTCCGGCGATCGGGCCAGTCTTTATCTCCTTGGCGTCGACGTTAAGCGGAGGGATGCGGACCGTCTGGCCCGTCTGCAGGCGCGTGTCGGATTTGACGCGGCCGCCGTCGACACGGATCTGGCCCGAGCGCAGCAGCTTCTGCAGCGGACCGAAACCCAGTCCGGGGAAATGCACCTTGAACCAGCGATCGAGGCGCATGCCTGCCTCGTCGCCGTCCACCTGCTTGTGTTCTATGCCTGCCATCTCAGCGAACCTGCTTCCTGTTCTTTAGAGGCAGCCTTTAGACCATTGCGCGCATCAGGGCCAGCCCGGCAAACACCGCCAGTATCGAAAGCACGATGCTGGCGGCGATGTAGCCGAGCGCGAGTGCAGCATCGCCACGCTCGAGCAGCATAATGGCGTCCAGTGAAAAAGCCGAAAAGGTGGTGTAACCGCCCAGCACGCCGGTGATCAGGAACAGTCGCATCTCCGGCGAAGCGCCGAACTTGCGCATGATCAGCTCCGCAAGCAAGCCGATCAGGAACGAGCCGGTGACGTTGACCATGAGCGTTCCCCATGGAAGGGCCGGGCCCCATCGTTGAACCGTCCAAAGGCCGACAAGATAGCGGGCCATCGATCCGATGGCGCCGCCGGCACCGACGAGAAGAAGTTGGGACATCGCAGCCTCCGGCCGTTTCACTGGGATCAGGCCAGCCGCTCGGCGTGCCACTTCAGATGATCGCCCATGAAGGTCGAGATGAAGTAATAGGAGTGATCGTAGCGCTCATGCATGCGCAGCGTCAGGTCGATGCCGGTTCCCTTGATCGCTTCCTCGAAGAGCCATGGCCGCAGGCCGTTGTCGAGGAAACTGTCCGCCTTGCCCTGGTCGATCAGGAACTCCGGGAAGCGGGCACCATCCTTGACCAGCGCGCAGGCATCGTATTGCCGCCAGGCGGCCCTGTCCTCGCCGAGGTATTTCTCGAAGGCGCCGATGGACCAGTCGGCCGTCGACGGCTCGACGATCGGCGCAAAGGCCGAGCAGCTGCGGAAACGGTCCGGATGCTTGAGCGCGATGGTCATTGCACCGTGACCGCCCATCGAATGGCCGAAAATGCCCTGCCGGCTCATATCGATGCGAAAATGCTGGCTGACGAAGGCCGGCAGCTCCTCGGTGATGTAGCTGTACATCTGATAGTGCTCGGACCACGGTGTTTGCGTGGCATCGAGGTAGAAGCCTGCGCCCTTGCCCATCTGCCAGTTGGTGAGTTCGTCGGGAACTTCCGTGCCGCGCGGGCTGGTGTCGGGGCAGACGACGATCAGCCCGAGCTCGGCTGCCATACGGCGGTACTCACCCTTTTCCATCACGTTGGCATGGGTGCAGGTGAGGCCCGAGAGATACCAGAGCACCGGCCGCGGCTCCTTGATCGCCTGTGGCGGGACGAAGACAGCAAACGTCATCTCGCCCTTGCAGGCCGCGGATTCGTGCGAGAAGACGCCCTGCATGCCGCCAAATGCGGTGTTCTGAGAAAGGACTTTCATCAAATGCTCCTTGGATATCGTGGGATCAGCCGGCGAGTTGCACGGCCGCGTTGACCGCAGCGGCGACAAGCACGGTGTTGAAGAAGAAGGAGACGATGGCGTGCATCAGGTTGATGCGCCGCATCGCCGTGGTGGTGATGGCGACGTCCGAAGTCTGGGCGGTCATGCCGATCACGAAGGAAAAATAGAGGAAATCATAGCCGCCGGGTTCCGGCGTCTCGGGAAAATCGAGGCCGCGCTGCGGGGCAGGGGTTTGCGCGCCGTCGTCAGGCACCCAATAGACATGGGCATAGTGCATGGCCGCCATCACGTGGATGGTCGCCCAGCCGAGAACGACCGAGGCAAAGGCTAGCGCCAGTTCGAGCGTTGGCCCCTTACTTTCGCCGTTCAACGCGAAGAACAGCGAGACCAGCGCCGTGGCGGCCGCTGCGAAAGTGACCAGGAAAATCACCGCTTCGGGTTCGTCGGTGTTTCTCGCATGCGTCTTGAGATGCTTGCCCGTCATCATCCGCAGCCGCCGGGCGCTCATGATCAGGTAGACGCAGAAAAAAGTGACGGCTGAGACTTCGAAACTATAGCGCGGCGCGGCAAACCACATGACGGGCAGGCTGGCAAGAGCACAGGGGAGCGCGGTGTAGAACGGCCAGTGCCTGAGCCTTGTCGTCGCTGTCATCGGAGTGCCCCTGCGATCCCTTGCGGATTGACGCCGCGCCTCACTTTTTCGTCTGGCGCGCGAGTCGGTCAAGTGTCTCGAGGAAGGTCGAACGGTCGCGTTGCGTGAAGGCGGCATTGTAGCCCTTGCTTTCGCCGGTCTCGCGCAGGTGTTGGCCAAGGTCGCGCATGGCAGACGCCATGCCGATATTGCTCTTGTCGAAGACGCGCCCGGACGGGCCGGTGACGAATGCGCCGGCGGCCACGCAACGAACCGCAAGCGGCACGTCGGCAGTCACGACGATATCGCCCTCATGCGCGCGTTCGGCGATCCAGTCGTCGGCGGCGTCGAAGCTTGCCGACACGATGACGTTGTGGACCATCGGGTCGCGCGACGGTCGCAGGCCCGAGTTGGCGACGAAGGTCACCTTGAAGCCATGGCGCTCGGCCACCTTCAGCACTTCCGCCTTCACCGGGCAGGCATCGGCATCGACATAGATCATCCTGAATCCGTTTCTCAAATGGACCGAAAAAGCGCCGGAATACAATCGATTCCGGCGCTTTCCTGAATCGGATTTTAAGCTTAGTAGAGAACCACGCTGCGGATGCTCTCGCCGGAGTGCATCAGCTCGAAGCCCTTGTTGATGTCTTCGAGCGGCATCGTGTGGGTGATCATCGGATCGATCTCGATCTTGCCTTCCATGTACCAGTCGACAATCTTCGGCACGTCGGTGCGGCCGCGGGCGCCGCCAAAGGCGGT
>NZ_LMDX01000034.1:0-333004 GCF_001425225.1 Ensifer sp. Root127
CATGACCAATGCTTTTCTTTCCCACCTCCGCTCCGAACTCGATGGCTTGAAATCATCCGGTCTCTACAAGTCSGAGCGGGTGATCGTCTCGAAACAGGCGGGCGAGATCGAGGTTGCCTCGGGCGAGCGGGTGCTGAACTTCTGTGCCAACAACTATCTCGGCCTGGCCGACAATGCGGAACTGACTGAGGCCGGCAAAAAGGCGCTCGACCGTTACGGCTACGGCATGGCCTCGGTGCGCTTTATCTGCGGCACGCAGGAAGAGCACAAGCAGTTGGAGGCGCGCATCTCCGCCTTCCTCGGCCTGGAAGACACGATCCTTTATTCCTCCTGTTTCGACGCCAATGGCGGCCTGTTCGAGACGCTGCTGGGCGAAGAGGACGCGATCATCTCCGACGCCTTGAACCACGCCTCGATCATCGACGGCGTGCGCCTCTCCAAGGCCAAGCGCTTCCGCTATGCCAACAACGACATGGCGGCGCTSGAGGAAGAGCTGAAGAAGGCCGAAGGCAGTCGCTTCAAGCTGATCGCCACCGACGGCGTGTTCTCGATGGACGGCATCATCGCCAATCTCGGGGGCGTCTGTGACCTCGCCGAGAAGTATGGCGCCATGGTCATGGTCGATGACAGCCATGCGGTCGGCTTCGTCGGCARRAACGGKCGCGGCTCGGCCGAACATTGCGGYGTCGAGGGCCGCGTCGACATCATCACCGGCACGCTCGGCAAGGCGCTCGGCGGYGCCTCGGGCGGYTAYACGTCGGCCAAGGCCGAGGTTGTCGACTGGCTGCGCCAGCGCTCGCGGCCCTATCTGTTTTCCAACACGCTGGCGCCGGTGATTGCCGCCGCCTCGCTCAAAGTGTTCGACCTGATCGACAACGGCGATGGGCTGCGGGCGCGGCTGTCGGACAATGCGGCGCTGTTTCGTGACCAGATGTCGAAGCTCGGCTTCACGCTGGCCGGCGAGGGCCATCCGATCATCCCGGTGATGCTCGGCGATGCCGCACTGGCGCAGGAGATGGCGGCGCGCATGCTSMAGAAGGGCGTCTACGTCATCGGCTTCTGTCATCGGCTTCTCCTTCCCGGTGGTGCCAAAGGGCCAGGCGCGCATCCGCACGCAGATGTCGGCCGCCCACAGCGAAAACGACGTGCGCCGGGCGATYGCCGCATTCGAAGAGGTCGGCCGCGAGCTCGGTGTGATCAAGTGAGTGTAGAGCTCTGCCCCTCACCCTAGCCCTCGGCATGTTCCTTCTCCCCGTCTCGCGGGGAGAAGGTGGCGGCAGCCGGATGAGGGGCGGCCCCAGGCGGGCAGTTGATTTTGGAGACAACCAAATGACGAAGATGATGAAGGCGCTGGTCAAGACGAAGCCGGCGGTCGGGCTCTGGATGGAACGTGTGCCGGTGCCGGAGGTCGGACCGAACGACGTGCTGATCAAGGTGAAGAAGTCGGCGATCTGCGGCACCGACGTGCATATCTGGAACTGGGACCAATGGGCCCAGAANGCCGGAGGTCGGACCGAACGACGTGCTGATCAAGGTGAAGAAGTCGGCGATCTGCGGCACCGACGTGCATATCTGGAACTGGGACCAATGGGCCCAGAAAACCATTCCGGTGCCGATGGTCGTCGGCCATGAGTTCATGGGCGAGATCGCCGCGGTCGGCTCGGCCGTCACCAAATACCATGTCGGCGAGCGGGTCTCGGGCGAGGGCCATATCGTCTGCGGCAAGTGCCGCAATTGCCGCGCCGGCCGTGGCCATCTTTGCCGCAACACGCTCGGCGTCGGTGTCAACCGGCCGGGTTCGTTCGGCGAATTCGTCTGCCTGCCGGAATACAATGTCGTGCCGATCCCCGAAGACGTTCCCGACGAGATCGCCGCGATCTTCGATCCCTTCGGCAATGCGGTGCACACCGCACTGTCGTTCGATCTGGTCGGCGAGGATGTGCTGGTGACCGGCGCCGGGCCGATCGGCATGGAAGACGTTCCCGACGAGATCGCCGCGATCTTCGATCCCTTCGGCAATGCGGTGCACACCGCACTGTCGTTCGATCTGGTCGGCGAGGATGTGCTGGTGACCGGCGCCGGGCCGATCGGCATYATGGGGGCRCTGGTTGCCAAGCGCTCGGGCGCGCGCAAGGTGGTGATCACCGACATCAACCCGACGCGGCTGGAGCTTGCCCGCAAGGTCGGCATCGACCATGTCGTCGATGCGTCGAAGSAAAACCTSRCCGACGTGATGAAGGCGATCGGCATGACCGAGGGCTTCGATGTCGGGCTGGAAATGTCGGGGGCAGCACCCGCCTTCCGCGACATGATCGACAAGATGAACAATGGCGGCAAGATCGCCATTCTCGGCATTGCGCCGGCCGGATTCGAGATCGACTGGAACAAGGTGATCTTCAAGATGCTCAACCTCAAGGGCATCTAYGGCCGCGAGATGTTCGAGACCTGGTACAAGATGATCGCCTTCGTCCAGGGCGGGCTCGACCTGTCACCGGTCATCACCCACCGCATCGGCATCGACGAGTTCCGCGACGGCTTCGAGGCCATGCGCTCCGGCAACTCCGGCAAGGTCGTCATGGACTGGTAAGCGGGACNCATCACCCACCGCATCGGCATCGACGAGTTCCGCGACGGCTTCGAGGCCATGCGCTCCGGCAACTCCGGCAAGGTCGTCATGGACTGGTAAGCGGGACGCTTCGGCGCAGTGCCGGAAACCACCAGGCCGCGCGTTCCACGGATGCGCGGCTTTTTCGTCAGCGTTTCCCGTTTAGACGGAGTCGCAGAAACGCTATATCTCTTTGTTTTTGCGCATTTCCTGACGGAAAACCGCTGCGCACTTCTCCTGGAAATGCTCTAGTTGGCAAGGCCGAACTGGATCTCGATCTCGTGGTAGCGGGCGCCCGGGCCGGCCCAGCGATGATAAATCTCGCGGCTCTCGCCGGAGAAATTGTGTCTGCTCATCTCGATCTTTTCCACCAGCGGCGCATAGCCCTGGGTGAAGAGGCTTCGCATCGGGCCTTGATGCAGGGTCGAGGCTACCATGATCGGCTCGAGCTCGATCATATCCAGCGCGCCGCGATAGCCCTCGCCACGCTCGACGGGTCGGCAGATGCGCCAGTCAAAGACGGTTCTGGCGTTCTTCGGCAGGTTCTGCGCGATGAAGATCCAAGGCCCTGCGGGCTTGCGCCCCGCCCGGCCGATCTCCGCCTCGATCAGCGGTGCCAGCTCGGCGGCTGCATGCCTGACGTCCGGGATTGTGATCCTGCGCGCAATGCTGATGACGCGCATGGCGTCGGTTTCCTTGATGTTCATTCTGGCCTCCGTTTCCTGCAGCGCCGCGCGTCTTTTCAGACGCGCAAAGGTCGCTGTAGCGCTTTGAATTGCCGCATGTTTTTGTCCATAAATCGGGTACGATTTAAGGAAACATGCAGTAGGGCGGAAGGTCTTTCGAGATCGGGTCGCGGGCAAGCGAAAAACCGGAATAATGTTGCGAACTCTAAGACGAAGTCCGCCGTTTCAGGAATTGTTTTGCGTCTTGTTGATCCGGCTTGTTCGCCGGCTGCGGTGCACTATCTTTGCCGACGCTGCCGATGTCTGCGATCAGCGGTTGAGACGATCAGAGGAGCCCGTGCATGCGCTATGAGGGAAGCTGTCATTGTGGAAAGATTGCCTTCGAAGTTGAGGGGAACTTCGCCGAGGCGATCGATTGCAATTGTTCGATGTGTCGCCGGCGTGGCGGATTGCTGGCCTTCGTTTCGCGCGACAGTCTGAGGCTGAAGACGCCGGAAGCTGATCTCTCGACCTATGAATTCAACAGGCATGTCATCAAGCATCATTTCTGCAACCATTGTGGCATCGCACCCTTCGGCGAAGGGGCCGGTCCGAACGGACCCATGGCGGCCGTCAACCTGCGCTGTCTGCCGGAGTTCGACATTGAGGCAGTGAAGATCGTCAAATATGACGGGCTTTCGGTGTGAGGGTGCCAACGCGTATAGTCATGGTTGCGCCGTTGGCCAAGGCACAACGGAGCCTTGCCGATAAGCGGTATCGACCCTTGTCTTTTGACGGGCAGCGCCTACATGTTCAGCGGACGCTGATAAACACCAAAAAACATGAACTGAGGCGATTTTTGCCGAATCGGGCGGTTTTTCAGCGGAAATGCTTGACGGGATCGAAAATTCTGGGAATCACCATTTCCAAGCAAGAAATGGCGAAATGACACGGCGGTTAGGATATCATGCCAGTAGTGCTTCAGTGGCAGGACTGTCGGAGCTTGCCCGCTTTGCCACGATCGCTATCGTGGTTAATCAGGAATTAAACATCATCCCGTTACGTCAGGGGAAATGATTCGGTGGCGGGTGCGCGGCGCACCCGGACCTTCGAGCGGCATTTGCACCGGGCTCACGCCGGTTGCGACAAGGAAAGCGACGAACTAAATGGCAACCAAAGTCAAAGAAAACGAAGAAGCTGACGTTGAACGCGAAGGCGCTCCGGACGGCCCGCTTCTCGATCTTTCCGATGACGCTGTCAAGAAGATGATCAAGGCCGCCAAGAAGCGCGGCTATGTGACGATGGACGAATTGAACTCCGTCCTGCCGTCCGAAGAAGTCACCTCCGAGCAGATCGAAGACACGATGGCGATGCTCTCCGACATGGGCATCAACGTCATCGAAGACGAGGAAGCTGAGGAAGCCGCCGGCGGCAGCAGCGACGACGAAAGCAGCGACGACGACAACGACGGCGAAGGCGGCGAACTGGCCCCTTCCGGCGGCACGGCGCTTGCGGCGACGAAGAAGAAAGAGCCGACCGACAGAACCGATGACCCGGTGCGCATGTATCTGCGCGAAATGGGTTCGGTAGAGCTTCTGTCGCGCGAGGGCGAAATCGCGATTGCCAAGCGCATCGAGGCTGGCCGCGAGACGATGATCGCTGGTCTCTGTGAGAGCCCGTTGACGTTCCAGGCGCTGATCATCTGGCGCGACGAACTCAACGAAGGCCAGACGCTGCTGCGCGAGATCATCGATCTCGAAACCACCTATTCCGGTCCCGAGGCAAAGGCTGCTCCGCAGTTCCAGAGCCCGGAAAAGATCGAGGCTGACCGCAAGGCTGCCGAGGAAAAGGAAAAGACCCGCAAGGTTCGCGCCGCCAACGACGACGACATCACCAATGTCGGCGGCGATGTCATGCCGAGCGAGGAGGAAGAGGAAGACGACGACGAGTCGAACCTCTCGCTCGCCGCCATGGAAGCGGAACTGCGCCCGCAGGTCATGGAAACCCTCGACATCATCGCCGAGACCTACAAGAAGCTGCGCAAGCTGCAGGACCAGCAGGTGGAAGCCCGCCTGGCTGCCACTGGCACGCTGTCGCCTGCCCAGGAGCGCCGCTACAAGGAGCTCAAGGACGAGCTGATCAAGGCGGTCAAGTCGCTGTCGCTCAACCAGAACCGCGTCGACAGCCTCGTCGAGCAGCTCTACGACATCTCCAAGCGCCTGATGCAGAACGAAGGCCGCCTGTTGCGCCTGGCCGAATCCTACGGCGTCAAGCGTGACTCGTTCCTCGAGCAGTATTCCGGCGCCGAACTCGACCCGAACTGGATGAAGTCGATCAGCAACCTGGCCGGCAAGGGCTGGAAGGAATTCGCCAAGAGCGAAAACCAGACGATCCGCGACATCCGCCAGGAGATCCAGAACCTTGCGACCGAAACCGGCATCTCGATCGCCGAATTCCGCCGCATCGTCTCGATGGTGCAGAAGGGCGAGCGCGAAGCGCGCATCGCCAAGAAGGAAATGGTCGAAGCGAACCTGCGCCTCGTCATCTCCATCGCCAAGAAGTACACCAACCGCGGCCTGCAGTTCCTCGATCTCATTCAGGAAGGCAACATCGGCCTGATGAAGGCGGTCGACAAGTTCGAATACCGTCGCGGTTACAAGTTCTCGACCTATGCGACCTGGTGGATCCGTCAGGCGATCACCCGTTCGATCGCCGACCAGGCCCGCACGATCCGCATTCCGGTGCACATGATCGAAACGATCAACAAGATCGTTCGCACGTCGCGCCAGATGCTGCATGAAATCGGTCGCGAACCGACGCCGGAAGAATTGGCCGAGAAGCTCGCCATGCCGCTCGAAAAGGTCCGCAAGGTCCTGAAGATCGCCAAGGAGCCGATCTCGCTCGAAACCCCGGTGGGCGACGAAGAGGATTCGCATCTCGGCGATTTCATCGAGGACAAGAATGCGCTGCTGCCGATCGATGCCGCCATCCAGGCGAACCTGCGCGAAACGACGACCCGCGTTCTTGCCTCGCTGACGCCGCGCGAAGAGCGCGTCCTGCGCATGCGCTTCGGCATCGGCATGAACACCGACCATACGCTCGAAGAAGTCGGCCAGCAGTTCTCGGTTACCCGCGAACGTATCCGTCAGATCGAGGCGAAGGCGCTGCGCAAGCTCAAGCATCCGAGCCGCTCGCGCAAGCTGCGCTCGTTCCTCGACAGCTAAGCGGTCGAAGGTCGAACCATCAAGAAGCCGGGCGCTCAGCCCGGCTTTTTTGTTGTTCCGATGCTTTCTTGTAGGTGTCTCCGCACAGGACTATACTTCCCCTTTCGGAGCAATTGGGGCACCCGGCTTGAAGCACGGGCAGTCGCACCGTGGGCGTGAAGCGTGCCCTCATGGAGGTGTGAAATGACCACTTATGTCGTGCTCCTCAACTGGACAGAGCAGGGCGTTAAGAACGTGCGCGAGTCTCCCAAGCGGCTCGACGCGGCCAAGAAGATGCTCGCCGACATGGGCGGCTCCTTCAAACATTTCTTTCTGACCATGGGCGAGTACGACATGGTGGCTATCTGCGAGGCGCCTGACGATGCGGTGGCGGCGCGCTTTGCCATGACGCTCGGCATGGGTGGCAATGTGCGCACGCGGACGCTCAAGGCCTTCCCGGAAGCCGCCTATCGCGAGTTGGTCGCGTCCCTGGGCTGAGATCAGCAGGCGCTGAGCGCAACAATCGGCAATACGATGCTTATCTACGGCGCGCCGTTGCCGGAGAGTATGCGCGCGGCGCCGCGCATGGCATCCCGAAAGGCCTCGTCGAAGCTGACGCCGCGGATCTGCCAGCGATACTCCCTGCCGTTTTCGGTGATGCGCCAGTCGGCGATCCAGCCGCGGGCGGCATCGGACCATACGAGGGTGCCGGCGAGGGGCACTTCCGCGCCGATATCCGTTGCGAGCTGTTTGAGCTCGGCCGGCCGCTGGCGCGATAGATGGACGAAATCAAGGTCTTTGCTTGTGAGCGTTGCAGCATCGGGCAGCCGCACCGAGAGCGCCAGCGGTACTGCCGCGACGGCAAGCGAATCCGCCATATACGGGCTCTCGCTGCCGTCGCGCGTCAGCACGAAGCGGCGCCTCTGATCGTGAACGGCAAGCAGCACGGCGATTGTCGGCCGCGGCGACAGCCACGGCTTGCGCCCGAGCTTTGCCAGGAGCGGATCGATGGTGGTGGGATCGAAACGGCAGGTAAGGTCATGCGGGCGGTCATGCGTTCCCTGCTCGTCATGAATCGGGACGCCTTCCAGCCGGTCGCGGTAGGAGAACGAGGCGACGAACTCTGCGGCTTGCACCTGCAGGGCGGCAAGTGCCGTGCTCCCCGTGAGCGTGAAATCGCCGGAGACCTTGACGAGAACCTCGCTCAGGCATTCGCGAAAGCCGATCTGCCGGTTCTGCTCGCCGGTGCCTGTGACGATCGCATCGCTGACATAGAGCGCCGTCCGGTCGGCGGCTTGCGCGCCGGTCCACAACAGCCCGATGATCGCTGCGGTCATCACAAGCGTTTTGGCTAGCCTGCCCATCAGCCCGTCAGTTTACCGGCGGCAGCGGGCAGCTGAGGTCGCCTTCCTGACAGCTGAGATAGCCCTTGAAATCCTTGACGCGGTTCTGGGTCAGGTTATCGCGGCACAGAAGGACGATCATCGGATAGGCGGTGCCGCCCGTAACCCCGGCGGCGGAAAAATCGCATTCGGCATCACGGAAGGCGATCCATGCCTTTTGTGCGGCAATGAGCAGCTTGGTGGTGTCCTGGTCGTCCTTCAGGCGCGCCTCGATCTGCTTGTAGAGGGTGTTGAGTTCGGTGTCGGAGGCCTTGAGGGATTTATCAGCGCATTCGTTCATCGTCGCCTGGTCGCTGGCATTGGCGCAATCGTCGGCCCATGCGGCGGGTGCAAGGCCCACCAGTCCGACAAGGGTTGCAAACATCAAAGCAGGAAACCGCATGTCTTCGCTCTCCTCGTTTCGCGCCTGCCGCCGTCGACGCGCGCTCGCATGATCTTCGGAAACCTGCGGACGCGCAAAGGACGCCGTAGCACTTTGAACCTGCTGCATAATTTATCCTTAAATCGGATCCGACTTCAGGACGTATGCGGTAGCCCCGCAATCAATCGTATTCGATTCAAAACCGATCCTTAACGTTTACGTTTTATCAATCTCTCGGAAACGAGAGGTTCGAAGATGCGTTGCGTTTTTGTCGTCGTCCTCCTGTTGCTGGCCGGTTGCGCAACGGTGCCGAGAGACACCCGGAACGCGTGCGCGGTTTTCGAGCAGCGAGATGGCCTTTTCAACAATTGGCGCCGCGCCGCCTATCAGGCGGAGCGCGAATATGGCGTGCCCGTTCCGGTGCTGATGGCGACGATCTATACGGAATCCGGCTTCCGCCATAATGCCAAGCCGCCGCGCACAAAACTCTTCGGCTTCATTCCCTGGACGCGCGTTTCATCGGCCTATGGCTATTCGCAGGCGCTCGACGGCACCTGGGCGCGCTACCAGAGCGAAACCGGCCGCTGGACGGCGCGGCGTTCGGATTTCGGCGACGCCATCCGCTTCATTGCCTGGTATCACCGCGAAAGCAGCCAGAAGAACGGCATCGCGCTCAACGACGCCTATCGGCTCTACATCGCCTATTATCACGGGCATGCCGGTTATGCCCGCGGCAACTGGAGCGACACGGCCAAGACCGGCGCCAAACGCGCCTCTGGCATGGCCTCGCTCTATAGCCGCCAACTCAACGGTTGCGGAAGCTGATGTCATATCAGCAGCTGGCATAGGGCTCAGCCGGCGGCGGCCTTTTCAAGCCCGGCGACGTCGATCTTGACCATGCCCATCATCGCCTGCTGGGCGCGGCCGGCGCGGGCCGGATCAGGATCGCTCAGGTGCTGCATCAGCGCATCCGGTATGATCTGCCAGGCAAGGCCGAAGCGGTCCTTCAGCCAGCCGCAGTGCTGCGGCGTGCCGCCGTCGAGCAGGCGCTCCCAATAATAGTCGACCTCCGCCTGATCGGCACAGCGCACGAAGAACGAGACGGCTTCGGAAAACTTGAAATGCGGCCCGCCGTTGAGCCCCATGAACGCCTGTCCCTCAAGCTCGAACGAGGCGGTGAACGCCTTACCGTCAGGCCCTTTCTTGACGTCGGTGACGCGGGAATTGCGGAAGATGGAGGTATAGAACTGGATGGCGTCTTCGAGCTGGTTGTCGAACCAGAGAAAGGGCGTGATCTTCTGCATGACTGTTGCTCCCTTGGGCGGTGGTCTTCCCAAGGACGAACGAAAAGCGGATGTGCCGACAGGCGACCCGGATTTTTTTCTCAAAGCCTTGAGTGGCCGCAACAGGCCGGCCGGCAAAGGCGGCGAGGGCACCCAAGCATTCATCATCTGAAAAAATCGCTGGTTTTGTCGGAACCTTTCCATCCCGTTCGTCCTTTGTTGGTCGAAGCAACCGAGGAGGATATCGACATGAGTTACGTGGATGGTTTCATCGTTGCCGTGCCCAAGGGCAATATCGAGGCCTACAAGGACATGGCGCGGCAGGCGGGCGATGTGTGGATGGAGCATGGCGCACTCTCCTATGCCGAATGCCTCGGCGACGACGTGCCCTATGGCGAGGTGACGTCCTTTCCCCGCGCCGTGCAGGCCAAGGACGACGAGACCGTGGTCTTTTCCTGGATCGTCTACAAGTCGCGCGCCGACCGTGACGCGATCGTTGCCAAGGTGATGGCGGATCCGCGGCTGCAAGGCGATGCCTGGAAGGATGTGTTCGATGGCAAGCGCATGATCTATGGCGGATTCGAGGCTTTTCTCGAGAAATAGACTTGGCGGGAGGCCTACAGCGCCGCGCGTCTTATTAAACGCGCAAAGGTCGCTGTAGCCCTTTGAATTGCTGCATGTTTTATCCTTAAATCGAATAGGATTTAAGGAGACCTGCAGTGGGCTTGACTTGGCAGCGGCTTTTGCCAAACCCGTTCAGGTGGCGGCGCGCTTGCCGCCGCCAGCCGAGGAGAACCAACGCCGATGCCGCAGACCACGATCGTCATTTCCACCCGCGGCCAGGGGCTCTACGAGTTCACCGACGAGGCGGCAGACTTCGTCAGCGCCAACGGCGCGGGCGAGGGGCTTTTGACCCTGTTCGTCCGCCACACCTCCTGCTCGCTGTTGATCCAGGAAAACGCCGATCCCGACGTGAAGCGGGACCTCCGCGAGTTCTTCGCCCGGCTGGTGCCGCCATCCTCCGATCCGTCGATGCGCTGGGTGGTGCACACGCAGGAGGGGCCAGACGATATGCCCGCTCACATCAAGGCGGCGCTGACGCAGGTGTCGATCGGCGTGCCCGTCAATGCGGGCCGCATGGCGCTCGGCACCTGGCAGGGGCTCTATCTCTTCGAACACCGCGACCGGCCGCACCGCCGCGAGATCGTGCTGCATCTGGGGCCATGACATCTGCCGATTGACCGCGGCAACGTCTTGAAGGGGACTGTCACCCCTCCATATTGGTTAGGGAACGGGGTGCGAACGAAATTTGCCGGCGCGTTCGTTCGATCGTCGTTTCCTCGTCTGCCGTCCGAAAGGCATGGCCATACGCAATCAGCATCGAGGTAGATATGACCGACGCGCAGACCATTGCCAGCCGCTTCATCGAGGCGCTCAACGACCGCGATTTCCACGCCTTGGCGCGGCTTGTCGACGAGGACGTGGCGCTTGATTCGCTGACCGGCCAGCGCACCGTCGGCGTCGAGCCGCTGCGGGCAAGCATCATGACCTATCTCCGGCATTTCGACGAAACCTATGGCGACATCGTGCTGATGCGCGACAATTTCGGCCAGCGGATTGCCGCCGATGTGACGGCGCGCGGCACCTATCGTGAGACGCTGGAGGGCTTTCCCGCCGCATCCGGCCAAACCTATTCGATCCCCACCGTCTTCGTATTCGAGATCGAGGACCAGTCGATCACCCGGCTCAGCCATTATCGCAACATGCGGGCTTTCGAAGCCGAACTTGCCGGCTGATCGGCAGCGACGCATCACGGCCGCCTCAAGGAAATCGTGGCGATCTTTTTATGCCGCCCGTCGCGCGCGGTATCGCAATCCTGCGTGCCGGGGATTCCATTAATCAACTGATATTTCTAGCGAAAATCCGGTTCTGGTGCGGCAGCACCGCGCCGTTGCGGCTCGCTTAAAAGTCGAACGAATCTTTGTCTCCCGCCGGTTTTCGTCAGGTGCCCGCAATCTGAACCCCGCATGAATGTGCAGTTCCGCTAGCGTTCAGTTTGGCGCCGCTATTGTCCGATCAATCGCTTGGGACGGTGATTGCAGATTGAACCCTTCAAGCCCTCGGAGAAAGACCATGAAGAATACCCTCATCAACGCAGCCGCCGCCGTCGTCATCGGTTTGACCGGCCTCGTGGGCGCCGCTTCCACCGCTTCCGCAGAAACCGTCGAATTCGGCTTCGGCTCGGGCGGTGGCGTCCAGGTCCAGTATCGCGACTACGACGGTGGTTATGGTGACGAGCGCGACTGGGGTCGCGAGCGCCGCGGTCCGGACCGTGGCTGGGATGGCGGTGGCCGCCGTAGCCGTTGCGCCCCCTGGATGGCCGTCGACAAGGCCCGTGACCATGGCCTGCGCCGCGCCCATGTCGCCGATGTCTCGCACCGCCGCGTCGTCGTCGAAGGCAGCCGCCGCGGCTATCGCCAGACGATCGCGTTCGCCAACGTTCGCGGCTGCCCCTTTATCGGCCGCTGGTAATCCAAGCCTTTTCCGTCCTGTCTCCCCCGGCCGGCGGAAATGCGCCCCCTCACGCCCCAGGCGTGAGGGGTTTTTCTTTGTCTGAGACACATCGCAGAAGAGCAGGGCTGGGCCGCACGCCACAAGTCTCTGGTCCACCTGGCGCTGTTGCGAAGCCGCGACCCACTTTGCGTTGTTTGGCGGGAGGGCTGCCTCAGTGGCCGGGCAAAGCGTGGCTCTGCCAATCAAAGCGCGCAGCAATTCCAAGTGCTACAGCGACTTTGCGCGTCTGATACGACGCGCGGCGCTGTCGTGCGTGGGACCGTATGCGCTCCATCCGGTGAGCAGCATACCGCAGAGCGATGCCTTGGCATCGGCCGCGACGCTGGTTAGCCGACAGAGGGTCCACCCGGAGGGGGTCGATGCTTCTGGCCTCCAGACGGGGTCGATAATCCTCAGCGGCCGGGTTCTCTTGTTTTACCCATGTCGTTATCGCAAGCCTGCGGCACACTTTCGCGACATGCTTCAATCTCAAGCCGGACAGAAAAAGCCCCGCGCGGTTGTAACCGCACGGGGCTTTGCTATGCGACTGATGCCCGCCTAAGCGAAGCGTCGTACCGAGCCAACTGCAGGCCCGCAAAACCCGCCCGCACTTTCCGCGGGACGGGCCTCAGCGGTCGGTCTTACTGCTTGATCGCGAAGGTGACGTTGACGGTCACGTTGTAGCTGTTTTCGCCCGTTGCCATCGGCACGGAGTCGGCTGCGTATTCCTTGGCCATGCCGGCGCGCATCATCGGCACCGGCTCCGGGCGGAAGCCCTGTTCGGTGATCTCGACGATGTTGCCGAGCGAGACGCCGGCAGCTTCGGCCAGAACCTTGGCCTTCTCGATGGCGTCGGCAACGGCTGCCTTGCGCGCTTCGGTGATGGTGCCTTCCGGCTTGTCGTTGGTGAACTGGATGCCGCCGCCCTGGTTGACGCCCAATGTCACCGATTTGTCGACGATGTCACCGAGCTTGGCGAGGTCGCGCACGCGCACGCTGACGCCGTTGGCCACCTGGTAGCCGATCAGCTCCGGCGGGCGGTTGCCGCCGTCATTGTTGGGCGGGTAGTTGTATTGCGGGTTGACCGAAAAGCCGCTCGTCTGCAGGTCGCGCTCGGCAATGCCGCCGTCCTTCAGCGCAGCCAGAACCTCGGCCATCGTCTTGTTGTTGGCGTCGAGCGCCTCGCGGGCGGTCTTGGCGTCCTTGACGACGCTCAGCTGCAGGATGGCCATGTCAGGCGCGATCGATGAGCGGCCTTCGCCGGCCACGGTGATGATCGCTTCGCGCTTTTTGGCGGGATCTTGCGCGTGCGCGCCGGCAGCGGCAATACCCGCAAAGGCGGCGGCCAAGGCAGCAATGGAAAGCGTGCGGGCAGTGCGTGTGGAAGTCATGGTTCGTGTCTCTCCGGTTGTTTCTGTCCCTGCTGCTTTCATGCTTAGCGATTGTGTGGGCATTGCGGCAATGACTTGTCGTCAAAAAGGTTTTCGGCTAGAGCCATTGCCGATCACGAACTGCCATTGGTTCGCTGAGTCCCGGATCTTTGATCCGGCGTGGGCCTGTAGCTCAATGGTTAGAGCCGGCGGCTCATAACCGCTTGGTTGGGGGTTCGAGTCCCTCCGGGCCCACCATTGTAACCTACCGGCGAATGTTTGCGAGATCTGCGTCTCAAGCCTGTTAAATCATTGCGTTCGATGAAGCGTAAAGCGGGCGTGAGGTCTCTATCCTCGTGCAACGCGTAGGATGTGAGCGGAAATCCTGTAAAATGCTAACAACACGCGCTTGATTGCTGAAGCTATATGCAAGGCAGACGTGAAACGCCTAAAAATTGCAATGGCCGACAAAGCGAGCCTGATAAGGACGTCTCTCATGAAAGGCTCGCGCCGGCCCGGGACCTCGCGCCCACCAGGGTTCTTTCCGCGACCTAAAAATGGCTCAACAGCAGTCGCGCTGGAGAACCGCGCTCCTGGCTGCTCTACGGTTAGATACTTCTCATCTGTGAGATAACCGCCGAGCGGTCAAAAAAATGCCCGCCGGAGCGGGCAGTTTTGGAGTGGGCGCATACGCTCAAACATGTTGCGCCTGGAAGCCAAGGTGCGTCACAGAGGTCAACACTGTGTAAACAGCCGGCAGCCAGAAATGAGGGGGACTTTGGTCGGGCCCGGTTTTGCGCCGAGCGTCCCGCGGACGAACGGCTGTTGCGGCTTGACAGGTGATCGGCGCGCATGGCGGCGATGGCGGCTGGTGCGGCAGGCGCTGCGAAGGGAAGGAAGACAGGCGCGCAACTGGCGCATGGTCGACGTCGGTGTGCGGTTGAAATCGGTGCGCGTGGGTTGGCGGCCCGGCCTGATGATCTCACAGCGTTTCTTTGTTGCGGCCACGTATCGCGCCTTGGCTGGGCGGCGGCTGGCGAGGCGAAGGCCCGTGCCTGCCGCGCCGATTTCGGTCGTCCGTACGTGTGAAAAGACATCGCTAAGAAAGAAACTCTTAATTTTAGCTGTCAATAATAAGAAGTGGAGGTTGAACTTCTTGGGTGATTCCCGCTACTGCATGTTTCCTTAAATCCTATTCGATTTAAGGATCAAAACATGCAGCCATTCAAAGTGCTGCAGCGACCTTTGCGCGTCTAACAAGACGCGCGGCGCTGTAGGGAAGTTGCCAAGCGGCGCTGGCCGCTTCTTCGAAAGGATGCTTATGCGAAGCCTAACCGCCTTGGGCGGCGCACGCCGCACCACCGTTTCGGGTTTCAAGTATCTCGTACCTGCCTCGCTTCTCGGTCTTCTGCTTGTCTCATCCGGCTGTTCGTCGGCGAGTATGGCTGAAAGCCCGCTGTTTGCGTCTGCCGGCTCCAAGGCAGCCGTAAGCGCACCGAGCGCGGGCGCGAAGCAGGGCAAGCTGATCAAGGTTGCGGAAGAGGACGATATCGTCGAGCCGCTGCCGGCAAGACGGCGCGTTTCCGCCTATCTCGGCCGCGCGCCCTATATCTGCTCGCCGAGCGGTTTCGGCCATACGTCGCGCTGCTTCCTCAGAAGCTCGCTGTAAAGCCATTCCCATAGGGCGGAGCGCCACAGCACCCCGTTTCATTCCGAGTGCCGTTAGACCGTTTCCGCGTTGGATGCACGAACGGAAATACTCAAGCTCCTTGTGTTCCAGGCAACTCCGGGCGGAACCTTCCCGGGCTTTTCCTGGAAATGCTCAAAGTCCTCCTGCCGGAGACAGCTCTTGTCGATTGCGATGTTCAGATCGGTGTTTTTGGCCGGCCTCATGGCGCTTCTGCCGGTGGCGGGTGCCTCGCGGGTTGCGGCTGCCGATCTCGGCGGCACGGTCGATCGCGTGCTGACGACGGGCTCGATCAGCTCGGCGGCGCGGTCTGCCGGCACGCCCGGCGGCGAGGTCGCGATCGGCGTCTACGATCCGCATGACGCGGTCACGGGCAGCGCTGCGCTCACGATCGAGCATGTCTTCATCTATTGGCAGGCGCTCGACAAGGCGATGCTGAAGCGCAAGATCGCCATTGCCGAGGGCCAAGGGCGGGCGCTGATGATCTCCGTCGAGCCCTATACCCATGCGAGCAACTGGCGGGCGGGCGGCGAGCGGCTGTTTGCCGATATCGGCCGCGGTCGTTTCGACCGCGAGATCGGCGATATCTGCCGGCGTGCCGGCGCGGTTGCAGCGCCGGTCTACATGCGCTGGGGCCACGAGATGGAGGACCCTGACGGCCGCTATCCCTGGGCGCGGCGCGACATGGACGGCTATAAGAAGGCGTTTCGCTATTTCGTTAGAAGCTGCCGGGAGCTGGCGCCTGACGCTCGCTTCGTCTGGTCGCCCAAGGGCCATCGCAACCTTGCCGGCTACTATCCCGGCGACGATGTCGTCGATGCCATCGGCATTCCCGTGTGGGGTCTGCAGAAGATGGATGTGGACTATTGGGGGCGGGAGCGCAGCTTCGGCGAGACGCTTGGCGAAAAATACCGCCGCGTCGAAGGCTTTGGAAAGCCTGTGATGATTGCCGAGCTTGGGGTTGCCGGTTCAGCGGATTACAAGCGCGCCTGGTACGCAGAAATCTTCGATCGCAGGACTTATCGCGCGCGTTTCCCGCTGTTGACGGCCGTGGTGTTCTTCAACGACAGGGAGCCTTACAAGTGGCCGCTTGGCTATGGCTCGCCGGACTGGCGGCTGGACAAGGCCGCGCTGGCAGCACTTGTTTCCGACAAGGTCGAAATCGTCGGCCGGCCGACGCAATAGCGGCTGATGCATGTCGCGCAAAAGTGTGCAGCGGTTTTGCGAAAACGGCATGCGGTTTAAGAGCGGTGGACGCACCGGCCGTTCAGCCGGTGCGTGAATGTCGGAAAACTGGAGTTTTTCTCAGGCAAGCAGAAGGCCCGATTCACGGGCGGCCGCGGTGAAGCATTGGCTTGCCCTGTTGACGCTGGTCAGCCCGTCAAGCGCATCCAGGCAGCGCTGAAGGGCGGCACGATATTCCCGTCCACGTCTGCCCGGCCATTGCCGCAGCAGTTCGAGCGCCTCCCAGACCGTCCTGACGACGGTCTGCCGCTTGGACGACAGTTTCAGGTGGATCGGCGTTGCGAAGGTTTTTTCGCTCATCTTGCATTCCTCGTTCATCGTCTTTTGAGCGCGAGGCCAACGCCGGGGAGCGCCAATGGTTCCCTCCGCGGCTGCACTTTTTTAACCATGACGATGCCGACCCGATGTGTTCGGCCAGATGGGGGGCCGTCGGAAGCCCTGGAAGACAAGGCTTTCGGACGAGAGCCGGCACGCTTTCGCCGTGACAATTTTTGCGAAAGATTTTTTCGAATGATGGAGGCGTGGGGAGCGGCGAGGGGCCTGCGGCCGGGTGCAGGCCGTCTCCCTGAAACCGTTCAAGCGTTTTGGCTGTCAGCGATCAGAGATCGAGCGCGGCCCTGAGGTCGGTCGGCTTGCGCTCCCTGAGGTCGAGATCGGCCTCGATGTGATCGATATGGCGGATCATCAGCGCACAGGCGGTGTCGATGTCGCCGGTTTCGATCGCAGTCAGGATGTCGCCATGCTCGTCGTGGCCACAGGTCGAGACGCTCGATTGTCCATAAAGCGCGATGACGAGCGAGGAGCGCGCCACCAGCTCATCCATGAAGCGCCTGAGAATGACATTGCCGCTGAGATCGGCGAGCGCCAGGTGGAAATCACCCGAGGCCTTGATCTCGGCGCGGCGCGCCGACCGGCCGCGCTGTGCGGTCAGTTGATGTTCGGCGGCAAGCAGGCGGCGCAGCTCATCGATATCAGCCGCGCCAATGCGCGGCGCGGCGGCGCGCACGAGGCCCGGCTCGATCAGTCGGCGGGTCGCAAAAATCTGGCGGGCTTCATCCGGCGAGGGATGGGCGACGAAGGCGCCGCGGTTCTTCTCGACAGTGACCAGCCCCTCATAGGCGAGCGACTGCAGCGCGGCGCGCACCAGCGTACGGCTGACGTTGAACAGATCGCCGACATCGCTTTCGGACAGCTTGGTTCCGGGCGCAAGCCGTCGTTCGACGATCGCATCGCGCAGCTTGTCGCGAATCTGTCGGGTGCTGGTGTCGGTGGACGCGTCGGCCGCCGCAGGATGGGTGGTCAGGGACATGAAGGAAATCGATCCACGATTGAACGCGGCATCTTATCGACGCGCGCGCCCTACAGCGCCGCGCGTCTTGTTAGACGCGCAAATGTCGCTGTAGCACTTTGAATGGCTGCCTGTTTTTATCCTTAAATCGAATAGGATTTAAGGAAACATGCAGTAAGGAAACGACAATCTGGCATGGCAAAGCGTCGTTGCCAATGTGGGCCGACTACTTGTCAAGTTCGGGATAGACGCGGTCGATGAAGCCTGGCCGGAGCTTCTCGCCGATCAGGCAGTCGGGCGCGGGCAAGGCATCGACGAGGCGCACACGCGGCGGTGGCGGCAGGCCGCTGACCTCCAGGATCAGCTTCTGGCGGATGGCGATGGCGAAATCTTCCGGCTCATGCACCGGCAGCACGAAGGAGCCCGGGCCGCCGACGACGCACTCGGCATAATACTGGTCGAGCGGCCCGGTCGAGACGGACGGTCTAATCAGGATCGCCAGGCCATTGATGATGATGCCGCGGGCAATGGCGATGTCGCGGGCGGGAATGACCGGTGGGCCGATATTGTTGGGTCCGTCGCCAGACACGTCGATGATGCGGCGCATGCCGGCAAAGGCGTTGGAGTCGATCAGCGCTGTGCCGTAAGTGAGCGCGTTGGAGATCGAGGTGCCGCGGCGGGTGCCGACGGGGCGGGCCTCGATCAGCGCGGCAAAGGCGTCCGCTTCGGCGGCGTTGGAGATCACCTGCCAGGCAACGACGGAGGATTCGTTGACGGTGCCGGCCCATTCGAAATAGCCAAGGGCGATCCGGCCATAGCGACCGCTCGTTACCGCATTGAGGAAGTCGGAATGGCGCAGCGCCTGCACGTAGCCGGCGCGCTGGACGCGGGCTTCGTCCAGATCCATCGAGCCGGACATGTCGACGGCCAGCACCAGTTCGACATCGACGTCGGTGTGCGCGGCGGTCGATTGGGTCGGGCCACCAGTCAGGGAAAGGATCAACGCCAGCATGGTTAACATCGCTTCAACCCGTCATTGCGAGCCGCGTCATCTCAGGAAATGTAGCACAGGATTGGCTTATCGCGACTGTTTGGGGTTGGCTGACCTTCAATAAAAGGTGATATCGACAGGGTTTACTGCCGATCGATACCGTGCCGACGGGCCTGCATGAGCTGAGGATATGCTTCAACAGACACGGAATACGGAGCGTTTTCAGGTCGATAGGCTGCAGTCCGCCGCTTTCGACTATTTCCTGCGCTATAGCGATGCCGGCACCGGGCTTGTCGCCGATACGTCGCTTCCCGACGCGCCCTCAAGCATCGCTGCCACCGGTTTCGGGCTTTCCTGCTACCCTGTTGGCGTCGAGCGCGGCTGGATCGGGCGCGGCGAAGCGGCCGGCCGGGTGCTGATGACCCTGCGGTTTCTGGCGCAAAGCCGGCAGGGGAGCGATGCGCTCGCCACCGGTTATCGCGGCTTCTACTATCACTTTCTCCACATGAAGACCGGCGAGCGGGTGTGGCAGTGCGAGCTTTCCACCATCGATACCGCGCTGCTGATTGCCGGCGTTTTGACCGCAGGCGCCTATTTCTCCGGCGACAGTGCGGGGGAGCGGGAAATCCGCGCGCTTGCGGATAAGCTCTATGCCCGGGTGGATTGGCGCTGGGCGCTCGGCCGTGGCGAGATACTGACGATGGGCTGGCGACCGCCCGGGCGGTTTCTTAAGTATCGATGGCAGGGCTACAGCGAGGCACTGCTGCTCTACGTGCTCGCGCTCGGCGCGCCGCACCATGCAATCGGCCCGGAGCACTACCGCGAATTCACGGCCGCCTATGCGTGGACCACGGTCGACGGTGCGCCGCATCTGCAGGCCGCGCCTTTGTTCGTCCATCTCTTTCCGCAAGCCTGGTTGGACCTTCGCGGCATTGGCGATGCGCCGATGCGTGACGAGGCGACTGATTATTTCGACAATACCTGCCGGGCGATCGCGCTGCAGCGAGCCCATGCCGAGCGCAATCCCGGCGATTTCGCCGGTTACGGCGGGGATATGTGGGGCCTCAGCGCCTGCGGTGGACCGGCGGGGCGGCAGCGGCTTGTCGATGGGCGTTGGCAGCGGATGCTCGGCTATGCGGCGCGCGGCGCGCCCGGTGGTCCTGACGATGGCACGCTGGCACCTTGGGCACCGGTTGCCTGTCTGCCTTTCGCTGCCGATGCGTCGCAGTCGGCACTCGCCGAGCTCGAGAACTGTTACCCGGACATTCTGTGCGAGAGCCGGTTTCCCGGCGGGTTCAATCCGAGCCTGCCCGGTGTGGGCCCGGAGGGTTGGGTCGACGACCGCGTGGTCGGGCTTGACCAGGGGCTTGTCGTGATGATGATCGAGAATGCCAGAAACGGTTTCGTCTGGGAGCTGACGCGCAGCATTCCGGCCATACGGCGCGGATTGCAGCGGGCGGATTTTCGCGGCGGCTGGCTTGAGACCAGGGAGACGGCATGAGCTTGGGCCACGAGCGGCAGGACGAGCGCCCGGCGGAGGACGAGGCGGACGCGGCGTTGCGCCAGAGCGCCCTTGGCGTTCTCGCGCACCTGCAGTCGTCTTTCCCCGAAGTGGGCTTTTCGCTCGGGGCCGCCGGCGACGTATTTCTTCCCGAGGCGCGGTTCTGGGTGGAGGAGGGCGTCGGGCTTGAAGACAGCCTTGCCTATCAGGATCGCTTTGCCGAGGGCATGGACGACAAGATCCGCGCCGCCCATCTGATTGCCTTTTACAGCAACCAGCTCACGCTCGCGCTTGGCGGCCTCTATCTCGGTGGGGGCATCGTGGCAGCCGTTCGCGGCCTTCGCTTCGAAGAATTTTCGCGGGCCTATGGCGAACGGCTTGTCGCGGCCAAGCGGTTTCATTTCAGCCTTGCCTTGCCCGCAGCCGGGGATCATGCCCCGGCGACTGCGGACGTCTTCGGCGAAACCTTCGCTGCGCATCTGGCGCCGATCGTCGTCATGTTGAAGCGTCGCACCGGCCTGTCCTCGGGCGCGCAATGGCGGCTTGCGGCGGATTCGCTTGCCGGTGGGTTCCTGGAGATCGGCCGCGTCCTCGGCGACGAGGAGACCGCGATGGCGAGGGCGCTGGCGATCGTCAAGCGCGCGGGTACGTCGCTATTTTCCGACAAGCTCCGTTACGAGGACATCGTGATCGAGATCGGCGGCAATCATGCGCTGTCGCGCACCTATCGCCTGCGCGGCGGCTGCTGTCTCTATTATCGAACGGAAGGTGGCAGCTTCTGCGACAGTTGCGTGATGCTGGCGCCGGACGACCGCCGCGCGCGGTTGCAGGCGCATCTGCTGGCATTGCAGGCGCGCTGAGACATCTCGACGACAAAGCCCCTGATATCGGCGATATCAGGGGCTCCGGGTTGATGGCGAAATCTGGCCGGTCTGTTACGCCTTGGCGAAACGATCGTTGATGAAGCCCGACACGACGCCGAGAACAATCCAGAACGCGAGCGTGGTGGCAAGGGCTGCCACGGCGAATTCAGCGCCGAGCACGGCCGGCACATTGCTGGAGATGTCCGACGGTTGCGGCGCGCCATAGACATGCGGTGCCGCGATCAGCACGAGGCCGATGATCTTGGCGGCGATCTCTTGCCGCAAGACCAGCAGATAGAGACCGGCGGCAGACAACAGCACGGTTGCACCCCACCAGACCTGGCGGTCGCCGAGTTCCGCGGCCGGGAAGCCCGGCAGTTCCGGCGGCAGACCGATTGCCGGCAGCATGTGCACGGCAAGCCAGCCGCAGGCGCCCCAGAGCGCGCCGTTCCTGAGCGTGATCGGGTAGCCGATGACGAGGCTGACGCCGGCGAGCAGCAGCGCGAAGCCGGAGCCGGTCACCAGATTGGCGATCAGCGTGCCGGAAAAGCGGCTCATGCCGAACATGATGCCGCCTTCCTCGTGTTCGCCCTCATGGGCGTAGGCAGGCGTGATCGGCGACAGGGCGTCAAGCAAAGCGCCAATCGGCGAAACCGCCTTCAGCGACGAATGCTGGTCGTGGTTTGCTGCGGCCGGATCGGCCGTTCCCGGCTGAACGGCTGGTTGTTCGCCGGCGGCCGGTGCCTCGCCTTCGAATTCTTCCGCGTGCAGGATCAGCGGTACGACGCGCAGTTCCTGGGCGCCGGTCATGAAGACACCGGCAATCAATCCAGCCACGATCGCGGCCAGAAGCGTTCTGACAATCATTTTCGATATCCCTCGATATCGGCGCGCCATGCATCTGGCAGGCAGCGCCGTGTCCCACTGGCAAATATGCGAACGGCTCCGTCCGGCAGATCTTCAATCTGCATCAGACGCGAGCAAACGCGTCCGGCTGTCTGCCGGAAGCGTTTTTGTCCGCAGCTATGTCGATGCGGAACGCAAGTCGCGTCCCGGAACATCGCTTAGTGGCAGGGGAAGCCATAGGAGTGGCGGGTGTCGTGCGCGGTATCGTGCAGCACGGCCGAGTTCGCCAGGCCTGCGCCGAAGACGAGGAAGCCGCCGATGAGGAGCGCGATGATACCTGCGGTCAGACGATCGCTGAGGGAGAGCGGAATGCTCGAAACTGTAGATGTAGCCATGACAACCTCCGTGATGGCGTCGGGATCTTTCCCGGTTTGGGCCCTATGCCCGCATCGACTGGCAGGTTTCCTGGCTCAGGACGTCGGGTGAGATCACCCTGGATTTGCCTCGCCTTCCCAGAGCAAGGGCCGCCCTCTCGCGGTCTTGTCTCCAGTGGCTTCTTCCGGATCGCTCCGGAACGGCGCATTCACGTCGCTCTACAGTCGCGGGGTCGGCCGTGATTTGAATGCCCAGCATGGGTCCATCCGTCACGTTCCCGTTTACTCCCGAAACGCGTTCGCGTTGCGGGAACCAATCGATCCACGATGATTAGGATCGCACCCCGGAGATGTCAATTAGACTTGCGCCGCCGCCCGGTCCATCCGCGACAAAATCACGAAGGATCATGCGTTTATAGGCTTCGACGATCTGGTCGCCCTCTGCTCTGGTGACGGAGACCGCAAGCCGCATCGTGCAATCGCCGAGATGCATGATCAAAAAGGCGGCGCTGTCGATCGTTTCGCGCGGCGTGTCGGGCGCAAACCGAGCCCAGACGTCGGCCAGAAGCTGGCCGCCGGCACGGCTTTGCAAAAGGTCGATCTCGCGCAGCGCCTTGTCGGCCTGCATCGCTGACCAGATGTCGCGCATCACAGGCTCGGCCAGGAACATATCGTAATAGATGTCGAACAGCATGGAGAAGGCGTCACGCAGTTCCGAGATCGACGTCACCGTGGCAAGCTCGGCCCCGATGCATTCATTGCAGACCGCATTGTAGCGCTCGGCCAGCGTGCGCACGATCGCCGCCTTGTCGGGGAAGTACTGGTAGAGGGAGCCGATCGAGATTCCAGCCTTTTCAGCGACTTCGCTCATGCGCATGGCGTCGCTGCCCTTCTCCTGGATGATCGCCGTGGCGCAGGAAAGGATGTGCTCGACGCGCTCGCGGCTGCGCTTCTGGCTGGGCGTGCGGCGCAGCGCCGGCTCGTCGTCAGCGGGGATTGTGGAAGGGCTTGCATCGGGAATCATGAGTAATGCTCACATTTTGACTTGACTCCTAAAATACGAGGATTTATCACATTTGCAAATGTGAGAGATGCTCATGTTTTGCAATCAACCTCAGGAGGAAGCGATGACTGACAAACTCACACTGGTTCTGGGCGGTACGGGCAAGACGGGGCGGCGGGTGGCGGCCCGCCTTGAGGAGCGGGGTATCGCGGTGCGCATCGGCGCCCGTTCGGCATCGCCTTCCTTCGACTGGACGGATGAGGCGACCTGGGCGCCCGTGCTTGAAAATGTCGAGCGCATCTATATCAGCTACCAGCCGGATCTGGCGGTGCCGGGCGCCGTCGAAACCATCCGCAAATTCTCGAGGCTTGCCGTTCGCTCGGGCATCAAGCGGCTGGTGCTTCTGTCGGGGCGCGGCGAGGACGAGGCGGAAGCGGCCGAGCGCGAACTGCAGGCCTCCGGCGCCGACTGGACGATCATCCGGGCAAGCTGGTTCTTCGAGAATTTCAGCGAGGATTTTTTGACCGATTCCGTTCGCAGCGGATCGGTGTTCCTGCCGCCGGATGAGATCACCGAACCCTTCATCAGCACCGACGACATCGCCGACGTGGCAGTTGCAGCCCTTCTGGACGAGGGGCATGTCGGCAAGGTCTATGAGCTGACAGGCCCGCGGCTGATGACCTTTGCCCAGGCCGTGGCCGAGATCGCGACGGCTGCCAACCGCCGGATCGGCTATCAGTCCGTGCCGGTTGCCGACTTCACGGTGCAGTTGCGGGCCGACGGATTGCCTGATGACTATGTCGAACTCATCCGCTATCTCTTCACGTCGGTGCTCGACGGGCGCAATTCGCAAGTGACGTCCGATGTCGAGCGCGTGCTTGGGCGCAAACCGCGCGACTTCGCCGACTATGCCCGGGAGACCGCTGCAACTGGTGTCTGGAGTATCGCCGCATGATCCCGCTGATCCCCGCTCTGGCGTTTGCCGCCGCAATCGGCTCCGGCCTGATGGCCGGGCTGTTCTTCATCTTCTCGGTCTGCATCATGCAGGCTTTGTCGCGGCTGCCGGCGGAGCAGGGGATCGCGGCGATGAACGCCATCAACGTGGTGATCCAGAATCCGCTGTTCCTCAGTACCTTCATGGGCACGGCGCTTCTGGGGCTCGCGCTGGTCGTCGCGGCCTTCATCTGGGGCGGTAACGGCAGCCTGCTGCTGGCGGCCGGCGGCATCGCCTACGTCGCCGGCGTGCTGATCGTCACCATTATCTTCAACGTGCCGATGAACGATGCGCTGGCGGCTGCCACGTCTGGGCAGGCTGCCACCGAAATCTGGCAGCAGCACTACCTGACCGACTGGGTCTGGTGGAACCATGTGCGCACGATTTCCTCGATCGGCGCTCTGGCGCTGTTCATTCTGGGTTTTGCGCGCAGCTGAAGAGAACGACCGACGCGACCCTGTGAAGGTCCGCCGGTCGTTCATTTCAATCAACCAGCGAGCCGCAGGTGAGGTTGGCGATCGCGCCGGTCATGGCGCCCGCCCGGTCCGAGGCGACGAAGGCGGCATAGTCGGCGACCTCGTCGAGCCTCGGGAAACGGCCGAGCAATGTGCCGGACTTTGCCCGACCGTCGAGCATCTCCTCCACAGTGGTATCGAACCGGTCGGCAAACCCTTGAAAGACGGCGCGCGCATGCGAAGCTGGCAGTGCCTCGGGAATGGCATCCGGCCGCAGGCAGATGACGCGGATGCCATGGCTGCCGAGTTCGCCGGCGAGAATGCGCGAGAAGGTCTCGATGGCGCCGCAGGTGGTGCCGTAGCCGAGGAAACCCGAGCCGGACATGCGCGAGCCGGGCGTCGAAAGCGTCAGGATGACACCGCTGCCGTTTCTTTCCATCTGCGCTGCTGCCGCCTTGGCGGTGATGAAGTTGGCGCGGGTATAGGCTGCAATCGGGTGCTCGAACTGTTCCAGCGTCAGCTCAGAAAGCGGCGGGCCCTGAATGTGGGCAAAGCCGACAGCGGTCAGGACCACGTCGATCCTGCCGGTTCGGTCGACAACCGATTGCGCATGCCGCTCGACGGCGGCTTGATCCATCACGTCGAGGACGTCGAACTCCGCCTTTCCACCCGCCGCCCGTATTGCCTTGGCCGTACGATCCAGGGTTTCGGCCGTTCGTCCAACGAGAAAGACACTCGCGCCTTCGCGGGCAAAGGCACGCGCCGCAGCACCGCCGATGGCGCCGCTGCCGCCATAAACAATCGCACTCTTATCCTGAAGCAACATTGTAGCCTCCCTTGATCCTGTTGGGGTGAATGGGCGTGCGGCATGGGCCCCTGGATCGATATCGATCCAAGGGAGAAAACCGTGCAGCAAGTATGATGTGTTAACGGGTACTAGCGCGCAGCGATCTGCCGCGCATATTCCTGTTCGAGCCTAGTATGCTTGTTCCAGAAGCCATGCGAGGTGCGGCCGGAAACCACATCGGCGAGAATGTCGAGATGGGTGTGCCAGCCGGCAGCCACGCTTGCCATCATCTCCTGTGTCGCGATGCGCGAATGGGTGACCACCAGCAGCACTTCTGAGCCCTTGGCCTCCAGATCGAAGCGCACCTGCGACGGCGTCGGCGTGCCTTCGCCCCAGGTATAGGCCAACAGGTACGGCGGCTTGCAGGCGATGATGCGGCCATGGATACGGCTTTCGCCGGCAAGGGCGGCATATTTGGTTGGCGGCTCACCGCAATCCGTGCCGAGGTCCTCATGGCGGAAGATATGTTCGACCGTCGATTCGGCTATAGCACCTATGGTGCCCGACGCCATCCACTGGCGGCGCTTGTCCTCCTCCGTCAGGTAGGCCCAGATGCGCTCGATCGGGCCGGGCAACAACCGCTCGATGCGTGCCGCATCCGGCGCGACGATCCGGGCATATCCGCCGTCGTCCATGCCGGCTTGCGGTGTCATCGCTTCTTCTCCGTTTGCTGCGGCGTCGTGGTCTGCCTGTCTGCGGCCTTCGCGGCGTCCTCGGCCAGAAGCAGTGCCTCCAACACATCGATGCGTTGACGCCAGAAGGCTTCGTAATGGCGCATCCATTCCATGCCGGCATGCATCGGCTCGGCGTCGAGCCGGCAGACATGCGCCCGGCCGCGCACTTCGCGCCGCACGAGACCGGCGCCTTCGAGCACCTTGATGTGTTTCGATGCGGCGGCAAGCGAGATCGAGAAGGGTGCGGCCAACTCGCCCACCAGCCGCTCACCCGCTGACAGATCCTGCAGCATCGCCCGCCGCGTCGGGTCGGACAGCGCATGGAAGACGGCGTCAAGCCGATCGTTCATATATTCAACCATGTCGTTGAATATCGCCGATCTCGCGGTTATTGTCAACCGATTGGTTGAATATCTCTGTGCCGATCCTTCCAGGCGACCAACGCCTCTGTGAGGTCCGCGGTCGGCACCATGCGGGCAAATTGTTCGCTTTCCACCAGAAGCCCCTCTGATATCGACATGTTGAGGCCGCGGGTGACGGCGGTGATGATCGTCTGGACGACAAGCGGTGAATGTCGCAGGATGCGTCTGGCAAGCGCGCGGGCGGCAGGCATGAGCTCGTCGTGGGCAACGACGCTGTTGACCAGCCCCAGTTCGAGCGCGTGTTCGGCCGAAAAGTCGTCGCCGGTCAAAAGCAGTTCCAGCGCGCGTTTGCGGCCGGCAAGCCGGGGCAGGCGCTGGGTGCCGCCAAAGGTCGGCGGCATGCCCAGCCTGATCTCGGGCTTGGCGAAACGGGCGCGATCGCTGGCAACGGCAAGATGCACGGCCTCGGTGATTTCGCAGCCGCCGCCATAGGCGAGACCGTTGACGGCGGCGATGATGGGCTTGGGAAATGCCTCCAGCCTTGCGGTCAGGCGCTGGCCGCGGCGGACGAAATCACGCACGGCGGTGTTCGCCCCCTTGGCAACGCTCCCGGAAAACTCGGGAATGTCGCCGCCGGCGGAAAAGGCCCGTTCGCCAGCACCGGTGATGATCACCGCGCCGACGGTGTCGTTCACCTCGATCATGTCGAGCAGACCCAAAAGCCAATCGATCAGTTCGTAGTTCAGCGCATTGAGCTTGGCCGGTCGGTTCAGCGTCAGAAGCGCGATGCCATCGGAAATCTGCAGCAATACGGTGTCGGACATGGTGTTCTCCCTTCCTCGCGTCGAGCGAGGCATTGACGAAAGAAGGCTAGGTGAGGGAAGATCAAAAGTATATTCACTAGTCGGTATACATCGATATGGCAAAACCAGAGCGCACCACCCGGGAAGGCATCATCGATGCCGCCTCGAAACTCTTCTATGCCGAGGGCATTCGCGCCGTCAGCGTCGACGCGGTGGCTGAAGCTGCCGGGGTGACGAAACGCACGCTCTATTACCATTTCGGGAGCAAGGACGAGCTGATCGCCGCCTATCTCGAAGGGCGCGACCAGCCGAACCTGGCGCTCTTCCGCAGATGGTTCGATGCAGCAGACGGCGATCTTGCCGCGAAGGTCGAGGCGATCTTCGTCAATCTCGCCCGGGCAGCGCGGCATTCGAAATGGAAGGGGTGCGGCTTCCTGCGCACGTCGGCCGAGCTTGCGAACATGCCCGGCCATCCCGCTATCCGCATCGGTGCCGCCCACAAGAAGAAGTTCGAGGCCTGGCTGACGCAGATGTTTGCCGTGGCGGGCATCGATGATGCAGGCGAGCTGGCGCGCCAGATGCTGTTGCTGCTCGACGGCAGTTTTGCAGTCGTGCTCCTGCACCGGGATGCGAGCTATATGGAGAGTGCCGGCAAGGCGGCAGCGACCCTCGTGCGTGTGGCGACGGCTGCCCGCTGATCTCGGGTTTCTGTCGTCAGGTTTTTTCGTCAGCTTCGACCTTGATGGTGCCGCAGGGATCGAGCACGACGCCGTCTTCGAAAGTGCCGGAGACCAGCCCGCTGACATCGACCCGGTCTCCCGGCTTCAAGGCGCTGTTGTTGTATTCCAGGCAAACGACGCGGGTCCTGGTTTGTGGGCAAAGGGTGGTGACGGCGATCGGATCCTGAACCTCCAACGACACGACCTCGGCCGTCAGCTCGACATCGGGCCACTCCGGCGGTTGCTTCTGCCAGCCCGCAACCATATGGAAGATCGCTTCGCAGCTGGTAACGTGCGGGCCGCCATCTTCGGCGATGGATGGCGCCGGCAGCAACAGAAGCGGCAGCAAAGTGCTGCGGGCGATCCGTTTCAGGTCAAGCATTGAGGTCTCCTGTGTTAAGGAGCCGCTGTAGCAAGGCCAACGATCGCTGGAAAATGATCGCTCCTCATCTCGCATTGAACGGAATTCAGCATGCTCGACTGGCGTCGCATCGACCTCAACAATCTGAAAGTGCTGCATGCACTGATGCTGGAACGCCATGTCGGGCGGGCGGCGGTGCGGCTCGGGGTGACGGCGTCGTCGATCAGCCACAGGCTGCGGCGCATGCGGGAGGATTTTTCCGACGAACTGTTCGTGCGCACGCCAACCGGCATGGCGCCGTCGCCGCGGATGGAAGAGATCGCGGTGCCGCTCAGCGAGATGATTGCCAGCATTACGCTCGCGGTTTCATCCGGCGCTTTGGAAGCGTTGCCCCAGGCGCGCCGGTTTACCCTGGTGGTGCCCGACGGCCTGCGCCAGCAGTTGCTGCCGGTGCTGATCCAGGGCGTGCAACAGGACCATGCGTGCCATAGCCTGGAGATCCGCTCCTTCGAGCGCCGCTCCTACGCCACCGAACTGTCGCAGGGCGAAGTCGATGCGGTCATCTCGGTCGGCGGCGATCGTGACGACCGCAGCCTCGTTGACCGGACCCCGGTTGCGATCGACCGCCTCGTCTGCCTGTTCGGTCCGCTCTGCCCGTTGGCTCCGACGGATGAGGTCACGGTCGAAGGCTATTTGTCAGCCTCGCATCTCTATTCGTTGCCGTGGCCGGTCTCGGACAACCATTTTGATCGGCTGCTGGCGCGGGACGGGCGCTCGCGCCGTATCATGCTCATCATGCCATCGCATCTGGGGATCGGCGATGCACTGACCGCGAGCCGGCTGGTCGCCACCGTTCCGTCGTCACTCGCCCGGCATCTGGCGGGCCTGCATCCGGCGCTCGTCATCCGCCCGCTCGCAATCGACGGCACCGAGGGAACGGTCTTTCTGGAGACCTCGCGCCAGCAGCAGCGGCGGCCGGAGATCGCGCGCTTCAAGGCTGTGGTCGAAACCGCGATCCGGACCGTGCTGCCGCGATCGGAGTAGGCACCACTGCTCTTGGCAAACTTGTCGTGGCGATACAGATTGCCGAGTGGCAAAACCGGGAGGACGACATGGCAGTCAAACGTATCGTGTCCAATCTTTACGCGTCAGATCCGCAGGCCGCGCACGCCTTTTACGCAGATCTGCTCGGGCTCGAGCTGGTGATGGATCACGGCTGGATTCTGACATTCGCGGCCAAAGGGCAGACGGCATTGCCGCAGGTGAGCGTGGCGAGTGAGGGCGGGAACGGCACGCCGGTGCCGGTGCTTTCGATCGAGGTTGACGATGTCGATGCGGTCTATGCCCAAGCCCGGGAAAAGGGCGTGGCGATCGTCTATGACATTACCGATGAGCCCTGGGGTGTCAGGCGCTTCTATCTCCGCGACCCGTTCGGCAACGTGATCAACATCCTGTCCCATTGAGCAGACCGGTCGCGAAGGCGTCGGCGGCCGGTCTGCTGATGTCAGGTTCTCGAAATCAGGCGAGCGTCAGCGCGTTGGCGAGGTCGGCGACCAGATCGTCGGGATGTTCGATGCCGATCGAAAGCCGGATCGTCGTGTCGAGAACGCCGATCCGGCGGCGCACGTCGATCGGCACGCCGGAATGGGTCATCGCCGCCGGGTGGCTCGCCAGCGATTCCGTGCCGCCGAGGCTGACGGCAAGCTTGAAGATCTGCAGTGCGTTGAGGAAGCGGAAGGCCGCTTCCTGGCCGCCTGATATATCGAAGGAGAAGGTCGAGCCGGCGCCAGTGCATTGCGCCGCATAGGCCTTGCCGAGCGGTGAGGCTTCGTCGTGGAAGGGCAGGTAGTGGATACGCTCGACCTTCGGATGGTCGCGCAGGAACTCGGCGACGACGCGGGCGTTATCGTTGGCCTTGTGCATGCGCACCGACAGGGTTTCGAGCGAGCGGCCGAGCATCCAGCAGGAATGCGGATCGAGCTGCGTGCCGATGGCGCCGCGCAACGCCTTCACCTGCTTCATCACCGCCTTCGAGCCGAGGGCTGCGCCGGCGATGAGGTCGGAGTGGCCGCCGACATATTTGGTCAGCGAATAGAGCGAGATATCGGCGCCGTGTTCGATCGGCCGCTGGAAGACCGGTCCGAGCAGGGTGTTGTCGCAGGCGATCACCGGCGTGTGACCCTGCTTGGCGCCGATCGCGTCGGCGACGCGGCGGATCATGGCGACGTCCACCAGGCTGTTGGTCGGATTGGCAGGCGTTTCGATGAGAATGACCGAGACGCGGCCCTTGGCCATCGCCTCTTCGGCGGCCGCGGTCACCGCCGCCTCGTTGACGCCATCGGCAAAGCCGACGGCCGAAACGCCGAGATTGAGGAAGGTTTTCGCCAGCAGCGTTTCCGAACCGCCATAGAGCGGCTGGCTGTGCAGCACCGCGTCGCCGGGCTTGACGAAGGCGAGCAGTGTCGTGGCAATCGCCGACATGCCGGAGGAAAACAGCGCGCAGCTTTCCGTGCGCTCATAGACGGCAAGGCGATCTTCGACGATTTCGCTGTTCGGGTGGTTGAAGCGCGAATAGACAAGACCAGCGCCGACACCCGCCGGCGGCTCGCGGCGGCCGGAGACGAAATCGAAGAAGTCGCGGCCTTCCTCGGCCGAACGGAAGACGAAGGTGGACGTCAGGAACACCGGCGGCTTGACGGCCCCCTCCGACAGTTCAGGATCGTAGCCATAGTTCAGCATCAGTGTTTCGGGATGCAGCTTGTGGTTTCCGATATGAGTCTTGTAGGGGTGCGGCGCGGTCATGGCTTTCTCCTGAAGCGAAACGGGGCGACTGACAGGCAAATTATATCAGACGCCTGGACCGATCCTTGCTATTTGCGATCACATACCCTTGAGTTGCGCAAACTATTGCCAGGACTGAAGGAATATGACGCAGAAAATTGCCGATGAAACCGACCGCCGAATTCTGAAGGAATTGCTGGCCGACGCGCGCATCACCAACAACGAGCTCGCCGAGCGCGTCGGGCTATCGGCGTCGCCTTGTTTGCGCCGGCTGCGGCGGCTGGAGGAGACCGGCGTGATCCGCGGCTATACCGCCTTGATCGACCCGGCGGTCGAGGGCTGGACGATGACGGCGATCGCGACCGTCAGGCTCAGTCGTCAGCACGAGGACGAGATCGTCATGTTCGAGCAGGCGATCCGCGGCTGGGACGAAGTGCTCGAATGCCACCTCGTCACCGGCTCGCGCGATTATGTGCTGAAGGTGATGAGCGCCGGGCTCGAACAATACGAGCGCTTCATCAAGGAGAAGATCGCGCGGCTCAAATGCGTGGCCTCGATCGAGACAAGCTTCGTCATGAACACGATCAAGGAGCGGCGGATCTGAGAGGACTGCGCTGTATGCGGGTCGCATTTTCCCGACGCGACCGCACCAGGTTTTCGGGCGGCGGCTTTGAAAGTGCAAAGGGTGCG
The DNA here is from genome assembly GCF_001425225.1 of Ensifer sp. Root127. Lineage (NCBI taxonomy): Bacteria > Pseudomonadati > Pseudomonadota > Alphaproteobacteria > Hyphomicrobiales > Rhizobiaceae > Ensifer > Ensifer sp. Root127. Next base: position 31,928 of record NZ_LMDX01000034.1, read on the forward strand.
CTAGTTTCAAAAGAGAGCGTCCCTGGATCACGATGATTTTCGGTCGATCGACCCACGATCATGAACGTGATCGATTCTGGCTAGGGCGGGATGCGGGCGGAAACCGCGCCCACTTTTCCTCACCCCGCTCTCGTGCGCTCAGATGGACGCATGGCGCTCGCGGAGAAAGGCGATGGATTTCGTAGAAGCGTTCGACGCCGTTGGTTCCTGGATGCGGACGGTCCTTCTCAACGAGTGGACGTTCTATCAACTCGCCCTGATTGTCGCCGGCTACCTGGTTTGTGGCCTCCTGGCAAAGCGGATAGAGCCGGCAGTCGAAGCTCGCGCACGCACCATCAAGGGCAATCCGGACTTGCTGCGCGTCATCATCGCTTTCATGCGGCGGCTACGGTGGCTATTTCTGATTATATGGCTGTGGATCGCCGATGCGATGCTGTTGCGCTTTGGATGGCCGTCATACCGATGGCTGGTCGGCACCGCGCTTACGCTTACGGCGGCGTGGTTTGTTATCTCGGTCCTCACGCGCATCATCAGAAATCAGACGCTGGCGCGTGTTGTTGCCGTCACTGGCTGGATCTACTTTGCGCTCTACGCGATTGGCCTCGATCGCGTGATCCTGACGACGCTCGATGGCGTGGCGTTCAATCTCGGCGCGGTTCGCCTTTCGCTGTTGCTTGTCTTGAAGGCTATCGTCCTTTCCTTTGCGCTGATCTGGCTCGCCGTCCTGTTCGGTAACGTCTCGGCGCATTGGATACAGAGGTCTGCGGATCTCACCCCCTCCTTCAAGGTCCTCATCAGCAAATTGGTCAAGATCGCATTGATCTGCTTCGCCGGCTTAATCGCCCTGAACGCCACCGGTATCGACTTGACCGCATTGACGATCTTTTCCGGTGCCGTCGGTGTCGGCATCGGCTTTGGCCTGCAGAAGGTGGTCTCCAACTTCATCTCGGGGATCATTATCCTGCTCGATAAATCCATCAAACCGGGCGACACGATCACACTCGGCGATACCTTCGGCTCGGTCCGCGACCTGCGATCCCGGTTCGTCTCGGTGATCACGAGAGACGGCAAGGAATACCTCATTCCAAACGAAGACTTCATTTCGCAGCAAGTCGTGAACTGGTCGTTTTCCAGCGACTATGTTCGCATCGAGATCGACTTCGGAACATCCTATGACAGCGATCCGCACGAGGTCGCGCGCATCGCCATCGAGACCGCCGCATCGATTCCGCGGGTCGCCAGCACCTATGCCCGGCCGGTCTGCTGGATGACCGGTTTCGGTGCATCATCGCTCGATTTCAAATTGAGGTTCTGGATTTCCGATCCGAGCAACGGGCTGACGAATATTCGCGGTCAAGTGCTGATGGCGCTATGGGATGCGTTCAAGGCGGCCGGCATTTCCATCCCGTTCCCGCATCGTGAAATCATCATGAAGACACCTGTCGAGGTGACCCGCGCGTGAAGCGGAACGCCGCTACGCGGGTGGTGTGGAGGACGATGAAACGCCCGACGCTGCACACGTCTTGGGCTCGCAACACCGGACTGGACAACTATGGGAGGCGACGTTGCGGCCTGCGCGTCGGTCGCCCTCGGCTGGGAGATGCGCGCCGCATTCCGGCTTGTAGATTCCAAAACGGCAGGCAGGTGGGCGTGGCAAGGTCGGGCCGGCCCGCAATGTCTGCGTGCGCGCATTGGCCCATTCGCCTTGCCAAGCAAGCGCAGGCATTGTCTATTGCCAGCTTATCCGCACCGTCCAGCCTATCGGGAGCACATCGATGCCTTCAATGGAACTGCTGTTGGCTTTCCTCGCGACCACGGCGATCTTCGCCTATATCCCCGGTCCTGCGATGCTCTATGCGGCGGCGCAGACGATGGCGCGCGGCCGCTGGTCCGGATTGATGGCGACGCTTGGCATTCACCTCGGCGGTTATGTGCATGTTTTCGCGGCGGCTGCCGGCCTGTCGGTGCTGTTTCATGCGGTGCCGGTGCTTTACATGGTCGTCAAGTTTGCCGGTGCGGCCTATCTCGTCTGGCTCGGCATCTCGCTGTTTCGCGCCAAGACGCAAGGGGAGCGCGCCTTGCCCGGCATCCAGGCGAAATCCGGCCGGCGCGCCTTCTTCGAGAGCATCACCGTCGAAGTGCTGAACCCGAAGACGGCGATCTTCTTCGTCGCCTTCCTGCCGCAGTTCATCGATGCATCCGCGGCGTTTCCGGTCTGGCTGCAGTTCGTCATCCTCGGCACGATCGTCAACCTGATGTTTTCGTCGGCTGATATTGCCTGCGTCATCCTCGCGGGCGTGCTGATCACCCGGCTCAAGCGTTCGAGCATGGCGCAGCGCGCCATGCAACGCGTCGGCGGTGGTGTGCTCGTCGGGCTCGGCGTTCACCTGGCCTTCCAGAAGAGCTGATCCGCACCCACCGCGTGTAAGGGGATGCCGCATTCGCCGCTTTGGCAAGGGTTGTCGCGCCCGTAGCGGTTGCAGGGCCGATACGAGGTTGTCGGCGCGGTGACTGGCGGTTATCAATCGGGTAACGCGTCGATCGGAATGGCGCGCTCGATGAACGACCGTGAACAAGGAGCCTGCCGGTGGATCACCTTCAAGAGACAGGTCTGCGCGTGGCAAAGTGGCCCATTCCACAGTTCGTGTCCGGGCATAGGGCGTCGTTTTCGACGACGGGCCTCATCGTCGGGGTGCTGTTTTTCGCTGCATCGCTGACGCCAAGCCTGATCCCGCGCCCCTATGTCATCCAAGCGGTCATCTCAGGTCTTTCGCTGTCTGCCGGCTATGCCATCGGCGTGTTCCTTCGTTGGCTGTGGTCGTTTCTCGAGCTGCCCGATGTGCGGCCACGGACCGGGCTGATCCTCAAGCTGGTGGCTGCCCTCGGCTGCACCGCCGTTGCACTCGCCTTCCTCTGGCGGGCGGCGGCGTGGCAGAATACCGTGCGGAACCTCATGGGCCTCGACCCGGTCGAGAGCGCGGAGCCGCTGAAGCTTGGCCTGATTGCCGTGCTCGTCTTCATCTTCATCGTCCTGCTGGCACGGCTGTTTCGGTTGACGTTCCGCGTTCTCGCCAGGCGCTTCGAGTATGTGTTGACGCGGCCACTGGCAAAGCTCGCCGCAGTAGCGGCGGCAATTGCACTGTTCTGGTCGGCCACCGACGGGGTGATCTTCCGCTACGCTCTGCATGCGGCCGACAGCTCGTTCCAACGGCTCGACGCGCTGATCGATCCTGATGTGGCGCCGCCGACTGACCCGATGAAGACGGGCAGTGGCGCGTCGCTGATGACCTGGGATGAACTCGGGCGGCAGGGACGCCAGTTCATCGCGTCAGGGCCGAGCGCCAAGGACATCGGCGCCTTCTTCAATGGCGGGGCGAAGGAGCCGCTGCGGGTCTATGCCGGGCTCAATTCGGCCGAGACGGCAAAGGAGCGAGCGAAGCTCGCGCTCGAAGAACTGAAGCGCGTCGGCGGGTTCGAGCGCTCCAACCTTATGATCGTTGTGCCGACCGGAACGGGCTGGATCGATCCGCCGGGGCTCGATTCGCTCGAATATCTGTTGAAAGGCGACGTCGCCAGTGTCGCGGTGCAATACTCCTACCTGACGAGCTGGCTCTCTCTGCTGGTCGAGCCGGAATATGGCGCCGAGACAGCCAACGCCCTGTTCGACGCGGTTTACGGCTACTGGACGACGCTGCCCAAGGACAAGCGGCCGCGGCTCTATCTCTACGGCCTCAGCCTCGGCTCGATGAATTCGCAGGGTTCGGTCGACCCGTTCGACATCATCAGCGATCCGTTCCAGGGCGCGCTCTGGGTCGGCTCGCCGTTTCCGACGAAGACCTGGCTATCGATCACCCGCAATCGCAATCCAGGGTCTCCGCAATGGCGCCCGCTCTATCGCGACGGATCGGTGATCCGCTTCACCAACCAGGCGAATACGCTTGATATTCCGGGCGCTGAATGGGGCAATGTCCGCATCGTCTACCTGCAATATGCCAGCGACCCGATCACCTTCTTCGATCCGTATTCCTTCTACCGCGAGCCGGACTGGATGAAAGCGCCGCGCGGGCATGACGTCTCGCCCGATCTTCGATGGTTTCCTGTCGTGACGATGTTCCAGCTTCTGGCCGACATGGCGATGGGCACGACGACGCCGATCGGCTACGGCCACGTCTATGCGCCGGAACACTATATCGATGCGTGGATGCAGGTTGTCGATCCGCCGGGCGTAACCGCGGATGATGCGGTGCGGCTGAAGGCGCTGCTCAAAGGGCGCTATTGAAGGGTACGGCGCCAGTCAGTCGCCACGCAGGTGGGCGGCGATCTGGTGGGCAAGCGCCTGGATCAGCGGTTCCTCGGCCTTCTCCGTCGGACAGAGAAGATAGTAGCCTGCTGATGCCGGTATCGCCGTCGGGAACGGCTGGATCAGCCGGCCTTCCTGCAGGTAGGAGCGGGTGAGAACGTCCGAGACGAGCGCAATGCCCTGTCCCTGCAGGGCGGATGCGACGGCGACGGCGACCGAGGGCACCCGAACGCTGCGGCTGCCTTCGAGCGAGATGCGCGAGGCGGCCGACCAGCGCGTCCATTCCCGCCCGTCATCCTCATGCAGCAATGTGACGTCGCGCAGCTTCCTGTCGCGGTGCGAGCCTTCCAGCCGCGGGAACAATAACGGCGAACATATGGTCCTGAGCTTCACGTCGCTGACCACCTGCCACCACAGGCCGTCGAAGGGCGGATTGTCGTAGACGATCGCCAGGTCGACATCGTCCCAGAGGACGTCGCTTGCGCGAATGCAGCTGCGCATGGCGAGATCGCTGACGCCGCGCGCATCGGCGAACTGCACCAGGAGGCTGGCCATCCAGGCGATCGCCAGCGCCGGCGGCAGGGCGACCGTCAGCTTCTTCTGGTGGTTTTCGAGCTGCCGCTCGGCACCATTCTCGACCGCGACGGCAAGATTGCCCATGGCATGGGAGACGGTCTGGGCGAAATCACGTCCGGCCGCCGTCAGGCGGATATTGCGTCCCGATTTCTCCAGAAGTGTCAGCCCCGTCGTCTCTGAAAGCCGGCGCAGCTGCAGCGATACCGCGCCGGGGCTGAGGCCCAGTTCGTCGGCCGCCTGGCGCACGGAGCCGATCCGGGCGACGGCTTCGAAGGCCCTGAGATAAGGCAGGAAATGCAAAGCTTTCATTCGAACTTCCGCCTTGATTGACAATCGACTGTCGCGTGCAAAGCAATGGCAATTGTTTAGCAAAACTAGACAATATCAAGCACAAAAAATCGCTATTCCCAATCGATTTTTGCTCCTATGAATTGGATCGGAGAGAGGGAGACATGCATGATCGAGGCCCAACCATTTGATTTTCCTTATGACGGAAAGCTGGTTCCGTCGCAGACCGCGCTGATGGTGATCGACCTGCAGATCGACTTCTGCTCGCCCGACGGCTACTTCGCTTCGATGGGCTATGATCCGGCGCCGCTTAGGGCAATTCTGCCGGCCGTCAACCGTGTCATCGCCGCGGCGCGGCAAGCCGGATGCCTGATCATCCATACGCGCCAGGGCTATCGTGCCGACCTCGCCGACATGACGCCTTACGAAAAATGGCGCCGCAAGCGCTCGGGGCTGGAAAACACCGAGGTCCTGCTGCGCTCGAGCCCCGGCTTTCAGCTGCTACCCGAGCTCGATGTCGCAGACAGCGACGTCATCATCGACAAGACCTGCAACAGCTCGTTCACCTATACGGATCTCGAGCATGTGCTCAGAGCGCAGGGCATCACCCATATGCTGTTTACCGGCTGCACCACCGACGTCTGCGTGCATACGACGTTGCGCGAGGCCTGCGACCGCAATTTCCAGTGCCTGACGATCTCGGATTGCTGCGCCAGCGGCGAGCAATGGGCGCATGAGGCGGCGATCAACATGATCTCGATCGAGAACGGCATCTTCGGCACGGTCTCGACCAGCGACGCGGTCATCGCCGGCCTGGCAAAAGCTAGCCGCTAACACTGACGCCAACACCACATCACCGGTTCTGATGCCAACCGTTTCAACGGAATGATGCCCCATGCAACGATATATCTCGCTAATGAAACTGACGGCCAAGGGATTGGCCGAACTCGCCGACAGCGGCGCGCGGCGCAAGGTGAGCGAAGACCGCGTTTCTTCGCTCGGCGGCCGCTCGGTCGCCTTCTACGCCACGCTCGGAACCTATGATTTCGTCCAGGTTTTCGAGATGCCTGATAATGCGTCGATGATGCAATACGTGCTGACGGCACGACGCGACGGGTTCGTCGACCCGCTTATCCTTCCCGCCTTCGACAGCCAGACCTATGGCGACATCGTCGGGCGCGTTTCACCAACACAATGAGGGGAATAGAGATGATCAGACTGGCATCGCATGCAACCCTTCTCGGAACCATCCTGCTGTCGGCGGGGCTTGCCCAGGCGGAGCCGCCGGCTTTTGCCGCCGATGGCGATATCGGTGTGTGCACCACCGCGGCCTTTCCGCCGCTGACCTTCAAGGAAAGTCCGGCCGATCTAACCCCGACCGGCATCGATATCGAGATCGTCGAAGCGCTCGCCGGTCTCTGGAATGCCAAGGTCAACTATACCGTCACGGAGTTTGCCGGGCTGTTGCCGACGCTCGGGGCCGGGCGCTGCGACTTGATCGTCAGCGGCATCTACATCAACGCCAAGCGCCGCGAGACTTATGACGGCGTGTCCTACATGAAATCGGCCACCGCGATGGTGACCAAGGCCGGTAGCGACACAATCAAGGCGCCGGAGGATCTGAGCGGCAAGGTGATCGCGCTCGAAGCCGGCGCCTACTACAAGCAGGAGCGGATCGAGCCCCTGAACAAGGAACTGATCGCCAAGGGTCAGCCGCCGGTCGAGGTCCAGGAATATCCGACCCAGCAGGCGGCCTACCAGCAGGTCCTCGTCGGCCGCGTCGATGCGACGATGACCGAAGAGGCCGAAGGCGCCTACCGCGCCTCGCGTTCCGACGGGACGCTGCAGCTTCCCTACACGTGGGCATCGGATTTCACCTACGGCATCTACAGCCGCCAGGAAGGCAGCGATGCGGCCGCGGTCAAGGCTGGGCTGAAGGCCCTGAAGGAGCAGGGTTTTTTTGCCGGCATCGCCAAGAAATACGGGCTGGACCCGGCGCTGTTCGACGTCGATTACGATCGTTGAGGCTTGAAAAGGTGGACAGGGCATGAACTTCGACACGAAACTGTTTCTGGATGCCCTGACCATGCCGGTCATGTTGCAGGGGGCGGCCATCGCGATCCTGCTGTCCATCCTGGTTCAGGTCGCCTCGTTTCTGCTCTGCCTGCCGCTCGCCGTCGCCCTGAACTCGATGGCGGCGGTGCGGCGCACGGCGGCCCAGCTCTATGTCTGGCTGTTTCGCTCGTCGCCGCTCATCCTGGTGCTGCTGATCGTCTGGAACGGTGCGCCGCAGCTCTTTCCCGGCCTGACGCGCGCGCCCTGGTACACGCCCTTTGCCGCCGCCTTCATCGCCTTCACGCTGGTGACGACCGCCTATATGGCCGAAGCGATGCGCGGGGCGCTCGCGGCGATCGGCCAGGGGCAGACAGATGCGGCACGCGCGCTCGGGCTCAACCGCCTGCAGACCTTCGGCCTCGTCGTCCTGCCGCAGGCCTTGCGCATCGTCATGCCGGTGCTCGTCAACGAGTTCATCAACCTGATCAAGCTGACCTCGCTTGCCTATGTGATTTCGATGCGGGAGATCATGGCCGTCGTCAACGACGCGATCGCGTCGAGTTTCCGCTTCGTCGAATGGTATTCGGCAGCACTCGTCTACTATCTTGCGATCGTCTCGATCCTGATGTTTTTACAGCGGCTGATCCAGCGCCGAATGGCGTAACGTACATTAGGCTTCCTCCTCATTTCCTGCGGAAAGCAGCACCTCCATCGCACCGATGATCTTGCGGTGCTGATGGGCATGACGGGTGCGCAGACTGGTGGCGGCGTAGACCGTCTGCGGGATCACCGGCGCATCGGCAACAAGGGCGACGTGGCCGGATTGCGTCAGCCGTCTGGCCGTTGCGGTGGTGACATAGGCGGCTCCGCCGAGCGAATGCAGGAGCATGGTGATCGCCATGTTCTGGCCGGTCGCAACAGGCGCTGCGGAGAGATGCGGCAGAGCCAGCCGGTGAGCGCGATCGAAGGCCGGCGAATAGATCGCCTGGATATAGGTCTCGACCCTGATATCCGATAGCGCAGCCGCTTCCGTGCTCACCATCATGTAATGCAGATCGCCGATCCTTTCGTAATGAAGATCGGGCAGATAGTGCGGGGTATAGAGCATGGCGAGGTCGAGGTTGCCGGCGCCGAGATCCCGGTTCATCTGGTTGGAATAATCCGCTTCCATGTAGATTTCGGTTGTCGGCAGCTCACGCCTGATCGTGAATAGCCATTCGCCGGCAAAGGCTTCGGCCAGATCGTGCTGGATGCCGAGCCGCATGGAGCGCTCCAGCGCGCCGGCATTGGTGACCGCGCGCGTTGCCTCATGCCACTGGTTTTGCAAGGCTATTGCGTAGTCTAGAAACCTGAGTCCGGCGGCTGTCGGCACGGTTCCACCCTTGTTGCGGGTAAAGAGCTTGCGATTGAACTGTGCCTCCAGCGCCTTGACGCGGTGGGAAACGGTGGACTGGGTGATGTTCAGCCGCTCGGCCGTGCGGTTGAAGGAACGGGTTTCCATCAGGTCCAGAAACGTCTCGATCAGATCCACTTGCATCGGCATCCCATCCGGTTTCGAAGTTCCACTCAATCTAATCGAATTCTTCGATCAATAAAGCCTGTTTCCATCGCTTGATGGCGCCTCGTTTCGACGGCAAGAATTCCGGCAAAACGAGGGAACAGTGCATGTCGAATTTGCCGTCTCACGCGCGTGTCGTGATCATCGGTGGGGGAGCGATCGGCGCTTCCTCGCTCTACCATCTTGCCAAGGCCGGCTGGACCGACTGCGTGCTTCTGGAAAAGAACGAGCTGACGGCCGGATCGACCTGGCATGCGGCCGGCAACGTGCCGACCTTCTCGTCGTCCTGGTCGATCATGAACATGCAGCGCTATTCCGCCTCGCTCTACCGCGATCTCGGTGCGCTCGTCGATTATCCGATGAACTACCACGTCACCGGCTCGATAAGGCTCGGCCACTCGAAGGAGCGGCTGCAGGAGTTCAAGCGTGTCGTCGGCATGGGTCGCTACCAGGGCATGGACCTCGACATCCTGACGCCCGACGAGATGCGCAGCCGTTATCCGTTCCTCGAAACGCACGAGCTGACCGGTGCGCTCTACGACCCCTATGACGGCGACATCGACCCGGCGCAGCTGACGCAGGCGCTGGCCAAGGGCGCGCGCGACATGGGCGCAAAGATCATCCGCTTCTGTCCCGTTACGGCGGCGCGCCGCGAAAACGACGAATGGGTGATCTCGACGCCGCAGGGCGAAATCCGCTGCGAATACGTCGTCAACGCCGCCGGCTACTATGCCCGCGAGGTCGGCAAGATGTTCGGCCGCGACGTGCCGATGATGGTGATGAGCCATCAGTACGTGCTGTTCGACGAGATCCCGGAACTGGCCGCCTGGTCGAAGGAGGTCGGACACAAGCTGCCGCTCTTGCGCGATGTCGACAGCTCCTATTATCTCCGCCAGGAGAAGAACGGCATGAACCTCGGGCCCTATGAGCGTAACTGCCGAGCACACTGGACGACATCAGACGATCCGATGCCCGAGGACTTTTCGTTCCAGCTCTTCCCTGACGATCTCGATCGGCTGGAATGGTATCTGAACGACGCTGTCGAGCGCGTGCCGATCCTTGGGACCGCGGGGCTGTCGCGGATCATCAACGGCCCGATCCCCTATGCGCCCGACGGCAATCCGCTGATCGGGCCGATGCCCGGCGTGCCGAACGCGTTTGAGGCCTGCGTCTTCACCTTCGGCATCTGCCAGGCCGGCGGCGCCGGCAAGGTGCTGGCTGAGTGGATCACCGAGGGCCAGACGGAATGGGACATGTGGTCCTGCGATCCACGCCGGTACACCGACTATACCGACCAGGACTATTGCATCGCCAAGGGCATGGAGATCTACGGCCACGAGTACGCGATGCATTTTCCGAAGCACTATTGGGCGGCGGGTCGCGGCAAGAAGCTGTCGCCGATCCACGACCGGATCCAGGCACTCGGCGCGCAATTCAAGCCCTATAACGGCTGGGAACGGGCGATGTGGTACGCCAAATCAGGTGACGACACCTCCGAAGAGGCAACGCAGACCTGGGGGCGGGCGGGGCCGTGGGCCAAGCGCATCGAGGAAGAGTGTCTCGCCGTGCGCGATGCCGCCGGCATCCTCGACCTGCCGGGGTTCTCGCGCTTCCGGATCAAGGGCAAGGGCGCGACCGAATGGCTCTCGGGCCTGATCACCGGCCGGGTGCCGAAGCCGGGCCGCATCGGCCTTGCCTATTTCTCCGACGACAAGGGCCGCATCGTCACCGAAATGTCGGTGATGATGCTGGACGAGGATTTCTTCTTCCTGATCACGGCGGCAACGGCGCAGTGGCACGATCTCGAATGGCTGCAGAAACATCGGCCCGCCGATGCCGCGTTCACGCTTGACGATGTCACCACGCAGTTTAGCTGCCAGATCCTCACCGGGCCGAAATCGCGCGACATCCTTGCCGATGTCAGCGATGCGGATCTCGCCAAGGGCTGGCTCACGCACCAGACAGCGCAGATTGCCGGGCGCTACTGCCAGTTGGTGCGGGTATCCTTTGCCGGTGAACTCGGCTGGGAGATCCACACCAAGGTGGACGATACCGCCGCGATCTTCGATGCCGTCTGGGCTGCCGGAGAGAAACATGGCCTGAAACCCTTCGGCATGGAGGCGCTCGACAGCCTGCGCATCGAGAAGGGCTACCGCGCCTGGAAGGGCGACCTTTCCACCGATTACACCATCCTGCAGGGCGGGCTGGAGCGCTTCGTCGACTGGGCAAAGCCCGGCTTCAAAGGCAAGGCGGCGCTGGAGCGCGAAAAGCAGCAGGGTGTCAGCAAACGTTTCGTCACTTTGACAGTCGCCGCCGACGGCTGCGACGCGCCGTATATGTCGACGCTCTGGTCGGACGGCCAGGTGGTGGGCGAAACGACCTCGGGCAACTGGGGCTACCGCGTCGGCAAGTCGATTGCGCTCGGCATGCTGCGCGCCGATCTCGCCGTGCCCGGCAACGAGATCGAGGTCGAGATCTTCGGCGACCGCTTCAAGGCGACCGTCGAGGCCGACCAGCCGCTCTGGGATCCCTCCAATGAAAGACTGCGCGCATGACCAAGCCGATTCCCTCGAAAGCCCGGGCAGTCATCATCGGTGGCGGCGTCTCCGGCTGTTCGGTCGCCTATCACCTCGCCAAGCTCGGCTGGACCGACGTGGTGCTGCTCGAACGCAAGCAGCTGACGTCGGGCACGACCTGGCATGCGGCCGGCCTGATCGGCCAGCTACGCGCCTCGCAGAACATGACGCGGCTGGCAAAATATTCCGCCGACCTCTACGTCAAGCTGGAGGCCGAAACCGGCATCTCCACCGGCATGCGCCAGAACGGTTCGATCACCGTGGCGCTGACGGAAGAACGCAAGGAGGAGATCTACCGCCAGGCTTCGCTGGCGCGCGCCTTCAACGTCGATGTGCGTGAAATCACGCCTGACGAAGTCAAGGCGATGTATCCGCATCTCAACACCTCGGATGTGAAGGCGGCGGTGCATCTGCCGCTCGACGGCCAGTGCGACCCGGCCAACATCGCCATGGCGCTCGCCAAGGGTGCGCGGCAGAACGGCGCGACGATCATCGAGGGCGTCAAGGTGACCGCGGTTCTGAAGAAGGACGGCCGGGTAACGGGCGTGACCTGCGAGCAGAACGGCGAAAGCTATACGATCGAAACCGACAACGTCGTCAACTGCGCCGGCATGTGGGGCAGGGAGTTCGCGCGACAATCCGGCGTCACCGTGCCGCTGCATGCCTGCGAGCACTTCTACATCGTCACCGAGGCGATCCCCGGCCTCAAGCGCCTGCCGGTGCTGCGCGTGCCGGATGAATGCACTTACTACAAGGAGGATGCCGGCAAGATGCTGGTCGGCGCCTTCGAGCTGAAGGCCAAACCCTGGGGCATGGACGGTATCCGTGAGGATTTTTGCTTCGACCAGTTGCCAGACGATTTCGACCATTTCTCGCCGATCCTCGAAATGGCCGTCAACCGCATGCCGATGCTGGAGACGGCGGGCATCCATACCTTCTTCAATGGGCCGGAAAGCTTTACGCCGGACGACCGCTACTATCTCGGCGAGGCGCCGGAAGTGAAAGGCTATTGGGTCGCGGCCGGCTACAACTCGATCGGCATCGTATCGTCAGGCGGCGCCGGCATGGCGCTCGCCCAATGGATGAACGACGGCGAGCCGCCCTTCGATCTCTGGGAGGTCGATATCCGCCGGGCACAGCCCTTTCAGAAGAACCGCGCTTACCTCAAGGATCGGGTCTCTGAGACGCTGGGGCTGCTCTATGCCGACCATTTCCCCTATCGCCAGATGGCGACGGCGCGTGGCGTGCGCCGCTCGCCGCTGCACGAGCATCTGAAGGCGCGTGGCGCGGTCTTCGGCGAAGTGGCCGGCTGGGAGCGAGCCAACTGGTTTGCGAATGACGGCCAGGAGCGCGAATACCGCTACTCCTGGAAACGGCAGAACTGGTTCGAGAACCAGAAGTCCGAACATCTGGCGGTTCGCAACGGCGTCGGCCTGTTCGACATGACCTCCTTCGGCAAGATCCGGGTGGAGGGGCGCGATGCGCTTTCCTTCCTGCAGCGGCTTTGCGCCAACGAGATGAATGTCGAGGCCGGCCGTATCGTCTACACCCAGATGCTCAACGGCCGTGGTGGCATCGAAAGCGACCTCACGGTCACGCGCCTTTCTGAAACCGCGTTCCTGCTCGTCGTTCCGGGCGCCACGCTTCAACGTGATCTTGCTTGGCTGCGCAAGCATGTGCGCGACGAGTTCGTCGTCATCACCGATGTCGGTGCCGGCGAAAGCGTGCTCTGCGTCATGGGGCCGAAGGCGCGCGAACTGATGCAGAAGGTGAGCCCGAACGATTTCTCGAATGCGGCGCATCCCTTCGGCACGGCGCGCGAAATCGAGATCGGCATGGGGCTCGCCCGCGCCCACCGCGTCACCTATGTCGGCGAACTCGGCTGGGAGCTCTACGTCTCGACCGACCAGACGGCGCATGTGTTCGAGGCGCTGGAGGAGGCGGGGCAGGATGTCGGGCTGAAACTCTGCGGCATCCACACGCTCGACAGCTGCCGTATCGAAAAGGCCTTCCGCCATTTCGGCCACGATATCACCGACGAGGACCATGTGCTCGAAGCCGGGCTCGGTTTTGCGGTGAAACCCGACAAGGGCGATTTCATCGGTCGCGAGGCGGTGCTGGCCAAGCACAATCGCGGGCTTTCGCGCCGGCTGGTGCAATTCCGGCTGGCCGATCCCGAGCCTTTGCTCTTCCACAACGAAGCGATCGTGCGCGACGGCCAGATCGTCGGCACCATCACCTCGGGCAACTACGGCCACCATCTCGGCGGTGCCATCGGCCTTGGTTATGTGCCGTCGGAAGGCGAAAGCGACGCCGACGTGCTCGGCTCCAGCTTCGAGATCGAGATCGCCGGCACGCGGGTGAAGGCGGAGGCGTCGCTGAAGGCGATGTACGATCCGCGTTCCGAGCGGGTGAGGATGTAACGACGGCGTTTGAGGCTGCCCCTCATCCGGCCTGCCGGCCACCTTCTCCCCGTTTGACGGGGAGAAGGAGACGTGTGGCGACCGCCGTGCCTGAGTAAGGGCGCGGTTGAGGTGCGGGTGGAGCGCTCTCCCTCTCCCCCGCGTGCGGGGAGAGGGTGGGGGTGGGGGCAGCCTCGTACATCAAGGCAAATTTAGCATGCGCGCGCCGGGACGCGGTTCTTCCGGTTCTTCTTTCAGGAGTTCAGGGCCATGTTCGCATCGGACCTTTCCAATACGACTGTCGCGGGCGACCGCATCGATCAGCTGGTCGCTGCGCATCGGCCGGGCCATGGGCTGGTGCGGGCCTTCTACCACGACGAGGATATCTACGAGCGTGATCTCGACCGGGTGTTTCGCCGCCATTGGCACTGCGTCGCGCATGAAAGCGTGATCCCCAACCCCAATGACTTCGAAGTCTTTCGCATGGCCGCCGAGCAGGTGATCGTCACCCGCACGGCCACGGGCGCGATCCATGCGATGCTGAACGTCTGTCGCCATCGCGGCGCCGAGGTCTGCACCAAGGAAAAGGGCAACGCCCGCGCCTTCGTCTGTCCCTACCACGCCTGGACCTACGGCAATGACGGTGCGCTGAAGGCGGCGCGGCTGATGCCGAAGGATTTCAAGCGTGAGGACCATGGGCTGAAGAAGCTTCATGTGCGCGTCGTCGAGGGGCTGATCTTCATCTCCTTTGCCGAACAGCCGCTCGATTTCACCGAGGTCGAGAACCTGCTGCATGCCACCTGCGGCCAATATGGCTGGGCCGAGGCCAAGGTCGCGCACCGGCAGTCCTATCCTGTCGACGCCAACTGGAAGCTCGCGGTCGAGAACTATGTCGAGTGCTACCATTGCGGCCCGGCGCATCCTGAGTATTCCGAGACGCACGCGCTCGAACAGCCGTTGCACATGATCGAGGAGCTGAACGCCAAGATGGAGGCGCGCACCTGCGCTCTCGGCATCGAGGTCGGTTCCGGCGATCACTGGCAGAGTTCCGCCGGCGGCAAGGAGACGGTGCATGCCTTCCGCTATGCGCTCTATGACGGCGTCAAGACCGGCAGCAAGGACGGCCAGCCGCTTAGCACCCTGATGGGCCGGTTCAGCGATTTCGACGGCGGCGTCACCTCCATCCACCTCGGCGGCACGACCTTCCTCGTCTGCTATCCCGATCACGGCATGATCTACCGCTTCATTCCGAAGACGGCGGGCACCTGCGAAATGGAGCTGATCTGGCTTGTCGACGGCAAGGCCGAGGAGGGGCAGGACTACGACCTCGAAAAGCTCACCTGGCTGTGGAAGGTCACGACCGATGAGGACAAGGCGATCATCGAGCACACCTCGCGCGGCGTGCGCTCGCATTATTTCGTGCCGGGCCCGATCGCGCCGATGGAGCAGAACGAGCTGCGCTACATCAACTGGTATCTCGACGAGATCAGCCGGCCTTCGCAACCATCATCCCTGTTCTTGTCACAGGGATCCAGCAGCGCCGCGTCGGCGGTGTGAAAGAATTCTGAAAACGCCTGATGTGACGAAGAATGTCACTGACGGCGCGGACGCGCCGTCGCTAGATTCCTGTGACGAGCACAGGAATGAGGTAGGTATCCGTGGTCTCAGTTGCGGCATGGAGGCCGAAACAACGCCAGGCATCGTCTACCGGCGCAGCGCGATCAGTCACGCCTATCGAAATGGGTGCGCAGCGCCACATGGGTCTGCACGGTGGCGACGCCCGATATCAACGAGATCCGCCGACGGATGGTGTCAAGATCGCCGTTCGAAGCGCATTCGACCAGCAGCATCAGGTCGGTCTCTCCGGCGAGCGACCAGCAGCTGACGACCGGCGGCATGCCGGCGAGATGCGGTACGATGTGGTCGCAGTTCTTACCGGGCTGGAAGGATATCGCGATCAGCGCGCGCACGACCGGCGCCTTGTCCTCGATGCCGATGCGGATCGTATAGCCGGCGATGACGCCCTTGGTTTCGAGCCGGCGCAGACGTTCATGGGCGGCGCTGCGTGACAAGCCGGCATGGCGGGCAAGCGCCACCAGGCTCTGGCGCGAATCCTGCCGCAGGGCGGCCACCAGCAGCCGGTCCTTTTCATCAAGTTCGGTCAATGTGTCGTCCCCTTGGTCATTTTGCCGGACAATCGTCCGGTCTTCCGCCATCATGTCCAGTGAAACCGGACGATAGGACGGCTAGCTTCCCGAGGCAATCAGGGAGCGTTAGCCATGACCATTCCGAGACTTCCCGACAATGCCGTCCTCATCCCGATCGACATGCAGCAGGCATTTGATGCCGCTCCCTGGCCGCCACGCTGGAACGGGGACGTTGACAACAACGGCCGCGCCTTGCTTGCCGCCTGGCGCGCGGCCGGCCGGCCGATCATCCATGTGCGGCACGACAGCGTCGCGCCGGGCTCGACCTTGAGGCCGGGTGCGTCTGGCAACGCGCCGCGCCCGGGCTTCGAGCCCGTTGGCGACGAACCGCTCGTCAACAAGAGCGTCAACGCCGCCTTCATCGGCACCGATCTCGATCTTCGCCTGCGCCGGCTCGGCGTTGATACGATCGTCCTCTTCGGCATCTCGACTGATATGTGTGTTTCGACCTCGGTGCGGGTCGGCGCCAATCTCGGTTACCGGGTGGTCCTGGTGGAAGATGCCTGCGACTGCTTCGACCAGCCGGATGGCGACGGCGACATGATCCCGGCGCGGGACATCCACCGTGCCCATGTCGCAACGCTGCGGGCGGAATTCGCGGAGGTGACGACCACGGCGGCAATCATTTCGGCCATGCGGCCGGCGTCGGCAGCGTAAGGACGCCGCAACGCGTGCAGTGGCTTATCGGCTGGCGGCGCCGCGGACTTCCAGTACCTGGTAGGTCCATTTCGGCGTCGTCAGGCTTTCGCCCTCTCGGCTCGGGAAAGTGAGGAAAGTCTCGAAAGGCCTTGCCTGGCCGACGGGCACGCGGGCGAGAACCAGGGCTGAGTCGTCGCCGATCTTCGCGCATGCGTCCTGCGGGCAGTCTTCGAGCGTCACGGAAAGCCGGAAATATTCGAGCGGTGTTGCGCCATTGTTGCTGACGGTGCCGCGCAGGCGGAAGCTGCGCTCCGGCTGGCTTTGTTCGAACGTCATGCCGTCGAGGCTGATGTTCTGGGCGGCCGGAGCCGCCGGGGCCGTCGCCACCGGCTCAGGTGCTGCAGCCTTGCGCTCGCCGCGGTCGCTGATCCAGACGACGAAGGCAGAGAGCAGGGCGATCGCCACTGCGACCGAGAGGATGGGCTCGGCCCACCGGCGAAAGCGGCTGAAACGCGCCGCCAGATACACGATCGCCACGCCAACCAACGCTACCAACCAAAGCATGAAGCTCCTCCTCGTCGACCCTTATATAGTGTGAGGAGCGGGTGGCAACATCGCGTGGCTCTGGTCGAAGGTCACGCTTGCGACATTTGGTGGATTGAACGGCGAGCGATTTCGTCAACCCCTTGCGGCGATTGCAAATGTTGCGGGCTTTTGGGCGCTTCTACCGGGGCGTAACGGCCCCAAGGCTGACGGTATAGGTGCCCTCGAAAGGAACGGCTGCGAAGCGTTCGTTGATGTCGGCGAGGCTCTTTTCCGGGTCGAGATCGGCGAAGATGTCGGGCCGCAGCCAGTGGGCGAAGGCTTCGGCAGCGACAATATTGAGCGGGATGGCGTTGAAGAAGTTCCAGACGCCATGGACGCGGCCGTTCTCGACCGCCGCAACGCTCGATAGCGCCGGCGTTGCGACGGCCGCAGCCAAGGTCTGCTGCGCCTCTTGCCTGGCAACGCCGGGACCGATGGAGAAGCCGCTATAGGTGCCGCCGGGCGAAGAGGTGGCGATGTAGACGTCGGGGTTTGCCGCCATCACCGCTTCTGCATTGACGGTGCCGCCGACGCGCGGCAGCGCGCCTTCGGCGATGTTGCGGCCGCCGGCGATCGTCAGGAATTCGCCGAGCCCACCGACGCCATAGGCCCAGCAGCAACGGTCAGGCTTGGGAAACGCATCCATCAGCACGGTTGGGCGCGGTTCGGGCTTGGCGGCGACACGGGAGCGGATCAGCGCCAGCTTGTCTTCGTAGTAGCGTGCGAAGGCTTCGGCCTGCTCGTCGCGTTCGAAGATACGCCCAAGGAGCCGCATCATATCCGGCGTGCTCTTCAGGGGATCGCTGTTGAAGTCGACGACGATGACCGGCACGCCGGTGCTGGTGAGATAGTCGATGGCGCGCTGGCCCGGCTCGGTGTCGGCCTGCCAGTTGGCGAGGATCGCGAGGTCGGCCTTCAGCGTCAGCAGCGTTTCGAAAGACAGTGCGGCGCCGGTGCCGCCGTCGTCGATCAGCGGCACGTCGGCGATTGCAGGAAATTTTTTGCGAAAGCTCTCGTAGATCTCAGGGTTGTCGCCCTTCATGTCTCCGGACCAGCCGGCCAGCAGGCTGACGGGGTCCGGATGAATGAGCGAAAGCGCGACCAGGTTGAAGCCGCTGCCAAGCAGGATGGCTTTTGGCCTTTCCGCTAACGTCACCTCGCGCCCGGCCGCGTCCTTCACCGTCAGCGGCCATCGGTTTTCGGCCCGGGCGCCAGTGGCGAAAAGCGTGGTGGTGACGAAGATGGCCAGCAAGGCCCGGACCGTGGATCGCGATAGGAGAAGCAAAACTACTGTTTCCGTTGGGTGGGAAGGGCGCAGAGGCTGCCGCAGCTGCGGACCCCCGGCAGCAGATAGCGCAGGCAGCAGATCTTGCGCCGGCACACCCGCGCACCGTCCTCTTCCTCGTGACGCAGGCAATCGAAGAAGGGGTTGGGCGAGCCGTCGGGCAGGGATCTGCTGCCGATGAGGGCTTCGGCCTGGGCATGAAGCGGCTCGACGCCGGCGGCGCGCAGGGCATAGTCGATGTAAACCAGCGCGTTGTTCCAGGCGAGTTTCGGCGCGATGCCGCCACTCGACTTGAGGTAGCCGACCACTTCGCGCAGGTGCTCGCCCATCAGCGGCGCCAGGGTGGCAAACACGTCGTCGTCATCGCCCGCCTGCCAGTTACCGGCATCGGCGACGCCAAAGGCGCGGGGCAGGCCATCTTCTGCCAGCGCCACCTTCATGCGGTTGAAGGCGACCGGCAACACCTGATGGTC
The DNA here is from genome assembly GCF_001425225.1 of Ensifer sp. Root127. Lineage (NCBI taxonomy): Bacteria > Pseudomonadati > Pseudomonadota > Alphaproteobacteria > Hyphomicrobiales > Rhizobiaceae > Ensifer > Ensifer sp. Root127. Next base: position 50,872 of record NZ_LMDX01000034.1, read on the forward strand.
GAGCACGCGAGCAACGAGATAGGGGATGGTGAGCGCCGAGAAGTAGTAGAGCGACCACATGGAGGCGATCGCGCGGCGGTCGGTGCCGCCGGACCTTTCAGCGTAGGTGTCGAGGGCGCGGTCGAAGGCGCCGGAGGCGAAGAACTCGGGCAGGACCATGCCGTCGGAAAGATCGTCCGACAGCACCATCTTTTCGTTGCACCAGGCGTGCGGGCCGGAAAAGGCAGCAGACAGAACCTTGGGGGCGCCTGTCTCCATGATCGCTTCGGATACGGCAGTCATTGGGGCACCCGCGTGTGGCCCGTGGCCGGCCCACTGCCGTTGCGAGGCCTGCCGCGCGGAGCCGTCGCGAACACAAATGCGGGGGCGGACAGACGCCATCTTGCAACCATGCGACACCTTCTGAACGGGTCAGACATTCATAAGATGATCGTGTTACTCATGTTTATTCGTTGTGCAAGTTATTTTATGAGTTTTGTCCGCATGTTTTAATGCGCGGGCGAGGCGCGAGACAGCCGCAAGCTCGGGCTTGCGGCTACTGAAGGGCCGGTGCCGCGGGCTCGACGGCCGCCTACATCAGGCCGAGCTGCTTGTAGAAGCCGAGCGCGTCGTAATAGTCGCTTTGAGTGGCGATCTTGCCGTCCTTGACCGTGAAGACCGAGGCGCCGGTGAACTTGAAGCTCTTGCCGGTCGCGGCCGTGCCATCGGCCCAGGCGCCTGAGTTGGTGCCGGAGAATTCCCATTCGAAGGAGACCTTGTCGCCGGCGGCGATGGGGTCGCCTTTCATGGTCCAGACGGCGTCGGGAACCGCATTCAGGAAATTGTCGATGACACCGGTCTTGGCGGCATCCTTGCCGGTGACAGGCTTGCCGACGGACGCGTCGTAATAGGTGACGTCGTCGGCGAAATAGGATGCGGCCTTGCTCGAGTCATGGGCATTCCACGCTGCGACATAGGCACCGACGACATCAGGCGCCGCGTCGGCGGCGAGGCCGGCGGGCGCCAGAAGAAGTGTGCTCAGACCCAATGCACCTGCAGCAGCAAGCAGTTGACGGCGATACATGGCATTTTCCTCCCGTTTATCTTCGTTTGCATGCTTTGTCCGCACCGCGGCCAACGTCCTGCCGGCGTCAGCCGTGGTTGATCATGATGTGACGGACAGCAGTGTAGTCCTCGAGCGCATAGACCGACATGTCCTTGCCATAGCCCGACTGCTTGACGCCGCCATGCGGCATCTCGTTGGTCAGCATGAAGTGGGTGTTGATCCAGGTGCAGCCATATTGCAGGCGCGAGGCGGCCTTCATCGCCTTGGAGATGTCCTTCGTCCAGACCGAAGAGGCGAGGCCATAATCGCTGTCGTTGGCCCAGCCGACGGCATCGTCCTTGCCGGTGAAGCGGGTGACCGAGACGACAGGGCCGAACACCTCGCGACGGACGATCTCGTCTTCCTGCGTCGCGCCGGCAATCACCGTCGGCTGGAAGAAGAAACCGTCGGCGCTGCCAGGAGCACCGCCGGTGGTGATCTCGATATGCTTCTGGTCGGCCGCACGTTCGACGAAGCTTGCGACGCGATCACGTTGGCGCCGCGAGATCAGCGGGCCGATCTCGTTTTCGGTGTCGTCGGCGAGATTGTAACGGATGGTGGAGACGGCCGAACTCAGGTCGGCGACGAGCTTTTCGTAGATGCCGGCTTCGGCATAGATGCGGCAGGCGGCGGTGCAGTCCTGGCCGGCATTGTAATAGCCGAAGGTGCGGATGCCGTTGACGACGGCTTCGAGGTCGGCGTCGTCATAGACGATGACAGGGGCCTTGCCGCCGAGCTCCAGATGCGTGCGCTTCACCGTCTTGGCGGCGGCCGTCAGCACCTTCTTGCCGGTGGCGATGTCGCCGGTGATCGAGACCATCGCGATCTTCGGGTGGTTGATCAGCGCGTTGCCGACGGTTTCGCCGCGGCCCGTGACAACGTTGACCACGCCTTCCGGCAGGATGTCGGCGAGCAGACGGGCGAGCTTCAGCGCCGTCAAAGGCGTCTGTTCGGACGGCTTGAAAACGACGGTGTTGCCGCCGGCAATCGCCGGTGCCAGTTTCCACGCCATCATCATCAGCGGGTAGTTCCAGGGCGCGATCGAGCCGACGATGCCAACCGGATCGCGACGAACCATGGAGGTATGCCCCGGCAGATACTCGCCCGATGTCGGCGCGTGCAGATTGCGGATGGCGCCGGCAAAGAAGCGCCAGCAATCGACGATCGCCGGCAGTTCGTCGTTCTTCACCGCATTGATCGGCTTGCCGCAGTTGAGCGCTTCAAGGGCTGCGAAATCGTCGGCGTGCTTTTCGATCGCGTCGGCGATCCTGAGCAGGTAACCGGAGCGTTCGCCGGGTGTCGTCATCGACCAGGAGACGAAGGCGCGTTCTGCCGCGCTCACCGCCGCCTCGACCTGAATGTGCGAGGCTTCGGCGAGGTCGATGATCTTTCCGCCGGTGCGCGGGTTCAGGATATGCTCTTCGGCCTCGGTTCCGGCTTCGAAGCGCGATCCGATCAAAAGCTGGGTGTCCATGTCTGTTCTCCCTTGAAAGTCGAGTTCACTTGCCGGCACCGGCGATCTGGTCGCCGTCGCGGGTCAGGTAGTAGGCGCCGAGGATCGGCAGGAAAGTGACCAGCACCACGATCATGGCGACCACGTTGGTCACCGGTCGCTGGCGCGGGCGGATGAGTTCTTCGAGCATCCAGATCGGCAGCGTCGACTGCTGGCCGGCGGTGAAGGTGGTGACGATCACCTCGTCGAAGGACAGCGCGAAGGCGAGCATGCCGCCGGCAAGAAGTGCGGTGCCGATGTTCGGCAGGATGATGTGGCGGAAGGTCTGGAAGCCGTCGGCACCCAGGTCCATCGAGGCTTCGATCAGCGAGCCCGATATGCGGCGGAAACGGGCCACCGCATTGTTGTAGACGACGACGATGCAGAAGGTCGCGTGACCGAGCACGATCGTCCAGAAGGAGAATGGCATCTCCGCCATGGAAAAGGCCGAGCGCAGCGCGATGCCGGTGATGATGCCGGGCAGCGCGATCGGCAGGATGACCAGCAGCGAGATCGTCTCGCGGCCGAAGAAGCGGGTCTGGCTGACGGCGGCGGCACAGAGCGTGCCGAGCACCAGGGCGACCGCGGTCGCGATCGAGGCGACCTTGACCGAGAGCGTCAGCGCCGCCCAGACATCCGGCCGGTTCCAGGCAACCGCAAACCATTGTGTCGTCAGCCCCGGCGGCGGGAACTGGTAGCTCTTTTCCTCCGTGGTGAAGGCATAGAGGAAGATCAGCAGGATTGGCACATGCATGAAGGCGAGGCCGGCGGCAGCTGCGATCTTCAGTCCGAGGGGCGAGCGGTTGAGGCGGTCAGAGCGCATCGAAGGCCCCCATGCGTTTGGCCATCCAGAGATAGGCGCCCATGATGACGATCGGCACCACGGTAAAGGCGGCGGCAAGCGGAATGTTGCCGGCAGTGCCCTGCTGGGCATAGACCGCCTGACCGATGAACAGCCGGGAGGAGCCGATGATCTGCGGAATGATGTAATCGCCGAGCGTCAGCGAGAAGGTGAAGATCGAGCCGGCGACGATGCCCGGCAGCGCCAGCGGGAAGAGCACGTGGCGAAAGGTCTGGGCCGGCGTGCCGCCGAGATCGGAGGAGGCCTCGATCAGGTTGGTCGGCACGCGCTCCAGCGCTGCCTGGATCGGCAGGATCATGAACGGCATCCAGACATAGACGAAGACGATGAAGGTGCCGGTGTAGCTGACCGAGAGCGAGTTGCCCCCGACGACGGGAAGCGAGAGCCAGGCATCGAGCACCCACAGAAGATGCAGCTTCGCGAGGAACCAGGTGACGATGCCTTCCTTGGCCAGGATCAGCTTCCAGGCATAGATCTTGACCAGGTAGCTCGACCAGAGCGGCAGCATGACGCCGAGATAGAACAGCACCTTCCATTTTCCCTGCGCGTAGCGCGCCGCGTAATAGGCGATCGGGAAGGCGATGAGCGCCGAGGCGAGCGTCACGATTGCCGCCATTGATACGGTGCGCAGGATGATGTCGAGATTGGTTTCGCTCAGCAGCTGGCGGTAGGTGGCGAAGGTGAACTCGTAATTGATCAGGCCGGAGAAGTCGTCGATCGAGAAGAAGCTCTGCAGCAGGAGAGCAAAGAGCGAGCCGACATAGACGACGCCGAGCCATAAGAGCGGCGGCGCCAGCATGACGACAAGCAGCACATGCGGGTGCTTCCAGAAGAAGTCCGAGAGCCGGCCGGTCGGGCCGCGGCGATCCGGGACTGCGAGATTTTCAGCGACGGCGGTCATGCGTCCTCCATCGGGTGCAGTTCGTCGGCGGCAAAGCTGATAGTGACGGGGCTGCCGATTTGCGGGACGGCGAGCGAGGCGGGGCTTGCAACCGCGATGCGCGCGCCTTCGACGTCGACGACGACGCGGTTGACCGCGCCGAGGAAACTATGGGCCGACACGGTGCCGTTGAGGCTGAGCGCGCCTTCGCGCGGGGCCGACAGCGCGATCGCCTCGGGGCGAAGGCTGGCATAGGAGGATCTGACGCCCAGCCTCTGGCACAGCTTTGCCGGCAAGACGTTTGACGAGCCGACGAAATCGGCGACGAAGCGTGTCTTCGGCTGCTTGTAGACTTCTTCTGGGCTGCCGAGCTGCTGGATGCGGCCGTCGTTGAAGACGGCGATGCGGTCGGCCATCGACAGCGCTTCGCCCTGATCGTGGGTGACGAAGACGAAGGTGATGCCGAGCGATTTTTGCAGGGTCTTCAGTTCCTCCTGCATCTGCTCGCGCAGCTTCAGGTCGAGCGCGCCGAGCGGCTCGTCGAGCAAAAGCACCTTGGGCTTGTTCACCAGCGCGCGGGCGAGCGCCACGCGCTGACGCTGGCCACCCGAGAGCTGGCCGGGGCGGCGGCTGCCATAGTCCGGCAGCTTGACCATGGCGAGCGCATCTGCCGCCGCCTTGCGGCGCTCCTCGCGGCCGACGCCCTTGACCATCAGCCCGTAGGCAACGTTGTCGAGGATCGAGAGATGCGGGAACAGCGCATAGTCCTGGAACACGGTGTTGACGCTGCGGCGATAGGGCGGCACGCCCTCCGCGGTTTCGCCGAAGATTTCGATATGACCGCCTGTCGGCTGTTCAAAGCCGGCCATCAGCCTCAGGCAGGTGGTCTTGCCCGAGCCCGAGGGGCCGAGCATGGCGAAGAACTCGCCCTCGGCGACTTCGAGGTCCACACCATCGACCGCGCGTACGGCGCCGAAGTGGCGGGAAACATTGTCGAAAAGAACGGCGGTGGACATCAAATTGCTCCAGGATTCCAGCCCCTCATCCCGCTGCCGCAACCTTCTCCCCGCTCGGGGGGAGAAGGGAACGTGCGGTTGGCGTCTCGCCCAAAGCTCACCCGGCGGGTTTGCCGGGGGCGTTCCCTCTCCCCGCGTGCGGGGAGAGGGTCAGGGTGAGGGGCGATGCTTGCGATATGGTCGTGGCGGCTCAGCGACCGCCGATAACGCCGATGTAGTCGGAGACCCAGCGGTGGTAAGGCACACATTCGCCCTGGCTTGCGCATTTCGTCACCGGCGTCTTCCAGAACTTGACCTTGTCGAAGTCCTCGTAGCCGTTGGTCTTGCAGCCGGCGTCGGTCAGAAGGTCATTGCCCTTGCAGGCTGCGCCGACGGACGGGTTGGCGCCGAACCAGGCAGAGACGTCGCCCTGGACCTTTGGCGACAGCGAATGCTCCATCCACATATAGGCGCAGTTCGGATGGGCGCTTTCGGCGTGCAGCATGGTGGTGTCAGCCCATCCGGTGACCCCTTCTTCCGGGATGGTTGAGGCGATCGGCAGCTTTTCGGCTTCCATCAGGTTGACCTGGAACGGCCAGGAGCCGGAGGCGACGACGCCTTCGTTCTTGAAGTCGTCGATCTGGATCATCGCATCGTGCCAGTAGCGGCCGACGAGCGTGCGCTGGGTGCGCAGCAGATCGAGCGCTGCCTTGTACTGGTCTTCGTTGAGTTCGTAGGGATCCTTGATGCCGAGCTCGGGCTTGTGCTTGATCAGGTAGTTGGCGGCGTCGGCGACATGGATCGGGCCGTCATAGGCCTGGACACGGCCCTTGTTGGACTTGCCGTCGGGCAGGTTCATTTCCTCGAAGACGACGTTCCAGCTCTTCGGCGCTTCGCCCTTGAAGGCATCCTTGTTGTACATCAGCACGTTCGGACCCCAGACATAGGGAGTGCCGTAGTGAACGCCGTTGACCGTGTGCCAGGGCGCGTTCTGCATGCGCTCGTCGATCGTCTTCCAGCTGGGGATGAGATCGGTGTTGATCGGCTGGACGCGCTTGCCGGCGACGAGCCGCATCGAGGCGTCGCCCGAGGCGGTGACGAGGTCGAAGCCGCCTTCGTTCATCAGCGCCACCATTTCGTCGGAGGTCGCGGCCGTCTTGACGCTGACCTTGCAGCCGGTCTGCTTTTCGAAATCGGTGACCCAGTCGTAGTTCTTGTCGGTCTCGCCGCGCTCGATGTAGCCAGCCCAGGCGACGATCGACAGTTCGCCTTCGCCCTTGCCCAGTTCCTTCAGCGGCTCCTGCGCCAAGGCGGGCGCCACGAGGCCGAGCGACAACGTCAGCGCGGTGCAGGATTTCAGGATCTGCTTCATCTGAATTCTCCCAATTTTGAGCCGCATTTTACGGCTTCGTTCCCAGATTGAAACGTGCCTTGATTTCTCCGCATTCGCAAATTCATTAATCAGAATGCCGCTATCGGTTTTACCGATATCAGGGCCGTGTCAAGGCTCCAACGTGCCCGGCAAATGCCGAGTAGCTACATGATTTTACTCGTGGTTCTGGATCGCACCGGGATTTTTAGCGCGGCCGGGCGCTGCGAAGCGCTTCGGCTATGCCGACGAAATCGCGGGCCGATTGCGGCAGGCTGGAGCCCTTGCGCCAGACCATGCCGACCTGGACGACGGGCAGGGCGCCGGAGACGTCGCGGCTCTCGATGCGGTCGCCTTCAAGCGACCAGGGGCGGTAGACGAGATCGGGCAGGAGCGCGATGCCGGCGCCAGTCGCCACCAGGCTGCGCACCGCTTCGACCGAGCGGGTGCGGAAGGCGACATGCGGGCGGGCGCCGAGCGCCGACAGCAGCTTGCCGGTGTTCTCCTCGATTTCATCCACCGTCAGCATGATCAGCGGCTCCTTGGCGATATCGCTGATCGAGATGATGTCGGCGCTGACAAGCGGATGGCCGATCGGCAGCCAGAGGCGATAGGGCGAGGTTTCGAGAATCTCAGCCTGCAGCGCCATGCGGTCGCGCAGGTTGGAAATGACCATGACGGCAACGTCGAGTTCGCCGCCGATCAGCAGGTGTTCGAGATATGAGCCGTTGTCCTCGATGGCACTGACATCGACGCCGGGACAGGCGCGGCGATAGCGAGCGAGCAGGTCGGAGAGGACGTAACCGGCAACCAGCGAGGTGACGCCGAGATTGAGCTTGCCGCCGGTTTCCTCGCGGCTGTCGGAAAAACTGCGCCGGGCGTCGGAGACATCGGAGAGGATCTTGGTCGCATGCCGCAGGAACTGATGGCCGTTGTGGGTGATCGAAAGACCGCGCGGATGCCGGTCGAACAGCTCGACGCCGAGGTCCCCTTCAAGCTCCTTGATCGCCTCGGTGATCGAGGATTGCGAGATCGAGAGGTTCTGCGCCGCCCGCGTGATCGAGCCTTGCTCGGCGACGGCGACGAAATACTGCAACTGTCTGAAGGTGAAGGCCATCCGTGCAGTTAATCGTTGTGGAGGCGCGCTTGCAAGCGCTGCCAAGAGATCGTCCCCGACAACGCAACTGCGGCGGGATTTGTCCGGTTATGTCGGTTTCCGGATAGAAGACCGGCGGCCTGCTGCTAGACTTCCGCCGGAGAGATCAGGGAGGCGGACTTTGGATCAGGCTGTATCGAAACCGATGCCGACGGAGGAGGGCATCCTCGCCTTTCACCGGCGCTGCGAAGAATTCTATCCCGCCGATGCGGTCGATGCGTCGATCGAACAGCAGCGCAAATGGTACGATGCGCTCTGCGCAGAGTTCGACGCGCCGTCGCCGGCGGGGCTGACGCGCGAGGACGAGCTTGTCGACGGCCGGATCCCGATCCGGCGCTATCGGCCGGCGAGCGTTTCGACCGACACCCGAATCTACTACATTCACGGCGGCGGTTGGGTCGTCGGCTCGCTCGACAGCCATGACGCCATCTGCGCCGAGCTTGCCGATTTCGCAAGGGCAGAACTGGTGTCGGTTGATTATCGGCTGGCGCCCGACCACGTCTGGCCAGCCGCCTTCGAGGATTGCTACGCGGTCTTGAATTTCCTGGTGGCCGATGGCCGACCGGTGGTGGTCGTCGGCGACAGTGCCGGCGGGAACCTGACCGCAGGCATCGTGTTGAAGGCCCGGGCGGACGGGGTGTCTGGTATCGTCGGGCAGGCGCTGATCTATCCTGGCCTCGGCGGTGACCTGGCTTCCGGTTCCTATCTCGAAATGTCCGATGCGCCGGGACTGACGACTGCCGATACCAGCTACTACCGAAAGATTTTGCAGGCGCCGGCCGACGACCCGTTTGCGGTGCCGCTGGCGGAGAAGGATCTTTCCGGCTTACCGCCGACCTATATCGCTGGTGCCTATTTCGACCCCTTGCGCGATGACGCGCGCCTCTATGCCGCGCGGCTTGCGACGGCCGGCGTCAACGTCACCTTTCGCGAAGAGCCGCAGATGATCCACGCCTGGCTGCGGGCACGGCACATGAGTGAGGGTGCGCGCGAAGGCTTTCGGCGCTTGGCCGAAGGTATTGCGGTGCTTGTCGGAACCGGCTGAACGCTCCAGTTTTCACCGGAGCGCAATTGCGGGCGGAAACGCGCTAGCTCTTCGCCTTGAACACCAGCACCGGATTGGGGCGGAAGCTCTGCGGGAACAGTTTGCGCAGGCTCTCGATCTTCGGCATGTCGTTGTAGACGATGTAGGGATAGGTCGGGTTGCGCGTCAGGAAATCCTGATGGTAGCCCTCCGCGACATAGAAGCCCTTCAGCGGCGCGATCTCGGTGACGATCTCGGTCGGAAAGACGCCTGATTTTCCGAGCTCGGCGACGTAGGCCTCGGCGATCTTCTTCTGCTCCGGCGTGGCAACGAACAGAGCCGAACGATACTGCGTGCCGTGATCCGGCCCCTGATAGTTCAGCTGCGTCGGGTTGTGGCCGACGGAGAAGAAGATCTGCAACAGCTTGCCGTAGCTGACCTGGCTCGGATCGTAGGTCACTTCCACCGATTCCGCGTGGCCGGTGTCGCCATTGCTGACCGCCTCATAGGACGCCGTGTCGCGGCTGCCGCCGGCATAGCCCGAGACAGCGTTGGTCACGCCCTTCACATGCTGGAAGACGCCCTGGACGCCCCAGAAACAACCGCCGGCAAATACCGCCGTTTCCGGACCGCTGGCCGCTTTCTCATCCAGCGACGGCGGGGGAATGGATACGGCCGGTTCGGCGGCGCGGGCTGAGGGCGCAATCGAAAGGGCGGCGCAGATGGCAAGTGCCGGAGCCATCAGCCAGAGATGGTGGTTGATAGCCGGAGCGAACGGCAGAATGTTGCGTGTCGAAGACATGGTTGCTTCCTCTGCCGCGTTCGGGCGGCGGCCGTGTGAACCCATGTTTTCGCGGACCCGGCCGAATGCAAATCGCAAGAGCGTGCTTCACGGCAATGTGACGATCCGCTACCACTGCATTGGCGACTTGATCCCGCATAGCGGGGACTGTGGAAGGTTAGAGGAGGGGTGATGGCTGGCGAAACGGATTTGACGAAGCTGCTGGCGACGATGGCGCCGGTTCTGTTTCCGCAGACCTATGTCTATTGCACCGTGCCCCATGACGAGGCGCAGCGTTACATGCCGGTGGAGCCGCTTGCCACCTATCGCGAGGACGAGGGGCTGACGCTGATCCTGGAGCGTCATGCTGCCGATGCGGCCGGCCTTTCCTATGGTCCGCTGCTTCGCCGCATCACGCTCAATGTGCATTCGGCGCTTGAGGCGGTCGGGCTGACGGCGGCGGTGGCGACGGCGCTGACGCGGGAGGGCATCAGTGCCAACGTCGTGGCCGCCTATTATCATGACCACATCTTCGTGCCGGAGGCCGATGCCGAGCGTGCGCTCGAGGCGCTGCTGGCATTGAGCCCGGCCTGATCGCCTCGGCGATCACATGAAGCGGATGTCGCGCGGCGGGTTTTCGTAGTCGTCGTGACGACCGTTCTCGTAGATGATCGGTGCCGTGCCGAGTTCCTCGTCGCTGACGCCGTCAACGCAGGCGACGTTGACGGCGTAGAAATGGCCGAGGAAATCCTCGAGATAGCCGCGCGAAAACGGCCGGATGCCGCAGCGGCTGCAGAAGTAGTGATCGACGTCGCCCTCCCGCCAGTTCGAAGGCTCCGCCCGATAGCTCGTCAACGCCTCCTTGCCCCTGGTGATGGCAAACTCGTCGCGCAGCGCGAAGGATTTCTGCATGCGCGTCTTGGCGCAGAAACTGCAATTGCAGCGGCGGATGCCTTCGGCAAGGTCGAGCTGGCATTCGAACTCAACGGTGCCGCAGTGGCAGCTGCCGCGATAGCGCTTTTTCATCGGACGGGCTCCTGTCTTTGGACAGTCGTCGGCTGTCCCTGGTCTTTCGACCGGGGAAACGACGCTGGCGAGTTGAACGTTGATGCGATTTATGTGTTGGCGTCCGTTGTGCGGACGCCGGTTATTATCCGGCTTTGACCGAGGCCTCCGCCTCGTCGGCAATTGCCGGATCGCTGTCGGCGCCGTCACCGGTTGCCTTGCGCAAGAGCAGGAAGGCGAGCAGTGCCGTCAGCAGCGACAGGGCCACGCAGATCGATGCGGTGAAGGCAAACGAATTGGTGAACACGTCGCGGGCGGCATTGAGCAGCCGTTCGGATTGCTCGCCCGGAAGTTGCTCGGCGATGGCGACGGCGCCGCCAAGCGTCTGGCGTGCGGCCTCCACGGTCTCAGTCGGAAGGCCGGTGACGATCACGGCGTCCATGCGGGTGCGATAGGCTGATGTCAGCATGCTGCCGAGCACGGCGATCCCGAGCGCACCGCCGAACTCGAAGCTCGTCTCCGAGATCGCCGATGCAGCGCCGGCGCGCTCCGGCGGGGCGGAGCCGACGATCAGGTCCGTCGTCAGCGTGCCCACTGGCGCAAAGCCGAGGCAGAGAACGACGAGGCCCGTCGTGACGAGCAGCGGACTGCTCGTCGTTTCGACCTGGGTGCAGATCGCAAAGCCGATGGCGGTCAGCACGAAGCCGGCAGCAATCAGGTTCGAGGCGGCATAGCGGGCGGCAAGCGACGGAACCAGGATCGAACCGAGCACCATGGCGACCCCTGTCGGCACCGACCAGAGACCGGCGACGAAGGGCGACAGGCCGAGCACGAGCTGCAGATACTGCGCCACGAACAGGAAGGCGCCAAAGCCGACGAACAGGCCGAGAATATTAACGCCGAGGGCGGCGCTGAAAGCCGGGGTCCTGAACAAGGCGAGGTCGATCAACGGATCGGCAAGCCGGCTCTGGCGCCGGGCAAACAGGATGGCGACGGTCAGCCCGAGCAGGATGAAGAACACGGCGGTGACGTCGAGACCGTCCTCGGCGATGCGCTTCATGCCATAGATTACCGACAGCACGGCAACCAGCGACTGTCCGGCACTGATGAAATCGAGCCGGCCGGCATTCGGATCGCGGAACTCCGGCAGCAGCATGGGACCGAGGATCAGAAGCAGGATCATCACAGGCACCGCGAGCAGGAACACCGAACCCCACCAGAACTGAGACAGCATCAGCCCGCCGACGACAGGGCCGATGGCGCCGCCGGCGGAGAAGCTGGCGATCCAGATGCCGATCGCCAGCGTGCGCTGCTTGTCATCGAGGAACATGTTGCGGATCAGCGACAGCGTCGAGGGCGCCAAGGTTGCTGCTGCGACGCCGAGGACAGCACGTGCGAGGATCAGCGTTTCGGCGCTCCAGGCGAAGGCGGCCAGCACCGAGGCGATGCCGAAGGCGATGGAGCCGATCATCAAGAGCCGGCGCCGGCCGATGCGGTCGCCAAGCGTGCCCATGGTGATCAGAGAGCCCGCCACCATGAAACCGTAGATATCGACGATCCACAGGAGCTGCGAGGCCGATGGCTTCAGCTGCTCGGTCAGTTGCGGCACCGCGAGATTCAGGACCGTCAGGTCCATCGAATAGAGCATGCAGGGCAAGGCGAGGACGGCAAGGCCGATCCACTCCCGCCGCGTGGCCTTCGGGCCCGGTGTGTTGTCCGCGGTGGTCATTGTCTCAGACATCGGAAAGATACTCCTCCAGTCTTTCGAGGCACTCGCCCCAGCCTTCCTGGTGCGAGTCGCGCTCGTCGACGCTGTCGAAGGGGGTCTGGTGGAAGGTCAGACGGGTCTTGCCGCCGACATCGACGAATGAAACGGTGATCAGCGTGTCGGCACCCGGCTTGCCTTCTTCGTCCCAGGCGAAGGTGAAGATGAGTTTCTCCGGCTCGATCACCTCGCGATAGACGCCGCCCATCCAATAGTCGCGCCCTTCCGGCGAACGGATGCAGGCGCGCCAGGCGCCGCCGGGGCGGAAATCCATCGTCAGCGAGTGCGGGCTGAAATCGCGCGGTCCCCACCAGCGCAAGGCATGCTCGGGCGTTGACCATACCCTAAACACCAGGCTGCGCGGCGCATCGAAGATCCTGGTGATTTCGAGGCTCAGTCTGTGTTCGCGCGATGCGTTTTCACTGGTCATTGCCATAACAATTCCTCCCGCAGCCAGCGCTGTCGCTTGGCGCGGCCGTTCTTTAACCTGAAAGTTATTTAACTTAATGGTTAATAACTGGGCGCGCGGGGAATTGTCAAGGCGGCCGAGGCCTGAGATCTGATTTTTGTCAGTTATGCGACAGGGTGCATCGGCCCTTAAGGCGGAGGGGCACGCGGCCGAAAGCTTCGGCGTCACCAAGGCTGCGGGCAAGAATGAGTGCCCCCTGGATGCCGCCGATCACTTCTTCGGCCAGCGCCTGCCGCTCGTTCTCGGCGATACCCTGGCGGCCGAGCGCCTCGGCGAGGGCAGTCCGCCAATCGGCAAAGTATCGGGTGAGCTCGACGGAGAAGCGATCATGGGCGCCGCTGGCGGGCAATGACGCCCATCAGGCAGAGGCGGCGTCCCCGGCGAAAGTAGCTGTCGACGGAGGCAAACATGTCGTCGATCGCAGCCGCCGGCCTTTCGCTGTTGCGCAGCAGGTCGAATATGTTGGTCTGGAACCATAGGGCGATGTCGCCAAGCACCGCCTCGGCCATCTCCTCCTTCCCACCAGGGAAGAAGTGATAGAGGCTGCCCTTGCCGAGCCCGGTCTTCTCGGTGATCAGGTTGAAGCTCGCGCCATCATAGCCGTGTTCGCGAAAGACCTCCGCGAGCGTGGCGATGACGTCCTGGCGCTCGGCGACGACGCGGCTCATGCGGGTTTCCTCGGCAGCGGATACTCGACCTTGCCAAAACGATGAAACAGCGTTCCAACCGCAACCAGCACCAATGAGCCGGTCAGAACGGGGAAAAGCAGGAAGTCGAGGCCGGGGTCGCTGGCAAAGACCACGAGCGGAGTGGCGCCCGCCGGCGGATGGGTGATGCGCAGCGCTGCCATCAGCGCGATCGCAGCACCGACCGCAAGGCCGACCGCCCACCACTCATTGGGGAAGACTGCGCGCATGACGAGGCCGACCAGCGTCGCGATGAAATGTCCACCGACGACATTGGCGGGCTGGGAGAGCGGGCTGCCGGCGACCGAGAAGATCAGCACGCAGCTGGCGCCAAACGGCGCCATCAGAAGCGGTTCGCCGACGATATTGGTGAGCGCGCCGACGGCGGCGATGGCCACGAGGCCACCCATGCCGGCAACGAGGCCGCGGCCGATATGGACGGCAGGTTGGTGGCAATTGAAGAAATGGCGCACGACTGTAACTATCAGTAAAATGTTTACCGATTGGTGCAGTCATACGCTTTTGGAGCCAAGACGGTGTTACATCAGGTCGCGTGCGACCCGCTTGGCAAAGCTCTTCTCGAAGATGGGCGCGTCGTTTTCATAGGCGACGATCTTGGCTTCGGTGATCCAGTCGTCGGCATCGCAGGTGAGAACCGAGGTCGAGACCGTGCGCACCGACCAGCCCTCGCGTTTGGAAATGCAGGTCCAGGTCGAGGTGCCGATCATCGAATGCGGATTGTCGGGAGCGATGGACCAGGTCTCGTCGCGGATGTCCTGCGTCGCGAGCCCGGTATCCGGATGCTCGCTCAAGCCCCCATCCTCGTAGATGCGATAGTGGGTGACGCCGTTGGTCATGTCGCGTTCGACGGTGCGGCTGGTGCTGCCGGCCGTCCGCTCGATGTATTTCGGCAGCGGATCCGGATTTTCCGGCTCCGGCACGACGACCTCGTTGTGCTGGCCGAGCAGCGGAAGGGCAAGCGTCAGGCTCGCTGTGTCGATGGTGAGGCCGGGATCATCAGGCGGCGGCAAAATCATCGGCCAGTAGGACGTCGACAGCGACAGCCGGATGCGGTGGCCGGCGCGCACGCGATAGCCGCAGGCGTCGAGCACCAGTGTGATCCGCGTGCGGCGACCCTTTTCCATTGCCCGCGGTTCGGCATTGCCGTCGCGATGCGCCAGATTGAGCACGCCGAAGGCGATGCGGGTGGCGGTACCATCCGGGTGCACGTCGACGATGCGGGCGACAAGGTTGGCCGTGTCGGCCGGGCAGGTGACATCGACCGAGAGGCTTGGCTGGCCGAGATAGTCTTCAGCCTCCAGCAGCGGCCGCGTTTCGAAGGTCAGCGCTCCGGCATCGTCGATGCGCTGGTCACCGGCCATTTCGGCATCGGGTTTCAGGGTGAAATATTCGCCGGAAGCCGTGCCGGTATCGAGCGGTGATTTCAGATAGACCTCGCCGGTGCCCATATCTTTGGCGTCGGTGGAAAGCCTGCCGTCGAGCGTGATGCCGAGAACCTGCATCTCCGGCTTTTGCCAGACGTCCTTGGCGACCCAGCGGCCAGGGTCGTTGTCGCGCCGGACGGCCGGGCGCGGGCCGTCGAGGATATAGGCGCGCACCTGCGGTCCGCCTTCGGCGCCGTTCTTTTCGTCGCGCAGCCAACGGTTCCACCAGCGGATCGCCTCGCCGTGAAAATCGGCGCGGGGCTTTGGCCAGGCGAAATGCGGATATTTGTGCACCCAGGGGCCGATCAGCGCCTTGGCCTTTGCGCCGAGGCCCTCGACGGCTTTCAGCGGCGTGTTGCGATAACCGTCGGCCCAACCGGCGATGACGAGCGCGGGAGTGTCGAAGCCGCCGAAATCCTCCGAGATCGAGCCGTGCTGCCAGAAGGCGTCGCGGCGCTGATGCTCGAGCCATTCCTCCATGAAGTAGGGTTCGTTCTCCAGGCGCTCCAGCCACATCTCCTTCCAGCGGTCGCCGACGATCGCAGGGTCGGGCGCGCGCGATTGATAGGCAAGCATGGTCGCCGCCCAGGAAAGCTGGGCGGAGAGATGGCACCCATTCTTGTAATGGATGTCGTCGTTGTAGCGGTCGACGGTCGAGGCGATCGAGATCACCGCCTTCAGCGCCGGCGGCTTGAGGGCTGCCACCTGCAGGCAGTTGAAGCCGCCCCAGGAGATGCCCATCATCCCGACCTTGCCATTCGACCACGGCTGGGCGGCGATCCATTCGATGATCTCGCAGCCGTCGGAAAGCTCGCGCGGCGTATATTCGCCATCGATGACGCCATCGGATTCGCCCGAGCCGCGAATGTCGACGCGCACGCCGGCAATGCCGGCGGCGGCAAAGACCGGATAGGTCGATTCATCGCGGAGACTCGTGCCGCCGCGCTTGCGGTAGGGCAGGTATTCGAGCACGGCCGGCACCGGCTCAGCGTCGGCGCCATCCGGCATCCAGATGCGGGCGGCAAGCCGCGTGCCGTCCTTCAATCGGATCCACTCGTTCTCGATCAGGGTGAATTCACGCTCTGACATATCGGTTGTTCCGCTCACTCTCATTGTTCTTACGCGTTTCCAGACGCAAAACCGCTAAACACTTCTGCTGGAAATGCTCTAACGCATTGTTTTTACGCACTTCCGTACGCGAAACCGTGTTCTTAGCTGTCGAACCAGACGCGGCTGGCAACATAGCCGTTCGAAAGGTCGTTGCCGATGTCGTGGACGAAACCCTTCAGCGATGCGGAAGCGGCGTTCACGTAGTCGTTGAACACCGGCAGGATCAGGCCGCCCTCGTCGCGCACCGTCATCGCCATCGTACGGTACATCTCCTTGCGCTTGGCATCGTCGAGCTCCGAGCGGGCCTGAAGCAGGAGCTTGTCGAAGTCCTCGCGCTTGAAGCGCGTGTCGTTCCACTCGGCGCTGGAGAGATAGGAGGTGGAGTAGCGTGAATCCTGCGTCGGCCGGCCGCCCCAGTAGGAGGCGCAGAACGGCTGGACGTTCCAGACATTGGTCCAGTAGCCATCCTCCGGCTCGCGGCGCACTTCGAGCTCGATACCGGCCTTCTTGGCGCTTTCCTGGAACAGAACCGCGGCGTCGATGGCGCCGGGGAAGGCGGCATCCGAGGTGCGCAGAAGGATCGGCCGGTCGTGGCCCGATTTCTTGAAGTGGAAGGCGGCCTTGTCGGGGTCATAGGCGCGCTGCTCGATGCCCTCGGGCGCCAGCGCATAGTTCTCGTTGACCGGATAGTCGTTGCCGAGCGTGCCGAAACCACCGACAACGCGGTCGAGAATCGCCTGTCGGTCGACCGCATATTTGAGTGCGAGCCTCAGGTCGTTGTTGTCGAAGGGCGCCGTGTCGCAATGCATCAGGAAGCTGTAGAAGCCCTTGCCGGCGGTCCGGAGAATCTCGACGCGCGGCGCACGCTTCAGGAGCGGCACCGTCTTCGGGTCGATGTTGTTGATGAAATGCACCTGGCCGGAGGAAAGCGCGGCGATGCGCGCGGTCGTGTCGTTCATCACGATGATTTCGACGCTGTCGACGAAGCCGCGGTCCTGGCGCCAGTCATTGGCGTTCTTCTCGAAGGTCGAGCGCAGGCCGGCTTCATAGCTTGCAAGCTTGTAGGGGCCGGTGCCGATGGGCGAGGCGGGATTGTCGACGCCGCCGCGTGGCTGGATGATCAGGTGATAGTCGGTCAGAAGCAGCGGCAGGTCGGCATTGCCTTCGGTCAGTGTCAGCACCAGCGCGCCGGCCTTTTCCTCGATGTTCTTGATCGAGCGCATCAAGCCGAGCGCACCTGATTTCGAGCCTTCGTCCGAATGCCGCTTCAGCGTGGCGATGACATCGGCGATGGTCATCTTGCTGCCGTCGTGGAAGCTGACGTCGCTGCGGATCTTGAAGGTCCATTGCGACGCATCCGCCGAGGGCTCCCAGGATTCGGCCAGTGCCGGCAGCGGCGCGCCGGTCTTCGGATCGGATTCGACCAGGGTGTCGCCCCAGAGGTGGCCGATGACGAAGGACACCGAGCCGCTATAGCCGGCGGGATCGAGCGTATCGGTGGTGGCGCCGCCCTTCAGGCCCAGTTTCAGGTGACCGCCGCGCTTGGGCTCCTCGGCGCGTGCATCGCCCGCAACCATCGTGCCGCCCAAGCCTGCCGCCAGACCGAGGGCCGCGGTGCCCGCCAGGAAGCCGCGGCGGTTGATGCCTGTCGGCACGATGAGGCCGTCGGGACGCTTGGTGAATTCGCTCATATGCAGGTTCCCTCTGAAGTGTTGTTTCAAGGGAAAACCTAACGGCTGCGGCGGGTTGCACAATTTCGCGACTTGACGCTGATTTACGCGACTTTACGCTATCTGTTCCGGATCGCTGGGAGCCGCTCGTGCACGACGCCGACAACTTTGCCGCCAATCTTCGTTTCGCCTGCGCGACGCGGCGCTCGATCTCGCAGATCTGTCGCGAGATCGGCATCAACCGTCAGCAGTTCAACCGCTACATCAGTGGCGAGGCGCGGCCGTCGGCGCATAATGTCGCGCGCATCGCCAGCTTCTTCGGGCTGCAGGCGCAGGACTTTTCCCTGTCGTCGAAACTGTTCGAAGCCCGCATGGTCAGGCCCGATCGCGACCGCTCGCAAGCCGGGCTGCTGCTTGAAGGATTTCCCGGTGATCTGGCCGGGCTTCGCCGCCATATCGGCTATTACCAGACCTACCATCTCTCGCCGTCGTGGCCCGGCCGCGTCGTCTGTTCCTGCGCCCGCATTCACGAGGAGAGCGGATCGATCCGGGTGAAGTCGATTGAGCGCATCCGCGATGCCGCCAACGAAATCCAGCAGTTTTCGAAATATGTCGGCCTCGTCACCTTCTGGCGCAATCGCATCTTCATCGCCGAGCGCAGCGTCGGGCGCCAGCCGATGCTGTCGCAGACGATCCTGATGCCGTTCGAAGTGCATCAGCGCGTCTATCTGCGCGGCACGACCATGGGCGTTTCCTGGCGCAAGGAAAACCTGCCCTATGCCTCGCGGATGATCTGGCGCACCCTCGGCCAGGAGCCGGATATCCGGCAGATGCTGTCGCGCTGCGGCGTGCTGGCCACAGGCTCGCGGCAGATGCCCTCGACGGTCAGGGCCTTTCTCGAAACGCCTGATGCCGACGTGCTGACGGTGCCGACCGATTATTGAGATAGCGTGCGCGGCGTTGCCGACTTAAAGCGCATCGCGATCTCCAGGTTTGCTCGCTGCGCTTTAAGTTCTTGTTTCTACGCATGTCGTTATCGCAAAACCGCTGCGCACTTTTGCGCGACATGCTCTAGATTGCGTTGCATTCCGCGTCTGCACCGTCGAAGGAGAAGCTGATGAAATCTGCAGATATCGCCATGTCTGGACTTCTGCTCGCGGTCTCGGCCATGCCGTCTGCCGCCGAAGATGCGCGCCCGCCCATCCCGGCTTGCGCGCTTTCCGGCTCCACCAGCGTCATGATCGGCGGCCAGCCGGCGCTTCGGCTCTCCGACGTCGCCAACTGTCCGCCGGAGCTTTACGAGGTGGTGCCGAGCATCATGATCGAAGGGCAGCCGGTCGTGCATTTCCGGTCAGGCAGTGGCGCCACCGGCGACTGCACCGCCAAGGCGGAGCCGTCGGTGACCTTTGAGGGCGAAGCGGCGCAACGATTGGGCGATGTCGATTGCAAGGTGAAGTGACGGCTGGATCGTCTTGACCAACCTAGCCCTCTCCCCGCAGGCGGGGAGAGGGGACTACGTAGGCACTTTCGGCGCTGGCCCTCAGTTGCCCGCACTTTCCATGCGGCGGGTCGTCAGCACCCGCTCCAGCCAGCCGATTTCCATCTCGGGAACGGACTTTAGCAACAGGTCGGTATAGTCGTCGAAGGGCGGTGCCAGCACCTTGGACTTCGGGCCGAAACGCACCAGCCGGCCGCGATGCATCACCGCGACGCTGTCGGCAATCGCCCGGACGATGGCGATGTCGTGGGTGATAAAGACATAGGAAACAGCGGTTTCCTCCTGAAGCTTCAAAAGCAGATTCAGGATGCCTTCGGCCACCAGCGGGTCGAGGGCCGAGGTTGGCTCGTCGCAGAGGATGAGTTCCGGCTCCGCGGCGAGCGCCCGGGCAATGGCGACGCGCTGCTTCTGGCCGCCGGAAAGCTCGGCCGGATAGCGATCGAGGAACTTCGTTCCCATCTCGATCTGGTCGAGCAGTTCCTTGACCCGCGCCGTCTTCTTGGCGCCATGCATGCCGAAGTAGAAGGACAGCGGTCGGCCGACGATGTCGCGCACCGTTTGGCGCGGGTTCATCGCCGTATCGGCCATCTGGTAGATCATCTGGATGCGGCGCAGTTCGTCGTTGCTGCGGCCCTTCAAGGCGCGCGGCAGTTCCTTGCCTTCGAAGGTGATGCGCCCTTCGGTCGGCGGCAAGAGGCCGGTGATGACGCGCGCCAGCGTCGACTTGCCGGAACCGCTTTCGCCAACGATCGCCAACGTCTGGCCCTTGGGCAGATGCATGGAAACGTCGTGCAGCACCTTGAAGCCGTTGGCATAGCCAGCGCTGATATGCTCGATCTTCAATTGCGTGCCGGTCTGGTCCGGCGCTTCTTCGCGCTTGGTCTGGCGTACGCTGACCAGTGCCCGGGTATAGTCTTCGGCCGGAGCCTCGATCACCTGTTTGGTGGTGCCGTACTCCACCGTCTTGCCGTGGCGCAGCACCATGATGTCGTCGGAGATCTGGGCGACAACGGCAAGGTCATGGGTGATGTAGAGGGCTGCGGTGTGCGTTTCCTCGATCGCGTGCTTGATCGCGGCGAGCACGTCGATCTGGGTCGTCACGTCGAGCGCCGTCGTCGGCTCGTCGAAGACGATCAGCTCCGGGTTGGGGCAGAGCGCCATAGCGGTCATCGCCCGCTGCAACTGACCGCCGGAAACCTGGTGAGGATAACGCTCGCCGAAGCTTTCCGGATTCGGCAAGCCGAGCACCTGGAACAGGTAGAGCGCACGCTTTTTTGCTTCCTCGCGGTTCATGATGCCGTGGCGAAGCGATGCCTCGATCACCTGATCACCGAGCCGGTGCGCCGGGTTGAAGGCGGCGGCCGCCGACTGTGCGACGTAGCAGACGCGGGCGCCGCGGATCGAGCGGATGCCGTTCTTGTCGAGCGGCAGGATATCCTTGCCGTCGAGCAGCACCTGGCCCCCGGTGATGCGCACGCCACCGCGGCCATAGGCGAGCGCCGACAGGCCAATGGTCGACTTGCCGGCCCCGGATTCGCCGATCAGGCCAAGCACCTTGCCCTTCTGGAGGTCGAAGGAAACGCCTTCGACCAGGGTCACGGTTTTCGGTGGCTCGCCCGGGGGATAGCTGGTCGCTTCGATCTTCAGGTTCTTGACGGAAAGAAGCGTGTTCTTGTCAGGTGAAGCCTCAGGCATCGCCACGCCCTCCTTTCAGGCTGGAGGTTCTCTTCATCAGCCAGTCGACCACGAGGTTGACGCAGATCGCCAGTGTCGCGATCGCAGCACCCGGGATCAGGGCAGCTGATATGCCGAAGATGATGCCATCCTTGTTGTCCTTGACCATGCCGCCCCAGTCGGCGGCCGGCGGCTGGATGCCGAGGCCGAGGAAGGAGAGGGTGGAAAGAAACAGGATGGAAAAGGCAAAGCGCAGGCCGAACTCGGCAAGCAGCGGCGACAACGTGTTGGGCAGGATCTCGCGGAAGATGATCCAGACGCTGCCTTCGCCTCTTAGTCTGGCCGCCTCGACGAACTCCATGACCGCGACATCGAGCGCGACCGCGCGGCCGATGCGGAACACGCGGGTGGAATCGAGCACGGCCATGACCAGGATCAGGATCCACAGATGCTGCGGCAGCACCGCCAGCACGACGAGGGCGAAGATCAGCGTCGGGATCGCCATCATCAGATCGTTGAAGCGGGAGAAGAACTGGTCGACGAACCCGCCCATGACCGCGGCGGTGAAGGAGAGGATCATGCCGAGCGAGAAGGACAGCACGGTTGCCGCCAGCGCCACGAAGATGGTGGTGCGGGCGCCGTAGATCAGGCGCGACAGCAGGTCGCGCCCGAGATTGTCGGTGCCGAGCAGGAAGTCGCCACCGGAAGGAAGCCAGACGTCGCCGACGACCTCGCGTTCGCCGAAGGGGGCGATGACAGGGGCGAACAGGGCGCAGAAGATCGCAATGGCGATGCCGGCGATGCCGATCCAGGCGCTAAGGGGGATGGATCTCAGGTTCATCGCGGATGCCTCAGTCTCGGGTTGGCGAGAATGGCGATAATGTCGGCCGCCATGTTGAGGAAGATGTAGAAAGCCGCGAAGATCAGGCCGCAGGCCTGCACGACCGGCATGTCGCGCACGGTCACGGCATCCACCATGTATTGCCCCATGCCGGGATAGACGAACACCACCTCGACCACGACGACGCCGACGACGAGATAGGCAAGGTTGAGCGCGATGACGTTGATAACAGGTGCCACGGCATTGGGAGCGGCGTGGCGGGCGATGATGCGGAACATGCCAAGCCCTTTGAGTTCGGCCGTCTCGACATAGGCCGACGACATGACGTTGAGGATCGCCGCTCGGGTCATGCGCATCATGTGGGCGAGAACGACGAGCACGAGGGTTGCGACCGGAAGCGCGATCGCCGAAAGCCGCTCGCTGAAGGTCATGCTGTCATAGACCGTCGCCGGGAAGGTGGCGACGCCGAATTTGACGGCGAAGAACATGATCAGGAGATAGCCGACGAAGAACTCGGGCAGCGAGATGGCCGCCAGTGAGACGACGTTGATGATCTTGTCCGGCAGCCGGTTGCGGAACTGCACCGCCAGCATGCCCAAGCCGACGGCAAGCGGCACGGAGACGAGCGCGGCGAAGAAAGCGAGGAACAGCGAATTGCCGAGACGCTTGCCGATCTGTTCCCCGACCGAGTTCTTGCTGGCCCAGGAGGTGCCGAAGTCGCCTTGCACGGCGCCGCCGAGCCAGGAGAGGTAACGCTCGCTCCAGGGCTTGTCGAGGCCGAGGTCCTTGCGGATGTTTTCCACCGCCTGCGGCGTTGCCGACTGGCCGAGATAGGTGGTGGCGAAGTCGCCGGGAAGCGCCTCGATGCCGCCGAAGATCATCAGCGACACGGCAAAGAGCAGGCCGACGCTCAGGCCGAGGCGCTGAAGGATCAGCGCCGCGAGAGGACGGCGAAAGATAAAGCGCCGCCTGAAGGTGCCACCGAGTTCGCCCTGGGCGTCGGCGGGGTTGGGTTTTGCTGGTACACCGGAAAGATCGGCAGACCGCGGATGTGCTCCATCCGCGGTCCCATCCGTCGGAACCGGACCAGTCATCGGTCCGCTTTCCATCATCAGGCGTCGAGCCAGACGCGGGTCGCGACGTAGCCATTCGACATGTCGTTGCCGATATCGTGGACGTAGCCTTTCACCTGCTTGGTGGAGGCGTTCACGAAGTCGTTGAACATCGGCAGGATCAGGCCGCCTTCGTCGCGCACCATCATCGCCATGGTGCGATACATGTCCTTGCGCTTGGTCTCGTCCAGTTCGGAGCGTGCCTCGAGCAGGATCTTGTCGAAGTCGGGGCGCAGGAAGCGCGTGTCGTTCCAGTCGGCGGTGGACAGATAGGCTGTCGAATACATCTGGTCCTGGGTCGGGCGCCCGCCCCAGTAGGATGTGGAGAACGGCTGGACGTTCCAGACGTTCGTCCAGTAGCCGTCGCCCGGTTCGCGCTTGACCTCGATCTCGATGCCTGCCTTCTTCGCGCTTTCCTGGTAGAGCACGGCCGCATCGACGGCGCCTGGGAAGGCGACGTCGGAGGTGCGCAGCAGCACCGAGCCACTGTGGCCGGACTTCTTGTAATGGAAGGCCGCCTTGTCGGGGTCATAGGCGCGCTGCTCGATGCCTTCGGGGAAGAGGGCGTAGGTGTCGTTGATCGGGAAGTCGTTGCCGACCTTGCCGTAACCGCCGAGGATGCGCTCGACCATGGTCTCGCGGTCCATCGCATATTTCAGCGCCATGCGCAGGTCGATATTGTCGAACGGCGCAGTGTTGCAGTGCATGATGAAGACGTAGTGGCCGCGGCCGGACGTGTTCAGGATCTCGACGGTCGGCGCCTTCTTCAGGAGATTGACGGTCTTCGGATCGACGCGGTTGATGAAGTGGACCTGACCGGAGGAAAGGGCCGCGATGCGAGCGGTGGCATCGTTGATTGCAATCAGCTCGACCGAATCGACAAAGCCGCGATCCGTCCGCCAGTCGTCGGTGTTTCGCTCGAAGGTGGCGCGAACGCCGGCCTCGAAGCTCGCCACCTTGAAGGGTCCGGTGCCGATCATGGCGTCGGGAGCGTCGATGCCACCATTCGGCTGGATGATCAGGTGATAGTCGGACAGAAGCAGCGGCAGATCGGCATTGCCCTCCGTCAGCTTCAGCACCAGCTTGTCGCCGTCGGCCTTGATCTCCTCGATCGATTTCATCACGCCGAGCGCGCCGGACTCCGACTTCTCGTCGGTGTGGCGCTGCAGCGTCTTGATGACGTCGTCGATGGTCAGTTCCTTGCCGTCGTGGAACTTCACGCCCTTGCGGATGGCGAAGGTCCAGGTCGAGGCATCGGCAGATGGCTCCCAGGATTCGGCGAGCGCCGGCACGGGTGCGCCGGTGGTCGGATGGCTTTCGACCAGCATGTCGCCCCAGTTGCGGCCGACGACGAACATGAACTGCGAGAGTGCCTTGGCCGGATCTTTCGAGTCGGTCGCGGCAGCGCCTTCGAGGCCGAGTTTCAGATGGCCGCCGCGCTTCGGCTCCTGGGCCGCGGCGCTGGTGGCAAACAGTGTTCCTGCCGTCGATGCGAGGATGCCGGCTGCAGCCGCGCGTCCGAGAAATTCACGCCGGTTCATCCTGCCGAGCATGACCTGTCGTGTGAGGTAATCCTTGTAATCGCTCATTCCCCTGTTCCCTTCTGTGTCGGCATTCGCCGTTCGTTGTGGTTGGTAGAGATTGCTGCGTACCGCCACCTTGCGGATGGCTTTCGGATCGGCCGTTTGGGCCCATTTTTTGTCTTCGCTTGCCTCGTTTCTCCTTTCTCGGGCGGACGCTCTTGGCTTCAGATCGATAAGCCTAATCGCTCGATTGCACCTTGTAACGTCCTAAATTATAATTCATTTCCATAAGCTACATTTATGGATAGGCCTTCGGCGGCGCGCGGGAGACCCCACACGTTCCGTGACGTCGCTTTGCCGGTTCACCGGCCCGTCGTCAGTCCTGCGCCGCCCGTGGCAGCGTCTGTCAGCGCCCCTTCCAGACCGGGTCGCGCTTCTCGGCAAACGCCTTTGCGCCCTCCAGCTGGTCCTCGCTCGAATAAAGAATGTCGACAGTCTTGAACTGCCGGCGGGTGATCTTGTTCATCGTCGCCTGGAAGGTCTCGCCCTCGGCTGCGCGCACCACTTCCTTGATGGCGGCATAGACGAGCGGCGGGCCGCTCTCGAGCAGGCGGGCGAGCTCCCAGGCGCGCGCCATCAGCTTGTCGGCGGGCAGGATCTCGTTGACGAAGCCCCAGCGGTTGGCTTCGACGACATCGAGCCAGCGGCCGGTCAGGAGCATGTCCATGGCGATGTGATAGGGGATGCGCTTCGGCAGCTTGATCGAGGCGGCGTCGGCGACGGTGCCGGAGCGGATTTCCGGCAGCGCGAAGGTGGCGTGCTCGGCTGCGAGGATCAGATCGGTGGAAAGCGCGATTTCGAGGCCGCCACCGCAGCAGATGCCGTTGACGGCTGATATCACAGGCTTGTTGAGATCGCGCAGTTCCTGCATGCCGCCGAAGCCGCCGATGCCGTAGTCGCCATCGACAGCATCGCCGGCCGCCGCCGCCTTCAGGTCCCATCCCGGACAGAAGAATTTTTCGCCGGCCCCGGTGATGATGGCGACGCGCAGCGTGTCGTCGTCGCGAAAGTCGCGGAAGATCTCGCCCATCACCCGGCTGGTCTTCAGGTCGATGGCGTTCGCCTTCGGCCGGTCGATCGTGACTTCGAGAATGCCGCCTTCGCGGCGGGTAAGGATCGGTCCGGTCATGGCGTCAGTTCCTCCGGCGGATCAGGGCGTCGGCGGCGATGGCTCCATGGCCTTCCGGTAACACCATTAAAGGATTGATATCGAGTTCTTCGAGGTTTGAAGCGTTTGAAACGACATAGGATGCCGCAGCGGCGACAGCGTCGGCAAGGGCCGCGAAATCGCCCTTCGGTCCGCCGCGGTAGCCGTCGAGCAACTTCCTGATCTTCAGTCCGTCGATCGCCTCGCGGATCAGCTCCGGCGTCGTCGGCAGCGTCAGGATTGCGGAATCATCCAGCAGTTCCACGAGGATGCCGCCGGCGCCGATGGTCAGCACCGGGCCCGCGACGGGATCGCGCATCGCGCCGATGATGAGTTCGGCCACGGGTTTTGCCACCATCTTCTCGATGAGATAACCCGATGCCACGGCAGCCATGCCTTCCGCGGCGCTAAGCACCTCGGCACTGCTTGCAAGGTTCAGCTTGACGGCCCCGGCCTCGGTCTTGTGGGCGA
Source organism: Ensifer sp. Root127 (assembly GCF_001425225.1). Taxonomy (NCBI): domain Bacteria; kingdom Pseudomonadati; phylum Pseudomonadota; class Alphaproteobacteria; order Hyphomicrobiales; family Rhizobiaceae; genus Ensifer; species Ensifer sp. Root127. The sequence goes on from NZ_LMDX01000034.1 coordinate 76,991, forward strand.
CGCCCAGCCCCTTGAGCACGACGGGGAAACCGAGGCTTTCGGCTGCCGTGGCGGCCTCTTGCGGCGTCGATGCGGTCGTGCCCGGCGGAACCTTAAGGCCCGAAGCCGCAAGCTCGGTCTTGGCTTCATGTTCGCTAAGGGTGATGGCATTGCCACCGCCTGAAACGCCGCCGTTCAGGAGCTTCGGCGGTGCGGGTCTGGCCCAGGCCGCGCCGATGCCGGCAGCGGTCTCGACGGCTGCCAACGCCTCGTCGATCCCAAAGAAGGGGATGACACCGGCAGCCATCAGAGAGAGTGCCGTCTGTTCCGGCATGTTTTCGCCGAGGCTGGCGACGATACCGGCGCGGGCGCTGGTCGCGTTTGCCGCATCGATCACCGCGTCGCAGGTCGTCACCCAGTCGGCCGCGTCGCAGCGGTCCTGGCGGGGGAAGTCCAGCACGATCAGGTTGAGCGCATAGCCGCCCTTCATCATCGCGCTGAAGGCGGTCGTCTGTTTCTCGCGGTTGCCCCAGACGAAGGTGTGGTAGTCGAGCGGGTTGGCGATCGTCACCATCTCGCCGAGGCTTTCCTTCAGGGGGCGTCGCTGTTCTTCCTTCAGTGCCCGGAAGTTGACGCGATAGCGCACGCCGGCATCCGCCATCAGCGAGGCCTCGCCGCCCGAACAGCTCATCGAGGAAATCTCGCTGCTTTCGAGCGGGCCGGCGACATGCAGCAGCTTCAACGTTTCCAGCAGCGCCGGCAGCGTGTCGACGCGGCCGATGCCGAGGCGGGCGAGAAGTGCGGAGGAGACCCGGTCGTTGCCGGCAAGCGAGGCCGTGTGCGAGACCGTGGCAAGCTGGGCTGCCTCCGACTTGCCGACCTTCAAAGTCACGACCGGCTTGCCGAGTTCACGGGCGCGCGTTGCCAGCCGCTCGAGCGCTGCAATGCTGTCGAAACCCTCGATATGCAGGCCGACGGCAGTGACGCGCGGATCTTCCAGCACGGCGCAGGCGATGTCGGACAGGCCGGTCTGCGCCTGGTTGCCGGCGGTCATGAGATAGGCGAGCGGCAGGCCGCGCGTCTGCATCGAGATGTTGCAAGCGATGTTGGAGGATTGCGTCAGGACGGCAACGCCTCTTTCGACGCGCTGCATACCGTGCTGGTCGGGCCAGAGCAGGGCGCCGTCGAGCATGTTGATGAAGCCGTAACAATTCGGGCCGACGATTGGCATGTCGCCGGCAGCGGCAACGAGCGCTTCCTGCATGTCGTTGCCGTCATCGAGTTCGCTTGCCGCCTCGCGAAAACCCGAGGCATAGCAGACGGCGCCGCCGGCACCGCGCGCCGAAAGCGCCGCGATGATGTCGATGGTGAGCTGCCGATTGACGCCGACGAAGGACGCGTCCGGTGCTCCGGGAAGGTCGGCGACCGAGCGGTAGCACCTGCGTCCGAGGATCTGGTCCTCCCTCGGATGCACCGGCCAGATATCGCCGGCGAAGCCCATCTTGTCGCATTGTTCGATGACCCGCCGCGCCTCCTTGCCGCCGAAGACGGCGATGGATTTTGGTCGGATCAGCCTGTCGAGGGAACGGGGTGTTTGGGTCATCTAATCAGACACTCCCACGTTCCTGTGTTTCGCGACGCCCTCATTCCTGTGCTCGTCACAGGAATCCAGCCGTCTTGCATCGGCAAGCCGGTGAAGAGTGTTTCTGCCTTGGAGGCGGTGTCGGGTCTGGTGTTCGTCAAAGGGTCAATCGCGGCACGGACGTGCCGCTGCTGGATTCCTGTGACGGGCACAGGAATGAGGGGTGGGGAGGAGCGCCGCTCGATCATTCGTTACGCTCCGAGCGGCCGCAGCAGGTCGCGGCTGATGATGTGGCGCTGGATCTCGGAGGTGCCGTCCCAGATGCGCTCGACGCGGGCGTCGCGCCAGAAGCGGGCGAGCGGCAGGTCGTCCATCAGCCCCATGCCGCCGAAGATCTGGATCGCCTCGTCGGTGACGCGGGCAAGCATTTCGGTGGCGTAGACCTTGGCAGAGGCGATCTCGCGGTTGGAGGGCAGGCCCTGGTCGAGGCGCCAGGCGGCCGAAAGCGTCAGCAGATCGGCGGCGTCGATCTCGGTGATCATGTCGGCGAGCTTGAAGGAGACGCCCTGGTTGGCGCCGATCGGCTTGCCGAACTGCTTGCGCTCGGCGGCGTAGTTCAGCGCGTAATCGAAGGCGCGACGCGCGCGGCCGACCGAGGTCGCAGCCACCGTCAGCCGTGTGGCGAACAGCCAGTCGTTGGCGACGTCGAAGCCTTTGTGTACTTCGCCGAGGATCTGGGCGGAGGGCAGGCGGCAGTCGTCGAAGGTCAGGATGCAGTTGTTGTAACCGCGGTGGGAGACGGAGCTGTAACCCTTGCGGATCTCGAAGCCGGGCGTGCCGCGGTCGACGAGGAAGCAGGTGATCTTCTTTTTTGGCCCGCGCGGTGTGTCCTCTTCACCCGTTGCGATGAAGACGATGACGAAATCGGCGATGTCCGCATGGCTGATGAAATGCTTGGTGCCGTTGACGATCCAGTCGTCGCCGTCCTTGCGGGCAAAGCACTTCATGCCGCGCACGTCGGAGCCGGCATCCGGCTCGGTCATGGCGAGCGCGTCGAACTTGTCGCCCTTGACCGCCGGCAGCAGGTATCTTTCGCGCTGCTCGTCGTTGCAGGCCATCAGGATGCCCGAAGGGCGGCCGAAGAAGACGGTGAGGCCCATCGAGCCGCGGCCGAGCTCGCGTTCGACCAGCGTGAAGGACGTATGGTCGAGACCGGCGCCGCCCACCTCTTCGGGGAAATTGCAGCCGAAGAAGCCGATTTCCTTGCACTTGCGGGCAATATCCTGGCCCAGTTCGGGCGGCACGATACCCGTGCGCTCGACCTCGTCCTCATACGGATAGATTTCGGTCTCGACGAAGCTGCGGACCGTGTCGACGATCATCTGCTGTTCATCGGTCAGTGCGAAATTCATGTGTTCTCCCTCGCAATTTATCTGCCTGCCCTCTGGCCGATCTCCCCATCGGCCGCTGGCATGCGCGGTTGCCTGCCCCTCACCCTAACCCTCTCCCCGCAGGCGGGGAGAGGGGACGCTTTGCGGCTGCGCTCCTACTGCCGAAGACAGGGGCGAGCGGCTGCAGCATGTTCCTTCGCCCGTTGACGGGGACAAGGTCGCGGCAGCGGGATGAGGGGCGGCCGTCGCCCGACTTTTCCCGCAAAGACTGCCCCTTCCACGTCGAAGGAGCCGTCCGTTAGCGCTTCTGGCCGACGAACCGTCCGGCACCTTCGGGCGTCGGCAGGCCGGCGTGGGCCTCGGTGATCGCCTTCAGCTTGTCCAGGACCTTGGCTGGGGCAGCGACCGATTTGCCGGCCTTGCTGTCGACGTGCAGCATCATCTGCTCGGCGGTTGCGATGGCTTCCTTCGTTTCGGCATTGTAGATCGTCGAGAAGAGATGCAGGCGCTTCTCGTCCGACGACAGAAGCTGGCAGGTCGAATAGAGCGCATCGCCGAGCTTGGCCTCGCCGAGGTTCCGGATATGGGTCTCGACCGTGTAGTAGCTGTGGCCGTCGCGGACATAGTCGAGGTCGACGCCGATCAGGCGCAGCAGGCCGTCGGAGGTATCGCCGAACACCTGGAGATAGCGGTGCTCGGTCATGTGGCCGTTATAGTCGACCCAGGCGGCGCTGACCTTGGTGTCGAGAATGTGCAGCGGCTTGACGTCGCCGAGATCGGCTTCAGGCTTCTTGGCGTTGGCCCAGAGCTTCGCCTCGAAGTCGGCAAGCAGCTTGCCGGCGCCCCAGCCTTCGCCGCCATTGCCCGATTTCAGCGCATGCATGATGCCGACGAGGTTTTCGTCGCGGATGCGCTCGAGCTCGCGGATCGAGCGGCCGGCGGCCTGCGCGTCCGACTGTGCACCGATCTTCTCCACCAGCGCATCGTCGAGATCGACGACATCGGTGAACTTGGTCCAGGGCCATTTCAGGCAGGGGCCGAACTGGGCAAGGAAGTGGCGCATGCCGGCTTCGCCGCCGGCGATGCGGTAGGTCTCGAACAGACCCATCTGCGCCCAGCGCATGCCGAAGGAGTAACGCATGACATTGTCGAGCGTCTCGGTATCGCAGATGTCATCCTGGATCAGCCACAGCGCCTCGCGCCAGAGCGCTTCCAGCAGACGGTCGCCGACGAAGGCCTCGATCTCCTTGGCAATGACGACGCCCTTCATGCCGATCTGTTCGACGCCCTGCATGGCGCGCTCGATCGTCGCCTTCGACGTCTTCTTGCCGCCGACGAGTTCGACGAGCGGCAGCAGGTAGACGGGGTTATACGGGTGCGCCACGAACATGCGCTCGGGGTGCTTCATCTCGGCCTGCAGGTCGGATGGTAGCAGCCCCGAAGTGGAGGAGCCGATCAGCGCGTCAGGTCTTGCGGCGGCATCGATCTGAGTGATGACGCCGCGCTTCAGCTCCAGCCGCTCGGGCACGCTTTCCTGAATCCAATCAGCGTCCTTGACCGTTTCCTCGATGCTTTTGCAGAAGGTGAGTTTTCCCTTCGGCGGCAGCGGCGCCATGGTCAGCATCGCATAGGCGCGCTCGGCATTGGCCATGACTTCGCCGATGATGCGTTCTGCCTCCGGATGCGGGTCGAAGATCTTCACATCGATGCCGGCAAGCGCAAACCGCGCTACCCAGGCGCCGCCGATGACGCCGCCACCGACGCAGGCTGCTTTCGTTATAAGGCTCATGATATCCCCGCTCAGCGCTTCGTCAGCTTCAGTTTCTTGCGGACCTCATCCGGCCCGATGATCTTGGCACCCATGCCCTCGATGAGGCCGACTGCCTTTTCGACGAGCTGACCGTTGGTCGCGAGCTGGCCCTTGCCGATATAGAGATTGTCTTCGAGGCCGACGCGGACGTTGCCGCCGGCAAGGACTGCTGCTGCCGGGTAGGCAAGCGCGTTCCGGCCGATTGAGAAGGCAGAGAAGGTCCAGTTATCCGGCACGTTGTTGACCATGGCCATGAAGGTGTTGAGGTCATCAGGCGCCCCCCACGGAATGCCCATGCAGAGCTGGATCAGCACCGGATCCTCGATCAGCCCTTCCTCGGCGAGCTGCTTGGCGAACCAGAGGTGGCCGGTGTCGAAGGCCTCGATCTCGGGGCGGACACCGAGCGCCGTCATCTGCCGCGCCATTTCGCGCAGCATCGACGGCGTGTTGGTCATGACATAGTCGCCGAGCGAGAAGTTCATGGTGCCGCAGTCGAGCGTGCAGATTTCCGGCAGGCAGTCGGCGACATGGGCAACGCGCTCGGTGGCGCCGGCCATGTCGGTGCCTTTTTCGTTGACCGGGAACGGGCTTTCGACATTGCCGAAAACCAGGTCCCCGCCCATGCCGGCTGTCAGGTTGAGCACGACATCGACATCGGCGGAGCGGATGCGGTCGGTGACTTCGCGGTAGAGATCGAGCCTGCGGGCAGGGGCGCCGGTGTCCGGATCGCGGACGTGGCAGTGGGCCACGGCAGCACCCGCCTTGGCGGCTTCAATCGCCGCATCGGCAATCTGCTTTGGCGTGATCGGAACGTGGCTGGACTTTGAAACGGTGTCTCCGGCGCCGGTGACGGCACAGGTGATGAATACCTCGCGGTTCATGCTGAGCGGCATTGCAGTCTCCCTTTTATTAAAGCCATTACGAGCCAAGAACGGCGGCTCTGCTTTTCATAATCGGTTCTATCTTGTACATTATCGGCAACGATAAGGAGAAGTTTGCGAATGGATCAGAGCGTTTCGCAGGTGCAGCACGCCGACATCCTGGTGTTGCCGGAGACCAACCTGATCCTCGTTGCCTCGGTGATCGAGCCGATGCGCGCTGCCAACCGCATCGCCGGCCGGCCGCTCTACAGCTGGACGCTCTACAGCCCTGACGGCGAGCCGATCGAAACCAAGAGCGGCATCCCCATTCCGGTTGCAGGCGCTTTCCGACCACAGCGCGAAACGGCGCCGCTCTTCATCCTGTCGAGCTACAATTGGCAGCGGAGCGCCACCTCGCAGCTGAAGATGATGCTGTCGCAGACGGCGCGCCATCGCGAGCTGATGGCGGGCATCGAATCCGGCTCCTGGCTGCTTGCCGAAACCAGCTTGCTCGACAATTCCAAAGCCACCACCCACTGGGAGGATTTCGAGGATTTTACCGCCACCTATCCGCAGGTGACGATGGTGCGCGAACGGTTCGTCATCGACGGCAAGCGCATCACCACCGGCGGCTCCCTGCCGACGCTCGACCTGATGCTGGAGCTGATCCGCCGGGCGCACGGCTATTCGCTGGCGCTCGAAGTGTCGCGCCTGTTCATCTACGAACAGGAGCGCACCCGCGGCGACCTCCTGCAGATGCCGGCGATCGGCAACATGCGCATCCTCGACCCCCGTGTCGGCGCCGCGGTCAAGCTGATGGAGGAAACGGTTGAGGCGCCTTTGACGCTCGCGCGGCTCGCCCGCCGCATCGGCGTCGGTGCCCGGCACCTGCGGGACCTGTTTCGCGACACGATGGGGGTGGGGCCGCACGAACATTACCTGGCGCTGCGCCTTAATGCGGCGCGGCGTAAGGTGATCGAGACGCGCATGGAATTTGCCGACATCGCCGCGATCACCGGCTTCAATTCGTCATCATCCTTCTCGCGCAGCTACCGCGCCCATTACCGCGAGAGCCCGAGCGAGACGCGTCGTCGGCTGAAGCTTGGCCATGGAGCCGAGGATCGCGGCCGTTCGCCGGAGGGTGCGATCGGCAAGGCCAAGGCGACTGGACATCCCTAAGGCACGTCGCGCAAAAGTGTTCAGCGGTTTTGCGATGACGACATGCGAAAAAACAAGAGCTTAAAGCGCAGCAAGCGAATCCGAAAGATCGCGACGCGCTTTAGCTGCTCAGGTGGAGACACCGGCTTTGAGGCGACGATGCACCTCATGAGCTGATTCAACGGTGCGGTATTCCTGAGTCGTTTCAGCTGTTTGACGGCAGATCGTGAAGAACTGATTCCGGCGATCCCGATTACGCTGGCGAGGCTGTCGCTGCCTGCGGACCCGTCTTCATCATGCCGATCATCAGGTCGCCGACCTCGCTGGAAAAGGCGCCGCGCGGCCAGATGAGCGTCAGCGACTGGCGGTAGAGCGGCCCTAGCCGGATCATGGCGGGTGGGCGCTGGACCCGCGACAGCGAGGTTTCCGGCAGCACCGAGAGATAGCCATGGTGGCTGACCAGGTTGATGATGACGGGGATGGAATCGACCTCGACCAGTGTCACGCGGCGGTGCTCATGCTCCGTGAGCGTGTCATCGAGAAAGCGGGTGACCTCCCGGCGCAGGCCGCTTCGCACGCTCGGAACGGCGATCGGGCAGGTGGCGAGCAGCCGGGGGAGATCGCCGCCCATTTCCGAAAGGGCCGGTGCCGGACCGGCGAGCACCAGTGCGGTTTCGGACACGAGACGGCCGTCGAAATCTGGTGGAATGCCGGCGATATCGAGCAGGGCGGCGTCGAAGCGCCGGCTCTTGAGACCGGCGAGAAGCTCGTCGGCGGTGGTGCTGGAGATGAACAGCGATTGCCGCGGGCGGGAGCGGTGCCAAGTGGCCGTCAGCGCCGCCAGCATGCGGGCAATCTCGCTTTCCGGCCCGAGCGGCATGACCGCGCCGAGGCGCCAGGTGGTGACGTCGCGGCGGAACCGGTCGGCCGAAGCGCGCGTCAGCCGCGCCCAGATGTCGAGCAGGCGTTCGACTTCAGGGATGATGCCGAGGGCTGTCGGGGTGCAGACGATGCCGCCATGGGACCGCCCGAGCAGCCGGCATTGCAGATGACGTTCGAGGTCGGCGATCTGCCGTGTCAGTTGCGGCTGGCCAAGGCCGAGGGTGCGGGCGGCCGCCCGGATGCTGCCGGCCCGGGCGATCCGGACGAAACGGTCGAGGGCGACGAGGCCGACAGGCGGGATCGCAGTCGGTGGTTCGCCGCTAGCCGTAGTCAGCAGCGCCCGGATTGTGGCGCTTGCTTCGGTCACATCGGCCTGGCGTGCACGGGCCTCCAGCGTTAGGGCCACGAGGCCGCCGTCGCGACGGAAAAGCGGGATCGAAACGGCCTGTTCGAAGCGGCGAACGGCGGCGCTGACGCTCGACGGCGCACGGCTGCTCAAGGTGGCGGCGCGCCTTATGCCGCCTTCGCGCATGACGGCCTCGACGAGCAGGATCGTGGCGATATCCATTGCGTAAGTTCTCCGCCGGCATCGTCGGTGCCACCATGTTCAGAATTTGGCATCGGCCGTTCCGGATTTGGGATATATCACGAGAGCGAACAAAACGCATAGCATGCTGGCAGACGATCCCTCGCCCATAGAGGCGGGATCGCATCAAGTCTTTGCATCCACGCATCGTTTCGGCGTCGAGGCGGATCGCGTGGTAAGGTTCTCGAGGCATGCTGCAACAGGTCAAGTCCATCGTTCTCTGCGGAAAACCGCTCGACTTCGCGACGCTCGAGGAAATCGGCTCGGGTGCGGCGCGACCGGTCGCGGACGAGGGCGGCATGGAGCGGGTGGCGGCTGCCCACAAGGTGATCGCCGATCGCATCGCGCTCGGCCTGCCGGTCTACGGGTCCAACACCGGCGTCGGCTCGATGAAGGACCGGCTCTGGACGGCGGACGATCTGGCGGAGTTCAATACCTCCTTGGTGCGTGCCCATCATTTCGGCACCGGCGAATTTTTTGCGGTGCCGATCGTGCGCAAGGCCATCGCCATTCGCTGCAACACCGCGATGCGCGGGCATACCGGATGCAGCCCCGAGCTGATCCACGCCTTCCTCGCACTCATCGAGCACGACATCATCCCGGCAGTGCGTCGGCACGGCTCGATGGGCTGCGCCGATATCGGCCTGATGGGGCAGATCGCGGCCGTTCTGACCGGGGTCGGCGAAGCCTATCATCGCGGCCGGCTGGTTCCGGCCGAAACGGCGCTTGCCGATGCCGGGCTGACGCCTTTGGTGATGCGGCCGCGCGACGCGCTTGCGGCACTCAGCGTCAATGCGATTGCCTATTCGGCGGCCGCCGACGTGCTGCGCGAGGCGGCAGCGGCCATCCGCGTGCTGCTGGTGACCGGCGTGATGTCGTCGCAGGCGCTTGGCGCTTCGGCTGATCCGTGGCGGGTGGCCGCGACGCTGTCGACGCGGGGCGAGGCGCTGGTCGGCTCCTGGCTCTACGGCCAATCGGGCGTTTCCGACTGGCCCTTGCCGACGGCGATCCATGACCCATTGAGCCTGCGCATGACCGCACAGGTGTTCGGCGCCGTTGTCGATACGCTGCTGGTTGCCGCCGGCCGTCTGGTCGAGGCGACCTATCTTTCCGACGACAATCCGGTGGTGCTCGGCGGCCAGGTGCATGCCTCGGGTGCTTCGCTGCCCTTGACCACGACGCTCTATGTCGAAACGGCGCAAATCGCGTTTTCCCATGTGGCGCGCAACGTGCTCAACCGTTGCATCCTTCTGTCGAACGGCGGGCGCCGCAACCTGCCGGTCAATCTGGTGGCGCCGGGCGAAATCGCCACCGGCCTCGGCCCGCTGATGAAGCTTGCGGTCGAGCTCTACATGCGCGTGCAGTCGATGGCGGTGCCGCTTTCGGCCCAGTCGATCGTCGTTGCCGGCGGGTTGGAGGAAGAGGCGACCTTCCTGCCTTTGATCGTCGAGCGCATGGAAACCCAGGTGCGCGATCTGCGGCAGTTGGCGGCGATCGAGGCGATCCTGTCGTCGCAGGCGATCGATCTTGTCGGCGATGCGCCACACGGCATCGTCAAGCTCGCGCATGAGCGCACCCGCTCGATCAGCCCGATCTATCTGAAGGACCGGCCGCTATCGAAGGAAATCGAGGCGTTGCAAGGCGCGTTTACCTGCCATGACCTGCTGCGCACCTTCGTCACCATGGCGCCGATGCCGGAGTTCGACGACTTCTTTGCGCTGAGCAAGTGATCCAGGCTGATCCAACAAGGCTGATCCGATGGAGAGAACACGATGTCCGATTTCGATCTTGTCCTGAAAGGCACCATCGTTCTCCCGCACCGGATCGTCGAAGGCGGACATGTGGCCGTGCGCGATGGCAAGGTCGTGCATGTCGGGCAGGGGGTGGCACCGGCTGCCCGTGAACGCCACGATCTCGGACGCGCAATGATCCTTCCCGGCGCCATAGACGCGCAGGTGCATTCGCTGTCGCAGAAGAACCAGGAGGATTTCGTCTGGTCGACGCGCTCGGCCGCGGCCGGCGGTGTGACCACGATCGTCGACATGCCCTATGACGAAGGCAATCTCGTCTGCTCGGCGGAGGCCGTTGGGCGCAAGGTCGCCCATGCGAGCCCGCAGGCGCGGGTCGACTTCGCCCTCTACGGCACGGTCGACCCCGAGGAGGGGCCGGCCCGCATCCTCGAAATGGTCGAGGCCGGCGTTGCCGCCTTCAAGTTCTCCACCTTCGGCACCGACCCCAAGCGCTTTCCGCGCATTCCCGCAGCGCTGCTCGAGGATTGCTTTCGCGCGATCGCGCCGACGGGGCTTACAGCCGGGGTGCACAACGAGGACGACGAGGCGGTGCGCGGCGCGATCGAAAAGGTCAGGGCCGCTGGGATCACCGATTATCGCGCCCATGGCCTTTCCCGTCCGCCGCTCACCGAGCTCTTGGCGACCAACCAGATCTACGAAACGGGTGCTTCGACCGGATGCCCGGCGCATGTGGTCCACTGCTCGCTCGGGCGCGGCTACGAGATTGCCGACGCCTACCGGCGCCAGGGCCACGCGGCGACGATCGAATGCTGCATCCATTATCTGACGCTCGACGAGGAGAACGACGTTCGCCGGCTTGGCGGCAAGGCGAAGATCAATCCGCCGATCCGCCCGCGTGCCGAGGTGGAAAAGCTATGGCGGCATGTGGCCGATGGCACGGTGACGATGGTTTCGACCGACCATGTCAGCTGGTCGGAGGATCGCAAGACCAATCCGGACATGCTCGCCAATGCCTCCGGCGTGCCGGGTCTGGAGGTCATGGTGCCGCTGTTCGTCAAGGGCGCGCTTGAGCGCGGCATCCCGCTGACGCGGGCGGCCGAGCTGATGACGCTGAACCCGGCGCGGCATTTCCGGCTCGACCACCAGAAGGGCGCGCTGGAGGCCGGCAAGGACGCCGATATCATCGTCATGACGCCCGAGCCCTATACCTATGATGCGGCGACAAGCGGTCACAACGTCGTCGGCTGGTCGCCCTATAACGGCATCAGGCTGCCCTGGCGGGTGTCTGCCACCTATCTGCGCGGGTCGCTTGCCTTTGACGGGCGCGCCGTCGTCGCCAAGCCTGGCACCGGCGCCTTCGTTCGCCCGCTGCAGACTTTGCCTTTGCAGGAGGCCCGATGAGCACGAGCATCAAGACCAATCTGCCGGTGGATGCCAGCCGGATCGCCGGCATCGTCAACGGGCTTGCGGGGATCACGGAGCCGGATCGGCCCTATACCCGCCGGGCTTTCACGCCGCTGTTTCTGGAGGGCCGCGCCTTCCTCGATCGCCGCTTTCGTGCGGCGGGGCTGGAGACGCGCATCGATGCGGCCGGCAATCTCATCGGCCGGCGCAAGGGGCGAAAGTCCGCGCTCGGAACGCTGATGCTTGGTTCCCACTCCGACACGGTGCCGGAGGGCGGTCGCTTCGACGGCATTGCCGGCGTCGCCGCGGCACTTGAAGTGGCGCGCGCGCTTTCCGACGGCGGCATCGAACTCGATCACGACCTGGAGATCGTCGATTTCCTTGCCGAGGAAGTGTCGATCTTCGGCGTTTCCTGCGTCGGCAGCCGCGGCATGGCCGGCATCCTGCCGGATGGCTGGCTGAGCCGGGTGCAGGGCGAACTGAGCCTGCGGCAGGGCATCGTCGAAGTTGGCGGCGATCCGTCGCGGCTGCCAGCGCTCAAGCGTTCCGACATCAAGGCCTTTCTGGAACTGCATATCGAGCAGGGGCCGGTGCTGGAGACCGGGCGCCTGGATATCGGCGTCGTCACAGCGATCTCCGGCATCACCCGCATCGAGATCATCGTCGAAGGGCAGGCCGACCATGCCGGCACGACACCGATGGACCACCGGCGCGATGCGCTTGTCGCAGCCTCCCGGTTGGTGCTGGCAATCGAGGCGCTGGCAACCGAATTCTCCAAGGGCGAGGGACACTTCACCGCGACCGTCGGCGAGTTCTCGATCGAACCGAACGCCGCCAATGTCGTGCCGTCGCGGGCGCGGTTGCTGATCGATGCACGTGCCGAACTGCAGCCGCAGATGGAGAAATTCATCGTCGAACTGGGCGCGCTTGCCGCGCGCGTTGCCGGTGAGGCCGGCGTGACCATCGCGCCCGCCAATGTTATCTCCGACAATCATCCCACACCCGGCGATCCGCTGCTGCTTTCGACGCTGGAGGAAAGCTGCGGCCAGATCGGTGCCCGCCACCGGCGCATGGCCTCCGGAGCCGGGCATGACACCGCGTGGATGGGGCGCATCACCCGCTCGGCGATGATCTTCATTCCGTGCCGGGGCGGTCGTTCGCACGCCCCGGACGAGTGGGCGGAGAACGACGATATCGCGCTAGGCACTGCCGTGCTCTTCGATGCCGTCAGAAGGCTCGACAAACAATTGCAGGAGAAGGTTTGAGATGGGTCGGATATTGACGGAGAAGGATGTCGAAGCTGCGGTCAAGGGCGGCTCCGTCTATGCCGCCGGCGGCGGCGGCTGGGCCGATCACGGCCGCATGCTCGGCTATGCCGCGGTCTCGATCGGCAAACCGGAACTGGTGTCGGTCGACGAGCTTGATGCCGACGACTGGGTGGCGACAGCAGCCGCCATCGGCGCGCCGGCCTCGACCACCCCCTGGGAAATGCGCGGCGTCGACTACGTCAAGGCGGTGCAACTGCTGCAGGAGGCGCTCGGCGAGAAGCTTTCGGGCCTGATCATCGGCCAGAACGGCAAGTCCTCGACGCTCAATGGCTGGCTGCCATCGGCGATCCTCGGGACCAAGGTGGTCGATGCGGTCGGCGACATCCGGGCGCACCCGACCGGCGACATGGGCTCGATCGGCCTTGCCGGGTCGCCTGAACAGATGATCCAGACCGCCGTCGGGGGAAATCGCGACGAGAACCGCTATATCGAGCTGGTGGTCCGCGGCGCGACCGCCAAGGTCTCGCCGATCCTGCGCACCGCCTCCGACATGTCCGGCGGTTTCATCGCCTCGTGCCGCAATCCGGTCCGCGCGTCCTACGTCAAGGCGAATGCGGCGCTCGGCGGCATCTCGCTGGCGCTGGCGCTCGGCGAGGCGATCATCGCGGCGGAAGCCAAGGGCGGCAGCGCGGTGATCGATGCGATCGTCAAGACGACCAATGGCGCGATCCTTGCCGAAGGCACGATCACCGACAAGTCGGTCACCTACACCAAGGAGGCCTTCGACATCGGCACGGTGACGCTGGGGAAGGGGGCTGACTCAACGGTATTGCACGTGATGAATGAATACATGGCGGTTGACTCTGCGGAAGGCCGGAGGCTTGCCACCTTCCCTGACGTCATCACCACGTTGTCATCAGAGGGCGAACCCTTGAGCGTCGGCCAACTGCGGGTCGGCATGACGATCTTCGTGCTGCATGTGCCGAAGTCGGTGATCCCGCTTGCGTCCAGCGTGCTCGACCCGACGGTCTACCCCTCGGTCGAAAAGGCGATGGGCATAGAGCTCGCCCGCTACGCTCTGGCCGGGCGGTCGTAGAGCATGTCCAGGAAAAGCGCGAAGCGGTTTTCCGTCCGGAAATGCAAGAGAACAATGAGGTAAAGCGTTTCCAGATTTCGTGTGCACAGGAAACGCCAGGGGAGAGAGGTCATGGCGCGGGATGCGGGACTTGAGGAACTGATCAAGGACGAGATCGCCGGGCGGCCGGGGCTGTCGGAAAAGGCGATGTTCGGCGGCTGGGCGTTTCTGCTCAACGGCAACCTGCTCTGCGGCGCGCGCGAAGGATCGATGCTGGTGCGGCTCGGCAAGGGCAATGACGGCTGGGCGCTGGCGCTGTCCGATGTCGAACTGATGGTGATGAACGGCCGCGCGATGCATGGCTGGGTGCGGGCCGGGGCAGACGCTTATGGCGACGACGCCGTGCGCAAGCGGCTCATCGATGCGGCGACTGCCTTCGTCGAAACGTTGCCGCCGAAGTGAATGCAGAGAGTGGTTTTGCCCCTCACCCTAACCTCTCCCCGTAGGCGGGGAGAGGCGACGTCGTTGCGACCCGGGGCGGCAAGCCGTGGTTATTCTTCTCGCCGAGAAGGGGAGAGGCACGATTGTGATGAGATGGCGCGTTGGCAGCGAGCAGGGGAGCCGTTTACGCCCCCGGCCTGTGGGCGATGGACCATAGCGGCTTCGCACGCGATGTTCGCCGCAAGCTGTGAACAATCCCCTCTCCCCTTGCGGGGAGAGGGTTAGGGTGAGGGGCAGCGAGCTGCCTCGCGACAACGAAGAGGAACGAGACGATGCCCAAGGCCAACCCCCGTCACCCGAACTTTCCGATCCCCGGCGGACTGGTGCTGCGCGCCAAGGGCTGGCGGCAGGAGGCCTTGCTGCGGCTACTCGAAAACGTGCTTTCTGTCGGCGAGGATCCGGACAACCTCATCGTCTATGCCGCGCTCGGCAAGGCCGCGCGCAACTGGCCGGCGCACCGCGCCATCGTCAAGACGTTGATCGAGATGGACGAGGACCAGACGCTGATCATCCAGTCCGGCAAGCCGGTCGGGCTGCTCAAGACCCATGCCAAGGCGCCGCTGGTGATCATGGCCAACTGCAACATCGTCGGCCAATGGGCCAAGGCCGAAGTCTTCTACGAGCTGCAACGCAAGGGGCTGATCTGCTGGGGCGGGCTGACGGCCGGGGCCTGGCAATATATCGGCAGCCAGGGGGTGATCCAGGGCACCTACGAGATCTTCATGCGCATTGCCGAGCGGCGGTTCGGCGGCGATCTTTCCGGCCGCTTCGTGCTGACGGCCGGGCTCGGCGGCATGGGGGGCGCGCAGCCGCTTGCCGGCCGCATGGCGGGCGCCGCCATCCTCTGCGTCGATATCGACCCGGAGCGGGCGAAGAAGCGCCGGGAGATCGGCTACCTCCAGGAGATCGCACCGGATCTGGATACGGCACTTGCGATGATCGATGCGGCGGTCCGGGACAAGCGGGCGCTCTCCGTCGGGCTCATCGGCAACGCCGCCGAGGTCTACCCGGAAATCGCCCGGCGCGGCATCGTGCCCGACGTGGTTACCGACCAGACCTCGGCGCACGACCTCGTCTACGGCTACGTGCCGAAGGGCATGACGGTCGATCAGGTGAAATCGCTGCGTGACGACGGCCAGGGCCAGCTGATGGCCGCAAGCCGCGCCTCGATCGTCGAGCATGTTACGGCGATGCTCGAGTTTCAGAAAAAGGGCGCGGAAGTCTTCGACAACGGCAACCTCATCCGCACCCAGGCGCGCGAGGGCGGCGTTACCAACGCCTTCGACATTCCAATCTTCACCGAGGCCTATTTGCGCCCACTCTTTGCCCGCGCCATCGGCCCCTTCCGCTGGATGGCTCTGTCCGGCGAGGAGAGCGACATCGCGCGCATCGACGACCTGCTACTCGAAATGTTCCCGGACAACAAGATCGTCACCAACTGGATCAGGCTTGCACGCGAGCACATCCCGTTCGAGGGCCTGCCGGCGCGCATCGCCTGGCTCGGCCATGGTGAGCGCACAGCGCTGGCCCGTCGCGTCAACGAACTGGTGGCGTCGGGCGAATTGAAGGGACCAGTCGCCTTTTCGCGCGACCACCTCGATGCCGGCGCCATGGCGCATCCCAACATCATGACCGAGCGGATGAAGGACGGATCGGACGCGATCGCCGACTGGCCGCTGCTCGACGCCATGCTGCTCTGCTCCTCGATGGCGGATCTCGTCGTCGTGCATTCGGGCGGCGGCGGCTATGCCGGCTACATGACGAGCTGCGGCGTGACGGTGGTGGCCGACGGCACGCAAGCTGCCGACGAGCGGCTCGACCATGCGCTCACCAACGACACCGCACTCGGCGTCATCCGCTACGCCGATGCCGGCTACGACGAGAGTTTTGAGGAGATCGCCGCCAAGGGCATCGGGCACATTGCCCTGACATAGCCAGGGGCCGGCGTCTTGCCACCGTCTCTCCGAGAGGATCGTCGACGCCTTGGTATCGAGCAGTGCGCGAGCTACAGCGCCGCGCGTACGCGCGAAGGTCGTTGTAGCACTTTGAATTGCCGCATGTTTCCTTAAATCGAATACGATTTATGGAAACGCGGTAGAATGCTGGCTTTGCTGCTTGGGGGCGATCATGACATCAAGCTTCAATGTTCAAAGTGCGACTGGCTATGAGCAACTGATGGGGCGTTGGAGCAAACAGCTCGCGCCGCTTTTTATCAACTTTTCAGGCCTTGCAGATGGCGAGCGGATCCTCGACGTCGGATGTGGTACCGGAAGCCTGACCTTTGCGCTGCCGCATGCGGCAGATCTCCGTGAGATCACGGCGATCGACTTTTCGCCCGTCTTCGTCGAAGCGGCGATCAAGGCGAACACCGATCCGAGGATCAGGATCCAGCAGGCCGATGCCTGCGCGCTTCCCTTTGCCGATGATTATTTCGACCGGGCGCTGGCGCTGCTGGTCCTGCATTTCGTACCTAAAGCGGAAAAGGCCGTCGCCGAAATGCGCCGGGTGGTGCGGCCGGGCGGCGTGGTTGCGGCCGTGGTCTGGGATCATTTCGGCGGTCTGCCGGGCATGCGCATGGTGCTCGATACGGCGGCGATGCTCGATGAAAATGCCGATCAGGTACGCGCCCGCTATTGTTTCCAGCCGATGATGCGGCCCGGAGAGATGATACAGAGCTTCGCGGCGCATGGCCTCGTGGATATCGAGCAGACGTCGCTTATGATCCGGATGGACTATCAGTCGTTCGCAGATTTCTGGCAGCCGATCTCCGCGGGTGAGGGACCTCTCGGCAAATACGTCTCGGCACTAGAGCCAGCCCAGCGGGTGAAGATCGATGCAGCCGTGAAGGCCGCCTATGAGGCTGGCCAACCCGACGGCCCCCGGTCGTTTGCGGCAGTGGCCTGGGCATGCCGGGGTATTGTTCCGGAGGTGTGATAGGGCGTCAACATTTGCCGACCTCATCTCTGTGCTTGTCACAGAGATCCAGCGGCGCCGCGTCGGCGGCGCCAGAGGCTCCTTCGTTCCGGCGTCTGGCACAAGTCCTTCACGGCGCAGACGCGCCGTGGCTGGATTTCTGTGACAAGCACAGAAATGAGGGAAAGGAGGAAGCGCTTCGCGCACCACAGACACCAGGGACGCGAGGAAAACGCTCCGAGCCAGCGCGGAAATGAGGCGAGTGGGGCGGCGGCGCCTTCACAACGAGGCCTGGTGGGTACCTCAGCGTCCGGACGTCACACCACCGTCTCGCCGCCATCGACCACCAGGATTTGGCCGGTCATGTAGGACGATCGGTCGGACACCAGGAACAGGATCGACTCGGCGATTTCGTCGACGCTTGCCCAGCGGCCGAGCGGTACCTTTTCGCGGATGTAGGCCTCGATCGCGCCGCGACCGCCCATCTGGGCGATGAAGGGGTCGTTGAAGGGCGTATCGACCCAACCGGGGCAGAGCGCGTTGACGCGGATGCCGTGGCGGGCGTAGTCGCCGGCCATCTGCTTGGTCATGGCGATAACCGCATGCTTGGTGGTGGTGTAGGCGATCATCTCGCGGTCGTAGAGCACGCCCGACGATGACGAGGTGTTGACGATGACGCCGCGGCCGGCGGCCTTCATCGACGGCATGACCAGGCGGGCGGCCATGAAATGCGCACGCACATTGAGGTTCCACGAGCGGTCGAAGCCGGAGACTTCGACCTCTTCAAGATCGCCGGCAACCTGCGCGCCGGCGTGATTGTGCAGGATATCGATGCGGCCGTGGCGATAGAGGATATCGGCGATGCCGTCGGCAAGCGCTGCATCGTCGGTAACGTCGAGGGTGACGGCCTCGGCCTTGCCGCCCATGGCGCGGATGGTGTCGACGGTCAGGCTGCCGGCCTCGGGGCTGCGGTCGACGACGACGACATGCGCACCCTCGCGCGCCATGATGGCAGCGCCCGCCTGACCGATCCCGGAGCCCGCTCCGGTCACGATCGCGACCCGGTCTTTCAGGATCATCTGTTCACTCCCCGGATTTCGGTTTTTTGTCCCGCATCAGGATGCGGGCGGTCAGGATCAGGAGCAGCGAGGCGACGAGCACCAGCGTCGCGATCGCGTTGATTTCCGGCGTCACGCCGCGGCGGATCGAAGCGAAGACGTAGATCGGCAGCGTCGTCTTCGAACCGGCGACGAAGAAGGCGATGATGAAATCGTCGAAGGAGAAGGTGAAGGCGAGCAGGAAACCCGCCAGGATCGACGGCAGGATCTGCGGTAGCACGATCAGGCGGAAGGTGGTGAGCGGCGTCGCATAGAGATCGCTCGATGCCTCGACGATATCGCGCCCGAGGCTGGCGATGCGAGCTTTCACGATCATGGTAACGAGCGCCATCGAGAACAGCCCGTGCGCGGCGATGATCGAGCCATAGCCGAGCCCGAGCTGTGGCGGCTGGTCGCCCGGCCAGATGGCGGATAGCGCCGGATTGACGAAGGAAAAGACGGCGACGAGCGCCACAAGCGTGGCGATGCCGATGACGACGCCGGGCACGACGATGGCCGCGGCAAAGAGCGCGTCGAAGATCGCCCGGTTGCGCGGCGCCAGCCGCTCCATGCCGAGTGCGGCCATGGTGCCGAAGATGGCGGCAAGGGTGGCGCTGGTAAAGGCGATCATCAGGCTGTTCTGCAGCGCCGAGACCAGGAAGGTATTGCCGAGCGCCTTGCCGTACCATGCGGTCGAAAAGCCGGTGAACTCGCTGGCGCTGCGGCTGGCATTGAACGAAAACAGGACGACCAGCGCGATCGGCGCGTAGAGGAAGATATAGACCGAGGAGATGAAGGCGCGCATCAGACGAGATCCACCTGTCTTGTGCCGGCGACCCTGAAGGCGATGCGCATCGCCACCATCAGGATGACCACGACCACGGCCACCAGCGTCACGGCGATCGCCGAGCCGAAAGGCCAGTTTCGAGATTGCAGGAAGAGATCGACCAGCGCGTTGCCGATGAAGAACACCTTGCCGCCACCGAGAAGCTGCGGGATCAGGTATTCGCCGAGCAGCAGGATGGTGACGAGCGCCACGCCCGTCATCACGCCCGGCAGTGACAGCGGCAGGGTGACGCCGAAGAAGGTCGAGACGGGTCTCGCGCCGAGATCGGCGGAGGCTTCGAGCAGCCGGCGATCGAGCTTTTCGAGGCTGACATAGATCGGCATGATCATCAGCGGCAGGTAGCCATAGACGATGCCGAGCAGCACGGCGCCCGGCGTATTGAGCAGGCGCACATCCTCAAGGCCGATCATCGACAGCAGGTTCGG
Source organism: Ensifer sp. Root127 (assembly GCF_001425225.1). Classification (NCBI taxonomy): domain Bacteria; kingdom Pseudomonadati; phylum Pseudomonadota; class Alphaproteobacteria; order Hyphomicrobiales; family Rhizobiaceae; genus Ensifer; species Ensifer sp. Root127. The sequence goes on from NZ_LMDX01000034.1 coordinate 96,520, forward strand.
AATGCCGCGCGAGCCGAGGATATACATCCAGGCATAGGTGCGAACGAGCAGGCTCGTCCAGAAGGGTACGACCACCAGCGACACGAGGATAAGGCGGTACCGCGGGTCCGCCTTGACGGCGAGATAATAGGCGACGGGGTAGGCGACCAGCAGGCAGAGCAGCGCACCGACCGGCGCCAGCACCATCGTGTTCCAGAAGGCGGCCGCCCGGGTCGGGAGCCTGGCGAACTGGGCGAAGGTGAACGCCGCCTGATAGCCGCCTTCGGGCGCGCGCTCGCCGAAGGCGAAGACCAGCATGGCGATGAACGGCAGGACCAGAAAGATCATCAGCCATGCCGCCGCCGGCGCCACCAGCGCTGCCGTCACCAGGTTTCTCTTCGTGTTCGTTGCCGCGGGCATGTGAGTTGATCCGTCAAGTTTCATTGGCATTTCGGCCCCTCACCGCGAGGATGAGGGGCGGTCACGTCAAAGTTTCAATCAGGCTGACTTGAACCGCGCCATCAGCTCGGCGCGGCCCGGATCGGTCAAGGTTACCGCGGCGCCGAATTCGAGCGGCGTCAGCGAGGCCTCGTCGGGATAGACGATCTTGTTGCCGGTGACGTCGGCCGGCAGCAGCTTCATCACGCGGCTGTCGGTGGTCGGCGCGCCATTGGCGATATGTTCCTTGACGGCGTTTTCCGGTGCCATCAGGTAGTTGAGCAGCGCATAACCGGCCGCCTTGTTGGCCGCACTCTTCGGGATGGCGTAGAAGTCCGACCAGATTTCGCCGCCGTCCTTGCCGAGCACGAACTGGATTTCCGGCATGTCGCGGTTGAGCTGCGCGCCGTCATTGGTCCAGCACATCGTCATCCAGGCGTCGGTGGCGCGCATCGACGGCTGGTAGTCGCTGTTGATGGCGTAGAGGTGCGGCTTGACCTTGATCAGCAGTTCCTCGGCCTTGGCGAGCCCTTCCGGCTTGGTCGAATTGAAGGAATAGCCGAGCGAGACGAGCGCATTGCCGATGGTGGTCAGCTGGTAGTCGTGGACCATGGCGCGGCCGTCGGCCTCGGTCATGGCGATCTCGAAGAAGTCCTTCCAGCTGGTCACCGGTGTCTTGATCTTGCTGGAGTTGAGCGCGATGCCCGTGGTGCCCCAGTTCTTCGGCACGGCATAGGTCTTGCCGTCGACGACACCCTCGTTGGTGAAGCGCGCGGTCTCGGTCGAGGCGTCGTAGTTCGGCAGCTTGGAGAGATCGAGTTCGTCGATCAGGCCGAGCTTCACATAGGTGGAGATGGTGTAGTTGGTGGGCACGAACAGGTCCCAGCCGGTGCCGCCGGCCTGGAGCTTGGCGAGCATTTCCTCGTTCGAGCCGAAGACGTTGACCTCGACGGCAACGCCGGTTGCCGTCTGGAACGCCTCGAAGGTGGCAGGATCATGATAATTAGGCCAGGTGGCGATCGACATCTGCGTGCCGAGATCGCCGGCAAAGGCCGTCGAATTGAAGAGGCCCGGCTGGCGCGCCAGAACCGCCGTTGCAAGGCCAAGGCCGGTGACGCCGAGGAAGTGGCGGCGGGTGACCGAGCCGCGCTTCAGGCGCATCAGCTCGTCGGCCAATTGCTCGGCGGTGATCGGGGCATTTTCTCTGTACCATTTGGTCATGACGCTGTTCCCTTTATCGTTGACGTTCATGCAAGGCTCAGGGGGCGGCCGGGTCGGGCCGGAAACACATTTCAGGCCGGAAAGACGTGAAGCGCATTCGGATCGAAGGCGAGGCCGACCTTGTCGCCGGGCTCGACGAGATCGCTGTCGCCGAGCGCCCGGCGGTCGGCGGTGACGAGGAAATCGCCGAGGCCATCGACATCGATGGAGTATTCGACCGATGATCCCAGGAAGATGCGGTGCGTGACGGTGCCGGTGAGGGCGGCAGTGGCGGCAGCACCATTGCGTTTCAGGCTGATCGCCTCGGGGCGCAACGCGACCATGGCAGCACCGGCGCTCGGTGTCGTGGTGGCCGGGGCGGCAAACCGCGTGCCGTTGGCAAACAGGATGGAGGCGCCGCCATTGTCGACGGTGGCAGCGATCCGGTTGGTCTTGCCGACGAAATCGGCGACGAACAGGCTTGCAGGGCGATCGTAGATTTCCTGCGGCGGCCCGACCTGGACGATGCGGCCGGCATTCATGACGCAGACGAAGTCGCTCATCGACAGCGCTTCCTCCTGGTCGTGGGTGACGAGCACGAAGGTGATGCCGAGTTCGCGCTGCAGGGTCTGCAGCTCGATCTGCATGGCGGTACGCAGCTTCTTGTCGAGTGCCGCCAGCGGCTCGTCGAGCAGGAGCACCCTCGGCTTGTTGACGATGGCGCGGGCGAGCGCGACGCGCTGCTGCTGGCCGCCGGACATTTCGTGGATCCGGCGCTTGCCGAAGCCGCCGAGCCGGACCATCTCCAGCGCCTCCTGGGCGCGGCGCGAAATCTCGGCACTGGCGATGCGCGGCCGCATCTGCCTGAGGCCATAGGAGACGTTCTGCTCGACGTCGAGATGCGGGAACAGCGCATAGTGCTGGAACACCATGTTGACCGGGCGCCGATAGGCGGCAACGCCGTTCATCGCCTCGCCGTTGATATAGACGGTGCCTTCGCTCGGCTGCTCGAAGCCGCCGATCATGCGCAGGCAGGTGGTCTTGCCGCAGCCGGAAGGTCCGAGCAGCGCCATGAAGGCGCCCCGGGGCACCGCGAAGTTGATGTCCGAAACGGCGGTCACGCTGCCATAGCGTTTGGCGACCGAACGGAATTCGATGTCGTTCGTCGAAGCGGATGTCACGTCTGTTCCCTGCGGTTGTTGTCGGATACCGCCAAGGCTCTGATGCCCCCGCGCTCCACCGTCATTGACAGGCAGCCTAGTCAAAGCGCCCGGTGCCGGTATATACCCCGAGAGAGGTATTTCAACGCGAATTGGCTTGTGGGAGGAGTATACCCCGGAACAGGGCCGGATCGGCGGGAGAGCGGTTTGGGCATCGATCTCGAGGGATTATTTCAGGTCTTGGCGCCCATGGTCGACGGTGCGACCATGGACGACGAGGCTGTGGGTGCGGCCTATCGGCAATTGATGTCGACGCTGATGACCTTCGATTATGTCGTGGTTTTCGCCTATCGCGGCAAGGAACGGCCGATCGACCTCTACAGTACCTTCAATGCCAAGGACCATGTTCTATTCGTCAGCCTCTACCAGGCCGGGCCCTATCTGCTTGATCCGTTCTACCACGCGGCCTGCGAGGGCAAGCCGGGTGTCTGGCGCATGCGGGAGCGGGCGCCGGACCGGTTCTTCTCCAGCGAATACTATCGGACCTATTACGTGCAGACGGGACTGGCGGAGGAGGTCGGCTTCTTCGTGCCGATCAGCGAGCAGATCACCGTCGTGCTTTCGCTGATGCGGCGCGAGGCGACAGGCCCGTTCAGCACGGCGGAATTCGCGTTGCTGAAGAAGGTCGAGCCGCTGGTCTCCGCCCTTGTGCGCCACCACTGGGCCGACCTCGGGCGCCGGTTCGACACGGCGCTGGCAAAGACCGGCCGCAGCCGGAGAAAGTCGGCGCACCCTCCCGCGGACGGCGTCTGGCAGCACCTGAATCTGACCGAGCGCGAAGCCTCGATCATCGAACTCGTGCTGCAGGGTCATTCGTCGGAATCGATCGGCCTGAAGCTTGGGATCTCGACCGGCACGGTCAAGGTCCACCGCCGCAACGTCTACCGTAAGCTCGGCATCTCCTCTCAGACGCAGCTTCTTTCCCTCTACCTGCGCAATCTCGGCCAGTAGGGTTCAGCGCCACACCAGTCTTTCGGGGGGCGTGTTGGCGAAATTCTAAGAGCGCGCCCTTGCTTGACGGGCGGCGTATCCCCGTCGCCCCTCATTCCGGCCCTGTGCCGGAATCCAGCGACCTGACGTCTGTCGGGTCAAAAGACCTTCCAGCCCAAGGCCTTGGGCTGGCTGGATCCCTGTGACAGGCACAGGGATGAGGAGGTTTTTGCACCCTTGGCGTTCCCAGAGAACTGCCAAAGTGTGAAGCGTCGGCTGAGAATGGCTGTGTTGGAGGTGCGGCGCATCCCATTCTCCCTCATTCCGGCCTTGTGCCGGAATCCAGCGACCTGACGTCTGTCAGGTCAGAAGACCTTCCAGCCCAAGGCCTTGGGTTGGCTGGATCCCTATGACAGGCACAGGGATGAGGCGTCTCGATGCGCCCTCGGCCCTCCCTATGCCCGCCAGCGGCAGCAGTCCCATCGCCATCGATTCTCGGCCCATTGCACGCTCGTCGGCCAGTCCTTTCTCCTCGTCATTCGCCGCGATCCACAAACCATGAACGCACCGCGCACGTACTTGCTTGACATTTTTTTCACGGCATGAAATTTCTTTCAGCAACGAGATAAAAATATCATGCAATGCAAAAGGTATCATGCGTTGCAACATAACGAACCTGGGTGGAGACGATGGCGATCATCGGTGGTGCAAACCTTCGCGACGACGAAACCAGCATGGCGACGCGCGCCGCGTGGCTGCATTATGCCGGCGGTCTGACCCAGGCCGAGGTTGCCAAGCGGCTGGGGCTGACGTCACTGAAAGCCCACCGCCTGATCATGAAGGCCAACCAGGAAGGCCTGGTGAAGGTCTATATCGATGGCGAAGTGTCGGAATGCGTCGAGCTGGAGCAGAAGCTTTCCGCGCGCTACGGACTTGACTACTGCGAGGTCGTTCCCGACTTCGATGCCGACGATCTGCCGCTGAAGGCGCTCGGCATTTCTGGCGCGCAGTTCCTGAAGCGCGAGATCGAACGCGGCGAAACTGCGCTCGTCGGCGTCGGTCATGGCCGCACGCTTGCTGCTTGTGTCGAGTATCTGCCGCGCACCACCAGCAATAACACCCGTTTCGTCTCGCTGCTCGGCGGTCTCACCCGCAAGTTCTCGGCAAACCCGCATGACGTGATCCACCGGCTGGCCGAGCGTACCGGCGCGGAAGCCTATGTCATGCCCGTGCCGTTCTTCGCCAACACCGTCGAGGATCGCGACGTGCTCTTCAGCCAGCGCGGCGTGCGCGAAGTGTTCGATCTCGCCAAGACCGCCGACCTCTTGTTGGTTGGCATCGGCACGGCAGAGCGCGAGGCGTCGCTGGTTTCGACCGGAATGATCGAGATGAGCGAGATCGAGGAAATTCAGAGGGGCGGGGGCAAGGGCGAGTTGCTTGGCCACTTCTTCGACGAGGATGGTCGCCCGATCGAGACGACGCTGTCGAACCGCACCTTCACGCTCAGCCGCGACGACCTGAAGGATCGGCGCACGGTGGCCGTCGCCGGCGGCAAGATCAAGACGCCTGCCATTCGTGCCGTGCTTGGCAGCGGCCTGCTGAGCGGCCTCATCACCGACGAAAAGACCGCTCGGGCGCTGGCCGCCGACGGAAAATGAGGAGTGCCTGACAAAGTCGAGAGGCGAGGGCGAGGAGGTGTCGCTCTAACGCCTCGGGGGAGGAATACCGGTCGGGTAGCCGGTGATCGCATGATGCAATCATACCCGCAACGGAGGAGAAGACTTATGTACGAGAAGGAGAAAGACCTCATCAGCGCGTTTCTGCGCGGAGAGGTAGATCGTCGCGGCATGCTCAAGGGTCTCGGCGCTGCCGGGATTGCGGCCGGTTCGGCCGGCACGCTCTTCAACATGATGTCGACCCAGGCGCTGGCCGCCGATTTCGACTGGAAGGCGCATTCCGGAAAGTCGTTGAAGCTGCTTCTGAACAAGCATCCCTATGCTGACGCGATGATTGCCAACCTTCAGGCCTTCAAGGATCTGACCGGTATCGAAGTCACCTATGACGTGTTCCCGGAGGACGTCTATTTCGACAAGGTGACGGCAGCGCTTTCGTCGGGCTCGTCCGAATACGACGCCTTCATGACCGGCGCCTACATGACCTGGACCTATGGTCCGGCCGGCTGGATCGCCGACCTCAACGAATGGATCAAGGATCCGACCAAGACCAACCCGAACTACAACTGGGACGATTTCCTCGCCGGCGTGAAGAACTCCTGCGCCTGGAACGGTCAGCCGGGCGGGGCGCTCGGTTCGGAAGACGCCAAGCAATGGTGCATTCCGTGGGCGTTCGAACAGAACAACATCACCTATAACCGCGAGATGTTCGACAAGGCCGGCGTCGAGCTGCCGAAGAACCTCGACGACATGATCGCGGTCGCGGCCAAGCTGCAGAAGGACATCGGCGGCATCTACGGCATCGGCGTCAGAGGTTCGCGCTCCTGGGCGACGATCCATCCGGGCTTCCTGTCCGGTTACGCCAACTTCAACCAGAAGGACTTGAACGTTTCAGCCGACGGTAAGCTGTCGGCAGCGATGAATACGGCCGAGTCCAAGGCCTATCACACCAAGTTCGTGCAGATGATCCAGGAAAGCGGCCCGAAGGACTGGTCGACCTATACCTGGTATCAGGTCGGCGCCGATCTCGGTGCCGGCGCATCGGCGATGATCTTCGACGCCGATTGCCTTGGTTACTTCATGAACGGCGGCGACAACAAGATGGCCGGCAAGCTCGGCTACGCCGCCTTTGCCGCCAACCCGGAAGCCACGGCCTCGACGCCAAACATCTGGATCTGGTCGCTCGCCATGTCCAATTTCTCCAAGGACAAGGACGCCACCTGGTACTTCCTGCAGTGGGCGTCGGGTCCGGAGCACGCGCTGTTCGGCGCCACCAAGATGGACTTCGTCGATCCCGTTCGCCAGTCGATCTGGAAGGACGAGATGTTCCGCGAGAAGCTGAACGGCAAGTATCCGGGCTATGTCGAAATGTTCGACGCTTCGGCCGCCGGCGCCTCGATCAAGTTCACGCCGCAGCCGCTGTTCTTCGACGTCACCACCGAATGGGCGGCGACGCTGCAGAAGATGGTCGCCAAGCAGGTACCGGTCGATGAAGGTCTCGACCAGCTCGTCGAAAGCATCGATCGCCAGCTGAAGGAAGCTGGTCTCGGCTGATACGCCTCCCAAGCGATGCCCGGCGCATTCGGCGCCGGGCATCCCGCGAGATCGGCTTAAGGCCGCCCAAACCAACCTGAGATGCCGGTGGACTGGCGCGGGGCTCGACCTCGCGTGCCGCGTGCTTTCTTCAAGACTTTAGAGAACGGAGCTCCACATGGCTTCAACAGCAACACTCCGCAAACCGGCGTCAGGTTTCAGGATCAGCAGGAAGATGCTTCCCTATGTGCTGAGCCTGCCGGCGCTGCTCGTGTGCATCGGCATTCTCATCCCCTTCTTCACGGCGGTTATCTATTCGTTCCAGCGTTATAGGTTGAGCCAGCCCTGGGCGCGTCAGTTCAACTGGGGCGAAAACTACCTGAACTTCGTCACCGATCCGGCCTTCTGGAACACGCTGAAGGTGTCGCTGCTCTATGCCGGGATCACCGTGACGCTGGAACTGCTGCTCGGTCTCGGCATCGCATTGTTGCTGCAGCGCCGCTCAACGATCAACAACTTCATCTCGATCATGCTGCTGTTGCCGCTGATGATTGCGCCGGCGCTCGCCGCTTTGATGTGGAAGCTGATGACCAATCCGAGTTTCGGCATCCTCAGCTACCTCGCAAGCCTGATCGGCCTGCATGACTTCCGCTGGGCCTCTTCGCCCGACACGGCACTCCTGACCGTCATCCTCGTCGATATCTGGGTCTATACGCCCTTCATCATGATCCTGCTTCTGGCCGGCCTTCGGTCGCTGCCGACCCAGCCTTTCGAGGCGGCGGCGCTTGACGGCGTGCCGCGAAGCTTCGTCTTTTTCCGCATCACCCTGCCGATGCTGACGCCCTATATCCTGACGGCGACGCTGTTCCGGTTGCTCGACAGTATCCAGCAGTTCGACATCATCTATGCGATGACGCAAGGCGGCCCCGGCAACACGCTGACCGTCTTTCAGGTCGAGGCCTATCTCAACTTCTTCCAGTCGACCAATGTCGGCCGTTCGGCAGCGCTTTTGATCATCCTGTGGGCGATCACCTACACGCTCTCCAACGTCTTCATCAAGAACTGGCTGCGCCTGCGCGAACGCGCCCGCGGCGAAGCGTAAGGAGGTTCACATGGAAACCACGTCTCCCATCGAACGGGTCCTGCGCGCTGTCGCCCTGACGCTCGTCGTTGTCTTCTTCATGTTCCCGATCTTCTGGATCTTCCTGATGTCGTTCCAGACGAACGAGACGATCCTGACCATTCCGCCATCGATCGTGTTCTCGCCGACACTATCCAACTATGCGGCGCTGATCACCGGCAAGTTGCAGACGGCCGCCGGTACGCTCGACATCGCCTTCATGCGCAACCTCGGCAACTCGATCTTCCTGTCGGTCGCTTCCGTTGCGGTGGCGCTGGTGCTCGGCGTTCCCGCGGCCTACGCCTTTGCCCGGCACAAGTTCAGGGGTTCGGAAGACATCGCGTTCACGCTGCTGTCGTTCCGCTTCGCGCCACCGCTGCTGGTGCTGCTGCCGCTGACCCAATATTTCCAGTGGCTCGGCCTTTCCAACACCTATTTCGGCCTGATCTGGGTCTACCAGCTGATCTGCCTGCCACTGATCCTGTGGATCGTGCGTGGTTACTTCGAGGATATCTCGGCCGACGTCGAATATGCCTACCGCATCGCCGGCCATTCCTGGTTTGCGACCTTCCGCAAGATCGCCCTGCCGCTCGCCGGTCCCGGTATCGCTGCCGCCGGCCTGCTCGCCTTCATCTTCGCCTGGAACAATTTCGTCTTCGCGCTGGTGCTGGCCTCCGCCGACAAGCAGCCGGTGACCGTGGGCGCACTTGCCTTCGTCACATCCTCAGGCATCCAATACGGGCAGATAGCCTCGGCCATCGTTCTCTCGGTCACGCCGACGCTCGCGCTCGCACTCTACGCCCAGCGTTACCTCGTCGAAGGTTTGTCGCTTGGCGCGGTGAAAGGGTAAGACATGACGACGCTTCACCTAAAAAACATCGTCAAGCGCTACAAGAGCCAGACGGTTCTCGACGACCTGTCGCTCGATGTCGCCAATGGCGAACGCCTGGTGCTCTTCGGCCCGTCCGGCGCCGGCAAGACGGTGCTGCTGCGCCTTGTCGCCGGCGTCATCGAGCCCGACGAGGGCAGGGTGCTGATCGGCGGCGAGGACATGACCGATGTCGATGCCGAACACCGCGGTGTCGGCATGGCCTTCCAGAACTTCGCGCTCTTTCCCCACATGAGCGCCTTCGACAATATCGCCAGCCCGCTGACGGCGACGCGGTCGTCGAAGGATGCGATCACCGCGGGCGTGCAAAAGGTCGCCAAGCTCCTGAAGATCGACCATGTACTGAGCCATCACCCGAAGGCGCTTTCCAACGGCCAGAAGCAGCGCACGGCATTGGCCCGCGCGCTGGTCGGCTCGCCGCCGCTGCTTTTGCTCGACGACCCGTTGCGCAATGTCGACGCGAAACTCCGCTTCGAGATGCGGCTGGAACTGCCGCGCCTTTTGGCAGCAGAAGGTGCTACCGTCGTCTACGTGACCCAGGACTACAAGGAAGCGATGGCGCTCGGCGACCGGATCGCGGTGATGTCGCAGGGGCGCATCCGCCAGATCGGTACGCCGCAGGAAATCTACAACGCACCCGCCGACATCGAGATCGCGCGGCTCTTCGGCGATCCGACGATCAATCTTTTGGACGTGGCGCCGCAGAAGAGCGGTGACGGTGTCTTCGTCGAACTCTCCAACGTCCGGGTGCGGCTTGCCGATTATGACGGCGATGTCTCGGGCAAACCTTGTGTTCTCGGTCTGCGCCCGGAAAGCATCGTCTTTGTCCAAGCATCGGCGCCGGGCGCCATCCCGGTGACGGTGGAGGCGGAAACGCCGCTCAACGAGAAGACCGTGACGCTGGCGATGACCGCGCGCGGCCGTGAAATCCTCGTGTCGCGTCCGGCCGGAACGCCTGGACCGGTGGCAGGACCGGCCCATATCGCCGTCAACGGTGCCCACGCCTTCCTCTTCGACAAGGCGAGCGGCCGGCTTCTGCCGCGCGCCGACATCGCATCCAAGCGCAATGGAGAAGCGGCATGAACGACACCGCTCTTTTGATCAGGGACGTCGATAAGTTCTATGGTCCGGTCGATTACGGCGTCCACGCCGTCAAGAAGCTCAACATGGACGTCCGGAAGGGCGAGATCATCGCGCTGCTTGGCTCGTCCGGCTGCGGCAAGACCTCGACGCTGCGCATGATCGCCGGTTTCGAGGCGGTGTCGCGCGGCACGATCTCGCTTGGCGGACGCGAAGTCCAGACGTTTGCGCCGGTGCGCCGCAACGTCGCCATGGCGTTTGAGGGCTATTCGCTCTATCCGCCGCTGACGGTGCGCGAGAACATCGCCTTTGCGCTCAAGGCGTCCAAGCTGTCGCAGAGCGTCGTCGACGAGAAGGTGGCTGGTATCGCCAAGCTGCTCGAGATCGAGGATATTCTCGGGCGTTATCCGAGCTCGATCTCCGGCGGCCAGCAGCAGCGCGCCTCGCTGGGGCGGGCGCTGATCCGTGATGCCAACCTGCACCTGCTCGACGAGCCGATGGGCCAGCTCGAGCCGCAGCTGCGCGCCGTGCTGCGCGGCCGCATCAAGCACTACATCAAGGAACGCGGACTGACGGCGATCCTCGTCACCCACGACCAGACAGAAGCCAATGCCCTTGCCGATCGCATCGCGGTGATGGAAGGCGGCGTGCTGCAGCAGTTCGATACGCCGCAGAAGATCAAGGAGCGTCCGGCGAACCTCTTCACCGGCACCTTCGTCGGTGAGCCGCCGATGAACGTGTTCGAGGCGAGTGTCACCGGTTCGGACGCCAAGGTCGCCTTCGGCCTCAGGGACGGCGTGCGGCTGGAATATCCGGCGTCGGATTTCTCCCATGCCGTGCGCGACGCGCTGATGAAGCGGCAGAAGGTGGTGCTCGGGATCCGGCCATATGCGGTGCGCCGCAGCGCCGACGGAGTTTCCGGACGTGTGGCGGTCAACCAATGGCTCGGTGACCAGACGCATATCGCGGCAGACTTTGCCGGCGGCACCATGGTGCTGGTCGAGCATGACCGCACCGAACTTGCCGTCGGCCAGCCGATCGGCATCCACCTCGATCCGTCGAGCCTGCATGTGTTCGACGGTGACAGCGGCAAGGCGATCAGCCACGGCGTGGAGCTTGCCTGATGCGCGACATCCTCATCGGCATCGATGCGGGAACGTCGGTCATCAAGTCGGTGGCCTTCGACCTTGGTGGGCGGCAGCTTGCCATGGCATCGGTGCCGAACACGTACGAGGCGGTCGGCAGGACCGGCAGCGTGCAGGACCTCAATCGCACCTGGACCGACACGGTCACCACCTTGACCGAGCTTTCGGCCAGGGTCGAGAACCTCGCTGGCCGTGTTGCGGCGATCGCGGTGACCGGGCAGGGCGACGGCACCTGGATGATCGACAGAGCGGGCGATCCCATCGGTAAAGGCTGGCTCTGGCTCGACGCGCGTGCTGGCGACACGGTGGAGCGCCTACGTGGCGACAGCGGCGATGTCGAGCGTTTCGCCAGCACCGGCTCCGGGCTTGCCGCGTGCCAGCAAGGCGCGCAGCTGCGCTGGATGAGCGACAACGCGCCGGAAATGCTGTCCGGTGTTGCAACCACGTTTCACTGCAAGGACTGGCTCTACTTCAAGCTGACGCAAATGCGTGCCACGGATCCCTCCGAAGCCAACTTCACCTTCGGCAACTTCCGCACCCGCAGCTACAACGACGACGTCATCCGTTTTCTCGGCCTTCAGAAGCTCAAGCATTTCCTGCCAGAGATCGTCGACGGGGCAACGTCGCACCACCTGCTTTCGTCGGAGGCAGCCGGCGCCACCGGTCTTCCCACGGGCACACCGGTGGTGCTCGGCTATGTCGATGTCGTCTGCACGGCACTTGGCGCCGGGCTCTACGATCCAGGCACCGACACCGGCTGCTCGATCATCGGCTCGACCGGCATGCACATGCGCCTTGCCACGAGCGCCGACGACGTGCGGCTCAACCGTGATCTCACCGGCTACACCATGTGCATGCCGATCACGGACACCTATGCGCAGATGCAGTCGAACATGGCGGCAACGCTCAACATCGACTGGATCCTGTCGGTCGCCGGCGGCCTCTTGAAAGGCATGGGCGTCGAAAAGACCAAGGGCGAGCTTCTGTCCCATGTCGACGGCTGGTTGGCGGAGGCCAAGGATACGTCGCTCCTGTTCCAGCCCTATATTTCGGATGCGGGCGAGCGCGGCCCCTTCGTCGACGCTTCGGCGCGCGCTTCCTTCGTCGGGCTTTCGATCACCCACGGCTTCGGCGACATGGTGAAGGCGGTGTTCGACGGGCTCGCCATGGCCGCGCGCGATTGCTACGCCGAGATGGGGCCGCTTCCGGGCCGCATCCGGCTGACCGGCGGTGCCGCACGTAGCGCCTCGCTTCGGCGCATTCTTGGTGGTGCGCTCGGGGCCAGTGTCCAGACCAGCGAGCGCGAGGAGGCGGGGGCGGCAGGAGCAGCCATGATCGCGGCCGTCTCCCTCGGTATCTACCCCTCGATGGCAGAATGCGTGCGTGACTGGGTGTCGCCGCATCAGCGCGCTGCCGAGCCCGCCGACGCGGCGCTTGCGCGCCGTTACGACGGCCTCTTCCCCTCCTACCAGCAGTCGCGCATCGCGCTTCGACCCGTGTGGCACGCACTTTCCCAGGATGCTGCCTCGGGATCACAACAGGAAGAACTGAAATGAAAAAGATAGCCATCATCGGCGACCGGTTCATGCTGCCGGACGTGTTTCGCGACAAGATCGTCGAAGCAAGCGGCGACGGCCATGAGATCCGCACCCTCGAGCTGCCCTGGCCGGATGTGCCGATGGAGCATGGTTACGCCGTCGAAGGCATGGACGGTCTCAAGGAATATCTGGGGAAGGCGGACGATATCGTCGAATTCATCGGCGACGCGGAAATCCTGGTGACGCAGCTTGCGCCGCTCTCGCGCGGCATGCTGACGTCGCTTCCCGGGCTGAAGCTCGTTGCCGTCTCGCGTGGCGGGCCCGTCAATATCGACATGTCGGCGGCACGCGACGCCGGTATCAGCGTCGTCAATACGCCCGGCCGCAATGCCAGCGCCGTTGCCGAGTTCACGCTCGGCGCCATCCTCGCCGAGACGCGGTTGATCCGCACCGGCCACGAGGCGCTACGCAAGGGCGAGTGGCGCGGCGACCTCTACCGCGCCGACCGCACCGGCCGTGAGCTTTCGGAAATGACCGTCGGCGTCATCGGCTACGGCAACATCGGCACCAAGGTGGTGCGGCTGCTGCGGGCCTTCGGCACAAAGGTTCTGGTGCATGACCCCTATGTGCAGCTGAGCGCCGACGATCTCAACGCCGGCGTCGAGCATGTGGCGCTCGACGACCTCCTGTCGCGCTCCGACCTTGTGACGCTGCACCCGCGCGTCACCGAGGAAACCCGGAACATGATGAATGCCGAGACCTTCGCGAACATGAAACCCGGTGCAATCTTCGTCAACACGGCGCGCGGGCCGCTCTGCGACTACCACGCGCTCTATGAGAACCTTGTGAGCGGCCACCTGTCGGCGGCCATGCTCGAGACCTTCTCTGTCGAACCGGTGCCGGAGGACTGGCCACTGCTCCAGCTTCCGAACGTGACACTGACGCCGCATATCGCCGGCGCTTCTGTTCGCACCGTCACCTACGCCGCCGAGATGGCTGCCGAAGAGGTGCGCCGCTACATCGCCGGCCTGCCGCCGGTCAATCCGTGCTGATGACGGGAGGCAAGAACGTGGGTTCCGAGACCGGAATATATGATCTTTTTGTCGTCGGCGGCGGCGTCAACGGTGCGGGGATCGCGCGCGATGCGGCCGGGCGAGGGCTCTCGGTCCTCTTGTGCGAGAAGGACGATCTGGCGCAAGGCACAAGCTCGCGCTCGGGCAAGCTGGTGCATGGCGGGCTGCGCTATCTCGAATATTACGAGTTCCGGCTGGTGCGCGAGGCGTTGATCGAGCGCGAGGTGCTGCTCTCATCCGCGCCGCACATCATCTGGCCGATGCGGTTCGTGCTGCCGCACAATCCGGCCGACAGGCCCGCCTGGCTCGTGCGGCTCGGACTGTTCCTCTACGACCACCTCGGCGGCCGCAAGCGTCTGCCAGGCACCCGCAGCCTTGATCTCAGCACTGCGCCTGAGGGTGCGCCGATCAAGCGGGACTATCGCAAGGCCTTCGAATATTCCGACTGTTGGGTCGATGACGCCCGGCTCGTTGTGCTCAATGCACTCGATGCGCAGAAGAAGGGCGCGCGCGTCTTGACCCGAACCGCCTGCAGCGCCATTCGTCGCGTCGACGGCCTCTGGCAGGTGGAGATGACGGATCTGCGCACCGGCGTGAAATCCGAGGTCAAGGCGCGCTGCGTGGTCAATACAGCGGGGCCATGGGTCAACGATGTCATCGGCCGGATCGCCGGGCTCAATTCCAGCCGCAGTGTGCGACTGGTCAAGGGCAGCCATATCGTCGTGCCGAAATTCTGGGAGGGGCGGCAGGCCTATCTGGTGCAGAACCCGGACAAGCGGGTGATCTTCATCAACCCCTACCAGAACGACCTGGCGCTGATCGGCACGACGGATATCCCCTATGAGGGGCGGCCCGAGGACGTATCCGCCGATGGCAACGAGATCGCCTATCTCTTGAAATCGGTGAACCGCTACTTCAAGCAGCAACTGACCGAAGACGATATCGTCCACTCCTTCTCCGGCGTGCGTCCGCTCTATGACGACAATGCCGAAAACCCGTCGGCGGTGACGCGCGACTATATCTTCGAGGTCGATGCGGCCAACGGCCAGGCGCCGCTTCTCTCCGTCTTCGGCGGCAAGATCACCACCTTCCGCAAGCTGTCGGAACATGCGCTCGAGCGGCTGAAACCGTTCTTCCCTGAGATGGGTGCGGCCTGGACCGCCAAGGCGCATTTGCCGGGTGGCGACATGGCCAATGCCGATTTCGAGCAGTTTCTTGGGGATCTCAAGGCGCGCTATCGCTGGCTGACGGCCGACCTCGCCAAGCATTACGCGCGGCTCTACGGCACGCGCACGCACGATCTGATCGGCAATGCCAAATCGCTCGAAGACCTCGGCGCTGTCTTCAGCCCGCTGTTTCGCGAGCGCGAGGCGCGCTTCCTGATCGACAACGAATGGGCGTCGACGGCTGAAGACCTACTGGAACGGCGGACGAAACACGGCCTGCACATGACACAGGCCGAGAGGCTGGCTTTCGCCGGCTGGCTGGAACGCCAGCAAGTGGCGGCCTGAAGGAGAGTGGGAATGCGCAGTCTGGAATTGGAGGCCTTGCTTGATATCTCGGCGCGGGTCGGCGCCGACCCGCTGCTGGTGCAGGGGGCGGGCGGAAACACGTCGATCAAGGAGGTCGGCACGCTCTGGATCAAGGCCTCCGGCCTCTGGCTTGCCCATGCGCGCCAGCGCGACGTCATGGTGCCGGTGGCGCTCGACCCATTGCTCGAAGCGTTGGATCGCATGGATCCCGCGGCCGAGAAAGCCCAGGACTTCGTCATCTCCGAAATGAACCCTTCCGGCCTCAGGCCGTCGATCGAGACGACGGTACATGCGCTGATGCCGCAGAAGGTGGTGATCCATGTCCATTGCGTCGAAACCATCGCGACCGCCGTGCAGACGATCGGTGCGGCCATCGCTGCCGAACGCCTGACGGGTATCCCGCATGTCTTCGTACCCTATGCGCGGCCGGGGCTGCCGCTTGCCAAGGCGATCGCCGAGCGGCTGCAGGAGAAGACGTCGGTGCTGATCCTCGGCAATCACGGCCTTGCAGTTGCCGCCGAGACCGTCGCCGATGCGGCAATCCTTCTGACCGAGGTCTCCCGCCGGTTGACGACGCAGCGACGGGCGGCGCCATCAGCCGATCTCGCGGCACTGTCCCGCCTTGCGGTCGACAGTGGCTATTGCCTGCCCGACGACGCACGACTGCATGCGGTCGCAACCGACCTCGAAAGCTGCCGGATTGCTGCCGGCGGCAGCCTCTATCCCGACCATGTCATCTTCCTCGGCAAGGGGTCCGTCATCGCCGCGCCGGGCGAAACCGCCGTTTCGATCGAGACCGCCAGGAATGAACGTGGCGAAACCCTGCCGCCGCTTCTGCTGTTTCCCGGCAAGGGGGTACTGGTCGAGAAGACCATTTCCGCAGGCGCGCTCGCCATGGCGCGCTGCCTTGCCGACGTGACGGCCCGCATTCCCGCAAATGGGCGTCTTCGCTATCTGAGCGATGCCGAGAACGCCGAACTGCTCGGCTGGGACGCGGAGAAATATCGCCAGAAGCTCAACCGGGCAGGGCAGGCGCTGCAATGAGTGGAGATCAGAACGCCCTTGTTGTCGGCATCGATATCGGCACGTCGGGCGCGCGCTCCGTGGCGATGGTGCCTGACGGCACGATCGTCGCCTCTGGTGCGGCCAAGCTCGCCGCTTTTTCCGATGACCACCGCGATCCGGTCGGCTGGTGGAAGGCGGTGCGGGCGGCGCTTGGCGAGGTGCTCGAGGCGGTCGATCGTCGACGGATCCGCGCCATCAGCATCGACGGAACCTCGGGCACGATGCTGCCCGTTTCCGCCGACGGTGCGCCGCTTGCCACGCCGATGATGTACAACGATCCGGTTTCCGACCGGACGATGCTGGACGCAATTGCCGCCCATGCACCGAAGGAAAGTGCCGCCCACGGGGCAACCTCCGGTCTTGCCAAGGTGCTGCTGTTCCAATCGGTGCCGGATGTCTTCCGTGTCATCCATCAGGCCGATTGGCTCGCCGGGCATTTTACCGGGCTCTACGACGTTTCCGACGAGAACAATGCCTTGAAGACCGGCTACGATCCGGTGGCGCGGTGCTGGCCGGAGTGGATCTCACGAACTGGCGCGCGCATCGATCTCCTGCCGGAGGTGCTGCCGGCCGGTGCGCCGGTTGCGACGATATCGGCGGCCGCAGCCGAAGCCTTCGGCCTGACGCCGGATGTCATTTTAGTCGCCGGCACGACCGATGGCTGTGCCTCGTTTCTGGCGACCGGTGCCGATCGTCCGGGCGATGGCGTCAGCGCACTCGGCACGACGTTGACGGTGAAGGTGCTTTCCGACCGGGCGCTGTTTGCCCCGGAATATGGCCTCTACAGCCACCGGATCGGCGACATGTGGCTGGCGGGCGGCGCATCGAATACGGGAGGCGTTGTTCTGGCCGAGTATTTTTCCGCAGAGCGCATCGATGAGCTTTCCGCCCGCATCGATCCGGCTGTCGATAGCGGGCTCGACTATTACCCGCTGACGAAGCCCGGCGAGCGCTTCCCCATCGCCGATCCGAATCTTGAGCCACGCCTGACGCCGCGACCCGAGGATGACGCGATGTTTCTGAAGGCAATCTTCGAAGGCATCGCCGGTATCGAAAGCCTTGCTTATCACAGGCTGACATCGTTCGGCGGACCCAAGCTCGGTTCCATACGCACCGTCGGTGGCGGTGCAAGAAATGCGGCGTGGTCGGCAATCCGCGCGCGCAAGCTCGGCGTGCCGTTCCTGACGGTACGTTCGGAAGAGGCCGCAGCCGGCACGGCGCGGCTGGCGCTTGCCGGTGCAAGACAGGCAGGTGTGTTATGAGTACTGTCATCTCAGGCCTCGGCGATATCGCCGATCGTTATGACGCCTTTCTGATCGACCAGTTCGGCGTGCTGCGCGACGGCCGCAGGCCCTATCCTGGTGCTGCCGAAACGCTGGTGCGGCTGAAGAATCAGGGCAAGCGCATCATCATTCTCTCGAATTCCGGCAAGCGCTCGGCGGAAAACGACCGCCGTCTCGTCGATCTCGGCTTCGTCGCCGGCAGCTGGGACTGGTTCCTGACCTCGGGCGAAGTGGCGTGGCAGATCCTGAAAAAGGAAGGCGGGCAGGCAAGCGGGCCTCCGAAAAAGTGCCTGCTGGTCAGCCGCGACGGCGATCTGTCGCCGCTCACCGGGCTCGACCTCGAGCGCACCGAAGATGGCGCGGATGCGGACTTCGTGCTTCTGGCTGCGAGCGAAGGCGATGTCCTGCCGCTGTCGCACTATGAGGCGCTGCTGGCGCCTGCGGCACGGCGCGGCGTGCCGTGCCTCTGCACCAACCCCGACAAGGTGATGCTGACCAAGAGCGGAATGGCTTTCGGGGCTGGGCGGATTGCGGAGCTTTACGAGGAACTCGGCGGCACGGTGCGCTGGATCGGAAAACCATTCGCCGACATCTACGATTTTGCCCTCGACTTTCTCGGTCATCCCGATCCGTCGCGCGTCTGCGCAATCGGCGACAGCATCGAACACGATATCGCCGGGGCGGCAAGTGCCGGCCTTGAGTCGGCGCTGGTGACCACCGGGATACTGGAGCATGCCTCCGACAAGGAGCGGCAAAAACTCTTTGCCGAGCATGGCGCCACGCCCGATTTCATCCTCCCGAAATTTCTCTGGTAGTCAGGAGTACGGTCTTGGCTTTCACGCTGTCGCTCAACACCAATCCGCTGGTCAATCGTTTTGCCGAGCCTGATGATCTGATCGAGACAATCGGGGAGCAGATCCGCATCGGCTACGTGCAGCTGACGCATGAGTTCGTCAATCCGGGCTGGCCGGCGGCAACGATCTCCAAGACCATCCGTCAGTTCAGGGCAGCGCTTAGCCGCACCGGCGTCAGGATCACCTCGGGCATGACCGGGCCCTATGGCAGGCTCAACCACTTCGGCCACCCCGACCCGGATGTGCGACGCTACTATGTCGACTGGTTCAAGACCTTTGCCGATATCTCCGCCGAGCTTGGCGCATCCGGCATGGGCACGCAGTTTGCGATCTTCACGCTGAGGGACTATGACGACCCGGCCCGGCGCGAGGAGATGATGAAGATCGCCATCGACTGCTGGCGCGACGTGGCGGAACACGGCAAGGCGGCCGGTCTTTCCTATGTGTTCTGGGAACCGATGTCGGTCGGGCGCGAGTTCGGCCACACGATCGCCGAGTGCCGCTCGCTCGACCGGCGGCTCGCCGAGGCGGAGTTGCCGCTCCCAATGAAGATGATGGTCGATATCGACCATGGCGACGTCACCTCCGACGACCCCGATGACATCGACCCCTATGCCTGGGCGGGCGCATTTCCCGAGCGCTCGCCGATCATCCACATCAAGCAGTCGTCGATGAACAAGGGCGGGCACTGGCCGTTTACCGCTGCCTACAACCGGGATGGCCGCATCACGCCGGAGAAGCTGATCGATGCGGTCAAGGCCGGCGGCGGCACCGACAACGAGATCTGCCTGGAGCTGTCCTTCCGCGAGCGGGAACCGACCGACCACAACGTTGTGGAGATGATCCGCGAATCCGTGGAGTTCTGGGAGCCCTACATCGATACCGGGTTCAACCGATCATCAAAATCACACTGAAATATCACAAAGTATCATTAGCTAGATTGAAATATAACATAAAGGTGTTATCTTCTCAGGTGTGATGTCGCGCTCTCGCGGCATCGGGATCGAGGCGGATGACGATGAAGCCGGAAGACAGGCGACAGGCGATCATGGATGTTTTGATGGAGGCCGGCACGGCGTCCGTCGAGGATCTGTCACTCCGTTTCGGCGTCAGCAAGATGACGGTGCATCGCGACCTCGACGATCTCGAACAGGCTGGCCTGTTGCGCAAGGTGCATGGCGGCGCTTCGATCCAGTCGAGCCCGCAGTTCGAAAGCGATTTCCGCTACCGCGAGAAGATTGCCGCCGCCGAGAAGAACCGCATTGCCGAATATGCGGCGAGCCTGATCGAGCCGGGGCAGAGCATCCTCATCGACGACAGTTCGACGGCCGGCGCGATTGCCGGCTGCATCAGGGACATCAGGCCGCTGACCGTCATCACCAACAACCTCGGCGTCATCACCGGTCTGTCCGGTGCGCCCGGCATCAACGTCATCGCGCTCGGCGGCCAGTACAGCAAGAAGTTCAACGGCTTTTTCGGCATCGTCACCGAAGAGGCGCTGCGCTCGCTGCGCGTCGATATCGCCTTCCTCTCCAGCTCCGCAGTCGCGGGAACGGCAGCCTTCCACCAGGACCAGGAGGTCGTGCAGGCCAAGCGGCTGATGGTGAAGTCGGCGGCGCGCAAATATCTCATGGTCGATCACGACAAGTTCGGGCGTTCCGCCCTGCATTTCCTGACAGGGCTCGACGCCTTCGATGCGGTGCTGACCGGCGCCGAGGTGGCGGATGAGCATGCCGCGACGCTCCGCGAGGCCGGAATCCCCCTGGTGACGGTCGACAATCGAAAAGCATCGGAGAAAGCATGAACAAGCCGCAGCTCTGGGTGGGCACAAGCTGGAAGATGAACAAGACGCTGGCGGAGGCCATGGTCTTTGCCGAGAGGCTGGCCGCAGCGGACGGAGCGCGCGACGAGCGCATCCAGCGTTTCGTCATTCCACCCTTTACCGCCGTCAGACAGGTCAAGGAACGGCTCGTGCAAACGGGCGTCAAGGTCGGTGCGCAGAACATGCATTGGGACGACGCCGGCGCCTGGACCGGCGAGGTTTCGCCGGTGATGCTGAGGGACTGCAACCTCGATGTGGTCGAGCTTGGCCATAGCGAACGGCGCGAGCACTTCGGCGAGACCGACCGTACCGTGGGCCTGAAGACGGCAGCGGCGGTGCGCCACGGCCTGGTGCCGCTGATCTGCATTGGCGAGACGCTCGCCGAGCGCGAGGCGGGCGAGGCGGATGCCGTCCTGAAGCGGCAGGTTGAAGGCGCGCTGGAACTGCTGGAAGGCGACGCGCGCAAGGCGACGATCCTGCTCGCCTACGAGCCGGTCTGGGCCATCGGCGTCAACGGCATTCCGGCAACATCAGACTATGCCGACGAGCGCCATAAGCGGATCGCCGACGTGGCGCAAGGCGCGCTCGGCGTGCGCGTTCCCGTCCTCTACGGCGGCAGCGTCAATCCCGGCAATTGCGAAGAACTGATCACCCAGGGGCACATCGACGGCCTGTTCATCGGCCGCTCCGCCTGGGACGTCAATGGCTATCTCGACATTCTGCAGCGCGTCTCGAAGGCGATCTGAGCCCTCGTACCCCGCAGATCAACAAGACGGAAAGGAACAATCATGAAGATCGCAATCGGAGCAGACAGCGCCGGCAAGCCCTTGCTCGACGTCATCGCCGCCCATCTCAAGGGCAAGGCCGACCTCGAAGTCAGCGACCTCAGCCAGTCCGGTTTCTACGCCGACCTGTCGCAGAAGCTGGCGCAGACCATCGTCGATGGCGACAACGAGCGCGGCATCCTGTTCTGCGGCACCGGTATCGGCGTCTGCATCTCGGCCAACAAGGTGCCGGGCATCCGCGCCGCGCTGACCCACGACACCTATTCCGCTGAGCGGGCGGCAAAGTCGAACAACGCACAGATCATCACCATGGGCGCGCGCGTCATCGGGCCGGAGCTGGCGAAGTCGATCGTTGATACCTGGCTCGCCTCCGAATTCGACGCGAACGGCCCGTCGGCCGGCAATGTCGACGCGATCGATCGTCTCGACGCGGCGAAGTAAGCGAGCCAACTGCTAGAGCGTTTCCGGTTTAAACGGAGCCACAGACCCGCTCTATCTCTTTGTTTTTACGCATTTCCTGGCGGAAAGCCGATTCGCACTTTTCCTGGAAATGCTCTAATACCGCAATGCACGTTGATCCTCCCTCGCGCATCGCGGCGAGACGCCCGGCAGAGATGCCGGGCGTCTTTTCCTGATTTGCCACTGCCTAATTCGTTTCAGCGTCGTTTGCGCGTCATGTTTGAGGCGCGGCGCTGTCGGGTGTTTTGGCAGACCGCCGGGGCACTGCCGGCTTGACGAAGCTTCTGTAAATATTTGAACATGCTTGCATATCGTCACGTCAGCGAGGAATGCCGCCCCATGCCCGACGCCCCAACGACACCGCCGCATGCCGGAAGCCACCGCCTGGCGCGCATGAGCGGCCGCGACACGCACGAACACCACCGCACAGCCACGACGCTCGAGCTTCTGTTCGACCTGACCTTCGTCATCGCCTTCAGCCTTGCGGCATCGCAGCTTGCGCATCTGATGGCCGAAGGACATTTCAAGGCGGGGCTGATCGGCTTCTTCTTCGCCAGCTTCGCCATCTGCTGGGCCTGGATCAATTTCACCTGGTTTGCTTCCGCCTATGACACCGACGACTGGGTGTTCCGGTGCGTGACCATGGTGCAGATGGTCGGCGTGCTGATCCTGGCGATCGGCCTTCCCGCCATGTTCCGCTCGGTCGACGAGGGTGCCCATCTCGACAATGGCGTGATGGTGCTCGGATACGTCGTCATGCGGGTGGCGATGATCTTCCAGTGGCTGCGCGCCGCCGGCCAAGATCCGGCACGACGGCAGGCCTGCATGACCTATGTGGTAGCGATCACGGTTGCGCAACTCGGCTGGGTCGTGCAGATCTTCGTCGACTTCTCGATCGTTGTCACCTTCGCCATGGTCGTGGCGCTCACCGTCATCGAGATGCTCGGGCCCTATATCGCCGAGACGCGGCATGGCGGCACGCCCTGGCATGCCCACCATATTGCGGAACGCTACGGCCTTCTGGCAATCATCGCGCTCGGAGAAGGCGTCGTCGGCACGGTCGCCTCGATCACGGCGGTGGTGGATGGGGAGGGCTGGAACCTCGACGTGGCGCTCGTCTGCCTTGCGGGCACCGGGCTTACCTTCGGCATGTGGTGGATCTATTTCCTGTTGCCGAGTGCCGAGGTCCTGCACGTGCACCGCAGACGCTCCTTCGTCTGGGGCTATGGTCACATGTTCATTTTCGCCGCGATCGTTGCGACCGGTGCGGGCCTGCATGTCGCCGCCTATTACATCGAGCACAAGGCGCATATCGGGTCGCTTGCGACCGTGTTGACGGTGGCGGTCCCGGTCGCGGCCTATATCGCTCTGGTCTACGGCATGTATGCCTATCTGCTGCGGCAGTCGGAACCGCTTCATGCCTGGCTGCTCGCCGGCACGATGCTGCTGCTTGCGGCGTCGATCGCGGCCGCGATGGCGGGCGTCGACATGGCGATCTGCCTGATCATTCTGATGTTTGCGCCGTTCGTGACCGTCGTCGGTTTCGAGGCGGTCGGTCATCGCCACCGGATGGCGGCGCTGGAACGGTGCCTTGATGAGGCAGAGCCGGTGCATTGAACGCCGGGAATTGGCTATTCGAAACAGCGGTTTGCCGGCTGTTGCTGGCGGCTTGATTCAGGTGGTTCAGAGGTTGATTCAAGCAGGCGCCGCGAAGCGGCTCGATGGTTGCGCATCGGAGCGCTGAGCGAGCCTTGCCCCTCACCCTAGCCTTCTCCCCGCAGGCGGGGAGAAGGTGGCCGGCAGGCCGGATGAGGGGTGGCGGCCGGATACGGCGCGGGCTTGCGGCCCGCCAGCAGATCAGGCGTTGAGCAGCGCCAGCTTGGCGCGGGCGTCGAGGATCTGGGCGCAGGCATTGGCGGCTTCTTCGCCCTTGGCGACGAAGTGTTCGCGGAAGAAGGCGATCAGCGGCGCGCTTTCCTGGAAATTGTGCGGCGTCAGCACGGCCGACAGCACCGGCACGTCGGTATCGAGCTGGACGCGCATCATACCGTCGAGCACCGTGCCAGCGACGAAGTCATGGCGGTAGATGCCGCCATCGACGACGAAGGCGGTGCCGAGGATCGCGGCGTAACGGCCGGTCCTGGCAAGCTTCTGCGCGTGCAGCGGGATTTCCAGCGCGCCTGGCACGTCGAAGATCTCGACGTCGGCGGCACTGCCGCCGAACTTCGTCCATTGGGCGACGAAGGCATCGACACAGCGGTCGACGATGTCGGCGTGCCAGCGGGCACGGACAATCGCAATCTTGGCGGTGGGGTGGGAAAGAATAGTCATGGTCTCAAGCCTTCCAGGGTTTGGCGTTTCCAATTTTCCCGTCGGGCGAACATGCACGCGCGCGAAACCCCGGTGTGGGGTCCACGTTCCTGCTTGCTCTCTTCCATCCGGACTGTGACCGTCGGCTCCGGAATCTGACCGGATCTGCTGACCTCCGAAGTAGACCTCCGAAGCGCTCGCGGGCTTCGATCTTTCGATCGCTACCGCCGGTGGGGAGTTTCACCCCGCCCTGAGAACAAGAGCGACTATATAGATCGGCCGTGCCTGGTCAAACGCCTGACGCGACGAAAATCCGGGAAATCGCGACAGATTTTTTCCGTGCCGTATCGCTCCCGGACAAATCTGTTCCCGTCGGGAGCCGCCGTAGTCTGACCTCGGCCGCGTGCCGCGTCGCCGCCACGAGACATTTATCTGCGGACGCGACGCGGGGCTTCGTCTTCGGCGGCGATCGCGCGTGCGGACCAATGGAGCAGCGCCTGCGTGTCATCAAGGCAAGTGACCGGTGCTTCGTAGTAGCGGTGCACGACCACCGGTTTGCCGCCCTTGTTGTAGGTGAACGGCTGACATCCTTCGCTGAGAAGCGCATCTCTCAGGGGCTGATCAACCCTGAAATAGAGGCGATCCTTGATGCTGATGGCGAACTGGCGATCAGCGACAAGATAGGCCCAACCGCCGAAGAAGCGGCCTATGTCAACGGGACCGATATCCGCGAGTTCTTCGTGGATATGGGTGACGAACGCACTCGGCTGCGCTTTAGTCATGGCGGCCGCCGGTGCAAAATGCGCTGTTTTTCATTCGACGGTTCAGGCAATCTCTCCACGGCATGTGCAAGGCAGCTACTGCATGTTTCCTTAAATCCTATTCGATTTAGGGATAAAAACATGCAGCACTTCAAAGCGCTACAGCGACCTTTGCGCGTAACAAGACGCACGCGCTGTAGGGGGACGCTGGAGATCTACTCGCGGATGACGAGCAGGTCCTTGGCGGCAAAGCGGAGCGTGACGTTCGAGCCGAAGGCCGGCGGCGTCAGGCCGGGGTCGTTGAACATGTCGAAGGAGATGACGTCGCCGCCGATGCGCAGCTTGGTGCGGATGACCGAGCCGAGGAAGCTGGTCGAAACCACCTCGCCGGTCAGCGCGGTGTCGCCCCTGGCGCTGTCGGCGATCGAGCCTGCCTCCGGGCGCAGCGCCAGCGAAATGTTGTCGCCACCCTTCATGCCGGCGATCGGCTCCTTCAGCGACACCTGCTGGTTGCCGATGGTGACAGCACCGGCGGCCGGGTCGGCGACCTTGGCTTCGATGATGTTGAGCGTGCCGACGAAGGAGGCGACGAATCGGGTCGCAGGGGTGTTGTAGATCTCGAACGGCGTGCCGATCTGGTCGGCTCGCCCGGAATTCATGACGACGATGCGGTCGGAGATCGACAGGGCTTCTTCCTGGTCATGGGTGACGAAGACAGTGGTGATGCCGAGCTGCTGCTGGATCTGGCGGATTTCCTCGCGCAGCGACACGCGGATCTTGGCGTCGAGCGCCGACAGCGGCTCGTCGAGCAGCAGCACCTGCGGCTTGACGGCGAGGGCGCGCGCGAGCGCCACGCGCTGCTGCTGGCCGCCGGAAAGCTGGTAGGGGAAGCGGTCGGCCAGGTGCTCGAGCTTGATCAGGCTCAGCATCTGCTTGACGCGTGTATCGATCTCCGACTTCTGCGCCCCGGCGACTTTCAGGCCGAAGGCGACGTTGTCGTTGACGTTCATGTTGGGAAACAGCGCATAGGCCTGGAACACCATGCCGATGTTGCGCTGGTTGGGCTTCAGCGTTCCCTGGTCCTTGCTGTCGATGGTGATCGTGCCGCCCGACGGCGTCTCGAAGCCGGCGATCATGCGCAGGATCGTCGTCTTGCCGCAGCCTGACGGGCCTAGGAACGAAACGAACTCGCCCTTGTCGATGACCATGTTGAAGTTGTGCACGACCTGAACCGGGCCGAAGGACTTCTGGATATTGTTCAGTGTCAGGAATGCCATGTGATCAAGCCTTGGCCGGAGCGGATTTCTGGATGCGGGAAACGAGCTGGATCAGACCCATGCTGAGCCAGGTGATGGCGAATGCGATGACCGCGAGCGCCGAAGGCTCATAGGCCTTGTTGGCGCCGACGAGCTGCAGGTACGGACCGAAGGCCGGGCGGTTGAGCAGCGCGGCCATGGTGAATTCGCCCATGACGATCGCAAAGGTGATGAAGGCGCCGGAGAGCACGCCACTCATGACGTTGGGGAAGATGCAGCGAAACAGGATCGTCGGCCATTTGGCGCCGAGGCTTTCGGCGGCTTCCGTCAGCGTGCGGACGTCGATCGCCCGCATCGCGGTATCGACCGCCCGGTACATGTAGGGCAGGGACAGCGTCATGTAGGAGAACATCAACAGCGCATTGGTGCCGGAGATCGAGCCGGTCAGCGGGATCCACGACGAGGAGTTGTAGAGGCGCAGATAGCCGAAGACGATGACGATCGCCGGGATGACCAGCGGCAGAAGGGTGATGAATTCGATGATCGGGCGCACCTGCGGCAGGCGAAGGCGGACCCAATAGGCGGTCGGCACCACCAGCAGCATGCCGAAGACGATGGTCAACACGGCCATCATCATCGAATAGCCGAAGGTCTCGCGGAACTGCAGGTCGGAGAAGACCGAGCGATAGGCGTCGAACGAGTATTCGCCGCGGCGCATGCGCAGCGAGAATTCCAGCGTGCCCAGCAGCGGGATGATGAAGTAGCTTGCACCGATGGCGATGGCGATCCAGGCGCCGAGACGTTGTGCTTTCATTTCTGCCACCGTTCGGCGCGCATACGCAGCCAGATATAGAGAACGTTCGAGATGCCGGTGATGACGATCATGCCGAGCGCCAGCGCATAGCCGAGGTTCGGATTGTGCAGCACGTCGCCGCGGATCTGCGCATAGAGCAGGATCGGCACGATGTTGAGCGAGGACCCGGTCAAGGCATAGGCCGTGGCGATCGCGCCGAAGGCGTTGGCAAACAGTAGGAGCGTGGTGCCGAGCAGGCTCGGCCACAGGATCGGCAGCGCCACCATGCGCCAGTACTGCCAGGTCGAGGCGCCAAGGATTTCAGAGGCTTCGCGCCATTCTTTCTTCAGACCATCGAGCGCCGGCGTCAGGATCAGCACCATCAGCGGGATCTGGAAATACATGTAGGTGATGGTCAATCCGAAAAACGACAGCAGGTTGAAGCCGGTCGAATAGAGATTGAAGCCGAACCATTCGCGCAGGAAGACGGTGACGAGGCCGGTGCGCCCGAGGGTCGCGAGGAAGGCGAAGGCGAGCGGCACGCCGGCGAAGTTCGAGGCGACGCCCGAAAAGGTCAGGAGGCCCGAGCGGATCCAGGTCGGCACGCCGCCGAGCACGATTGCCCAGGCGAGGAAGAAGCCGATCAGCGCGCCGCCGATCGAGGACGCGATCGAGATCCGGATCGAGATCCAGTAGGCGCTGAGGATCGAGGGCGTGAACAGATCGCCGATGTTCTTGAAGGTAAAGCTGCCATCGGGCGTCAGGAACGCGCCGGTGACGAGATAAAGCGTCGGGATGATCAGGAACAGCAGCGCGAAAAGCATGAAGGGGGCAATGCCGAGCCAGTCGATGACGGCTCGCTTGCTGATCAAGGTCGGTGAAGCGGTGCTCATATAGGCTTTCTGTCCCGAGGCTTGCAGTGACCTTTGCGCGTCCGCATGAACGCACAAAGATCGCCTTAGCGCTTTGATTTGCTGCAAAATTCCTTAGATCGATACCGAGCTAAGGAATTGTGCACGAGATTAAACCATGTCGCGCAAAAGCGTGTTGCGGTTTGCGACAACGACATGCGCAAAAACAAGACCTTAAAGCGCAGCAAGCGAATCCTGGTGATCGTGACGCGCTTTAGGGAAACCTCCCCGCGCCGAGGCGCGGAGAGGCGGAAGTCATGGATATTACTGCACGTTTGCGCCGACGACGCTATCCCACTTGGTGGTAATCGCTTCCTTGCCCTTGGCCTGCTCTTCGAGCGTCGGGAAGACAGCCTTTTCGTAGGCTGCTGCCGGCGGCAGCTTGTCGAGCAGTTCCTGCGGGATCTTGCCGTTCTTGGCGAGGTCGTTGAAGCGGATCGGGTGGCAATAGCCCTTCAGCCAGCCGAGCTGACCTTCGTCGGAATAAAGATACTCCATCCACAGCTTTGCCGCGTTCGGGTGCGGCGCGTAGGCCGAGATCGCCTGGACGTAGACGCCGGCGACGACGCCCGAAGCCGGAACGACGACTTCAACCGGCGGGTTGCCGTTGAGGCTGTCGCGCCAGGAAAGGCCGTTGTAGTCCCAGGCGATCACGACCGGGGTCGAGCCCTGCGCGAGCGAGGCGGACTTGCCGATAACCGGAACGAAGTTGCCGGCCTTGTTGACTTCGGCGAAGAAGCCGAGGCCCGTTTCACCAGCCTTGACGGCATCGGTTTCGCCAGCGGCGAGGCCGGCGGCGTAGACGGCCTGAACCGCCTGGTTGGAGGCGCGCGGGTCGCCGGCCATGGCGACCGAGTTGGCGTAGTCCGACTTCTTCAGGTCGGCCCAGTCCTTCGGCACGTCCTTGACGATGTCGGTGTTCACCACGAAGGAGAGAACGCCGTAGTAGTCGCCGTACCAGTAACCTTCGGCGTCCTTGGCCGAATCCGGGATCGAATCCCAAGTGGAGACCTTGTAGGGCTGGATCAGGCCTTCGGCCTTGGCCGACGGACCGAAGGAGAGACCGACGTCGATGACGTCAGGCGCCTGCGGGCCGGTGTTGCCCTTGTTGGCCTTGATGGCTTCGATTTCGTCGCCCGAACCGGCATCCGGGTTCAGCTCGTTGACTTCCAGGCCATACTTGGCCTTGAAGCCTGCGATGACGTCGCCATAGCCGCACCAGTTGTGCGGAAGTGCGATGGTGGTCAGCGAGCCTTCCTTTTTGGCGGCGGCGATGAGCTCTTCGCTCGGCTCGGCAGCGGCGATGGCCGTCGTTGCCAGAAGCATGGCGGTGGAAAGCGAGAGCAGGCGTTGAGTCGTTGAAATCACTGGCGTTCTCCTTATGGGTTTTCAGTCAATTTCGGCGATGCTGTTAAAGAGATGCGATGAAACTTGTGTGACAGCGATCTGTCTGTTCGCGCCGCGCATGTCGTTGGAAGAACAATTCTTTTTTCGACACGGCGCCTTCACTGAAACACACGTGCATAAAATTCCGTGAACGTGCCGGCCACTCCTCCTAAACCGGTTTGCGAAAGATGCGGGTCGAATCGAACAATCCCTCTAGCGTCTTCATCCGGTCGCGGGTTGCGTCCCAGTTGGTGCTCTGGACGGCCTCGATCAGGGCCTCGACCAGAAACAGGATCACCACTGAACTGTCCCAGGCCGAGGGCACCTCGATCTGCGAGCGGAAGACCTTGGAGGCGGATTTTGCCACCGGCGAGCTCCAGCGATCGGTGAAGAGGACGATCTCGACGCCGCGTTCGCGCGCCGATTTCGCCAGCGTCTCCATTTCCTGCTCGTAACGGCGGATGTCGAAGAGAATCAGCACGTCGCCGTGGCGCATGTCGAGCACGTAGTGTGGCCATGCGCTGGCATTCGACGCGATTTCGGTGACACCAGGGCGGATCACCTGCAGATGGGTGAAGAGATAATCGGCAACGGCGCGGGTGATGCGGCCGCCAAGCAGATAGACGTTGCGCTTGCGGTCGGCGATAAGGGCGACCGCCTCGTCGAATTCGCGCGGCTCGATCTGCGCCAGCGTCTCGCGCATGTTGTTCATGGCGGCATCGGCAAAGCGATTGAGCGTGTGGGTGCCCGGCGCGCTTGCGGCCCAGCGGTCATGCTTGGTGATCGGGTTGGAAATCGTGGCTTCCAGCTCCTGGTGCAGCCGCGACTGGAAATCGGGAAAGCCTTTGAAACCAAGCTTTTGCACCATGCGGGCGACGGTCGGAGTCGATACGCCGGCGTTCTCGGCGACCGTGGTGATCGAACCGAGTCCCGATACGGGATAGTTGTCGAGAAGTGTCTCTGCCAACTGTCTTTCCGCGCGGGTCAGCGCGGCGAAGTGGGCGTTGATCACATCCGACACCGTCGTGGGTGTCGCCTTGCTAGTCATAGTCTCCCCTGAACTGGTCTAACGCCAGTTTGTGACAGATTAAACATCGCTGTCACAATTGGAGTCAATCGCAATTTTGAAGAGATCGTTTCAGATTTCGATTGACACTCGCTAATCTCTGAACAAATCTTTTCATTAACGAACGTCTAACGGGGCAAGAGGGGATGCCGGTGTTGACGCGACTTTTGACCGATACAGATGGCGATCCGGTTGCGATCGAGAACGCGGCCGGGAGAGGCGATATCGTTCTCGTTTGCGAACATGCGTCGCGCCGGGTGCCGGAGCGTCTCGGTTCGCTCGGCCTTTCGCCGCAGGCGCTCGAAAGCCACATTGCCTGGGACCCGGGCGCGCTCGCGGTTGCAGAGTTTCTGTCGCGCAAGCTCGACGCGGTCCTGATCTACCAGCGCTTTTCGCGCCTTGCCTATGATTGCAACCGCCCGCCGGAGGCCGACGGCGCCATGCCTGCCGTCAGCGAAGTCTATGAGGTTCCGGGCAACCGCGACATGGCGGAGGAGGAGCGCCGGGCACGGGTCGACGAGATCTACCTGCCGTTTCACGACGCCATCAGCCAGTTCGTGACCGAGCGCAAGGCCAAAGGCCGACCGCCGGTGGTCGTCACGATGCATTCGTTCACGCCCGTCTATTTCGGCAAGCCGCGTTCCGTCGAAGTGGGCATCCTGCATGATGCCGACAGCCGGCTCGCCGATCAGATGCTGACCTTCGCAACCAGGGGCAAGGTCGCCTACGATATCCGCCGCAACGAGCCTTACGGGCCGGCCGACGGCGTTACGCACAGTCTGATCGAATACGGCGTCCACAACGGGCTGCCGAATGTGATGATCGAGATCCGCAACGATCTCATTCGAAACGAGATCGGCCAGAGGGTCATGGCCGATTATCTGGAAGGGCTGCTCAGCAAAGGCGTGGCAGCGCTTTCAGCAAAATAAAGACCCTGGGGAGCGGCTTTGCCGCGGTCCTGTTCCGGCTTGCCGGGGCAGGTGGTGATGGGACCCTGCTGCAATGGGGCGGTCGGGTCTGAAGAAATCAGGGGAAGAAAAATGTCAGACTACAGTGATCTCGACAAAAAGCAGGACATGCAGGTCCTGCATTCGATGGGCTATGCCCAGGAGCTCGAGCGGCGAATGAGCCAGTTCTCGAACTTCGCGGTCTCATTCTCCATCATCTGCATTCTCTCCGGCGGCATCAACTCGCTGGCGCAGGCGACGTCGGGTGCGGGTGGGGCCGCAATCGGCATCGGCTGGCCGCTTGGCTGCTTCATTTCGCTCGTCTTTGCCGTCGCCATGGCGCAGATCAGCTCGGCCTATCCGACGGCCGGCGGCCTTTATCACTGGGGCTCGATCCTCGGCAACCGCTTCACCGGCTGGGTAACCGCCTGGTTCAACCTGCTCGGTCTCGTCACCGTTCTCGGCGCCATCAACGTCGGCACCTATTACTTCTTCATGGGCTCGTTCGGCACGCCGTATTTCGGTCTTGCGGATACGACGCTCACCCGCATCATCTTCCTTGCGGTCATCACGGGCGCTCAGGCGCTGGTAAACCACATGGGCATCGGGCTTACGGCCAAGCTCACCGACTTCTCGGGTTACCTGATCTTCGCAACGGCGATCCTGCTTGCGCTCGTGTGCCTTGCCGTCGCCGACAGCTACGACATCGCCCGCCTCTTCACCTTCTCCAACTATTCCGGCGAGACGGGTGGAAACGTATGGCCGGCGACCTCGGGCACCTGGGTGTTCCTGCTCGGCCTGTTGCTGCCGATCTACACGATCACCGGCTACGACGCCTCCGCGCACACCTCGGAAGAAACCGTAAAGGCGGCAGAATCCGTGCCGCGCGGCATGGTCTCGTCGGTGCTGTGGTCGGCGCTGTTCGGCTACATC
Source organism: Ensifer sp. Root127 (assembly GCF_001425225.1). Classification (NCBI taxonomy): domain Bacteria; kingdom Pseudomonadati; phylum Pseudomonadota; class Alphaproteobacteria; order Hyphomicrobiales; family Rhizobiaceae; genus Ensifer; species Ensifer sp. Root127. Next base: position 128,501 of record NZ_LMDX01000034.1, read on the forward strand.
ATGCTTTGCTCCTTCGTGCTGATGCTGCCGAACATGGACGAAGCCGCCAAGCAGGGCTGGAACGTGTTCTTCTGGGCAATGGACGCGCAGGTTCACCCTGTGATCAAGGACGTGCTCTACCTCGCCATCCTCGTCAGCCAGTGGCTGTGCGGCCTGGCAACCGTCACGTCGGTCTCGCGCATGATCTTCGCCTTCTCGCGTGACGGCGGCCTGCCGGCGTCCAAGGCTCTGGCCAAGGTCAGCCCGAGCTACCGCACGCCGGTGGCTGCGATCTGGACCGGTTCGATCCTCTCCGTGCTCTTCGTCTGGGGCTCGTCGCTGGTCTCGATCGGCGAAACGCCGGTCTATACGATCGTCGTATCGTGCACCGTCATCTTCCTGTTCTTCTCCTTCGCGATCCCGATCACGCTCGGTCTGTTCGCCTGGGGTACGTCGAAGTGGGACAAGATGGGTCCGTGGAACCTGGGCGAGGGCATGTTCAAGCTCTTCGCGGTGCTCTCGATCATCGCCATGGTGCTGATCTTCGTTCTCGGCATCCAGCCGCCAAACGACTGGGCGCTCTACATCACCGTCGGCTTCTTGGCGCTGACTGCGATCATCTGGTTCGGCCTGGAAAACCGCCGGTTCCGCGGTCCGCCGATCGGCGATGAAGTGGCTCGCCGCCAGGCGGAAATCGCCGCTGCCGAAAAGGCGGTCGGCCAAGTCTAACCAATAATAAAATGGGCGGGAGCGCATCTGCAGCTTCCGCCTTTCTTTTTGCGGCCACGGGAACGGCCGCTTGCCGAAACATGGGATGAAATTTGATGAGCTATTCGTTCGAGCAATTGAAAGAGGATGTCGCCGCCGGCCGCATCGATACGGTTCTCGCCTGCCAAGTCGACATGCAGGGCCGGCTGATGGGCAAGCGCTTCCACGCGCAGTATTTCGTCGACAGCGCCTGGCAGGAAACGCATAGCTGCAACTACCTGCTGGCGACCGACATGGAGATGGAGACCGTCTCCGGCTACAAGGCGACGAGCTGGGAGAAGGGCTATGGCGACTACACGATGAAGCCGGACCTTTCGACGCTGCGGCGCATTCCGTGGCTCGAAGGCACCGCACTCGTGCTGTGCGACATGCTCGATCATCACACCCATGCCGAAGTGCCGCATTCACCGCGCGCCATCCTGAAGAAGCAGATCGCGCGGCTGGAGGCGATGGGCCTCAAGGCGTTCATGGCGAGCGAGCTCGAATTCTTCCTGTTCGATCAGACCTATGACGACGCGCGCCAGTCCGGCTATCGCGACCTGCAGCTGGTCAGCGGCTACAACGAGGACTACCACATCTTCCAGACCACCAAGGAAGAGGATGTAATGCGGGCGATCCGCAACGGCCTGCAGGGCGCGGATATCCCGGTCGAGAATTCCAAGGGCGAGGCGTCCGCCGGCCAGGAAGAGATCAACGTGCGCTATGCCGACGCGCTGACGATGGCCGACCGGCATGCGATCATCAAGAACGGCTGCAAGGAGATTGCCTGGTCGCGCGGCAAGGCGATCACCTTCCTCGCCAAGTGGAACTATTCGGCCGCGGGCTCCTCCTCGCATATCCACCAGTCGCTGTGGAGCCCTGACGGCAAGACGCCGAAATTCTTCGACAAGGACGGCAAATACGGCATGTCGGAGCAGATGCGCCAATATGTGGCCGGCCTGCTCAGCCACGCCAGCGAGATCACCTATTTCCTCGCGCCCTACATCAACTCCTACAAGCGCTTCATGGCCGGCACCTTCGCGCCGACCAAGGCGGTGTGGAGCAAGGACAACCGCACGGCCGGCTACCGCCTCTGCGGTGAAGACACCAAGGCGATCCGCATCGAGTGCCGCGTCGGCGGCTCCGATCTCAACCCTTATCTCGCCTTCGCGGCTTTGCTCGCGGCCGGCATTTCCGGTATCGAAGGCAAGATGGAACTGGAAGCGCCCTTCGTCGGCGATGCCTACGGCGGCAAGAACGTGCGCGAGATCCCGCGCACCCTGCGCGCCGCCACCGAGGCGCTGACGGGGTCCAAGATGCTGCGTGCCGCCTTCGGCGACGACGTCATCGACCACTATGTCCGCGCGGCCGAGTGGGAGCAGGAAGAATACGACCGTCGCGTCACCGACTGGGAAGTGGCGCGCGGCTTCGAGCGGGCCTGACAAGGCCGGAAACTTAGATCTCAGTGGCCGGTCCGGTACCAAGGGCCGGCTACGCCGTCATTCGAAATGGAAGCAGGAAGACGATCATGAGCATGATCAAGTGTATTTCTCCGGTGAACGGAGAGGTTTATGCCGAGCGCCCGGCGCTGCCGCTGGAAATGGCCAAGCAGGCCGTCGCCCACGCGCGCCAGGCGCAGAAGAGCTGGGCCCGCCGTCCGCTGGACGAGCGCGTCAACCTGGTACTATCAGGCGTTGCCCGTCTCAACGAGATGGTCGACGAGGTCGTGCCGGAACTGGCCTGGCAGATGGGCCGGCCGGTGCGCCACGGCGGCGAGTTCAAGGGTTTCAACGAGCGCTCGAACTATGTCGCTTCGATTGCTGCCGACGCGCTGAAGCCGATCCTCGTCGAAGAGAGCGACCGCTTTGGCCGTCGTATCGAGCGCGAGCCGCATGGCGTGGTCTTCGTCATCGCGCCGTGGAACTACCCCTACATGACCGCGATCAACACGGTCGCGCCGGCGCTGATGGCCGGCAACACGGTGGTCATCAAGCATGCCAGCCAGACGATCCTCGTCGGCGAACGCATGGTGCGCGCCTTCGTCGAGGCCGGCGTTCCGGCCGACGTGTTCCAGAACGTTTTCCTCGACCATGAGACGACGGCGGCGCTGATCGCGGCGAAAAGCTTCGACTTCATCAACTTCACCGGCTCGGTCGAAGGCGGCCGGTCGATCGAGCGCGCGGCCGCCGGAACGTTCACCGGTCTCGGCCTCGAACTCGGCGGCAAGGATCCGGGCTATGTCATGGAAGACGCCGATCTCGATGCGGCCGTCGACACGCTGATGGATGGCGCTACCTTCAATTCCGGCCAGTGCTGCTGCGGCATCGAGCGCATCTATGTGCATGAATCGCTCTATGACGCCTTCGTCGAGAAGTCGGTTGCCTGGGTGTCGAACTACAAGCTCGGCAACCCGCTCGATCCGGAAACGACGCTTGGCCCGATGGCGCACAAGCGCTTCGCCGCAACTGTGCGCGAGCAGATCGCCGATGCGATCGCCAAGGGCGCCAAGGCGCTGGTCGATCCGAAACTATTCCCGCAGGATGATGGCGGCGCCTATCTCGCGCCGCAGGTGCTTGTTGATGTCGATCACTCGATGGCCTTCATGCGCGAAGAAACCTTCGGTCCGGCGGTCGGCATCATGAAGGTGAAGAGCGACAGCCAGGCGATCGAGCTGATGAACGATTGCCAGTACGGTCTGACCGTGTCGCTGTGGACCCAGGATGCGGACCGCGCCTCGCGCATCGGCCGCGACCTTGAAACCGGCACCGTTTTCATGAACCGCGCCGACTATCTCGATCCGGCCTTGTGCTGGACCGGCGTCAAGGAAACCGGCCGCGGCGGCTCGCTTTCGGTCATCGGCTTCCAGAACCTTACCCGTCCGAAATCCTACCATCTGAAGAAAGTCACAGCATGACGATCACCGCGAACTGGAGCTACCCGACCGCCATCAAGTTTGGCGCCGGCCGGATCAAGGAGCTTGCCGAACATTGCAAGGCTGTCGGCATGAAGAAGCCGCTGTTGATCACCGACCGTGGCCTGGCGCCGATGCCGATCACGCAGAATGCGCTCGATATCCTCGAGGCCAACGGCCTTGGCCGGGCGATCTTCGCCGACGTCGATCCGAACCCGAATGACGTCAACCTCGCCGCCGGCGTCAAGGCGTTCAAGGACGGCGGCCATGATGGCGTCGTCGCCTTCGGCGGCGGTTCCGGCCTCGATCTCGGCAAGTGCGTGGCCTTCATGGCCGGCCAGAGCCGCCGCCCGGTCTGGGACTTCGAGGATGTCGGCGACTGGTGGACACGTGCGAGCGTCGAAGGCATCGCGCCGATCGTCGCGGTGCCGACGACAGCGGGCACCGGCTCAGAGGTTGGCCGCGCCAGCGTCATCACCAACTCCGCCAGCCATGTGAAGAAGGTGATCTTCCACCCGAAGTTCCTGCCAGCCGTCACCATCTGCGACCCGGAACTGACGGTCGGCATGCCGAAAGTGATTACCGCCGGCACCGGCATGGACGCCTTTGCCCATTGCCTGGAAGCCTATTCTTCGCCGTTCTACCATCCGATGTCGGCCGGTATCGCGCTTGAAGGCATGCGCCTGGTCAAGGAATACCTGCCGCGCGCGTACAAGGACGGCACCGATATCGAAGCACGCGCCAACCTGATGAGCGCGGCCGCCATGGGTGCCGTCGCCTTCCAGAAGGGGCTCGGCGCGATCCATTCGCTGTCGCATCCGGTCGGTGCGATCTACAACACCCATCACGGCATGACCAATGCCGTGGTGATGCCGCCGGTGCTGCGCTTCAACCGCAGCGCGATCGAGGACAGGATCGTCAGGGCGGCCGCCTATCTCGGCATTTCCGGTGGCTTCGACGGTTTCTACGACTACGTGCTGAAGCTGCGCGAGGAACTCGGCGTTCCCGACAAGCTTTCCGCACTCGGCGTCGGCACCGACCGTATCGACGAGATGTCGGAAATGGCGATCGTCGATCCGACCGCCGGCGGCAACCCGGTTGAACTGACGCTCGATGCGGCCAAGAAGCTGTTCAGGGAGTGCATTTGACCGCCGGCAAGTCGCTCTAAAGTAACTGACCGTTAATTTTCTTCGGCCCGGGAAACCATTGGTTTTCCGGGCTTTTTCGCGCCCTGCCTGCGGATTGGGCAGGGCGGGGGTTAATCTTCGCCAACGAAAATTTCCAATTCGTTAACCATGTTCTGAAAGGTTCTATTAAGCGGCATTGCCCGGCGAAGCATCGGTTGGGCAGGCCACGGAACACAGGACAGAATGAGGAAGAAGATGGCGGTCATCACATTCGCCAATGCAAAGGGCGGCGCGGGCAAGACGACGGCGGCGCTGATCCTGTCGACGGAACTGGCGAGACAGGGACACCGTGTTGTGGTCCTCGATGCCGATCCGCAGCGTTGGATCACCAGCTGGGCGGAAAACTCCGGCCAGATCGCCAATCTCTCCGTCATCTCGCATATCACGCCGGCATCGCTGGAATGTCATATCCGGGAAATGAAGGACGAAGCCGACTACATCATCATCGACCTCGCCGGCGCCAAGGATCAGATCGTCGCTTTGGCTCTCGCTCTTTCCGACCAGGTGCTGATCCCGGTGCAGGGCTGCGCGATGGATGCGCGCGGTGCCGTGCAGATCCTCGAGCTCATCCGCCAGATCGAGGACAGGTCGCGTGTGCGCATCAACCATTCCGTCGTTCTCACCCGGGTCAATTCTCTGGTGACGACGCGGGCGCTGCAGACCATCAAGACTTTGCTTGCTTCGCGCGGCGTCTCCGTGCTCGACACGCCGATCGTCGAGCGCGTTGCCTATCGCGAGATTTTCGACTGCGGCGGCACGCTTCAGTCGATGGATGATACCCGCGTCAGCAACCTCGACAAGGCCCGCGAAAATGCAGCTGCGCTTGCCAAGGAAGTGCAGGCTCTGACGCCGGTGAGGGCGCGCCGCTCCTGGGCTTCGCGTGCACCATCCTGGGCGACGCGGCGCGCGGCCTGATCAGGGATCGGCATACGAAGTTAGCCGCTTTGAAGACTGCCATAACCGGAATTGATGTTCGTCAATTCCGGTTGAATCGCGTTGCGACCACCCGAAAAGGCTGTTGCCCGTAAGGCTTCCTTTACCATGGGCTTATACCAGTGCTGGTGGAAAGCGATTGCACCTTATGGCGGTTTGCGAGGGTGCAGGTAGCCGCCATGATTGCGGCAAGGATTGTGGATTCGACCTTTCTCGCTTGGTCTCCCGTCCAGCTTCCATGATCCAGCAAGAGCATGCAGGGAAATCGCGCATGAAAACGGAACACGTCGCTGCCGGCAAGGAAGACATTGCCGGTCGTCTCAATTTCATGGCGCTTGACGATGCCGCCAAGGCGAGCCTGAAGGCCCTGAAGCCGATCCTCGAAAAGGAGCTGGCGCCGGCGCTCGACAAGTTTTACGCCCGGGTCAAAAAGACGCCGGAGACGAACCGCTTCTTCTCGTCGGATGCGCACATCAACCGCGCCAAGGGCGCGCAGGTCGGCCACTGGGCCAACATCGCCGACGCCAATTTCAACGACGAATATGGCGCGAAGGTCCGCACCATCGGCCAGGTGCACGCCCGTATCGGGCTGGAGCCGCGCTGGTATATCGGCGGCTACGCGCTGATCGCCGAACATCTGATCACGGAGATCGTCAAAGCGAATTGGCCAAAGGGCGGTCTGTTTTCGCGCCAGACGACCTCGGCGGAAGAGATGAGCGCGATGCTTTCGAGCCTCGTCAAGGGCATGTTCCTCGACATGGACCTGTCGATCTCGGTCTATATGGACGCCTCCGACGTCACGAAGCAGCGCGCGGTGCAGGAAGAGGTACTGGCGACCGAACGCAAGCTCGTCAGCCAGACCTTCGGCGTTGCCCTGAAGAAGATCTCCGACGGTGACCTGACGGCGCGCATCGCCGCCGATTTGCCGGTTGCCTACGAGGAACTCGGCGAGAACTTCAACCATGCGATCAGCGAGCTTGCCCGCGCGATCGGCGGCATCGAGGCCGGCGCCAGCCAGATCCATCTGAGCGCCAAGGAAATTGCGGCAGCAGCCAACGATCTCGCCAAGCGCACCGAACGCCAGGCGGCAAACCTCGAGGAGACGGCCGCTGCCGTCGAACAGGTGACGCGCACCGTCAAGCAGACGGCCGAAGGCGCCGATCAGGCGAACTCGACGGTGATTGCCGCCCGCGCCAATGCCGAGCGGAGCGGCGAGGTGGTCAGCCACGCGATTGAGGTGATGCAGGAAATCCAGACCTCGTCTGCGAGCATCGCCCGCATCGTCGACGTCATTGACGAGATTGCCTTCCAGACCAACCTGCTTGCGCTCAACGCCGGCATCGAGGCGGCGCGTGCCGGCGAGGCGGGCAGGGGCTTTGCGGTTGTCGCTTCGGAAGTGCGGGCGCTCGCCCAGCGCTGCGCCGATGCGGCCAAGGACATCCAGGGCCTGATCGCCAAGTCGCGCGGCCAGGTGGATGATGGCGTCAGCTCGGTCAACCAGGTCGCCCAGTCGCTGCAGCAGATCGTCTCGCAGGTGGTCGAAGTCAGCTCGGTCTTCGGCAACATCCGCGCCAGCACGGCGGAACAGGCCACCGGCCTGCAGGCGGTCAATACGGCGATCGGCCAGATGGATCAGATCACCCAGCAGAATGCTGCCATGGTTGAAGAAGCCAATGCCGCGAGCCAGGCGCTGACGGTGGAATCAGAACAGATCGCGCTGAAGCTGAAGGCGTTCCAGACGTCTACCCAGGTTCACGTCGGCACCGCGTCCGGTTATCGCCGCGCGGCCTGAGCCCACGTATCGCAGTATGGGCAATAGCGCCTCGGATCATCCCGGTCCGGGGCGCTGTCTATTATAGCCAGAGTTTTATGAGCGCACTTGGATCGCCGCGAAGTTCGTAGGAATTTCGGCGTCCGCTGTGATCATGGTAAGTTTTGACCACTCAGTCAGCCCCGAGCTTGTCTTCGTGACGTTCCGTCCCCGGGCTTCACTTCTCCGGTCGTCATCCTCGGGCTTGACCCGAGGATCCCGTTCTGCAGTTCCACGAAAGCACATGCCAATTTCGCGTGGCAGGCCCTGGATCCTCGGGTCAAGCCCGAGGAAGACGGAGGATGGGGTGCCACCTGCGCATGAACGTGCGTCGACATGGCGCCCGTCTCAGACGGAGTTCACCATCTTCGATGTCTGCAAGGGATGTCTCGTCGCGCGTTGACGAAACCGCTCAGAACCGGCGGTCGACCAGATGCTTGGCCTGTGCGCCCGCATGGTAGAAGGCGGACTTGACGCTGCGCCAGGTGTCGGGCGTCACAGGCGTTTCGGCAAGCGGGATCGCGGAGGTCTGGCCGGTGACGTGGTCGGCGAGCGCCTTGCCGAAGACGGTGCCGGGTGCGATGCCGCGGCCGTTGTAGCCGCTGACGGAGACGACGTTCGGCGCCAGCGCATGCATGGCCGGCAGGTTGTTGGTCGTCATGCCGATGCGGCCGTCCCACCAGTATTCGAAGCGGAAATCGCCGATATAGGGGAAGAGCTTGCGCACGGAGCGGGCGGCGAAGGCGCGGTGCGTGCCCTCGGCCATCGCATCGAGCCGGCCGATCGAACCGAAGATCAGGCGGTTCTGCTGGTCCATGCGGAACGAGGTCATGACAAGGCCCGTATCCCATGTGCCCTGGCGCTCCGGCAGGATGCGGCTTGCGACCTTTTCCGGCAGCGGATTGGTGGCGAATTGGAAGTAGGGCAGGATCGTCAGTTCCTGCGTGTGTTCCTGCCACGGGGTCTCGGCAAACATGCCGCCATAGGCATTGGTGGCGAGGATCACCTGCTTGGCCCTGACGATGTTCTGGCCGGCTCTCAGCACCCAGGTTTCGCCCTTGCGTTCGGCGCCGACGAGCGCAGTGTCGGTATAGATCTCGGCACCGGCGGCAAGGGCCGCACGGGCAAGGCCGCGGGCATAGGCAAGCGGCTGGATCGTGCCGGCGCGACGATCGAGAAGCGCACCGGAGAAACCTTCAGCGCCCGAGAGCGCGCTCGATCGCTCGGCCGAGAGAACCTCGACCGGCGCTCCGCGCTTCTTCCATTGGGTCTCGCGGTCGCTGATATCCTTCAAGCCTTCGGCGCCGACGGCCATGTGCAGGGTGCCGTTGCGGACGGCTTCGCAGGAGATGCCGTGCTTCTCGACCAGGGCATAGACCATTGCCGGGCCGTCGCCGAGTTCGCCGAGCAGGCGGTTGCCGGCCTCGAGCCCCAGCGTCGCGATCAGATCGTCGGGCTTGACCCACATGCCGGCATTGACGAGGCCGACATTGCGGCCGGAGCCGCCGAAGCCGATCATCTTCGCCTCGATCGCCGTGGCCTTGACGCCTTTTTCCGCGAGATGAAGTGCAGCCGAAAGACCGGTGAAGCCGCCGCCGATGATGGCGACATCTGTCGTCAGGTCGCGGGCAAGCGGGCGCGTGTCCGGCGCTGCCGGTGCCGTCGCATGCCAGAGGTTGGGCAAGGTGCGCTCGGTCGCCATCGCGGACATTCCTTCGGTCAAGGGCCTGAAATTTAGAGGTGGCTAAGTGATAGGGCCATCGCCTCGAAAATTCTCATGACAATGTTTCATGAGGTCATGAGGGGTTTCATGAGGTCATGAAGGTTGACTGTGGGGCGTCCGCAAAAAAATGACCGCAGCCGGTTCGTGGGCGGCCGCGGTCTGGGTCGTGTCGGTGGAGTAGTCGGGTGTAAATGTCTTTGCCGGGTCGGCGGTCCGCCGCACCGGCCCTATGGGTTCCGATGAAAATAACCTGACCGATGACGTCATCGATCAGGCAAGCTCATTTTCAACGGAGACATGTCGCTGTCACTCCCCCAATTGGGGGACGGGATGCGAAAAAAGCTGCGATTTCAGTCAATTCCACCGGGGTTCCTACGCGGCAACGCTTGCCACGGTCGGCAAAGAAGAAAGCCCGGGTGGTACCCGGGCTTTGATCGTTTTCTGCGGGATGTATCGAGCGGCTGATGCCTCAGTCTGCGAATTCGACCGTGACGCCGACACTCACCATCTTGGCAAGTTCCGTTGCGTCCCAGTTGGTCAGGCGAACGCAGCCGTGGCTCTGGGTCTTGCCGATCTTGGAGGGCTCCGGCGTGCCATGAATGCCGTAGGTCGGCTTCGAGAGCGCGATCCAGACCGTGCCGACCGGGCCGTTCGGCCCCGGCTGCAGCGTCAGGATCTTGTCGTTGTTGCCCTGCTTGAAGTTGATCTTCGGGTTGTAGGTGTAGCCGGGATTGAGCGCGATGCGCTCGACATTGACGATGCCTGACGGCGAGGGCGTGTCGGACGAGCCGATCGTTGCCGGGTAGGCGGCGACGAGCTTGTCGGCGGCATCATAGGCCAGAACCTGCTTGCGGGCCTTGTCGGCAACGATGCGCGCGACCTTTTCCTTGCGGTTTTCTCCGGGATTGATGACCTTGATGATCGTGCCCGGAATGGTGAAGTCCACGCCTGGGTTGAGCTCGCGCAGATAGGTCTCGTCCATGTGGAACTTCTCGCCGAGCATTTCGGTCGTCGCGGTGAAGGACATGTGCGGCAGCATCGCCTTGTGGGCGTAGTCGTCGGGGATCGAGGCGACATAGGGGCCTGCGGCATCGGCGGCCGTGATCGTATAGCTGGTGATCGGCAGGCCGCCGTTCATGCGCAGGCGCTCGAGGATATCTTCGGTGTTGTTCGGATCGAGCGTTTCGCCGGTTGACTGCTGCCAGGCCTCGATCGCCTTGGTGACGTTCGAGCCCATCTTGCCGTCGATGACGCCGGGCGAGAAACCTTCGCGGTCGAGGAAGACCTGCAGCGCGGTGATTTCGGCGCGCGACTTGGACTTGACCGATATGGCCGGCGGCATGGACTGCCGCAATGGCTGCTCATATTGCGGATCGATCGCCGCCTCTTCGCTGCCGTCGATCAGGCCGGGCAGGCTGTTGGGCAGGTCGTTGCGCTCGACCGAGGGCGGCACCACGTCGCGATAGGCCGGATCGCGATAGTCTTGAATGGATCCGGTGACATCGCCCGGCTCGGAATAGCCGTAGCCGCGGTCGCCGTTGCGGCGGTTGGAATAGACATCGACGTCGCCCTGGCGGCGATAGGCGCGATAGCCGTCGGACGGTACTACGGTTGCGACCACGTTGCCCCAGTTGTCGACCAGCACGGTGCGGCCGCGACGGTCACGCATGGTGCGCACTTCATCGGGGCCCGGCATATAGTCGAGAATTTCGCCTTCCGGCGTCACCAGCATCACGTCGCCATTGCCGCGGCGATTGCGGCCGTAACCTTCCTGAGCAAAGGCGGATGCAAGATCCACGGCGAGGAAGCCGGCTGCGGCGAGGAGCGAGAGGCCGGTGCGGGTCGCTGACGTCACGATAAAACCTGTTCTCATGGTGGTTGATGTGGCGCGGTACATTTGGATTTCGACGTTAATGTGAAAAAAGTGAATTCATCATGAATAAGCGGTTAAATTCTATCTAGGCGCACCCTTAGCAGCTTTCAACCGATGAAAAACAGCCCCTGTCGGCTATCATGTCTTTGTGATCGCTGTGATTCCCGTGAGTTGGACTGGAGGCTGGTGCATGCGAACGAGATTTGATGCACCCGATAACGAACAGGAGAATCATCTGCTGTTCGACCGTCTGTCGGCACTCGATATCGCCGCCTTCGTCGTTGATGGCGTCGATCTTTCGCCGGGTACCGCGATCCCCTCCGATGGCGACCCGCGCATCGACCGGGCACTCGCCGGTTTTCTCTTTACCTGCGGACCAGACCACATCCGCCATCCCGAACCGATTGCCGGCCGCGGGGAAGGCACGCGCTATCCCTTGCACGGTTCGCTTGCCGGCACGCCGGTCAAGCACACGCACATGTCCGCCGACACCACGCTTTGCATCGCCACCGTCGAGGTCAATCTTGCCGATGGCGGCCACGCGCTCCTGGAACGGCGCTGGCATGTGGATGCGGACCGACATGAGGTGATGCTGGAAGACCGGCTCACCAACACCGGCGCCGGCGCCTTTCCGCCGATGATGATGTACCACCTCAATATTGCCGGCCGACTGGTCGGCGACGCGACCCGCATAACCAGTCCCTCTTTTGCCGAGGGTGAACGGGCCTGGCGCTTCGGCGAGGGCGAGAGCGCGCATTTCTGCATCCCGGCCAGCGTCGGGGCCGACGGCTGGTCCGAAGTGGCGCTTTCGCCGCTGGTCGGTGCGGGCGGGAAGTGCTTGGCGGTGCGCTTTCGCGCCGACACGCTGCCTTACTTGCAGATGTGGCGCTGTCAGCGTGGTGCGGCCGATGTCATCAGCATCGAGCCTGCGTCGCATCGCCTCGCCAAGCGGCCGGAGCTTGCTGCTGCCGGTGAGCTGCAACTGCTCGAGCCCGGGCAGACACAGACCTATGCGCTTGCCTTCGGTGTCTCCTGACTGAGCGATTGGAATTGACGCCGGCGGGCACCGCGCCTACATCAGTGGCCAAGGTTTTTTGCAGGGATTAAGCGACCATGGACATCCGCCCGATCAACGATGAATACTCGGTTTCCGGCCAGATCACGGTCGAAGACCTCGACCAGATCAAGGCGCTTGGCTTCAAGTCCATCGTCTGCCACCGCCCCGATTTCGAGGCGCCGGACCAGCCGACCTTCGATTCCATCGCAGCGCGCGCGCAGGAGCTGGGCATCGAGACCATGCACATCCCGGTCGGCCCGATGGGCGTGACGGCGGATGCGGTCCAAAAGATGGTCGACGCGCTTGACGAATTCCAGCGCCCGATGCTCGGCTATTGCCGCTCCGGCGCTCGCTCGACGGCGGTCTTCCAGCAGACACAGCATATTCGCGGCTGAGCCGGCCTACCGCAGCATAAGGGCGCACTTCGTGCGCCCTTTGCGACGATGTGTCCTCGGGTCCACATAGCCCCCAAGGGATGCATGCCCCAGGGAATGCGCACCTGACGCGCCGGCTCGACCGCGGTTCGGATACACGAACGGCGGAGGATATGGCATGACGGGAATACATTTGATCGAACGCGAGCAGTGGGCTGAAAAGCCCGATGTCTGGCAGGGCGAGTTCCAGGGCGGCTCCTATGGCGCCGACGTTTCGGTGATGTTTTATACCACCGACAAGGTTGGCGGCGGGCCGAAGCTGCACCGTCATCCCTATCCCGAGACCTTCATCATCCGCACCGGCCGCGCGCTGTTTACCGTCGGCGATCGCAAGATCGAGGCAGAAGCCGGGCAGATCGTCGTGGCGCCGGCCAACGTGCCGCACAAGTTCGAAAACCTCGGACCTGGGCGCCTGGAAACCACCGACCTGCATGTGACCGGTGCGTTTGCGACGGAGTGGCTGGAATAAGCAAGAAGCGGCAACTCAGTATAGAGGAGGACACCACCTCCCTGCGTCGTCGACACGACGCAGCTGGATTCCTGTGACAAGCACAGGAATGAGGGAGCGCTAGGAGGTGTCGCAGCGCGCATGCCGCGTTTGCGGAGATGTGCGATCACGTCGGAAACGGGCTCGGTTGGCCGCAACAGTTCCATGCCCTCATTCCTGTGCTTGTCACAGGAATCCAGCCACGGCGCGTCGGCGCCGTGATTGAAGCGTGCTCGAAGGAAAACCTGCCCGTTCCGCTCAGCCTTTCCTTATTTCGCTCAGCGTGCGCGTCGGGGTGATGGCTTCCGGATCGAGCTTGATCTCGATGATCGCCGGCTTGCCGCTGGCGCGGGCGCGCAGGAATGCATCGGCAAACTCCTCAGTCTTTTCCACCGTCTCGCCGTGGCCGCCATAGGCGCGGGCAAGGGCGGCAAAGTCAGGATTGGTCAGGTCCGTGGCGCTGACGCGGCCGGGATAATCCCGCTCCTGGTGCATGCGGATCGTGCCGTAGATGCCGTTGTTGACAACCACAGTGATGATCGGCAGGCGGTAACGCACGGCAGTTGCGAATTCCTGACCGTGCATCAGGAAACAGCCGTCGCCGGCAAAGCAGATGACTTCGCGATCCGGGTGCAGATGCTTGGCGGCAACGGCTGCCGGCAGGCCGTAACCCATGGAGCCGGAGGCGGGGGCTGCCTGTGTTGCGTATCTGCGGAAGCGGTGGAAGCGATGCACCCAGGTGGCGTAGTTGCCGGCGCCGTTGGTGAAGATGGTGTCTTCCGGTGTGTTCGCCTCGATCCAGTTCATGATCGGGCCCATGCGCACGTCGCCGGGGCCGGTTTCCGGCGGTGTCGACCACTTGAGGTAACCTTCATGCATCGCCCTGGTGCGTGCCGACCACACCGGCTCGGCCGCTGGCGCGAGCCCTTCGAGTGCTGTGACGAAATCGCGGGGGCTGGCGGCGATCGGCAGTTCCGGCCGATAGACGCGGCCGAGTTCGGATGCATCGGGGTGGACATGGACAAGCGTCTGGCGCGGATAGGGCGCATCCATCAGCGTATAGCCGGACGACGGCATTTCGGAGAAGCGCCCTCCGACCAGAAGCACCAGATCAGCTTCCTTGATCTCTTTTGCCAGCGCCGGGTTGATGCCGATGCCGACATCGCCGGCATAGTTGGGGTGCAGGTGGTCGAACAGCATCTGGCGGCGGAAGGAGCAGCCGACAGGCAGGCTCCAGCGTTCGGCAAAGCGCTGGAATTCGGCGACGCTGTCAGCCGTCCAGCGCGTGCCGCCGAGGATGGCGATCGGGCGCTTGGCGCCTTCGAGCAGCGCGCCGAGCTGCTTGATCTGGGACGGACCCGGATGGCCCTCGACCGGCTGGTAGGGCTTTGCCGCTGGCGCCTCGGCGCTGCGCGTAAGCATGTCCTCGGGAAGCGTCAGCACGACCGGGCCCGGCCGGCCTGAGGTCGCGACCGCGAAGGCGCGGGTGACGAATTCGGGAATGCGGGCGGGATCGTCGATCTCGCCGACCCATTTCGCGACCTCGGTGAAGGCGCGGCGATATTCGATCTCCTGGAAGGCTTCGCGCTCGCGAGCCTCGCTCTGGACCTGGCCGATGAACAGGATCATCGGGATCGAATCCTGCCGGGCCACATGCAGGCCGGCCGACGCATTGGTGGCGCCGGGGCCGCGCGTTACCATGCAGATGCCGGGCTCGCCGCTGAGCCGCCCCCAGGCATCGGCCATCATTGCAGCGCCCCCCTCCTGGCGGCAGACGACGACATCGATGTCGGTGTCGTAGAGCGCATCCAGCACCGCCAGATAGCTTTCCCCCGGTACGCAGGCGATGCGTTTGACGCCATTGGCGACGAGCGCGTCGACGACGAGCTGACCTCCAGTTTTCATGCTTTCCTCCCGATAGTCATTCTTTTGTTTTCAGATCACTTGTTTTCAGATCGCCGGCGAAACCGGAGCGATGCTCGCGGTCTTGTCGACCCGGCGTTCCCGCCAGATGATGTAGAGGCCGGAGCCGATGATGATGGAAATGCCCAGCCATTTCAGCGCGTCGGGCAGGTCGCCGAAGACGAGCCAGCCGAAGATCGTCGCCGAGACGATTTCGAGATATTGCAGCGGCGCCAGCACCGAGGCGGGGGCGGAGCGATAGGCATAGACCCCAAGCACGCCGGAGATAGTGGCGGTGACGCCGACGCCGAGCAGATAGAACCAGGTGTTGCCCTCGGGCCAGACCGGGTCGAAGATACCAGATCCGCTGCCTTCGCCGAGCCAGAGCAGTACGAGACAGAAGAGACCGCCCCAGATGCCGGCATGGAACTGCATCGACCACGGGTCCTCATTCTGCGCCACCATGCGCGTCACCAGCAGGAACACCGCCAGGCCGAAGGCGGCGACGATCGGCAGCAGCGCGATCAGGCCCACCTCCTGCATGCTTGGCTGGATGACAAGGAGCGCGCCGAGGAAACCGACGGCACAGGCGGTGTAGCGCCGCCAGCCGATCGTCTCCTTGAGGAAGATGCTGCCGAGGATGGTGAGGATGATCGGCTCGACGAAGAAGATGGCGATGGCGTCGGCCACCTCCATTACCTTCAGCGTGGTGATGAAGGACAGCATGGTGACGACAAGCAGGCCGCCGCGCAGCGCGTGCAGCCCGGTCTTGCGCCAGGTGAGGTCGAACAGGCTGCCGCGCACGAGCACGATCGGCAGGATGAAGACGACCTGCAGGATGAAGCGCACGGCGGTGATCTGTGCCGACGGTACTGTCGAGATCGCGAGCTTGGCGAAGATGTCGATCAGCGGCGACAACAGCACCGAAAGGACCATCAGCGTCAGGCCGAAGGAGATGCGGTCATTGGCGTTGGAGGTCTTGGGGAGGGACATGTCTGCCATGATGATGTCGGGTCAGGTCCTCTTGCCGGCCACAGCCTTGGCGGCAACAGAATGGCCGACAGAAGATTTGCCGACGGCCGATTGGCACCAGGCCGCAAACTCCGCTGTTGCCTTCTCACGGCCGATTTCGTTGAGCGTCTCGTGGCGCATGCCCTCATGGATCGTTACCGATACATCCGTCATTCCGCGCGCCTTCATGCGCTCGCCGAGCCAGCGGACGGCACCGCCGTTTTCGGTCGAGGGATCGGCGCTGCCGCCGACGAGATGAACAGGCAGGCCGGCGGGCAGGCGCGCCAGCCGGTCGGCCCGTGCGCCGGCAAAGGCGAGCCGCATCAGATCCAGCCAGAGCGACACCGTCGCGTCGAAGCCGCACAGCGGATCGGCGATATATTTGGCCACCTCCGCCTCGTCGCGCGACAGCCAGTCGGAATCGGTCTTGCGATCCTTGATCGCCTGACCCCAGGCGCCAAAAGTGAGCTTCGACAACAGCGGGCTCGGCACATCCGAGCCCTTGAGCGCCTTTTCGATCTTCAGGATCAACTGGCCGCCGCGCCCGGCGATACCAGGGCGGAAATTCGAGTTCCAGACGGCGAGTGCATCGTAGAGACCTGGATCGGTCTCGGCGGCGTTGAGCGCGATCAGCCCGCCCATCGAGTGACCGAAGAGGATGACCGGCAGGCCGCCCGGATGGGCGGCGGTGGCGAGCGTGCGCATGGCCCTGATGTCGGCAAACACCTTGTCGAGACCTGAGCTGTTCGAGAACATGGCCAGCGGCGCATCCGGCGCGCGCGTCGCGCCATGTCCGCGATGGTCGTGGGCATAGACGTGAAAGCCGTGGCCGGCCATCGCCTCGGCAAAACGGGCATAGCGGCCGGAATGTTCGGCAAGGCCATGGCTGACAAGAAGAATGCCACGCGCGTCGGCAGCTGCCGGAAAATGGCGCCAGTTCAAGATAGCGCCTGTCGGGCTCTGATGCGTCCTCACCTGCCCGAACATGCCTTCTCCCGGACCAATCGTCAGACTCTGCCGATATCAAATCGATTTACAGGGGAAAGGCAATCGCTGCTTGTTGATCGTTACGCATGAGGTCACAAGCGATTTCGCGGACCCGTAATTAACAGTTCCAATTTTCCCGTTTTGAGCGATATTTGTTCCCGTTTTGTTTTATCGGGAGAGTGTCATGGCATGTTGGAGTAAAGCGGTATCAAGTCCAATGACAATTGTTGCGATGGCGCTGGCAATGCTGCTTGCTCCATCCTCGTTTGCCTTGGCGCAAGAGAAGGTTGATGCCGCGGCGGAAGGCGCCTCGGGCCGCACGGAATATGTGCTTGCCGTCAGCTGGCAGCCGGGCTTCTGCGAGACGCGGCCGCAACGCAAGGAATTCGCCAACCAGACGGCCGAACGTTTCGATGCCACGAACCTGTCGCTGCACGGGCTCTGGCCCTTGCGCAAGAGCTATTGCGGGGTGGCGGCCGAGATGCGCACCCAGGACCGCAAGGGCGACTGGCTCGATCTGCCGAAGCTCGCCATGGCCGATGATACGGCGGCGCGGCTGCTGGTCGCCATGCCGGGCGTTCAATCCGGCCTCGATCGTCACCAATGGTTGCGCAGCGGCACCTGCCAGACGGCACCGGTCGACGACTATTTCGCCACGCAACTGCATATGCTCGACGAGCTCAACCGGTCCGCCGTCGGCGCGCTCTTTCGGGCGCGTATCGGCTCGGAACTCGATGAGAAGGCGATCAAGCAGGCTTTCGACCAGAGCTTCGGCGCAGGGGCCGGCGACCGGGTGCGCATGCGCTGCCAGACGGTCGCGGGACGCAGCGTCATCACCGGCCTGACGATCGGCTTGACGGGAGACGTTTCGGGCAAATCCAGCCTCGCGCCGCTGATCCAGGCGGCGGGGCCGACGGAGTTCAAATGTGCCAAGGGCATTGCTGACGCGGCAGGCCGCGGATAGCGGCTGACAAGGCGCTCCGGCATGGGATAGGCGGGGGCAAACGCCTTTGGCGATTGCCCCTTTGCACTAATTCGCCTACATAGCGGGCAAATTTCCTTCCCATGCGGAGCATTCTTTTATGGCACGTCAGTTCATCTATCATATGGCCGGGCTCAATAAGGCCTATGGCGCGAAGAAGGTCCTGGAGAACGTTCATCTGTCGTTCTATCCGGACGCGAAGATCGGTATCCTCGGCCCGAATGGTGCCGGTAAGTCGACGGTGCTGCGCATCATGGCCGGCCTCGACAAGGAATATACCGGCGAGGCCTGGATCGCCGAAGGTGCGACCATCGGCTACCTGCCGCAGGAGCCGCAGCTCGACCCGACCAAGACCGTGCTCGAAAACGCCATGGAAGGCGTTGCCGCCAAGACGGCGATCGTCGAGCGCTACAACGAGCTGATGATGAACTATTCCGACGAGACGGCGGAAGAGGGCGCAAAGCTTCAGGACATCATCGACAGCCAGAACCTGTGGGATCTCGAGAGCCAGGTCGAAATGGCCATGGAAGCGCTGCGCTGCCCGCCGGGTGATGCAGACGTCACAAGTCTTTCGGGCGGTGAAAAGCGCCGTATTGCGCTCTGCAAGCTGCTTCTGTCGCAGCCGGACCTGCTGCTGCTCGACGAACCGACCAACCACCTCGACGCCGAGACGATCGCCTGGCTCGAAAAGCACCTGCGCGAATATCCCGGCGCCGTGCTGATGATCACCCACGACCGCTACTTCCTCGACAACGTCACCGGCTGGATCCTCGAACTCGACCGCGGCCGCAGCATTCCCTACGAGGGCAACTATTCGGCCTACCTCATCGCCAAGGCCAAGCGCATGCAGCAGGAAGGCCGCGAAGAGGCTTCCCGCCAGAAGGCGATCGCCCGCGAGCAGGAATGGATCGCATCCAGCCCGAAGGCCCGTCAGGCCAAGTCCAAGGCGCGTATCCGCTCCTACGACGAACTGGTCAACGCCGCTGAAAACCAGCGTCCGGGCGACGCGCAGATCATCATCCCGGTCGGCGAGCGTCTCGGCCAGGTGGTCATTGAAATGGACGGCGTCACCAAGGGGTACGGCGACCGCCTACTCATCGACGGCCTGTCGCTGAAGCTGCCGCCGGGCGGCATCGTCGGCATCATCGGCCCGAACGGTGCCGGTAAGACGACGCTCTTCCGCATGATCACCGGCCAGGAACAGCCCGACAGCGGCTCGATCCGTATCGGCGAAACCGTGCACCTCGGCTATGTCGACCAGAGCCGCGACGCGCTCGACGGCAACAAGACCGTCTGGGAAGAAATCTCCGGTGGTGCCGAAGTCATCAAGCTCGGCAAATACGAGATGAACTCGCGCGCCTATTGCTCGACCTTCAACTTCAAGGGCGGCGACCAGCAGCAGAAGGTCGGCAATCTTTCGGGTGGTCAGCGCAACCGCGTTCACCTCGCCAAGATGCTGAAGAACGGCGGCAACGTGCTGCTGCTCGACGAACCGACCAACGACCTCGACACCGAGACGCTGGCGGCACTTGAAATCGCGCTGGAAAACTTCGCCGGTTGCGCCGTTATCATCAGCCACGATCGCATGTTCCTCGACCGTCTGGCGACCCACATCCTCTCCTTCGAAGGAGACAGCCAGGTCGAATGGTTCGAAGGCAACTTCGAAGACTACGAGAAGGACAAGATCCGTCGCCTCGGCCCGGATTCGGTCAACCCGAAGCGCGTCACCTACAAGCGCCTGACGCGCTAACACTCTGGCACGTCGCGTGAGCCTCGGCTTGCGCGACGTGCGCCCCGCTCAAAGCGTAGCGATTTCCAGGATTCGCTTGCTGCGCCGTAAGCTCTGGTTTTGCACATTTCGTTATCGCAAAACCGCAGCGCACCTTTGGGTGACGTGCTTTCAGCCCTGGCTCGGAAACGATTTAAGGGAGAAGGCATGCCACAGCTTTGACGTTGCGGCATCCTGCCCCGTCTCGTTTCGCGCCAGTCTCAGCCGCCTGCTTGCATATGTCGTATCCCGAACCGATGGCTGGTTCGGGCGATACGCTCTCCCGCCAACCATTCCATAGAATGCGTCATGGACGCTGCGGTGCGTGACCCTTGCCGCTGGCCCTCTCGTTGAAACCGCTTCTTTGGATGCGTCGTCCACATTGCGCTGCGTTGAGACTGTGGGCATCCGCGGTCAAGGGCGGGAGCGGGCCGCGAGGCGGAGAGCGCAGGGCAGGGTCAGTGGCACGCCACGCCGCAAAGGCATCGTCAACGGGCGGAGCGCAAGCTTCGCCCGTTTGCGTGTCGAAACGGTGGAAAATCCTGTTCCTGGAGCGGCATAGTTTGGTCTCTTCGCGCAAATCCGCTTGCGCTACATCCGCAAATCACATAAACATATCTTTATGTGTTGATGGGGAATGATATGGCGGATCAGAGAGAGCTTGGTCTCGACGCGCTGGTGGATGTGCTGAAGGCTGCGGGTGAGCCGACCCGCATGCGCCTTCTCGCGCTGCTTGCCGCTGGGGATCTCACCGTCACTGATCTTACCGAAATTCTCGGACAATCGCAGCCCCGCATTTCGAGGCACCTGAAGCTCCTGGCCGAGGTCGAACTCGTCGACCGCTATCAGGAAGGCGCCTGGGCCTATTTCCGCCTTCGCCAGGAGGGCGCCCGCGTGTCGCTGGTCAGGGCGATGCTTGCATCCGCCACCGGAGACGACGCAGTTCTGTCGCGCGATGCATCCCGGCTCGTCACCTTGAAGAAAGCGCGGGCCGAAAAGGCGCAGGCCTATTTCAGCCGCAACGCGGCCGGCTGGGACGAGCTTCGGCGCCTGCATGTCAGCGAGCGGGATGTGGAGACGGCACTGCGCGACATGGTTGGCGACGAGCCGGTCGAGAGCCTGCTGGATCTTGGCACCGGCACAGGGCGCATCCTGCAACTGTTCGAAGGGCTCTATCGGCGCGGCATCGGCATCGATGCCAGTCGCGACATGCTGGCCGTTGCCCGCTCCAATCTCGACCGCGCCGGCATCACCAAGGCGTCGATCCGCCACGGCGATATCTTCAACTTGCCGCTTGATGGCCAGTTCTTCGATCTCGTCACCATCCACCAGGTGCTGCATTTCCTCGATCAGCCGGAAGCGGCGATCGCTGAGGCGGCACGCATGCTGACGCCGGGCGGGCGGTTGGTGATCATCGATTTTGCGCCGCACGGGCTGGAGCACTTACGCGACGAGCATGCCCATGCGCGGCTTGGCTTCTCGCATCAGGCGATGACCGACTGGCTGGCAAAGGCCGGGCTCGCCCTGGAAAAGACGACCGATCTGTCGCCGGAAGGCACGGACGGAGGAAAACTGACGGTGACGATCTGGCTTGCGCGCGATCAGCGGGCCGTCGAGGAGAGCGAAGCGCCACATCAGCGCATGCAAGCAGGGGGAATTTGAGAATGACGGCACAGACGCTTTATCCCGCCGAGCGCGGCAATCTGCGGCTTTCCTTCGAATATTTCCCCCCCAAGACCGACGAGATGGAAGCACAGCTCTTTCAGACTGCGGAAGATCTCTCGGTCTTTTGTCCCGCCTTCGTCACTGTCACCTATGGGGCCGGCGGTTCGACCAAGGCGCGGTCTCTGACAACAGTCAGACGGATGATCGAGGAGAAGGGCTTTGCCAACACGGCCGCGCACCTGACCTGCGTCGGCGCGCCGAAGGCCGAGGTGGACACTGTTATCGACGAATTTCTCGCTTTCGGCGTTCGGCACTTCGTCGCATTGCGCGGCGATCCGCAGGGCGGCATCGGCAGCACCTATCAGCCCTTTCCCGGTGGTTACGAGAGCAGCTCCGACCTCGTGCGGGCGCTTCGCGATCGTGGTGACGTCGAAATCTCTGTGTCGTCCTATCCGGAAAAGCACCCGGAAAGCCCTGATGTGGCGGCTGACATCGACATGCTGAAGCGCAAGGTGGATGCGGGCGCGACGCGGGCGCTTACCCAGTTCTTCTTCGACAACGACGATTTCGAGCGCTACCTCGAGCGCGTCCGCCGGACCGGCATCGAGATCCCGATCGTGCCCGGCATCCTGCCGATCAACAATCTCGGTCAGGTGCAGAAGTTCGCCGGTCTTTGCGGCGCCAGCGTGCCGGAGGTGATCGTCACCCGCCTTTCGCATCTGGAAGGCCAGCCGGCCGAGCGCTTCAAGGAGGCGACGCATATTGCTGCCGAGCAGATCGTCGATCTTGCCCGCCGCGGCGTCAGGGACTTCCACCTCTATACGATGAACCGTTCGCCGCTGATCACGGCCGTCTGCGATCTCGTCGGGTTCGAGCGTGCGGACGAGGCGTCGCGGGGCGAGGATATCTCGCTGAAGGCGTTTGCCGGTGCGGCGGCGTAGAACGCAAAACAATCCGAAAAAGCGAAAGCGCATGAAGGTGTCCTTCATGCGCTTTCTTTTTTCCTGCAGCGTCGGGGCAGATTGCTCTTGTCGATCTAGCCCAAAAATTTCTGCCGCAAATTGGATTTCCGGAAAATTAAAGTCCCTATTTCGGTTTGGACTCTCAGCGGCCTGACTTCAGATGAAGAGCATTGTGGCCACGAATACGAACGCTGCACTAATCATGAGGACATTCAACGAATGTGTAAGTCCCATCGAAGACCCTCCTTGCGCTGACGGTTAAAACATAGGGCGAATTAACGGCGCTTGAAAGGGAAACTTGTGCTGCAGTGCGAAAACGCGTGATCACAATTGCCTTGTCAACAGGGCTAATGTTTTGAAATTAAATCGCATTTTATGCCGCCACATTTTTTTCACAATCACTGCCGGAAGGTTAATGTAAACGCTTGTAACCGTGCGTGAGTGCTTCTAAAGGGCACGCTTTCTGCCGTATCCGGCTTGTTCGATTCCTCTTATGCGGCGCGCTTCATCCGCAAGATCCTGCCGTCCAAAACGGCAAGGCCGGCGGCAATCAGCGCCATACCGCCCACATCCGCTGGCTGCAGCGTCTCACCCAGAAAGAGATAGCCGAGCAGGATTGCGCTTGGCGGGACGAGAAGCGTGACCAGCGAGGCGTTGGTGGCGCCGGCTTCGCCCATGATGCGGAAGAACAGGATGTAGCCATAGGCGGTGGAGACGAGCGCCAGCGCCAGGATGGCAAGCGTCGCGTCAAGCGGCGGCATCGGCAGGGCCCAGGGCGTATCGACGAGGGCTGCGACCGGCAGCATCATCAGCGTCGAGGCGGTCAACTGGCCGGCCGCGGTGACCGGCGGGGCAAGGCCGCGAAAGCGCTTGCCATAGGTTGCCGCCAGGCCATAGCTGACGGCGGCAAGCACCGGCAGCATCAGCGCCCAGAGCGGCACGCTGCTGGCGTTGCCGAAAAGCCCGGCGATGGCGCTTGGCCCGATGAGCACGATGGTGCCGGCGAGGCCGAGCAAACAGCCGCCGATCTTGGCGGAGCTGAGTTTCTCGTCGTCGGTCGCCATGTTGGCGATGATCACGGTCCAGACCGGCGTGGTTGCATTCAGGATCGCCGCCAAGCCGGCGCCGATCTGGGTTTGCCCGAGAAAGATGAAGGCATGTGGGATGGCGTTGTTGATCAGGCCCATCAGCAGGAATTCGCGCCAGCGGTTGGCGAGCGCCTGATAGATGCCGAAACGCCTGCGGATGTAGAGATGCAGCGCCAGGGCGGCGAGGCCGAGCCTCAGGAACACCAGGGTGAACGGCGGCACGTGCGCGACGGCGACACGGGCAAAGAAGAACGATCCGCCCCAGATGAGCCCAAGCAGGGCGAGAAGCGCCCAGGTCCGCATCGTCATCTGCTGGCTGCCGGTCTGTCCTAGTGCGTTCATGGGTCTGCTCGCGCTTTCTGCGCGGCCGCTGTCGGTCAAATCGACCAGTCGGGATGCGCAATCGAATTGGGCGCTTTCTCCGCTGCATGCCTCCGGCGTCTGAAAGGCTGCATGAAAAGGCGTCACACAGATCTAGCGCGGCGCGTTGAAGTGCACCACCCACTTCTTGCCATCCGCGGTGCGCGAAAGCGCCAAGCATCGATGTCTACTGCATGTTTCCTTAAATCCTATTCGATTTAAGGATAAAGACATGCAGCCATTCAAAGTGCTACAGCGACCTTTGCGCGTCCAATAAGACGCGCGGCGCTGTAGGATCGTTCGATAAGGGAGAACGTCTGTCCACTTCGGCCGGTTTCGATCGAAGCGGACAGACGAATGGTCGCCCGGCCAAAATCCGGCCGGAAGATCGCGTTTACAGCGAGTTCAGCAGTTCCAGGGTTGCCCAGCCGTCGGCGGGACGGCCGAGACGCAGCTGTTCCTTCTGCAATGCTGCGCGGGTGCCCGAGCCGAGGATGCCGTCGACCTTGCCGACGTCGTGGCCAAGGGTCTGCAGCTTGGCCTGCAGCGCCTTCATGCCGGTGTCGTCGAGGCCCGGTTCCGGATTGCCGCCCTCATAGGTCGGGGCGCCGCCAAGGCGGGTCGCGAAATAGGCAGCCGAAGTCGTGTAGATGAACGACTGGTTCCACTCGAGATAGACGTTGAAGTTGGGGTAGGTGAGGAAGGCGACGCCCTTGCGGCCCTGCGGCAGCACCAGAGAGGCTTCGAGATTGCCGAAGGCGGTGTCACCGTTGCGCGGCTTGACGCCGAGCGCGAACCAGTCGCTCGCCTTCATGCCCGGCTGCAGGCCGGTCTTTTCCCAAGGCAACTGCTCGGGAACGCTGACTTCCTGGATCGCCGGCTGGCCGGCCTTGAAGCCAAGGCTCTGGATGAACTTTGCGGCGGTCAGGATTGCGTCCGGCGAGCTCTTCTTGAGATTGACGTGGCCGTCGCGATCGCCATCGACGCCATAGGCGATGATATCTTCGGGCAGCATCTGCACCTGGCCGATTTCGCCGGCCCAGGCGCCTGTCGTCGTTGCCGGGTCGAGGTCGCCGTGCTGAACCATCTCGATGGCGGCGATGAGCTGCGGGCGGAACATTTCCGGCCGGCGGCAGTCATGGGCAAGGGTCACCAGCGCATTGCGGGTGTTAAAGTCGCCCTGAACGGCGCCGAAGTCCGTCTCCATCGCCCAGAAGGCGGTGATGACGGGGGCCGGCACGCCGTATTCCTTTTCGGCACGGGCGAAGACGTCGGCATATTCCTTCATCTTCTGCGCGCCGATATCGAGCCGCGACTTGCTGACGGTGCGTTTGGAGAATTCGGTGAAGGTCTGCTTGAACACGCCCTGGGCGCGGTCGCGGCTCAGCACTTTCTGGTCGATGGCGGCACCGGCGAGCGCACGGTCGACGACGTCGGCCGGAACGCCCTTGGCGACCGCCTCCGCCTTGACGCCTTGCAGGAAGGCGCCAAGATCGCCGCCGCATGCCGGCGCTTGCGCGAGAACGGGGGAGGCTGTCAGCGCGAGGAGCGCGACGGATGCAAGAGCATGCCGGGCTTTGAGGATCATCATAATTCCTTTCTGTCGCCGCAGGGCGCGAAGCGCCGCCGCTGGCGGTCAATGTACCAAAGATGCAATCTGCTGCTGCTCTCTCAGAGCATTATGACGGAAAGAAGAAAATGGGTCGGTTTGCCGCGCTTCTGCACAGAACCGTGGCTGTCGTCATCCCGGCTTGGAAACGGCGGCGACCCAATTCTTCCAGTTCTTGGCCGAGCCGGCAAAGACGTTGATATCGGTGGTGCCGTCAATGCCCGGTATCACACCGGTGCTGGTATATTGCCAGAATGCCCAGCGGCGCTCGACATAGACTTCGCCCGGATGCTTGGCGACGGAGCGAACCCAGAAGTGGTGCTCCTTGAACTGGTCGACGAGATTGTCGCGGTGGAAATCCACAGAGGTATAGATGATCGGCCGCTTGCCGTAATGGGCCTCCAGCCGGTCCATGAAGCGCTTCATCTCGACGCGGACCTCGTCCGGCGATGGGCGGTGGCGGCAGGTCTTGGATTCGCCGTTCCACTCGACGTCGAGGACCGGTGGCAGGTAGACGGCGCTCTTCGGCACATTGGCGATGAACCAGTTGGCCTGGGCATCCGCGGTCGAGCAGAAATAGTAGAAGTGATAGGGCGCATAGGGAATGCCGGCGGCGCGAGCGCGCTGCCAATATTCGTTGAAGCGCGTATCCACCCTGTCCTTGCCTTCCGTCGCCTTGATGAAGGCGAACGAGACGCCGGAATTCTTCACCTTCATCCAGTCGATATCGCCGTTCCATTTGGAGATGTCGATGCCGTGGATGTTGTGGTGGTGCGGCGTGCGGCCACCGAAATCCTGCGGGTCGGTATCGCTGAAGCGCGGCGGGATCGATGCGGTCTGCAACAGATCGTAGTCGGTCGACGAACAGGCGGAAAGGAGAGTGGCAATGGGCAGCAGTGCCAGAAGAAGCCGGCGCATGGAGGTCCTGTTTCGAAACGAACGACGATCCTGCCTCACACGATGGCTTTCATGATGGTGATGTCCCCCAGTGAGGCGTGAACCTCATTTTCACCATATCATCGTAAAAATTGAGTTAGCTCAAGCGGGAATTGCGGCAGCACTTCGGTCGCCAAGCCGTGCAGCGGCCGGATTTGTCACTGACGCCGCTGTTACGGCCGGGCGGTGGTAGACCGCAAGCCAGGCATAACCCCGGCCGATGGCCCGGCGCTCGAGCTGTGCGCCGTCGCGTCTTGCCCGCTCTCCCAGCACCTCGAACAGTGTTTCGCGCGGGGTCACATGGAAGCGCGTCAGCCAGCCGCGCAGCAGGCGGCGGAAGCTTGCCGGCAGCCGCTCCTGCTGGCCGAAATCGGCAATATGCAGCGAGCCGCCGGGGTTCAGCGCGTCGATCGCCGCTTCGATCGCGCCCTGCCAGTTCGGTATCATTGACAGGGAGTAGGAGATGACAATCCGGTCGAAACCGGTTTCGCCGAAAAGCTGGGGCTGGAAGCTGGTGGCGTCGGCGATGCGCAGCGTGGCCGCCGAACTGCCGCGGCGGCTGAGCTTGGTTTCCGCCGAGGCCAGCATCTCCGCGGAGATGTCGAGGCCGAAGAGCCGGGCCTTGGGAAAGCACGTTCCGATGAGCGCGAGGTTGCGCCCCGTGCCGCACCCGACTTCGAGCACGGAGGCGCCCGCGCCCGCGTTCAGCTCGCGGATCAGCGTGTCGCGGCCGAAGAGATAATACTTCCGCGTCAGATCGTAGACGTGCCTTTGATAGCGATACATTTGGTCCATGCGCCGCTGGTGGCTGATCTCGGCGTGCTCCACCCCGCTCATGCTTTCTTCCGGTAGATGTGGAAGCCGCCATAGATGGCCGAGCGATCGGCGTTGCCGAGCTTCAGCGATGTCTCGGCATCATAGTGCCACTGCTCCATCAAAGCCGTGGAGAGGCGGCCGGGAAGGATGCTCTCTTCAGCGGCCGTGCGGAAGATCACTGTCGCGGCTGCGTCTGCGGTGCGGGTGATCTCGGTCCAGAGATCGTTCAACTGCTGGTCGTTCATCCAGTCCTGGGCGTCGAGCAGCACGTAGCGGTCGACCGATCCTGCCGGCTTCTTCGCCAGAAGCTCGGTGAAATTGGCGTGGTGGACCTCGACGCATTCGGCACGATCGCGGACCGTCTCGTAGTTGCCGGCATGCAGGTAGGCCGGAAGCTCGCCTTCGTGCGGCAGGGGATAGCGGCGTGCGAAGGCCTGCCAGGCGAAGTAGTTTTCCTTGAGCGGGAAATGACAGGTCAGCTTTTCCAGGCGGTGGCGAAGCACGGAGGCAAGCGACTTGTCGTTGCTCAGGCTCGCCAGCTCGTCGAACTGCTGCGGCGGGATGCCGAGGCCGAACAGCGAGCTCTTCTGGCTGGTGATCCAGCGAATGAACGGGCGCTCGAACAGCGGCGCCAGTCGCGTGTCGAAGAACTGGCGCTGCTCGCGCATGGAGCTGGCCTGGACGAACTCTTCCGGATTGACGCCATGCAGTCGCGCCAGGATGTGGCTTGCGGCGATGAAGCGGCCAAGCAGGCCGGTGCGATAGATGTTGCGGCCGAAGACGCCGATGCGCCGGCGCCCGGTGACGCTGCGGCCGTTCCAGTAGCTGCGGGTGGCCTGATCGACCTTCGGGGCGATGAACAGGTCGAAGGCCTGCACGTTCGATGGCGTGCCCTGCGTTGCCAGGAACCGGATAACGTCCTTGTGAGCAGGCAGATGGCGGAAGGCGGCAAGCTTCAGCCGGTTGAGCGCGATGTGGTGCGGATTGAGATCGACCACGTCGATGCGACCAGGGCCGGCGGACAGGTAGGTCAGCATGTTGCAGCCGCCGGAACCGATGGTGACGATGCGGTGTCCAGGGCGAAGCTGCATTGCTTCCATGTCGACGATTGGGTCTTCCCAGATCTGCGGATAGACGAGGCCGGAGAAGAGCAGGCCAAACAGGCGCTCGGACAGGCCGGCAAGCGAAAGGGTCTTGTGTTGCAGGAGGGCGTTTTTTAGCTTGGGATTTTTTCTGCCAAAGCCGACGTCAGGGGCAAGTTCGGTCATCTCTGCCGCTCATCCAGTTGAAACTTAGCCGCTTCTAAAGTGACTCGGCTACACTTTGATGACGGGTTTTTTCACAGCTGCTGCGCCGCACAAAAAATGCCGACTACGATTTTTCACCCATAAGAATTCATTAAACCCTGGCGTGCTAGCTCCTCCCTATATTCGGGGGGCGTCGACATGATGTTAAGAACGTTTCTGCCGAAGCCCGAGCAGCGATTTGCAGCTGCCGGCACGGCACTGGGGGCACTGTTTCCAGCGATCTGGCTGACCACGGAAACGTTGTTCACGGATGGATCCTTTACACATTGGAATTTTTCCGGAGCACTTGCGGCGGGCGTCATGCCCTTCGTCGCCGGTGCCTCTTTCTACCGCTGGTCCTATTCACGACGGCTGGAGCGCGAGTTGCGCGCCGCGCGCCGCGCCGAGCGGCGGCTGCGCAACGAGGTTCACCGCGACCGGTTGACCGGGCTTGAAAACCGCTCGGCGCTGGAGGCCGATGTGCTTCGCGCGCTTCGCTCCGATGGCACGGCATTCGAGCGCAGGCCGCTGCTGCTCATCGACCTCGACCGGTTCAAGGCGGTCAACGACACGATGGGCCATGATGCCGGTGACCGGTTGCTGAGCGGCATCGGCACTCGGCTGCGGCGGGCGTTTTCCGGCGAGGCGACGGTCTATCGGCTCGGTGGCGACGAATTCGTGCTGCTTGGTCCGGGTTCTCCGTCGGATGCCGAGGTCGCGGCGCTTGCCGGCCGGGTGAAGGCGCTGTTCGACGCGCCGTTCGATCTTTCGGACGGCCAAGTGGCATCCGGCTGCAGCATCGGCGTTACGTTCCTGGAACCAGGCGACCTGTCGACCGGCTCCGTGTTGAAGCGGGCGGACCTGGCGCTCTACGAAGCCAAGGAAATGCGCGGTAACAGCCATGTCATCTACGCGCCGCACCTTGCGCGAGCCGCGGAAATGCGCGCCGAGGCCGAGCGCGACCTTGCCCGCGCGGTCGCCCAGCGGGAATTCTTTCTGGAATACATGCCGATCGCCGGTGCAGCGAGCGGCGCCATCCGCGGCTTCGAAGCATTGCTGCGCTGGCTGCACCCGGTCCGCGGCGTCATCGACATGGAGGCTTTTGTTGAGCCGCTCGAACAGGGAGCACTGGCACTCTCGGTCGGCAACTGGGCCCTTCGGCAGGCCTGCAGGCAGGCGGCGAGCTGGCCATCGCCGGTCGGCCTGACGGTGGCACCCCTCGCGCTGCAACTGCGGGATCGCGATTTCCT
Organism: Ensifer sp. Root127; assembly: GCF_001425225.1. NCBI lineage: Bacteria > Pseudomonadati > Pseudomonadota > Alphaproteobacteria > Hyphomicrobiales > Rhizobiaceae > Ensifer > Ensifer sp. Root127. The sequence goes on from NZ_LMDX01000034.1 coordinate 158,264, forward strand.
CGGCCATATCAAGGCGTGCCTGGACGAGGCGGGACTGGCGCCCGGCCGGCTGACGATCGAGGTGGCAGAAGCGTCCTCGACCGGCGATATGGGGCTGATCAGTGAAAATCTGCACGGTCTGCGTGCGCTCGGCGTGCGCATCGCGCTGAGCGGTGGCGCTGCTGCCTCGCTGCCGCTCAACCTTGTCGGGGAGCTTAAGCCGGACCAACTGACTGTGGATTTGCCGGCGATCCGCAGGTCGCATGGCAGCGAGCGCAGCGTCGCGCTGCTCGCCTGCCTCGTCAAGACAGGGCAGGTGCTGCGGCTGCCGATGGCGGTGCGCGGCATCGCCAGGGAAAGCGAAATGGACTGCGCCCGCACCGCAGGCGCTGTAGAAGCCTGGGGGCCATGGATATCCCCGGCATTGCCCGCGCGCGACCTCTCAGCCCTGTTGCGCGATAGGGACGGCGAAGACGCCCGTCGGCTCGCATAAAGGCAAGGGCTTTTCCTTTCGTTCAAATGCTGCTTCTCTCTCTCGCGTCAGACGGGAGAATGCGATGGCACGCGTATTGAAAACTGTCGGGGCTGCTGTTGTCGTGGCCATTGCCTGCGTCGGTGGGTGGCTGGCCGTGGCGCCGCCGGGGCTGCTGAAGGTCGGCGATGGCTACGCCGCCAAGATCGTCTGCTCGAATGTCTTCATCGCCGGGCGTGACGGGCAGGCGGTGCTTGCCGACGACGTCCAGGCGCCGGGCCATCCGTTGTTGAAATTCATCAGCGTCTCGGTCGACCGGGAGAAGCGGCTGGTGTCTGCCCGCATCTTCGGCTTTGCCGCCCCGGCCCATGCGGTCTATCGCCCAGGGCTCGGCTGCGCCAACGTTTCCGACGACGATCTCGCTGCCCTGGCTCCAGCGGTGGAGCCGTCGACGCCTGACATCGCCCGATCGGCCGATGTCTCCTGGCCGGACGGCGACAAGGCGGATATCGATCCGGCCGTTCAGGCATTGATCGAGGATGGCAACCTTGCCGGTCCTGGCATGCGCGCGATCTCGGTGGTGCGCGACGGACATCTGATTGCCGAGACCTACGGCGCGGGCTTTAATCGCTCGACGCCGCTTCTCGGCTGGTCGATGACCAAATCGGTGACATCAGCGCTGATCGGCATGCGCGTCGCCGAAGGGCACATGGACGTGACGCGCGCCGGCCTGCTGCCGGAATGGAGCGGCGACGCGCGCGCCAAGATCAGGCTTGCCGACCTCATGGGCATGGAGAGCGGCCTCGAGTTCAACGAGGGCTATGGCAATGTCAGCGATGTGACGCGCATGCTCTATCTCGAAAGGGACATGGCGGGCTTCGCCGCAGCCAAGCCGGCGACATCGAAGCCGGGCTCGACCTTCAGCTATTCCAGCGGCACGAGCACGCTGTTGTCGCGGCTCTGGATGCAAAGCTTCGACGACCCCGCCGCAGCGCTTGCCTATCCGCGCGATGCCCTGTTCCTGCCGCTCGGGATGACGAGTGCGGTGCTCGAGACCGATGCCAGCGGCACCTTTGTCGGATCGTCCTACATGTATGCAACGGCGCGCGACTGGGCGCGTTTTGCGCAATTCCTGCTTCAGGACGGCAACTGGAAGGGTAGGGGGCTGTTGCCTAGGGATTATGTCGCTTTCATGCGGACGCCGACCAAGGCATCCGGCGGCGAATATGGCGCGGGCCAGGTGTGGCTGCAGGAGAATGGGGTTCGCGCCGGCACAGGCGTCTTTCCTGCCGATGCCTTCTGGATGCTCGGGCATGACGGGCAGGCGATCTTGCTGGTGCCTTCGCTTCGCCTTGCGGTCGTGCGCCTGGGGCTGACGCCGTCACGCGGTGGTTACGACGTGCAGCAGCTCAACGCCAAAATAATAGAGGCGCTCGATTGAGCGCCTCCTGAAACGTTCACCAAAACGATCCGGCGTCGTTATTTCATGCCGAGTTCTTCGAGCAGGCCCTTGCGCTTGGCGTGGTAGTAATAGCCGCTGGCATAGAGCTTGACCGCGCCGTCGTGCTTGTTGTCGGCAACCATCCAGGCGCCGTGCAGGTACTTGGTCGCATACATCAGGTTGGTTTCCGCATCGAACAGGCCTTCGGCCGGGCCTTCGTAGCCGAGCCCCTTGGCGGTGTTGTAGCGGATCTGCATCAGACCGTAATTGCCCTTGCTGTAGGCGCGCGGGTTGTAGTTGCTCTCGCGCTTGACGACGCGGTGCACGAGCTCGACGGGAATGCCGTTGAGGTCGGCGTAATGCTTGATGAGCTTGTCGAGTTCCGGGCGCGAGCTGGTCGGCGCCTTGGTCAGCTTCATCGAATCGGGAATGACGCTGGCAACGGCGGCGACGCTCGAACCGATCACGCCCATCGTCGGCTTTTCGGTGGGCACGATCATGCGGTTGGCGACGAGCGTTTCGAGGCCGACGGGCTCGCCGGTGTCGAAGTCCGATTCCATCGCGGCAGCAACGGCAAGCGTCGAAACGGGAAGATCCTGGACGCGGCTCGTCTTCGGCGAGACGAGGGCGGATGCGGTTTCCGGCAGGGCAGCGGCATTGGCAGAAGCTGCTACCGGCGTCGCCATGGCGACGGCCTGCGCTGCGCCCGGCTTGCCGCCGGGAACGGCGACGACCGTCGGTGCCGGACCGGCGGCCTGCGCGAGATCAGTGCCGACGGGAAAGGTGGTTGCCATGCCGGCCGTTTGTGCCGACAGGGCAGCGGATGCCGCGGTTGCCGCGCCATCCGGTGTCGGAAGGGCATAGGCCGTCATTTCGGTGCCGGGTTTTGCAAGCGGGGTGACCGTCTGCACGGCCGTAAGCTCTTCCACCGAGGTATGCTCGACAGTCGAGCACCCGGAGACGAGTGTCGCCGACAGAATAGCTGCCACGCCAAACGTCTGTTTTGAAAGGGAAATACGGAATTTCGGCATGCTGTCACTTTCGTGCTTCTGGGCCCCGCAGCCCCGGCAAATCAACGGCGATTAGCCGCCATGCGTGAATCTCCATTAACCCATGGGGCGTCGCGCAGCAAGCGCACGAGCGAATTTCAGGCCGACGCCCGCTTCATGGTTGCCGTCAGAAGCCCGGCGCCGATGAGCAGCGAGCCGCCCGTGCGGTTGACGATCCGCCTGATATTCGGCTTCGAAATCGTGCTTTTGGCGGCGGTCGCAAGCGCTGCATAGAGGCTTGCGTTGAGGATGGCGAGCGTCAGGAACGTTACCTCGAAAATCGCCATCTGGGTAAAGAGCGGCTGCGACAGATCGAGGAACTGCGGCAGGAAGGCGACGAAGAAGACGATGCTCTTCGGGTTGAGTGCGGTGACGGCATAGGCATGGAAAAAGATGCGCAGCGGCCGTTCCTTGGCGGGCGCATGCTCACCGGTACCTTCGCTTCCGGCAACCGGTGCCCGCCAGAGCTGGATGCCGAGCCAGACGAGATAGGCGGCCCCCACCCATTTCAACACGGTGAAGACCGCAGCGGAGGTGGCGAGCAGTGCGCCGAGCCCGAGCATCGATGCGGTCATGGCGGTGAAATCACCGAGCGCCACGCCGGCAACCGTCGCGCCCGCCGTCTTGCGGCCATGGCCGAGCGCATAGGAAATGACGAGCAATATGGTCGGGCCGGGAATGGCGAGCAGCACTGCAGAGGCAGCGGCAAAGGCAAACCAGTGTTCGAACGACATGAAAAAGGCTCCGCGCTTGAGGGCTTTCCGAGACTGATCTCGGGAGGGAGCCACCAAGGCGCGGAGCCGTCAACTGTTAATCAGAGATCTCTGATCAGTCTTCCGCCTGCCACTTCTGGCCAATGACGTCCATGACGTTGCCGAACCACTTCGTCGAGGTGTCGAAGTGCTTGCCGCCCTTGATGCGCGGGAACTCGATGGTGCGCAGCTTGCCGCCCTGATCCTCGTCGTGGCCGGTGACGCCGGAGACCTTGTTAAGCGCGCTTTCGACCGCCAGGTCGACCATGCTCTGGATCAGGCGGAGATCGTCGACGTTTGCCGGCGCGGAGCGGGCGTAGTAGCCCGACTTCTGCACCATCGACCGCTCGGCGCCGAGAAGGGCCGCGAACTGCTTGGAGAACCAGTTGCCGACATTGATGGTGTCGATCTTCACGTGGCCGAAGGCGTCGCGCTTGACGGTTTCGCCGGCAGCTTCCCGCTCAGCGACGATCGCGTCGAGGCAGGCGCCTTCGCTGACGAACAGCGTGACGAAGCCCGAGTGGTTCATGACGGCGCGCAGCCGCTCGGCCTCGGCCTCGAGGTCGAACTTGATCTCGGGCAGGTAGAGGCCGTCGATGTTCTTCAGCTGCTTGTTCATCATGAAGCCGTCGACGAACTGCTTGTCCTCAGTCATCTGGACATAGGAGCGGGCGGTTGCCGCCGTCAGCCAGCCGCAGTGACGGCCCATGACTTCATGGACGACGAGCGTGCGCGGGGCAGCGCTCTGTTCGTTGCTGACATGATCGAAGAAGCGGGCGCCATGTTCGGCGGCCGTCCAGGCGCCGAGTGACTGGCGGATCGGCACCACGTCGTTGTCGACCGTCTTCGGCAGGCCGACGACCGTCAGGTCGTAGCCATTGGCGCCGAGATAGGCGGCAAGGTCGGCGGCGGTGGTGTTGGTGTCGTCGCCACCGATCGTGTGCAGGATGCCGATGCCGTCGGAGGCGAGGCGCTCGGCAGCGACGCGCAGCGGGTTTTCACCCTCCTTGACCAGGCCGCGCTTGACGCAGTCGGCAGCGTTGGTGAGCTTGACGCGGCTGTTGCCGATCGGTGAGCCGCCGTGGCGGTGCAGGATATGCGCATTTTCGCGCATGTCCCTGGTGATCTCGATGCGGTCGCCAAGCAGCACGCCCTGGTAGCCGGAGCGGTAGGCCACCAGCTCGTAGTCGGGCGCGATGTCGGTGTAGCGTTCGATCAGGCCACCAACGGCGGATGACAGGCAAGGCGCCAGCCCGCCGGCCGTCAGCATTGCGACTTTCTTCTTGGCCATGTTTCCTCCTCGGGATTCGGCATGCAATTGGTGGGGCCTCTCTAGCGTAAATCCGATGGAAGTTAAATGACAGGTCTGTGGATGTCCGGTCGGCAAGTGCTTGGGTTTTGTCGCCTCGGTCTCGAAAACGACCGTGGACATGATGCCGCGCAAACCGCGGCGGCAAGAGGCAGGCTCGGCGCCAACCCGCTGTGGGGCAGGGGGTTGAGCCTCTTCCCGAAGGTGCTGACCTGTTCCCCAGGGAACAGGTGGGAACCCTCGCGCTGGCGCAACGTTACCGCAACGGATTGACAATAGTGAGGGGCCATCACAAATTCGTCATTCCCGTGGTTCGCCGCAGGCCACCGCTTGCAATTTGCCACCACAATAGTCCATGCTATAGGCTGGAGAGACAGGAAAATCGTGCATGTCATTCTGGGATAGCCTCCTCAAAATCGTCACCGCCACCGGCAACGCACTTGCCGGTGTGGTCGAGGCCGTGCGCACACTGTTCGAAGGCGACCCGGAAACCCGGCGCAAGGTGGCTTTCTCCGTGGCGATGATCGCGCTTTCGGCCAAGATGGCGAAGGCCGACGGCGTCGTGACCGAGGCGGAGGTCTCGGCCTTTCGCGATATCTTCGAGTTTCCCGCCGATCAGGCCCAGAATGTTGCCCGTCTCTATAACCTCGCGCGCCAGGACGTCGCCGGTTTCGAAGCCTATGCCGAGAAGATGGCGTCGCTCTGCTCGTCCTGCGAGAGCAATTGCCCGATCCTGGAAGACATCATCGACGGGTTGTTCCACATCGCCAAGTCCGACGGCGCGGTGCATGAAAAGGAACTGGCCTTCCTGATGCGGGTCGCCGAGATCTTCCACATGGACGAAGCGCATTTCGAACGGATCATGGCGCGCCACGTGCACAGCGACGGCCGCGATCCCTATCAGGTGCTCGGCGTTTCGCCCAAGGACGACTTTGCTAAGATCCGCAAGCACTACCGCGTGCTGGTGTCCGAGAACCATCCGGACATGCTGGTTGCGCGTGGCGTGCCGCAAGAGTTCCATGCGATCGCCAATGACCGCATGGCCGCGCTGAACGCCGCCTATGAGGCGATCGAGAGAGAACGCCGCGCCGCATGACGTCGAAATACTGCGACTACTCGGGTGCACGTTTCATGCCGTCGCCCAACTTCGGCGACCGTGCGGATGCGCGGGTGCCCGATATGATCGTGCTTCACTACACTGGGATGCCGACGGCGAAATCTGCGCTCGAATGGCTGTGCCGCCAGGAAAGCCAGGTTTCGAGCCACTATTTCGTCCACGAGGACGGTCGCGTCGACCAGCTCGTGCCGGAGACGCTGCGGGCCTGGCATGCGGGCAAAAGCTTCTGGAAGGGCGAGACGGACATCAATTCCTGCTCGATCGGCATCGAGATCGCCAACGCCGGTCACCCCGGCGGGCTACCGGATTTTCCCGAAAAACAGATCGCTGCGGTCGTCGAATTGTGTCGGGACTGTGGCGAACGGTGGTCGATTGCCCCGGAACGGGTCCTCGCACACAGCGATATTGCGCCAATTCGCAAGGTCGATCCGGGTGAAAAATTTCCGTGGGATCGCCTGCATCGCGAGGGCGTCGGGCACTGGGTGGAGCCGGCGCCGATCGGCGGCGGTCGCTTTTTTCAGCGCGGCGATCACGGCCAACCGGTCGAGGCGATCCAGTCCATGCTGTCGCTCTATGGTTACGGCATTGAAGTCACTGGCGAATTCTGCGAAAAAACCGAGGGCGCCGTCGCCGCCTTCCAACGGCATTTTCGCCAGGAAAGGGTCGACGGCATCGCCGATATCTCGACCCTCGATACGTTGCACCGTCTGCTTGCGGGACTACCGCAGTTTGGTGCCTGACGCGCAAAATTTTTGCGTGCTAAATTAGCTTTCCCGGTCTTTTGTCGCACAAATTTGCTGCGTTGCCACATGTTTACCATGATGCGGCATTCATTTGCCGCTCATTGGAACTGCAGGGAACGTCAGGGCGCAACGCTCATTTCCTGTCAATGAAACGATCGGGAAGTGAGGCTTGAACGGCGGGGTGCGCCGTGCCGCCCATTCCCCAGACCGGAGACTTCAAACTACATGAGAATATCGTCTGTTGCTGCGGTGGCGGCATGCTTTGGCATGTTCTTCGCCGGGATTGGTACGTCGTATGCGGGGAATATCGACAAGACCATCAAGACCTCATCCCTCAAGTCAGTTACACGGACGACAGGTTACCCGAAACCGGAAATCTTAGAAGGCACGCAGTACACAATCCTGATCCAGTCCTACGCCAAGCAGTACGGCGTTCCGGCGGACCTGGCCCATGCGGTGGTCAAGGTCGAAAGCAATTTCAATGCCATGGCGCGCGGCAGTGCCGGCGAAATCGGCCTGATGCAGATCAAGCCGGCGACGGCGCGCATGATGGGCTATTCCGGCTCCTCCAAGGGTCTCTACGATCCCGAAACGAACATCAAGTTCGGCATGAAGTATCTTGCTGTGGCGCATGAGCTTTCCGGCGGCACCACCTGCGGCACCATCCTGAAGTACAATGCCGGCCACGCTGCCAAGCGCATGAACCCGGTCTCCAAGCGTTACTGCGGCAAGGTCCAGAGCATCATCGACTAAGTGATGCCGTCCGTATGGCGCGCACCAGGTCGTGCGCGCAAAGCATGTTTTACAGCGCCGCGCGTCTTATTAGACGCGCAAAGGTCGCTGTAGCACTTTAAACTTGCTGCATAATTTCGTCCTTAATCGGATCCGATTTAAGGAATTATGCAGTAAGGGGCATTGTTTCTATCGAATACCGAGCATCATCCGCTGACCGTCCTTGAGCGGTGGCAGATGCTCCAGCCGGACAGGTCTCGCGTTCCGGCGATCTTCGAAATGTGATGCCCCCGCAGTGTCATAACTGCACTGACATGCTATCTCCGCCTGATCGAGATGATGGGGACGGACATGTCGGAAAGCTTTGATTTCATCATTGTCGGCAAGGGCATGATGGGGGCGGCCGCAGCACGGTACCTGGCGCTTTCCGGCGCACGGGTGGCCTTGGTCGGGCCGGACGAGCCCAGCGACTGGGCCAATCACGGCGGCGTCTTTTCCAGCCATTACGACAATGCCCGAATCACCCGCACGATCGACGACGATCCCGTCTGGGCGCGTCTCGCCAAGCGTTCCATCGACCGTTACAGAGAGATCGCCGGGCAAAGCGGCATCGATTTCTATGCGGAAGTCGGCTGCCTGATCGCCGGCCCGGCGCCGGGCGGAAGCTACGACTATATCGAGAAGGTCGCCAAGGCTCGCGACGCGCTCGGCGTCGAGGCGCCGCTTCTGGACGAAGATGCACTGTCCGAACGCTTTGCCTGGTTCCGTTTCCCCCAGGGCTTTGCCGGCATCCACGAGGCGCAAGGGGCCGGCTACATCAATCCACGTGCGCTCGTTCTGGCGCAGACGATCTGTGCGGAAAAGGCCGGCGCCCGGATTGTCCGCAGCGAAGTGGCGTCCGTATCCGAGGCCGGCGACCGCGTCGTCGTCACGACGACAGAGGGCGCAACACTCACTGCGGGACGCGTGATCGTTGCCGCCGGCGGGTTTTCCCTTTCCGACACGCTTCTTCACCGACCGATCGACCTCGTCGTCAAGGCGCGCACCGTGTTCTTCGCGGAGGTCGCGGCTGACGATCTGCCAACCTATGACCATATGCCATCGCTGATCGGTGCGTCGCCGGAGCAGGCGAAGAGCTACTACCTGCTGCCGCCGGTCGCCTATGCCGACGGCAAGCATTACATCAAGATCGGCGGCGATCCGACCGACCGCATTCTCAAGAGCGAGCCCGAGGTGCGGGCGTGGTTCCGGGGCAGCGCCGGCGCCGGAGCAGCGGAACACATGGGCGGATTGCTCGCCGAGGTGATGCCCGGCTTCAAGCCCGCTTCGACGCATTTCCGCCCCTGCGTGACGTCGTTCACCCGCCACGGCTTTCCCTATATCGGCTTTGCCGGCGGCGATCGTATTGCCGTCGTCACGGGTGGTAACGGCCAGGCGGCGAAAAGCTCCGACGAGATCGGTCGGCTTGGCGCCAAGCTGGTGATGGATGGTCGGATCGACGATCCGGCCTATGAAACGGATTTCGCCGTCTCGTTCCGCTAAGCACTGAAGTAAAAGTGTGGCGGCGTGCCAAAGCCGAAACGTCGAGATCGCCGTTTTTCTCTGGCGCTCGGCTTCCCGGTCGGTTAAGGACCGCCTGCCAGTTGGCCGGGCAGCCGCGCTCCGCAAGTGCCGAAAGGCCGCGGGGGGAGGAAAGTCCGGGCTCCACGGAAATACGGTGCCGGATAACGTCCGGCGAGGGCGACCTCAGGGAAAGTGCCACAGAAAGCAAACCGCTCCGCTTGCGGAGTAAGGGTGAAAGGGTGGGGTAAGAGCCCACCGCGGACATGGCGACATGGACGGCACGGCAAACCCCACCGGGAGCAAGACCGAATAGGGATGACGCGGGCGCGCAAGCGTCCAGCCTGTTTCCGGGCCAGTCATCCGGGTGGGTTGCAAGAGGCTGCGTGCAAACGTAGTCCCAGATGAATGGCTGCCACGTTCCGTTGTCTTCGGGCAATGGGGCCATACAGAACCCGGCTTACAGGCCAACTGGCGATTTCTTCCTTCTATAGCGCCGCGCGTCTTGTTAGACGCGCAAAGGTCGCGGTAGCACTTCGAATTGCTGCATGTATCCTTAAATCGAATACGATTTAAGGATACATGCAGTAGACGGCGATGCTCTTAGCAGCAGCGAGGCTTTGGGCAGCGCAAGTTCGGCTGACGTCCTTTGCTCTTTGTGCCAGCTAGGACGCGAAAACCATGGCCGCAGCGCCGTCCGCCCGCTTGGCTGCAATCTTGCTGATATTCCGATTTCCCAACGATTTGAAGCCGTTTGGCCGTCGCATTGCGAGGCATCGGGGGTGCTTTCGTAACCCTTCGTTAAACTTAACAACCTATCAATATTTGATCAGCTACCCAGCTGTTCAAGAGCCAATCCCATTGACGCCCATATGGTCCCATGATATCCCATAATGGTACTGCGCAAGGGCCGCGTCGTGGCCCGTCATCGCAAAATTCCAGTGTCTCCCGGCTTCGGGAGATGGGCGGACATGTTGGTGTCCGGCGGGGGCGTTTTGTGGGTGTGGTCGAGTGTTCCCGCGGGTCGATGATAATGGCCCGTCAGTCTTGGGCGGCCGTTTCGCGTCATGAACCGCTTCTTGTCAAATGCTACCAATCGGATCGATGCAAAGGGGCGGGTGTCCGTGCCTTCGGCGTTTCGTTCCGTGCTGTCGGATGGAGGCGTTCGAGAGCTATACTGCTTCCAGGATTTCGTCTTTCCGGCGATCAGCGTCGGTGGGCCGGAGCTCCTGGATCGGTTCGAGAGGCAGATGGCGGCCGAGGATCCTTTTTCTCCGGCGGCCAACGAGATGTCGCTGCTCGTTCACGGGGGCGGGGTCTTCGTCAAGCTCGATCCGGAAGGTCGGTTGATGGTGACGGATTTCATCCGCGACTTCACCGGTATCTCGACCGACGTGATGTTCGTCGGGCGGGGCGATTATTTTCAGCTCTGGGAGCCGCAGGCCTTTGCAAAGGCGCAAGCGGCGGCCCGGGAAGGGCGCAAATCACGGGGGTTGCGTCCGGAATAGAATGGAGAGGCGGAATGGTGACGGAACAAGGCGGAGGAACTTCTGAAGCCGATGGCGGACCGGTCCGTCACATTCCCGTCCTCCTGAGCGAGGTTCTCGCGGCGCTCGATCCGGCCCCCGGCAAGGTCATTCTCGACGGCACGTTTGGTGCCGGCGGTTATGCATCCGCCATCCTCGATGCTGGCGCCGATGTGATCGCGCTCGATCGCGATCCGACGGCGATCGCCGCGGGCCAGTCGATGGCTGCGGCCGCGGGTGGTAAGCTCAAGCTCATTCACTCCCGTTTTTCGCAGCTCGCCGAGCATGCGCCCGCCGGCAGTCTCGACGGCGTGGTGCTCGATATCGGCGTGTCGTCGATGCAGATCGACGAGGCCGAGCGCGGCTTCTCCTTCCAGAAGAAGGGCCCGCTCGACATGCGCATGTCGGCAGCCGGCGTTTCTGCCGCCGACGTCGTCAACCGGGCCAAGGTTTCCGATCTCATCCGCATCTTCGGTTTCCTCGGCGAGGAAAAGCAGTCGGGCCGCATCGCCCGCGCCATCGAAAAGCGCCGGGCCGAAACGCCGTTCGAAACCACCCGCGATCTCGCCGGGTTGATCGAAATCGTCACTCCGCGCAAGGCCAAGGACAAGATCCATCCGGCAACCCGCGTCTTCCAGGCGCTGCGCATCTTCGTCAACGATGAACTCGGCGAACTCGCCCAGGCGCTTTTTGCCGCCGAGCGGGCGCTGAAGCCGGGCGGCCGTCTCGTGGTCGTCACCTTCCATTCGCTCGAAGACCGGATCGTCAAGGCTTTCTTCCAGGATCGCTCGGGCAAGGCTGCGGGTTCGCGCCATCTGCCACTGGTGACCGCGCGTGCGGCAACCTTCACACCAGTTGGAAAGCCTATGGTGGCCGCCAGCGAGGAAGAAGCGTCCCTCAATCCGCGCGCCCGGTCTGCCAAGCTCAGAGCCGGTATCCGCACGGAAGCGCCATCGCCGGGAAACGATCTATCCATTTTCAATCTGCCGGAACTGGCGAGCCTTGCACGGTTGGGGGGCTGAGAGAGATATGCTGCGAACACTCGACATAGTCCTGATCGTCGTCATGACGGCAGCCGCCACGGTCACCTACACGATCAAGCATCGTGCCGAAAACAAGCTGGAAGAGGTGCGCAGGCTCGATGCCGCCATCAAGCTGGAAGAAGACACGATCGACCTTCTGCGCGCCGACTGGGCGCTGCTGACGCAGCCGAACCGGCTGGAACGTCTGGTTGGCGCCTTCGGCGCTGATCTGCAACTGGCACCGACGCCGTCGACGCAACTCGTGCGCCCGCAGGAGCTGCCGATGCTGAAGGCCGACGTGCCGCCGACGGAAGAAGAAAAGAAGCTCGCCGCCGCCAAGGCGTCGGAGAAAAAGACCGATAATATCGCAACGGGTTCGGTGGCGCGCTGATGTCGTTTCTCTCCCGCATCATGGTCTTGAAGAGCAAGGCGCATTTCTCCGCAGGCGGCAACAACCTGCCGGCCGAGGCCAAGCTCAACGTCACCTTCCAGGGCACACGCAAGAAGACCACCAATCAGGCGAAGAACCGCGTGGCGATCATCATCGCCAGCTTCGGCATCGTCTATGCGGTCATCGGTGGCCGCCTGGTGCAATACGGCATGGCGCAGCCGGAGACGGTTTCGAGTATCGGCCGCGCCGACAATCTGATGGCCTCGCGCCCGGATATTCTCGACCGCAACGGCGAGATCCTCGCCACCGACATCCGCACGGTCTCTCTCTATGCCGAGCCGCACAAGATCGTCGATGCGGATGAGGCGGTCGAGCGGCTTGCAACCGTGCTGCCCGATCTCAACGCCCGCGACATCTACAACAAGCTGAAGTCGAAATCGCGCTTCCAGTGGCTGCGCCGCCAATTGACCCCGAAGCAGCAGAGCGAAATCCTGGCGCTCGGCATTCCCGGCGTCGGTTTCCGGCCGGAAAAGCGCCGCTTCTATCCGGGCGGCCCGACCGCCGCCCATGTTCTCGGCCACGTCAACATCGACAACCGCGGTGTTGCCGGCATGGAGCGCTACATCGACGGGCAGGGGCTCGCCGATCTCGCCGCCATCGGCATGACCAGCGATGCCAAGCTCGAGCCGGTCAAGCTGTCGATCGACGTTCGGGTGCAGAACATCGTGCGCGACGTCATCGATGCCGGCATGAAGAACTACCAGGCGCTGGCCGCCGGGGCCGTGGTGCTCGACGTCAATACCGGCGAAGTGCTGGCGTTGGCGTCGGTCCCCGATTACGACCCGAACAAGCCGGCCGAAGGTGCCGAAGAGGGCTGGATGAACCGCATGTCGAACGGCACGTTCGAGATGGGCTCCACCTTCAAGACGTTCACGATCGCCATGGGTCTCGATTCCGGCAAGGTAACGCTCAACGACAGCTTCGACGCCTCGGCACCGATCCGCATCGGCGGCTTCACCATCAAGGACTTCCACGGCAAGCGCCGGGTGCTGACCGTTCCGGAAATCTTCCAGTATTCGTCGAACATCGGCACCGCCAAGATCGCCGACCTGATCGGCATTCCCGGCCACAAGGAATTTCTGACCCGGATCGGCCTGCTGTCGAAGCTGCCGACCGAGCTGCCGGAAGTCAAATCCCCGAGCCAGCCGCGCGAATGGAAGAAGATCAACTCGATCACCATCTCCTTCGGCCACGGCGTTTCGACGACGCCGCTGCAGACGGCTGTCGCAGGTGCCGCGCTCGTCAACGGCGGCAAGCTGATCCCGCCGACCTTCCTGCCACGCTCGCAGGAGCAGGCCGATGAACTGGCGACGACGGTCGTCAAGAAAAGCACCAGCGACGACATGCGCTTTCTGCTTCGCTGGAACGGCATCGCCGGTTCGGGCAAGCGCGCGCAGGTGCCGGGCTTCAACGTCGGCGGCAAGACCGGCACGGCCGACAAGGTCGTCAACGGCCGCTATGCCAGCGACCAGAACTTCAACGCCTTTCTCGCAGCGTTTCCGATCGACAATCCGAAGTACATCGTGCTGACTTTCATTGACGCGCCGAAGACCGGCGAAGGCGGCGGACGGACCGCCGGCTCGAATGCCGCGCCCATGGTTCGCGACATCATCAGCCGCTCCGCACCGCTTCTCGGCGTCGAACCGAAGTTCGGAGAAGATGGTTCTGCCATGCTTGTGTCTTATTAGGCATGAAATGAGAATGCGGACGATTCGCGATTCCGGCGAATTGAGAGCGATGTGAGACGTGCGGTTCATGAAGATAAAAGACCTGGCGGGAACGAGCTTCCCTGAACTTTCTGCGCAACTGGATGGCGCTTCCTCGCAGATCGAGGTTGCCGGCATTACGGCCGACAGCCGGCATGTGCAGCCAGGAGATCTTTTCGTCGCCGTCTCCGGCACCAAGGCAAACGGCACCAGCTATATCGTCGACGCGCTTGCGCGCGGCGCCGTTGCCGTCGTCGCTGAATCCGGCGTCAAGCCTGATGGATCCTCCGCACCCGTTCTTTCGCTCGGCAACCCGCGCGCCTTTCTCGCGCGCGCCGCCGCCGCGTTCTACGGTCGCCAGCCTGAGACGATGGTTGCGGTGACGGGCACGGCCGGCAAGACCTCGGTCGCCTCCTTCACCCGGCAGATCTGGGCGCATTCGGGCCTTGCTGCCGCGATGATCGGCACGACAGGCGTGGTGGCGCCCGGCCGCAACGACTACGGTTCTCTCACCACGCCCGATCCGGTTTCCCTGCACAAGCTTCTTGCCGAACTCGCAGATGCCGGCGTCACCCATGCGGCGATGGAGGCTTCCAGCCACGGCCTCGACCAGAGCCGGCTCGACGGCGTCAAGCTTTCGGCTGCGGCCTTTACCAATCTCGGCCGCGACCACATGGACTACCATCCGACGGTCGAGCACTATATGGCGTCCAAGATGCGGCTGTTCGAAGCGTTACTGCCGAAGGGCGCGCCCGCGGTTGTCTTTGCCGACGACCAGTGGTCGGAACAGGCGATTGCGGCTGCCCGCAAGGCCAAGCTCGACGTGCGCACCGTCGGCCGCAAGGGCGAATTCATCTCGCTGAAGCGGGTCGAACATTTCCGCCACAAGCAGTCGGCCGAAGTGCATGTCGGCGACGACATCTTCGAAATCCATATTCCGCTTGCCGGCGATTTCCAGGTTGCCAACGCGCTTGTCGCGGCGGGACTTGCGATCTCCACCGGCATCAGCGCCAAGGCGGCGTTCTCCGCGCTTGAAAAGCTGCAGGGTGCCTCCGGCCGCCTCGAACTGGTCGGCCAGACCAGGGACGGCGCGCTTGCCTATGTCGACTATGCCCACAAGCCCGATGCGCTCGAAAATGTGCTGGCCTCGGTGCGGCCGTTCACGACGGGCCGCGTTATCGTGGTCTTCGGCTGCGGCGGCGACCGCGACAAGGGCAAGCGACCGATCATGGGCGAGATCGCCACGCGGCTTGCCGACGTCGTGATCGTCACGGATGACAATCCGCGCTCGGAAGTGCCTGAGGTGATCCGCTCGGAAATCATGGCTGCGGCTCCAGGTGCAACCGAAATCGGCGACCGCGCCGAAGCGATCCGTGCCGCCGTCGGCATGTTGACAAGCGGCGACACGCTGATCGTCGCCGGCAAGGGACATGAGGAAGGCCAGACGGTCGGTTCCGTCACGCTGCCGTTCTCGGATCATGCGGAAGTCCGCAAGGCATTGGGAGGTCTGTGATTTGAACTGGCTCTGGACAAGCAGCGATCTTCTGGCCGCAATGAACGGCCGTCCGGTTGGAAACCTGCCCGAAGGAGTAAGCGGCATATCGATCGACAGCCGCTCGGTCGGCAAGGGCGAAGCCTTCTTCGCGATCAAGGGCGACCGGGTCGATGGCCACGACTATGCGGGCCTTGCGCTCGCCAATGGCGC
This sequence comes from Ensifer sp. Root127, assembly GCF_001425225.1. Taxonomy (NCBI): domain Bacteria; kingdom Pseudomonadati; phylum Pseudomonadota; class Alphaproteobacteria; order Hyphomicrobiales; family Rhizobiaceae; genus Ensifer; species Ensifer sp. Root127. The sequence goes on from NZ_LMDX01000034.1 coordinate 173,828, forward strand.
CGCACTCCTCGTTGTCAGCGAAGGCAAACTGCCGGCGCTCGGCCGCCTCAGCGCGCCACTGATCGTCGTCGACGACGTGCTTGAAGCGATGATTCGGCTCGGTTGCGCGGCGCGCGACCGCAGTGCTGCGAAGATCATCGCCGTCACCGGTTCCGTCGGCAAGACCACCACCAAGGAGATGCTGCGGCACGTGCTGGTGCCGCAAGGGCGCGTGCACGCCTCCGTGGCCTCGTTCAACAATCATTGGGGCGTGCCGCTGACGCTTGCGCGCATGCCCGAGGCCACCGATTTCGGCATCTTCGAAATCGGCATGAACCATCCGGGCGAGATCCGGCCGCTGACGAAGATGGTCCGCCCGCATGTGGCAATCGTCACCAGCATCGCTGCCGCTCATCTCGGAAACTTCGACAGCCTGGACCAGATCGCCGAGGCCAAGGCCGAGATCTTCGAGGGCGTCGTCAATGGCGGCCACGCGGTCATCAACCACGACAGTGCCCAGTACAAGCTGCTCGAAAAGGCCGCGGGTACGGCTGGCGTCAGCTATATCCACTCCTTCGGCGTCAACCCGAAGGCGGAGTTCCGCCTCGTCGAGTTTGCCGGTGCGGCGGACGGTTCAGTGCTTTGGGCCGCCCTTGGCGGCCGGACGATGGAAATCACCATCGGCGCTCCTGGACGTCATATCGCCGAGAACGCGCTGGCCGTGCTCGCGGCGGTGAAGCTGGTCGGCGCCGATGTCGACTACGCCGCCTCGTCGCTGGCGACGATGCAGGCCGAAACGGGCAGGGGCCGCCGGCACCAACTGTTGATCGGCGCGGGCACACTGACGCTGATCGACGAGAGCTACAACGCCAATCCGAGCTCGATGCGCGCGGCGATTTCGCTGCTGCAGGATTCAGCACCGGCGCCGGGCGGGCGCCGCATCGCCGTGCTCGGCGACATGCTGGAGATGGGCGAACACGCCGCCGGCGTTCATGCCGCGCTCGCCAAACCTCTCGTCGAAGCCGGCATCACCGATGTCTGGCTTGCCGGGCCGTTGATGGCCCACCTGCGCGACGCGTTGCCGCCGGAAATCTCCGTCGTCTACCGCGAAACGGTGGACGAACTGAAGGCCTATGCACTCGGCGCGGTTGCGACCGGCGACGTGGTGATGATCAAGTCTTCGAAGGGCACGGGCTGCGGCAAGATCGTGCATGCGCTGATCGAAGCCTATCCGGAGCCCGAGGCCGAGGGGGACGAAGCAACTGCGTGATTGCCGGACTGCAAGCGGTTCAGCGGCAATGATGCAGTCGACCAAATGACGACAACGATCTTCGCGTGCCTCAAGCGGCGCGCTGCGTTGTAGTGGTCGTCGCCGATGCTGGCGGCGGTGGATACAGCCTTGGGTTAGGCAGCGCGGCCTAACACTTTCGCATACAAGCGCGTATCGTTTTTCAGATGATTCTGTTGGACGGTGTCCGATTTTAAACCTTTGGGGAAAGGTCCCTTATGCTCATCTGGCTCGTGGAACTGGCGGACCACTTTCAGTTTTTCAATCTCTTTCGCTACATCACGTTCCGTACCGGTGCAGCGCTTTTCACTTCGGCCTTGATCGTTTTCCTTTTCGGTCCGCGCATGATTGCCTCCCTCCGCATCCGTCAGGGCAAGGGTCAGCCTATCCGCGCCGATGGTCCGCAGACGCATTTCAAGAAGGCCGGCACGCCGACGATGGGCGGGTTGATGATCCTTGCGGGCATCGTCGTGTCATCGCTTCTGTGGGCCGATCTTTCCAGCGTCTATGTGGTCTCGACCCTTCTCGTCACGCTCGGTTTCGGCGCCATCGGCTTTTATGACGACTATCTCAAGGTCACCAAGCAGTCGGACAAAGGCTTTTCCGGCAAGGCGCGTCTCGGCTTCGAGTTCATCATCGCCGCGATTGCCGTGTTCTTCATGATGCAGGCGTCGCTTTCGGGCGGTGCTGCCGGCTCGACCTTCGGCTCCTCGGTCACCTTCCCGTTCTTCAAGGACCTCGTGATCAATCTCGGCTATTTCTTCGTGCTGTTCGGTGGCTTCGTCATCGTCGGCGCCGGCAATGCCGTGAACCTGACGGATGGTCTCGATGGGCTTGCCATCGTGCCCGTCATGATCGCGGCGGCCGCCTTCGGCCTCATCGCCTATCTCGCCGGTAACGCCGTTTTCGCCAATTACCTGCAGATCCATTTCGTGCCCGGCACGGGCGAGCTGGCCGTCATCCTCGGCGCCGTCATCGGCGCCGGCCTCGGCTTCCTCTGGTTCAACGCGCCGCCCGCCGCCATCTTCATGGGTGATACCGGTTCGCTGGCGCTCGGCGGCCTGATCGGCACCGTTGCCGTCGCGGTCAAGCATGAATTTGTCATGATCATCATCGGTGGCCTGTTCGTCATGGAAACGCTGTCGGTGATCATCCAGGTGTTCTGGTTCAAGCGCACCGGGCGCCGCGTCTTCCTGATGGCGCCGATCCACCACCACTTCGAAAAGAAGGGCTGGACGGAAAGCCAGGTCGTGATCCGCTTCTGGATCATCGCCGTCATCCTTGCGATGGTCGGCCTGTCCACCCTCAAGCTGCGGTGAGCGGACGATGATCGCGGTCAGCACATTCAGGGGCAAGAAGGTCGCTCTTTTCGGGCTTGGTGGTTCGGGGCTGGCGACTGCGCAGGCGCTCGTCGCCGGCGGCGCCGAGGTGACGGCCTGGGACGACAATCCCGACAGCGTCGCCAAGGCCGGCGAGGCGGGTGTGCCGACAGCGAACCTGCACGGCATCGACTGGCGTGCCTTTGCCGCCTTCGTGCTTTCGCCCGGCGTGCCGCTGACCCATCCGAAGCCGCATTGGACCGTCGACCTCGCGCATGCCGCTGGCGTCGAGATCATCGGCGATGTCGAGCTTTTCGTGCGCGAGCGCCGGGCGCAGGCGCCCGATGCCCCGTTCATCGCCATTACCGGCACCAACGGCAAATCGACGACCACGGCGCTGATCGCCCATATCCTGAGGGAAAGCGGCCGTGACACCCAGCTCGGCGGCAATATCGGCACGGCCGTACTGACGCTTGAGTCCCCGAAGGCCGGCCGCTTCTATGTGGTCGAGTGCTCGTCCTACCAGATCGATCTGGCGCCGACGCTCAACCCGACGGCCGGTATCCTGCTCAATCTCACGCCCGATCATCTCGATCGGCACGGCACCATGCAGCACTATGCCGATATCAAGGAGCGGCTGGTGGCCGGCAGCGGCACGGCGATCGTCGGTGTCGACGACAGCTTCTGCGCACTGATTGCCGATCGCGTCGAGCGGGCGGGCACCAAGGTGGTTCGCATCTCGCGCCGGCATGTTCTGGCCGACGGGATCTATGCCGAAGGCTCGCGCGTCCTTGAGGCGCACGGCGGAACGTCGCGGCTCTTCGTAGATCTCGATGGCATCCAGACGCTGCGCGGCGGCCATAATGCGCAGAATGCTGCCGCGGCAATCGCCGCATGCCTTGCCGTCGATGTCAGCGAAGACGAGATACGCCAGGGGCTGAAAAGCTTCCCCGGCTTGAAGCATCGCATGCAGCCGGTCGGCCGCAAGGGTGCTGTCGTATTCGTCAACGACAGCAAGGCGACCAATGCGGATGCAGCGGCCCCGGCGCTGTCGAGCTACGAGCGCATCTACTGGATCGCCGGCGGCCTTCCGAAGGAGGGCGGCATCACTTCGCTGTCGCCGTTCTTCCCGAAGATCGTCAAGGCCTACCTGATCGGTGAGGCCGCACCGGCCTTTGCCGCAACGCTCGGCGAGGCGGTGCCCTTCGAGATTTCAGGCACGCTGGAAAAGGCCGTGGCGCATGCCGCAGCAGATGCCGAGCACGATGACAAAGGCGCGTCGGCGGTGATGTTATCCCCGGCTTGCGCAAGTTTCGACCAGTATAAGAACTTTGAAATACGCGGCGATGCCTTCGTGACGCACGTCAAGGCATTGCAGGGCGTGACGATGCTGATCTGACGCTCGCCGTCCGCGCGCCCATCCGGCGCGCGACGGGTGGCGGTGATGCCGGGGTTTCGGACGTTTGGCGCAGGCGCGCCTGATAAAGGGGACTGACAGATGGTAAGCCGAGCCGAACGTGGCCCTGTGGCCGACTGGTTCTGGACGATCGACAGGTTCTTCCTGGCGACCTTCATCCTGTTGATGGGCGTGGGCTTCATGCTGTCGTTTGCGGCAAGCCCGGCGGTCGCCGAGCGCATCGGCCTCGACAGCTTCCACTTCGTCAAGCGCCACGCCGTCTTCCTCTTGCCGTCGCTGGTGGTGATGGTCGCCATCTCCTTCCTGTCGCCGAGGCAGGTGCGCCGCGCCGCGATCATCCTGCTCGGCGTGTCGCTCGCGATGATGGTGCTGGTGCTGTTCATCGGCCAGGAGGTCAAGGGCTCGATGCGCTGGATCTCAATCGCCGGCATTTCCATCCAGCCCTCGGAATTCATGAAGCCAGCCTTCGTGGTCGTCTGCGCCTGGTTGTTTTCGGAACATGCGCGCCAGCCGGAAATTCCCGGCAATCTCTTTGCCATCCTGCTCTTCGGCATTGTCGGCGCGCTGCTCGTCGCCCAGCCCGACCTTGGCCAGACGATCCTGACGACCGCGGTCTGGGGCGGCATGTTCTTCATGGCCGGCATGCCGTGGCTGTGGATCATCGTGCTCGCCGGCGCTGCCTTCGGCGGCTTCTTCGTCGCCTATACCATGCTGCCGCACGTGGCCGGCCGTATCGACAAATTCCTGACCGGGGAGGGCGATACCTTCCAGATGGACACGGCGCGCGAGGCGATCATCCGCGGCGACTGGTTCGGCCGCGGTCCGGGCGAAGGCATCGTCAAGCGCATCATTCCCGATAGCCACACCGACTTCGTGTTCTCGGTGGCGGCTGAAGAATTCGGCATCGTCTTCTGCATGCTGATCGTGATGATCTTCGCCTTCCTGGTGCTGCGCGGCCTCAACCACGCCTTCCGCGAGCGCAACGACTTCAACCGCTTCGCCGTTGCCGGCCTCGTGCTGCAGATCGGCATCCAGTCGATGATCAACATCGGCGTGAACCTCGAACTGCTTCCGGCCAAGGGCATGACCCTGCCGCTGATCTCCTATGGCGGCTCGTCCATGGTGGCGATCTGCGTCACCGCCGGCTTCATCCTGGCGCTCACGCGCCATCGCCCAGAGAAGCGCGCCGTGGAGCGTAGCCTGTTTCGGTCCGGCATTGGCGTGCCGGCGGAGTAAAGAATGACCAAAGGCATTATCCTTCTTGCCGCCGGGGGTACCGGCGGCCATCTGTTCCCGGCCGAGGCGCTCGCCCATGAGCTGAAGGCCAACGGCTATTCGGTGCATCTGGTGACCGACAGTCGCGCCGAGCGTTTCGCCGGCAAGTTCCCGGCAGACGAGGTGCATGTGGTGCCGTCGGCAACCATCGGCTCGAAGAACCCCATTCATGTCGTGCGCTCGCTGTGGACGCTCTGGACCGGCATGCGTGCCGCGCGCCGGCTGATCGCCCGGCTGCGGCCGAAGGCCGTCGTCGGTTTCGGCGGCTACCCGACCGTGCCGCCGCTGCTGGCGGCAACCGGCATGGGCGTGCCGTCGATGATCCATGAACAGAACGCTGTCATGGGTCGTGCCAACAAGGCGCTCGCCTCCCGCGTCAAGGCGATCGCCGGCGGCTTCCTGCCCGAGGGCACCGGTACCTTTGCCGCCAAGACGGTGACGACGGGCAACCCGGTGCGTCCGGCCGTGCTCGATGCTGCCAAGGTGCCTTATGTCGCGGCGGCGGGCGAAGCGCCGTTCCATCTCGTCGTCTTCGGCGGTAGCCAGGGCGCGCAATATTTCTCCAAGGCGATCCCCCAGGCGATCTGCCGTCTCGACGACGCACTTCGCCAGCGGCTGACGGTGACGCAGCAGGCGCGTCCGGAAGATCGCGACGGCGTCATCGCCACCTATGAGAAGCTCGGCGTTCCCGCCGAGGTCTCGCCGTTCTTCACCGATATGGCCGAGCGCATCGCCGGCGCCCAGCTGGTCATCTGCCGCTCGGGCGCCTCGACGGTTTCCGAGCTTGCGGTCATCGGCCGGCCGGCGATCCTCGTTCCCTATCCTTATGCGCTCGATCACGATCAGGCGGCCAATGCCGCGGCGATTGCCGCCAAGGGCGGCGCAAAGGTGATCGCCCAGGCGGAGCTGACCGCCGAGCGCCTTGCCGGCATTCTTGCTGAGGCCATGGCCAATCCACAATCGCTGGCGCAGATGGCCGCCAATGCGCGCGAAACCGGAAAGCCGGACGCCGCGCGCTTGCTTGCATCGATGGTAGAGGCTATTGCCAGCGGTTTGACAGTCGAGACATTCAAGGAAAAGCGCTCATGAAAATGCCGAAGACGATCGGTCTGGTTCATTTTATCGGTATCGGCGGTATCGGCATGAGCGGTATTGCCGAGGTGCTGCACAATCTCGGTCACCGGGTGCAGGGCTCCGATCAGTCTGATAGCGCCAATGTCCAGCGGCTGCGCGAAAAGGGCATCGAGGTCTACGTCGGCCACAAGGCCGAGAACATCGGCGATGCCGAAGTGGTCGTCGTGTCGACCGCGATCAAGAAGGACAATCCCGAACTGATCGCCGCCCGTGAAAAACTGCTGCCGGTCGTGCGCCGCGCCGAGATGCTGGCCGAGCTGATGCGCTTCCGCAATGCGATCGCCATCGGCGGCACCCACGGCAAGACGACGACGACCTCGATGGTTGCTGCCCTTCTCGATGCCGGTGGGCTCGACCCGACCGTCATCAACGGCGGCATCATCAATGCCTACGGCACCAATGCCCGCATGGGTGAGGGCAAGTGGATGGTGGTCGAGGCCGACGAGTCCGACGGCACCTTCCTCAAGCTGCCTGCCGATGTCGCCGTCGTCACCAACATCGACCCTGAGCATCTCGACCACTACGGCAATTTCGACGCCGTGCGCGCCGCGTTCCGCCAGTTCGTCGAGAACGTGCCATTCTACGGTTTCGGCGTGCTCTGCCTCGATCACCCCGAAGTGCAGACCATGGTCAGCAAGATCGAGGACCGCAAGGTCATCACCTACGGCGAAAACCCGCAGGCCGACGTTCGTTTCCTCAACATCCGCATGGACGGTGCCACTTCCGTCTTCGATATCGAGATCCGCCGTCGCCGCACCGGCCAGGTGATCTCGATGAAGGATCTGCGCCTGCCGATGCCCGGCCGCCACAATGTGTCGAACGCCACGGCCGCGATCGCGGTCGCCCAGCGCCTCGGCGTCAGCCCCGAGGCGATCGCCAAGGGGCTTGCCTCCTTCGGCGGCGTCAAGCGGCGCTTCACCTTTACCGGCGACTGGAACGGCGTGCGCATCTATGACGACTACGGCCACCATCCGGTCGAGATCAAGGCCGTGCTCAAGGCGGCGCGCGAGGCATGCCAGGGCCGCATCATCGCCGTGCACCAGCCGCACCGCTACTCGCGCCTTGCGAGCCTGTTCGAAGATTTTTCAGCCTGCTTCAACGACGCCGACACGGTTCTGATCGCGCCTGTCTATGCGGCCGGGGAGGAAGCGATCGACGGCGTCAACGCCGAAGAGCTCGTCAACCGCATCAAGGCCGGCGGTCATCGCGACGCCCGGCATGTGGTCGGACCCGAAACAATCGCGCCGGTTGTCAGCAAGATTGCGCAGCCGGGTGATTTTGTGGTTCTCTTGGGGGCTGGCAGCATCACCTACTGGGCCGCTGCCCTGCCACGGGAACTCGCAGACATTTCAGGAAATTGAGCATGAAACAGGTCAACGGTCAGAAACTACTCGAAGCACTCGGAAGCGGAGTCAGCGCCGTTCGCGGCCGCATCACGCCCGATGCGCCGATGGATCGCGTGACCTGGTTCCGCGCCGGCGGTCTTGCCGAGCTGATGTTCCAGCCGCACGACACTGACGATCTCATCACCTTCCTGAAGCTGGTTCCGGCTGATGTACCCGTCATGGTCATGGGTGTCGGCTCGAACCTTTTGGTTCGTGACGGTGGCATTCCTGGTGTCGTCATCCGGCTTTCGGCCAAGGGTTTTGGCGATCTCGAACTCGTCGGCGAGAACCGCATCAAGGCCGGCGCGATCTGCCCGGACAAGAACATTGCGGCGATGGCGCTCGATAACGGCATCGGCGGCTTCTATTTCTACTACGGCATTCCTGGCGCGATCGGCGGCGCATTGCGCATGAACGCCGGCGCCAACGGCTCGGAGACCCGCGAGCGCGTCGTCGAGGTGCACGCGGTCGATCGTCAGGGCAATACGCATGTGCTGTCGAATGCCGACATGGGCTATGGCTATCGCCATTCCGCGGCGGCTAAGGACCTAATCTTCACGCACGCCATCTTCGAAGGTTATCCCGAGGACAAGAACAAGATCCGCACCGACATGGACGCCGTGCGCCAGCACCGCGAAACCGTGCAGCCGATTCGCGAAAAGACGGGGGGATCGACCTTCAAGAACCCGGAGGGACATTCGGCCTGGAAGCTGATCGACGAAGCGGGTTGCCGCGGCATGATGATTGGCAGCGCGCAGATGTCGCCGCTGCATTGCAACTTCATGATCAACACCGGTCAGGCGACGGGCTACGAGCTCGAATATCTCGGCGAAACCGTGCGGAACCGCGTGCTCGAACATTCCGGTGTTCGGCTGGAGTGGGAAATCAAGCGCATCGGTACCTTCATGCCGGGCTACGAGATCAAGGAATTCCTCGGCCGCGGCATCGCCTGAGGCTTATGGGAATAGTTTTATGAAGGGCCGCAGCGGCAACGCTGCGGCCGTCCTCAGCCGGAGTCTCTTTCTCTCGCCGTCATGCTTGGGCTTGATCCTCGCATCCACGGGTCCAGGTCGGCATCTTTGCGCGGAGGCTGGATCCAGGAAATTGGATTCAGGGAGACAAGATCAGAGCTTGCTGGCAACGAGGGTCGCGGGCTAAAGCCAACTTGTCATGACGTGCCGCAACCAAGCTGGCACCTGCTAACTTCCGCATACTCTAACGTCTGGACTAACAATGGATCAGGGAACTCTGGGAAAAATCGCTGCCATTTTGAATGCTGGTTCAACAAATTATTCCGTTTTTCTGAAGTTGTACGAGGTGCAACTGGGGAGCCAGATAGATTCAACTGCAATTGTTCAGATGGTGTTGGGGACAGGAGCTGTGTTGGGCGGAATAGAAGAAGTACAAAGTGGGTCGGTGTGGCCGGAGGTTATGGAAGCCGTGCTGTATGTTGGTGACTCTAGCGCTGGTCCATCAAGTACAGCACTTAAATCCGGACAATTCACTTCCTTAGTTGAGCTGCTCAAGGCGCAGGTCGACACGATGGTCAAGACATCAGCAACAATCGAGACCTTCTGGCTTAGCAACGGGCATCCCGCCTATCCCGTGTTTTGGGACTTCGCGTTTCTCTTCAGAACGGATGCAACTGCAACTATCTTCATCGGAGCAAGTTCGGACTAGGCAACTGGTCGGAGACTTGGCTACCAGAACTGGCCCACGGAAAGAGCCGCAGCGTTGTCGCTGCGGCTCTTTCGTTTTTTGTGGAACAGGCCGCGTGTGTGGCGAGGCGCAACAGAAATCAGGCCGAAACCTCTTCTTCCGTCGACAGCACCAGGCAAACGAGCGTGATCGCAGCGGCCCCCAGCAGATAGTAGCCGACATGGTCGAGGCTGTAGTTGGTCGCAAGCCAGGTGGCGATGTAGGGCGCGAGCGACGCGCCGAAGATGCCGGCGAGGTTGAAGGTCATCGACGCGCCGGTATAACGCACCGAGGTCGGGAAGGGGGCGGCGAGTGCTGCGCCAATCGGACCATAGGTGAGCCCCATCAGGCCGAGGCCGAGGATGGAGAACAGGAAGGCGCCGCCGAGACCGCCGGCCATGAGCGGTGCCATGACCAGGCCGAAGGCGCCGATGCCGATGGTGGTGATGATCAGCACCAGGCGGCGGCCGTAGCGGTCCGACAGGATGCCCGAGACCGGGATCATCAGGCCGAAGAAGACGACACCGGTCATCTGCACGACGAGGAACTGCTCACGCGAATAGCCGAGCTTGGCCGTGCCCCAGGACAAAGAGAACACCGTCATCAGGTAGAACAAGACGAAGGTGGCAAGCGCCACGAAGGTGCCGAGCACGAGGCTGCGCTTGTGGAACCGGAAGATCTGCGCGATCGGAACCTGGACGCGCTCGTGCTTGTCGATCGCCTTCTGGAATTCCGGCGTCTCGGTGATCTTCAGGCGGACATAGAGGCCGACGATAACCAGCAGGATGCTGGCAATGAAGGGCACGCGCCATCCCCAGGCGAGGAAGGCCTCATCTGTCATGACTTCGCCGAGGATGAGGAAGGTACCGGCCGACAGGATGAAGCCGATCGGGGCGCCGAGCTGCGGGAACATGGCATACCATGTGCGCTTGCCCTCGGGCGCGTTCTCGGTTGCGAGCAGCACGGCGCCGCCCCATTCGCCACCGAGGCCGAGGCCCTGGCCGAAGCGGCAAAGGGCGAGCAAGAGCGGGGCCGCGACGCCGATCGACGCGTAGGTCGGCAAGAGGCCAATGACGACGGTGGAAATGCCCATGGTCATCAGCGCTGCGACCAGCGTCGCCTTGCGGCCGACCTTGTCGCCGAAATGGCCGAAGATCACTGCGCCGAACGGGCGGGCGAAGAAGGCGATGGAGAAGGTGGCGAAGGATTGCAGCATGGCCGATGTCGGGTCGGACGTCGGAAAGAAGAGATGCGGGAATACGAGCACCGCTGCGGTGGCGTAAACGTAGAAGTCGAAGAATTCGATGGTGGTGCCGACGAGGCTGGCGAACAGCACCCGGGCAGGGGAGTTCACTGCCGGCGTCTGCAACGCGCTATCCTTCGGCGACAGGGAGGTTGTCGCGTCTGTCATTGTTGTCGTTCCTGATATGGATGTCATGCCGTCTTGGGAGGCGGTCGGGGCGTCTTAACGCAAGTTTCCGCATGTTGAAACCCTGAATTCGTAAGAAATGCGAACGAATCCGAGGGGTGGCGCAGCATTATTCCGAGGGTGCATGGCTCGCGCGAATCATAGGCACGGCTGCTCCTAAAATAGGCAGACAAGTGAAGGCCCGGCGTGCGGTTTCGTGTTTTGCGGGCGATGACATCCCTGTCACAACCGGGGTTGACCGGAATCAAAATGTGGCAAACTCTGGGCGATTGAAGCGATCAGCTTCGGTTTTCGGGAGCGAATGCATGTTCAAGAAGCTTTCTGCGGAATTTCTCGGTACATTCTGGCTCGTTTTCGGCGGCTGCGGCAGTGCGGTGCTGGCGGCTGCGTTTCCGGCTGTTGGGATCGGCCTGCTCGGCGTTTCCTTCGCCTTCGGCCTCACCGTTCTCACCATGGCCTATGCCGTCGGCGGCATTTCCGGCGGCCATTTCAACCCGGCCGTTTCTGTTGGTCTGACCGTTGCCGGCAAGTTCCCAGCCTCCAGCCTCATCGGCTACATCATCGCCCAGGTGCTGGGCGCGATCGTCGCTGCAGCCGTGCTCTACGTCGTCGCCAGCGGCAAGGCGGACTTCCAGCTCGGCGACTTTGCCGCCAATGGCTATGGCGAACATTCGCCCGGCGGCTATTCGCTGACGGCCGCGCTGGTGATGGAAGTGGTGATGACCTTCTTCTTCCTGTTCATCATTCTCGGTGCCACCCATGGCCGCGTGCCCTCAGGCTTTGCGCCGATCGCCATCGGCCTGGCGTTGACGCTGATCCATCTGGTGTCGATCCCGGTCACCAACACATCGGTCAATCCGGCCCGCTCCACAGGGCAGGCGCTATTCGTTGGAGACTGGGCGCTTTCGCAGCTTTGGCTCTTCTGGCTGGCTCCGATCGTCGGCGCCGCGATCGCGGGAATCGTCTGGAAAATCGTCGGTGAAGACGATTAATCGCTTCGGCAAAAACGACTGATCGTTAAGCCGAAAATACCGCCAATCGTTAAGGCCTCGCACCGAATTGGTGCGGGGCCTTCATTTTTTAGCGGTTTGTGTTTTGTGTAAACAGGCCGCGCCAACGCGCTGATTTCGTGCCAGAAAGCGTTGTAATCGCAACGTTTTCGAGCACGGCTGCCGATCGTTTCCCGACTAAGGTTAATAAAAGTAAACGGTTCATTAACTATAATGCCGTTCTAGTGCCTCCGATGGCCACCGGTGACTCGCGTTGCCGGATTCAGCCAGGCGCAAGCAAGCGTTGCGATAGTGACGTATTTTCGGGGGTATGAATGAACGGCAAGCATGTAGCTGTCCTTATGGGCGGATTTTCTTCGGAGCGACCGGTGAGCCTGTCGTCCGGGGCTGCATGCGCCGATGCTCTGGAAGCGGAAGGTTTCCGCGTTACGCGTGTAGACGTCGCGCGCGATGTCGCTTCGGTTCTGGCCGCGCTGCGCCCGGACGTCGCCTTCAACGCCCTTCACGGTCCGTTCGGCGAGGATGGCACGATCCAGGGCATTCTTGAATATCTGGAAATTCCCTACACCCATTCTGGCGTTCTGGCCTCCGCACTCGCCATGGACAAGGCGCAGGCCAAGCACGTGGCCGCCGCCGCCGGTGTTCCGGTTGCCGAAGCGCTGGTGATGGATCGCCGGGGCTTTGGTCCGAAACATCCGATGCGCCCGCCATACGTCGTCAAGCCGGTCAGCGAAGGCTCGAGCTTCGGCGTCGTCATCGTCAAGGAAGATCAGTCGCATCCGCCGCAGGTCGTTACCTCGAGCGAGTGGCGTTATGGCGACCGAATCATGGTCGAACGTTATGTCGCCGGCCGCGAACTCACCTGCGGCGTCATGGGCGATAAGGCGCTTGGCGTCACCGAAATCATCCCGCAGGGCCACGCCTTCTACGATTATGATTCCAAATACGTAAAAGGTGGCTCGCAACACGTCATTCCGGCACAGGTTTCACCAAATATTTACCAAAAAATACAAACACTCGCATTGAAGGCGCATCAGGCAATCGGTTGCCGGGGCGTCAGCCGATCCGACTTTCGCTTCGATGACCGTACCTCCGGTGAAGGCGAATTGATCTGGCTGGAAATCAACACCCAGCCCGGCATGACCCCAACCTCCCTGGTGCCCGAGATGGCTCAGCATGCTGGCCTTGGTTTTGGCGAGTTTCTGACTTGGATGGTGGAGGACGCTTCGTGCTTGCGGTAAGGGGCAAAAGGGGCAAGAGAGTTCGTGACCCGCTGGGCGCAGTTGCTGCCGAGGCGGATGGCGCACGCGTTCTGCCGCGGCCGCTTCGCAAGGCCGTTCGCTTCCTGGTCAGCCTCGGCAGCGGCCGCGTCCGCTTTCCAGCCCATACCGGCACGATCGCTGCCGTCGCGTTTTTCGCCGCCACCGGCTTTTACGGCATGTCGCTCGGCGGCCATACACAGAACGTCGCGCAGGCATCGACGACGGCGGCCGGCTTTGCCATCGAGGACGTGCGCGTCTCCGGCAACGAGCAGACCTCCGAGATCGATATCCTGCAGCAGCTCGGCCTTGACGGCACGACGTCGCTGGTGGCGCTCGACATCATCGAAGCGCGCAAGCTGATCGCCGAACTGCCCTGGGTGCAGGGCGTTACGGTTCGCAAGGTCTATCCGAGCACGATCGAAGTCACGCTCACCGAGCGCAAGGCCTTTGGCATCTGGCAGCACGGCTCCGACCTGTCGCTGATCGAGCGCAGCGGCAGCGCGATTGCGCCGCTGCGCGACAACAAGTTTGCAGCCCTGCCGCTGTTCGTCGGCCGCGACGCCGAGACGGCAGCGGCCGATTTCTACGACGAGTTTTCCCGCTGGCCGGAGATTCGCTCGCGGGTGAGGGCCTTCGTGCGCGTCGCCGGCCGTCGCTGGGATCTGCGCCTCGACAACGGCATCGTCGTCAAGCTGCCGGAACACGATGTCGCCCGTGCGATGAAGGTTCTGTCGGAGATGGAAAGCGAGCACCAGCTGCTCGAGCGCGACATCGCCGCAGTCGATCTGCGGCTGGAAGATCGAACCACAGTTCAATTGACGCCGGATGCGGTCACCCGGCGCGAAGTTGCCTTGAAGGCGAGGGACAAGATGCTGAAGGCGCAGGAGACGGAGAGAAAGAAAGAGGGGCGGATATGAGTTTGTTCGGTTCCTCCAGCTTTGGCCTGCCGCGCCTGAAGCCGCTTTCTTCGAAGCGGTCTCATGTCGTCTCGGTGCTGGATATCGGCTCGACGAAGATCGTGTGCATGATCGGCCGGCTGACGCCGCGCGCCGAAAGCCAGATCCTGCCGAACCGCACGCATAGCGTCGAGATCATCGGCATCGGCCACCAGAAATCCCGCGGCGTGAAGAACGGCGTCGTCGCCGATCTCGATGCGGTCGAAAGCGTCGTGCGGCTCGCCGTCGATGCGGCCGAGCGCATGGCCGGCCTCACCATCGACAGCCTCATCGTCAACATTTCCGCAGGCCGCCTGCAGAGCGACGTCTATACCGCGACCATCGACCTCGGTGGCCAGGAAGTCGATGCCAGCGACCTGAAGAGAGTGCTGTCGGCCGCCGGCCAGCAATCGCTGCGTTCCGACCGCGCCATCCTGCATTCGCTGCCGACTGGCTTCTCGCTCGACGGCGAGCGCGGCATCCGCGATCCGCTCGCCATGTTCGGCGACGTGCTCGGCGTCGACATGCACGTGCTGACCGCGGAGCGGGCGGCGCTGAAGAATCTCGAACTTTGCGTCAACCGAGCGCATCTCTCGGTCGAGGGCATCGTTGCGACGCCCTATGCCAGCGGTCTGGCGGCTCTTGTCGATGACGAAGTCGAACTCGGCTGCGCCGCGATCGACATGGGTGGCGGCACGACGACGATCTCGGTCTTTGCCGAGGGCAAGCTGGTTCACGCCGACGCGGTCAGCCTCGGCGGCCACCATGTGACGACGGACCTGGCGCGCGGTCTTTCGACCCGCATCGAAGACGCCGAACGGCTGAAGGTCGTGCACGGCTCGGCCCTGCCCAACAGCGCCGACGAGCGCGACATCGTCTCGGTCCCGCCGATCGGCGAGGACGACCGCGACCAGCCGACCCACGTGCCGCGCGCTCTGGTGTCGCGGATCGTACGCGCCCGCATCGAGGAAACGCTGGAGCTCATCCGCGACCGCATCCAGCGCTCGGGCTTCAGCCCGATCGTCGGCAAGCGCATCGTGCTGACGGGTGGCGCCAGCCAGTTGACCGGCCTGCCGGAAGCGGCACGCCGCATCCTGGCGCGCAATGTTCGTATCGGCCGTCCGCTCGGAGTTTCCGGGCTGCCGGCTGCTGCCAAGGGACCGGCGTTCTCCACGGCCGTCGGTCTGATGATCTATCCGCAGGTCGCCGACCTCGAAACGCATGCGGCCCAGGGCGGCATGTTCTCGTCGATCGGCAACGGCAACGGCCGCATCGCCCGCATGGGCCAGTGGCTGAAGGAAAGTTTTTAGAGCGCCGCGCGTCCGGATGGACGTGCAAAGCGCGCTCTAAGGTTTGTGACGTGCATAAGCCTTTCCGAAAATCGCAGACGATTTTCGGGGTTATGCGCGGAGTACGGCCGGCACCGAACAGGGACGATGCCGGACGAAGACAAAGTTGGAATTTCAAGGATTTGGTCGGCTCGGCAAGGCGGCCAGAAAACAGAAGGAACGGGTACTATGACTATCAACTTGCAGAAGCCGGATATCACGGAGCTGAAGCCCCGCATCACCGTCTTTGGTGTTGGCGGCGGCGGCGGCAATGCCGTCAACAACATGATCACAGCGGGTCTTGAAGGCGTCGACTTCGTCGTTGCCAACACCGACGCGCAGGCGCTGACCATGACCAAGGCAGAACGGGTCATCCAGATGGGTGTCGCCGTGACCGAGGGTCTGGGCGCCGGCTCGCAGCCGGAAGTCGGCCGCGCGGCTGCTGAAGAGTGCATTGATGAGATCATCGATCACCTGCATGGCACCCACATGTGCTTCGTCACCGCCGGCATGGGCGGCGGCACCGGCACCGGTGCAGCCCCGATCGTCGCGCAGGCCGCCCGCAACAAGGGCATCCTGACTGTCGGCGTCGTCACCAAGCCTTTCCATTTCGAAGGCCAGCGCCGCATGCGGCTCGCCGACCAGGGCATCGCCGAACTGCAGAAGTCGGTCGACACCCTGATCGTCATCCCGAACCAGAACCTCTTCCGCATCGCCAATGACCGCACGACGTTTGCCGATGCGTTCGCGATGGCCGACCAGGTCCTCTATTCGGGTGTTGCCTGCATCACCGACCTCATGGTCAAGGAAGGCCTCATCAACCTCGACTTCGCCGACGTCCGCTCGGTGATGCGCGAAATGGGTCGCGCCATGATGGGCACCGGCGAAGCCTCGGGCGAGGGCCGCGCAATGGCCGCTGCCGAAGCTGCGATCGCCAACCCGCTGCTCGACGAAACCTCGATGAAGGGCGCACAGGGCCTCTTGATCTCGATCACCGGTGGTCGCGACCTGACCCTGTTCGAACTCGACGAAGCTGCGACCCGCATCCGCGAAGAAGTCGATCCGGACGCCAACATCATCCTCGGCGCCACGTTCGACGAAGAACTTGAAGGCCTGATCCGCGTATCGGTCGTTGCCACCGGTATCGATCGCACGGCCGCGGAGGTAGCCGGTCGTTCGGCCGACTTTCGTTCGGTAGCAGCGCAGAAGCCGATCATCCGTCCGTCCGCAGCCATTCCGGCACAGCAGCCGGCGGTTGCCCAGCACCAGCCCGCTCCGGTCCAGCAGCCGGTCGCCCAGCCGGTGCAGCAGCAGAACTCCGTCGACCAGATCGCGCTTGCGATCCGCGAAGCGGAAATGGAACGCGAACTCGACATCGCAACCCGCGCCGCCACCCAGGCTCCGGCTCCGATGCAGCAGGCTCACGACGACTTTCGTCCCCAGAGCAAGCTCTTTGCCGGTGCCGCACCGGTAGAAGCCGCTCCGGTCATGCGCCAGCCGGCTCCAGTTCAGCGTCCGGTCGAAATGCCGGTTCACGCACAGGTCCAGCCGCAGCCGGTTCAGCGCCAGGAGCCGATCGCTCCGGTGGTGCGCCAGCAGGCCGAGCCGGTTCGCATGCCGAAGGTCGAGGACTTCCCGCCCGTCGTAAAGGCCGAGATGGACCAGCGCGCCCAGCCGGCGCCGCAGTTGCAGGAAGAGCGCGGCCCGATGGGTCTTCTCAACCGCATCACCAGCTCGCTCGGCCTGCGCGAAAGGGAAAGCCCCAGCGTCAACGCCGACATGACGGCCGGTGCGCCGAGTGCGGCTTCCCAGCAGCGCCGTCCGCTTTCGCCGGAGGCCAGCCTCTATGCGCCGCGTCGCGGCCAGCTTGACGATCACGGTCGCGCCGCACCGCAGGCGCGCTCGCACGAAGATGATCAGCTCGAGATCCCGGCGTTCCTGCGCCGTCAATCGAACTGATTTGAAGGCCCGTTCCTTCACCTTGCCGAATGCCCGGGCTACCGCCCGGGCATTTTTGTATTTCTAGCATTCTTTCAATAGGTTGCCGGCGTCGAACGGCGTGTTACAGATGCGTAACAAAACGAAACGAACAGTGATTTGGAATGGTGCCTCAGAACCACTATTTTCAAGCTCGGAATTGGGGATGCATGCGATTCGATCACGCGCTGTCTGTTCGAAACGCAGAGTTCCGGCCTTTGGGCCGAAACTCTCGGGCGCCTTTCTTGCGCCCTGAAAACCGCTGCATCCGCCTGATGTTTGGGCCTTATGGCCATAGGTATTGAAAGTGACGACGAGAATGGGAATCGAACTGCTCGGATTTCAGACCACGATTGCTAGCCCGGTAACGCTCAAGGGAATTGGCGTTCATTCGGGCGCCGAGGTGGAAATCACCTTTCATCCGGCCGAAGCCGATGCGGGCATCGTTTTCCAGCGCGTTCTCGCCAACGGCCGCCTGAGCGAGTTCAAGGCGGTTTCCTCGCAGGTCGGCAACACCGATCTCTGCACCGTTCTCGGCATGTCGCCGGCCACCTCGATCGCAACCATCGAGCATGTGATGGCCGCCATCTACGCGCTCGGCCTCGACAACCTCACCATCGAGGTTCATGGCGCCGAGATGCCGATCATGGACGGCAGCTCCGAACCCTTCATCGATGCGATCGAGCAGGTGGGCGTTCGCGCGCTGGCGGTCAAGCGTCGTTACATCCGCGTGATCAAGCCGGTGCGGATCGAATCAGGTGCGTCCTGGTCGGAATTCACGCCCTATGACGGTATGCGCTTCGAGGTCGAGATCGATTTCGACTGCCCGCTGATCGGTCGCCAGGCCTGGAAGGGCGACATGACGCCTTCGGTGTTCAAGCGCGAACTGTCGCGTGCCCGCACCTTCGGCTTCATGCGCGACGTCGAGCGCCTCTGGGCTGCCGGCTACGCGCTGGGCTCGTCGCTGGAAAACTCGGTCGTGATCTCCGATGACGATTCGGTCATCAATGTCGAAGGCCTTCGCTATACGGACGAATTCGTGCGCCACAAGACGCTCGACGCCGTTGGCGACCTTTCGCTTGCCGGCGCACCGTTTATCGGCTGCTACCGTTCTTATCGCGGTGGTCACAAGATGAACGCAAATGTGCTCAAGGCTCTGCTCAGTGATCCCTCGGCCTACGAGGTCGTCGAAACCGCCACGCCACGTCAGCGCACCCGTGCGCGCGACATGGTTGCGGTTGCAGTTCCGGGCTTCGCGCCCTGGTCCGCATAACAACAAAAAGACACTCTCCTCCAGTCGCCGGCCGAAAGGCCGGCATTTTCATGTCGGCGCCGCCATAAATTTGCATGAATCACCGATCATGACGTTGCGGCATTGAGGCAACTTGCTCTAAAAGCGCATGTCTGGCGGGGTCGATGCCCGCAGAATGGAACGGGAATATCCGATGGTTCTTGCAGTTTCTGTTGATTTGAAAAAGTCAGCGCGTGTGTTCGCCGTGGTAGTCGCGGCCGTTGCCGGCAGCGCCCTGATTACCGCCTGCCAGAACGATCCCGATATCGACATCACCAAGCTGACGGCCGAGACCGATCCGCCGGAGGTGCTGTACAACCAGGGTCTCGCCAACCTCAATGCCGGCAAGACCACGGAAGCGGCGCGCAAGTTCGAAGCGCTCGACCGGCAGCATCCTTTCTCCGAATACGCGCGCAAGGCGCTCGTGATGAACGCCTTCGTCAGCTATCGCAACGGCCAGTACCAGGAGGCGATCAATTCCACCGGGCGCTACCTGAACCTCTATCCGCAGTCGGAAGATGCGGCCTATGCGCAGTACATTCAGGGGCTTGCCTATACCAAGCAGATCCCGGGCGTGACGCAGGACCAGAAGCCGGCCTTTAAGGCGATCGAGGCGATGCAGGCCGTCGTCGACAAGTATCCGGACTCGCAATATGTCGAGGATGCCCAGGCGAAGATCCGCTTTGCCCGCGACCAGCTCGCCGGCAAGGAAATGCAGGTCGGCCGCTATTATCTCGAGCGCAAGGAATACCTCGCCGCCGTGTCGCGTTTCCGCACCGTCGTCGAGAAGTATCCCAATACCAACCAGGTCGAAGAAGCACTGGCCCGTCTGGTCGAAGCCTATTACGCAATGGGCGTGGCCTCCGAAGCGCAGACCGCTGCCGCCGTTCTCGGACACAACTATCCGGACAGCCAGTGGTATGGTGATTCCTTCAAGCTGTTGCAGTCGGGTGGCCTCGAGCCTCGCGAAAGCGGCAATTCCTGGATTGCGCGCGCAGGCAAGAAGCTGATCGGCGCCTGACACGGAAGATTTGACCCCGGATGCTCGCCCAGATCTCGATCCGCGATATCGTCCTGATTGAACGGCTTGATCTGGCGTTCGAGGCCGGCCTGTCCGTGTTGACCGGTGAGACAGGTGCCGGAAAATCGATCCTGCTCGACAGCCTGTCGCTGGCCCTTGGCGGGCGCGGCGACGGCTCGCTCGTGCGTCACGGCTCGGACAAGGGCCAGGTGACGGCGGTCTTCGACGTGCCGATGGGGCACTCGGCACGGCTGATGCTGCGTGACAACGGCGTCGACGATGATGGCGATCTGATTTTCCGTCGCGTGCAGTCGGCCGATGGCCGCACCAAGGCTTTCGTCAACGATCAGCCGGTCAGCGTTCAATTGATGCGGCAACTTGGCCAGACACTGGTCGAAATCCACGGGCAGCATGACGACCGCGCGCTTGTCGATATCGACGCGCACCGCACGCTTCTCGACGCCTTTGGCGGCACGACCGACGAGGCAGAGCAGGTCTCCGGCCTCTACCGCGCCTGGAAAGATGCCGAACGCGGACTGAAGAAGCATCGCGAGCGCGTCGAGGCGGCAGCACGCGAAGCGGACTATCTGCGCTCCTCTGTCGAAGAACTGGAAAAGCTCAGCCCGCGCGATGGCGAAGAGGACGAGCTTGCCGAAAAGCGCGCGCGGATGATGAAGTCCGAGCGGATCGCCGGCGACATCAACGAAGCCTCCGAATTTCTCAACGGCAACGGCTCGCCGGTTCCATTGATTGCCTCGCTGGTGCGCCGGCTGGAGCGCAAGAGCCATGAGGCGCCGGGGCTGCTGGAAGAAACCGTCGAGCTCTTGGATGCCGCGCTGAACCAGCTTTCGGATGCGCAAATGGCCGTCGAGCGAGCGCTGCGCAACACCGAATTCGACCCGAAGGAATTGGAGCGGGTGGAGGAGCGCCTGTTTGCGCTTCGTGGCGCCAGCCGAAAATATTCCGTGCCGGTCGCCGAGCTTCCGGCGCTGGCGGTGCGGATGATTTCCGACCTGGCCGACCTCGATGCCGGCGAGGAGAAGCTGAAGCAACTCGACATGCAGGTTGTTGCGGCACGGGTGGCTTTCGACGCTGCGGCGCGCACCTTGTCCGACAAGCGACAGAACACGGCGTCGGCGCTGTCTGCTGCAGTCATGGCCGAGCTGCCGGCGCTGAAGCTCGAACGTGCCCGCTTCATGGTCGAAGTGCAGAGCGATGCGGCCCAGCCGACCGTCGACGGCATCGATCTGGTCGAATTCCATGTCCAGACCAATCCGGGCACCCGGCCGGGGCCGATCATGAAGGTGGCTTCGGGCGGCGAACTTTCGCGCTTCCTGCTGGCGCTGAAGGTGGCGCTTGCCGACCGCGGCTCGGCGCCGACCCTCGTCTTCGACGAAATCGACACCGGAGTCGGTGGCGCGGTCGCGGATGCCATCGGCCAGCGACTGAAGCGCCTTTCCGGCACGGTGCAGGTGCTTTCGGTCACCCATGCGCCGCAGGTTGCCGCACGCGCGGCGACGCATCTGCTGATCTCCAAGGGACCATCGACCGAAAAGGCCGAGATGATCTCGACCCGCGTCGCCCGAATGGACGACAAGGCCCGCACCGAGGAAATCGCCCGCATGCTCGCCGGTGCCTCGATCACCGAAGAGGCGAGGGCGGCCGCCGCCCGATTGCTTTCCGGCAACGGTTAGTGCCCGCTACGCCTTCTCGCCAAGTTGTCTCCCGGTCGAGCGCGTGTCTTTATTAGGCGTTGCGCGGATATGCGAGCTTTGGCATGTGGGAACAGCTCCAGCAGCGAATTCAGCTTCGACTGGACCAGATGCGCAAGCATCCGGAACTGATCCTGCTCTATTCTCTCGCCTTCGTCGGCTACATCCTGACGATGAAGGAAGCCAACAAACAGCTGGGGGTGATCGGCATCCTGGCGGTGGTGGCCGGCACGGCGCTCATCCCCTATCTGGTCGCGCGACTTCGCGGCGCGCGCAGCATCGAACTGCCGGACGAGAAGGACGATGGCGCCGCACCGCTCGGGTTTCTGCGCTCCAGCGCTGAGGATGACCGCCCGTACCTGGTGCGTGTCCCGCCATCGACGGCGGTTGCCTATGATGTCATCCGCAAGGCGCAGGACGTCTTTCAGAGCGACGCGATCGATCCGGAGGAGGATATGAAAGCCTTCTTCTCCGATCCCTACAGCCTGATCTGCCTGCAGGACTCCGACGACAATATCTACGGTTTCACCGACTACTACGCCTTCGAGAAGAAGCACTTCAAGCTGTTCCTGCAAGGTGACTATGGCTTCGACGACCTGCTTGCCAACGGGTTGCTTGTCCATCCGAAGGCGCGCAAGGCCAAGGTGGTCTATCTCGCTACCATCCTCAATCTCAGCTACCTGCTCGATTCCATGCGCAGCGAACGCCGGCGGCAGAACGGCATCCTCGTCTGGGCGACGGTGTCGGCGATCCTGGAGTACCAGGAGTTTCCGCCCGAAGGTATCGACCTCTATGGCATCGGCTGGGACAAGGGCGGCGCCGCCATCCTGAAAATGTTCGGCCTCGATCCGGTTGGTCGCGTCATGCGCGGCCTTGCGGAAGGCAAATGGATCTACACCAGACGCGGCGTCCACCGGCAGGATTTGGAAGGGATACGCGCGCGCTACCAGAAGCGATACGAGCGCTGGTGTGAGTTGGAGATCCGCCGCTGCGCCGACGTCGAGCCAAGTGTCGCTCCGGCCGGATGATCAGGGGAGACCGATAACGGCCGCTCTTTTCTTTCCCGACAGTTGCTCTAAAAAACGACTCCCAATCCGGAGTCGTCGCGCATGTCCAGTGAACTGAAACCCGTCGAGAAGCTGAACGAAACGGAAGCCGCCGAGGAGCTGGCCTTTCTCGCCTCCGAGCTTGCCCGGCACGACGCGCTCTATCATGGCAACGACGCGCCGGAGATCACGGATGCGGACTATGACGCGCTGAAGCGGCGCAACGATGCGATCGAGGCGCAGTTTCCGGCGCTTGCGCGCGAGGACAGCCCATCGAAGAAGGTGGGGGCAGCGCCATCCGTTACCTTCCAGCCGGTCGTTCATGCCCGGCCGATGCTGTCGCTCGACAACACGTTTTCCGACGAGGACGCCCGCGATTTCGTCGCCTCGGTCTACCGCTTCCTCGGGCAGCTGCCGGATAATTCGATCGCCTTTACCGCCGAGCCGAAGATCGACGGCCTCTCGATGTCGCTGCGCTACGAGAACCGGCGGCTGGTGACGGCGGCGACCCGTGGCGACGGCACAACAGGTGAAAACGTCACCGCCAATATCCGCACCATCGGCATGATCCCGCAGACGCTGCCGGCCGGCGCTCCTGAGATCGTCGAGGTGCGCGGCGAAATCTACATGGCGAAGTCCGACTTTGCCGCACTCAACGCCGAGATGGCAGCGCTCGGCAAGCCGCTCTACGTCAACCCGCGCAACACCGCTTCCGGGTCGCTCCGCCAGCTCGACGCCAAGGTGACTGCCAGCCGCAAGCTGCGCTTCTTTGCCTATGCCTGGGGCGAAATGTCGGAAATGCCTGCCGATACCCAATTCGGCATGGTCGAGGCATTCAAGGCCTGGGGTTTCCCGGTCAATCCACTGATGCAGCGGATTTCGTCGGCCGACGAGCTGCTGACGCATTACCACCATATCGAGCGCGAACGGCCTGATCTCGACTATGATATCGACGGCGTCGTCTACAAGGTCGACCGGCTCGACCTGCAGGCGCGGCTCGGTTTCCGCTCGCGCTCGCCCCGCTGGGCGACGGCGCACAAGTTCCCGGCCGAGCAGGCATTTACGCGGCTGACGGCCATAGACATCCAGGTGGGGCGCACCGGCGCGCTGACGCCGGTGGCACGGCTGGAGCCGATCACCGTCGGCGGCGTCGTCGTGACCAATGCGACGCTGCACAACGAGGATTACATCAAGGGGCTCGGCAACAGCGGCGAACCGATCCGCGAGGGTCGCGACATCCGTATCGGCGACATGGTGATCGTCCAGCGGGCGGGCGACGTCATCCCGCAGATCGTCGACGTGGTGATGGACGAGCGCAAGGAGGGGAGCGAGCCCTATCGTTTTCCGACGACATGCCCGGTCTGCGGCAGCCATGCGGTGCGCGACATCAACGAGAAGTCCGGCAAGGTGGATGCAGTGCGCCGCTGCACCGGCGGCTTCGTCTGCCGGGCGCAGGCGGTCGAGCATCTCAAGCATTTCGTCTCGCGCAATGCCTATGACATCGAAGGCCTCGGCTCCAAGCAGATCGAGTTCTTCTTCGAGAGCGAGGATCCGACGCTGTCGATCCGCACGGCGGCCGACATCTTCACGCTGGAAAAGCGCCAGGAGACGTCGCTGACAAAGCTCGAAAACATCGACGGCTTCGGCCGCGTCAGCGTGCGCAAGCTCTATGACGCGATCAACACCCGCCGCTCGATCGCGCTGCATCGCTTCATCTACGCGCTTGGCATCCGCCATGTCGGGGAGACCACGGCCAAGCTGCTCGCGCGCTCCTACGGCACCTACGAGGCCTTCGGCGCAGCCATGAGCGAAGCCGGCACCTTTACGGGTGATGCCTGGAACGAACTCAACAGTATCGACGGCATCGGCGAAGTCGTCGCCCGCGCCATCGTCGAGTTCTACAAGGAGCCGAGGAACCTTGAAGTGGTGACGCGACTGCTTGCCGAAGTGACGCCCGAAGGGGCGGAGATACCGGTTGCGAGCGACAGCCCGGTCGCCGGCAAGACCGTGGTCTTCACCGGTTCGCTCGAAAAGATGACGCGCGATGAGGCCAAGGCCAAGGCGGAAAGCCTCGGCGCCAAGGTGGCAGGTTCCGTGTCGAAGAAGACCGATATCGTCGTCGCCGGCCCGGGAGCGGGCTCCAAGCTCGACAAGGCGCGCGAACTCGGCGTGCAGACGATGGACGAGGACGAGTGGCTGGCGCTGATCGGGGGCTGATGCCCACGATCAGGGGCGCTGGCAGGCGTTGTCGTTATGCCTGTTCCGCGTCGTAGGCTTCGGATGCTGCCTTCAGCGCGGCGATGTCGTCGGCGCAGATGACATTGCGCAGCGCGTCGAACTTCGACCTCTCCCATCGGTAGATGCCGAGTGAGAGCAACGTCTCGATGTCTGCTTCGGGAAAGCGCTGGCGAACGGGGCGGGCCGGATTGCCGGCAACGATGGTGTAAGCCGACACGTCTCTGGTGACGATCGCGCCCGAAGCGATGACGGCGCCTTCACCAAGGGTGACTCCCGGCATGATCATGGCGCGCATGCCGATCCAGGCGCCGTCGCCGATGATCGTGTCGCCCTTGCCGATATAGGCTTCGCCAATCATATCGATGAACGGATAGAGGCTGACCCAATCGGTGCGGTGGGTGTGGTTGCCACCCATCAGGATTACCGCCTCGGCACCGATCGCGACGTAGTCTCCGATCCGCAACTGGTCGATCGGCCATTGCGGCTCCCAGGCCTTGAGGCTGTAGTCGTCGCCATAGAGGTAGCGAACGACGCTCTCCTCGAAGGAACCCGTCCAAGCGTTGCTGTAGTAGCTGTTGGTGCCGCGCACATGGATATTCGGGTTGCGCACGGTCTCGTGCAAAAGCTCGACCTTGGACCAATGCTTGGCTTCGACATTCATGGACATGGGGCTTCCTCATTCTGCTCATTGCAAGCGTCAGCGACGGCTCACTCGCCTTCTCGACGTATGGGTTCCCCAACTATCCGGTTTTTCGGGCAATTTCTCCCCAAAACCTCTGCGGCCGATAGCCTCGCTCATAGTTGCGTGCACCGGATCAGACAAAAAAAAGCGCCCGCCGCGAAACGCGGCGGGCGCAAGGCAAGGGGATTGCGTCAGATCAGGAGGCCTGCTGCTGGGCGGCTTCCATGTCCATCCACATGAATTCCCAGACGTGGCCGTCGAGATCCTGGAAGCTGATGCCGTACATGAAGCCGTAGTCGAGTGCCGGCTTCCAGGGCTTGGCACCGGCAGCGAGTGCCTTGGCGAGCATGTCGTCGCATTCGGCGCGGCTCGAGGCGGAAAGGGCGGTGATGACCTCGGTGCCCTTGCTGGCATCGCTGATCTCGCCGGTGATGAAGCCGCGGAACTTCGGTTCGGTCAAAAGCATGACGAAAATATTGTCCGAGATCACCGTGCAGGCGGCCGTGTCGTCGGAGAACTGCTCGTTGAAGGTATAGCCGAGTGCCGCGAAAAAGGCCCGGGACGCCTTCAGGTCCTTGACGGGCAGGTTTACAAAAATCATGCGCATGGAATGCTCCTCGTAGGGATTTTCTTGATTGAACATAACTAGGACGTTCGGCGTGACACGCAGCCGACAGCCGTTCAGACATTTTTTGAGAAATGCGAAGTGTCCCTGCTGATGTGGTGTGCAATCATAGGTTTTCAAGCATTTCCGGTTCACCCGAGATTACTGGCAATTCGCTCGGCAAGGTGCCGGCGGCGCGCTCGAAATGGGCGAGCACATCTGGAACGGCGGCGAGTGCCACACGAGGCCGATCAGAGTTTGGCGGTCCATGCTGAATCCGCATCGTTTGCACCTCGCACATTTCTGGCGGATGTTCCATGGTCTCCGGACCTCGTGAAGAGGTGCGGCGAGCAACGATGACTGTCGGCGCCCGGGATGTGAGGAGACACGATGCGTTTGAACCAGGTGACGGTGACGATGCCCGATCTCGATGCGGGGTGGGAGTTCTACCGCACGCTCGGGCTGCAGCCGATCGTCGATGCGCGGCCGCATTATGTGCGCTTCGTCTGCCCGGATGGCGGCAGTTCGTTTTCGCTGCATCAGGGCGAGGCGGGCGGCAGCGGCACAACCGTCTACTTCGAGTGCGACGATCTGGATCTGACCGTCAGCCGGCTGATCGAGGCCGGTATCCTGTTTGCGAGCAGTCC
Organism: Ensifer sp. Root127; assembly: GCF_001425225.1. Lineage (NCBI taxonomy): Bacteria > Pseudomonadati > Pseudomonadota > Alphaproteobacteria > Hyphomicrobiales > Rhizobiaceae > Ensifer > Ensifer sp. Root127. Next base: position 200,505 of record NZ_LMDX01000034.1, read on the forward strand.
CGCCGACAAGAGCTGGCTGTGGCGGGAAGCCGAAATCTTTGATCCCGCCGGCAACCGCATCGTACTTTATTTCGCAGGCGCCAACAGGCTCGATCCGCCCTGGCGGGTGCCGAGTTCCGCCCACAGCTGAGCTTGCCCGCCCGGACCGTGCGATAATTGGCTTGGCTCTATTCGCAGCGGCACCAATTCCGTTTGTCTTTTTGCGCTGCACAAGATAGAGGTTTGCAGCCAAATTTTGTGCAATTGCCTTTTCGCGGAGCGGGCCAAGAGCCACAGGCCGCGGGGCGGGGCGCTAGCGGCGCCTTCGCGGATTGGAGGGTCCGGATTTGAAGACCATCACCACCATCACCGAGCTGCGCGCAGCCCTTGCCGAATACCGGCGGGCAGGCAAGACGGTCGGGCTCGTGCCGACCATGGGCTATCTGCATGTCGGCCATATGGAGCTTGTGCGCCGTGCGCGCGGGCAAAATGACGTCGTCGTTGCCAGCATCTTCGTCAATCCGCTGCAGTTCGGCCCCAACGAAGACTTGAGCAAATATCCGCGCGATCTCGCCCGCGATCAGGCGATGCTGGAAGAGGGCGGCGTCGACTTCCTGTTTTCGCCAGGGGTGTCCGACATGTATCCGCGACCGATGGAAACGGTGGTCGACGTGCCGAAGCTCGGCTCCGAGCTTGAAGGTTCCGTGCGTCCCGGCCACTTTGCCGGCGTTGCGACTGTCGTCACCAAGCTGTTCAACATCGTGCAGCCGGACCGCGCCTATTTCGGCGAGAAGGATTTCCAGCAGCTGCAGATCATTCGCCGTATGGTCGATGATCTCGCCCAGCCGGTGGAGATCATCGGCGTGCCGACGGTGCGCGAGGCCGATGGGCTCGCCTGTTCGTCGCGCAATGTCTACCTCAGCGCCGCTGAGCGTGAAGCGGCTGCCATCGTGCCGAAGGCACTTGCCGAGGCCGAGCGGCTGGTCGCGTCCGGGATCACCGATGCCGTCGAAGTGGAAAGGGCCGTGACGGCTTTTCTTTCCGCCGAACCGCTGGCTCGACCCGAAGTCGTGGCGCTGCGCGATCCTGGCACGCTCGAAACAATTCAAGAGATCGGTGACAAGCCGGTGCTGCTGCTGCTCTTCGTGCGCTTCGGCACGACGAAGCTGCTCGACAACCGCGTGATTGCCGCCAAATCCGCCCATTTTGCAAAGGTTGCCTGAGAATGAGCGTACAATCTGCCAGACGCCGCCTGAGCCCTGCCAATATCGAGGCGCTGAAGGGCGAGCGCCCGATCGTCAGCCTGACGGCCTATACGACACCGATTGCCCGGCTGCTCGATCCGCATGTCGATTTCCTGTTGGTCGGCGATTCGCTCGGCATGGTGCTCTACGGTCTCGACACCACCGTCGGCGTCACGCTCGAGATGATGATCGCCCATGGCCAGGCGGTCATGCGCGGCTCGGAGCGCTCCTGCATTGTCATCGACCTGCCGTTCGGCTCCTACCAGGAATCCAAGGAACAGGCCTTCCGAAGTGCTGCACGCGTTTTGAAGGAAACCGGCTGTAGCGCCGTGAAGCTCGAGGGCGGCGCCGAGATGGCCGAGACGGTCGAGTTCCTCGTCAGCCGCGGCATTCCGGTTCTCGGCCATGTCGGGCTGATGCCGCAGCTCGTCAACACCACCGGCGGCTATCGCTCGGTCGGTCGCAACGAGAAGGAAGTGGCCAAGATCCGCCGCGACGCCAAGGCGATCGACGATGCCGGCGCTTTTGCGATCGTCGTCGAAGGCACCGTCGAGCCGGTTGCGCGCGAGATCACCGGGGAATTGCGCTCGCCGACCATCGGCATCGGCGCATCGCCGGCCTGCGACGGCCAGATCCTCGTCTCTGACGATATGCTGGGCCTGTTCAACGACTTCAAGCCCCGCTTCGTCAAACATTTTGCCGAACTGGCGCCGGCGATCTCGAAGGCTGCGGAGGAATACGCCAACGAGGTCAAGGCGCGCACGTTCCCGGGTGTCGAGCATACGTTCCAGGTCAAGCGCTGACACATCTCTTTGCACGACCTGGCCGCGCCAACGAGCACACGGCGACTTTGAACAGGAGGGCGCAGGTCATGCGGCTTGCGCCCTATCCCACTGGGGGAGCGATCTTCGGATAAATGCCCCACCGCCAGGTGGTCGATGGCGAGGCGGCGGTGAAAAAACGGCGATCGCTTATCGACCCGTGCGCATTTCGTTCAAGCCTGCCGCGGTCAGGCATCATAAAATTCAATCATTGTATAAGCGCAATTGAATTGTTGGTCGGGGCGGGAACGCCTATCTGTCCGGCACAGGACGACAGCCGCGCGCGCCTTGAGGTGCACAGTCGCTGTCGCAGTTTTGAAATGCTGCATGTGGCCTTGATCGATCCCGATTAAAGACGGCATGCCGCGGGCGCCCATTGCCGGCGCCGCGGGAGGATTCCATGAGAAAAGACGAATTCTGGGAAGGCGTGCGCGGCGGCTTCCCGATCATGCTAGCGGCGTCACCCTTTGGCGCGCTGTTCGGTGCGCTTGCGGTCGACAATGGTTTTACCATCGCCGATACCGTGTTCATGAGCGCGACGGTTTATGCCGGCGCCAGCCAGATGGTCGGCATCGAGCTGTTCGGCAACCATGTCCAGCCATGGCTGGTGGTGCTTTCGGTCTTCGCCGTCAACTTCCGCCACGTGCTCTATTCCGCCTCGATCGCCAAATACATCCGGCATTTCACCCCGGTCCAGAAGTTCTTTGCCTTCTTCCTGCTGGTCGATCCGCAATATGCCGAGACCGAGAAGCGCGGCGAGCGTGGCCTGCCGGTGACCTTCCCCTGGTATCTCGGCTTCGGCCTGGTGATCTATTTCCCCTGGATCTTCAACACGCTGCTTGGCGCGATCTTCGGTCAGTTGATCGGCGATCCCAAGGCCATCGGCCTCGACGTGCTCTTGCCGATCTACTTCCTCGGCCTGGTGATGGGTTTTCGCAAGCGTGACCGCTTTTTGCCGATCGTTGCGGTTTCTGCCGTGGCGTCGGTTGCCGGCATGCATCTCGTCGGCTCGCCCTGGCATGTCAGCATCGGGGCGCTGGCGGGCGTGCTGCTCGCCGCCTGCCTGCCGCCGACCGAGACGGTTTCGGCACCGCCCGTCGCCATCGAGAAGGAGGCCTGAGCCATGGACCCGCAACACCTCAATCTCATCTATCTGATCATCGCGGCGGCCGTTGCGACCTTCATCACCCGCATCGGTGGCTATGTGCTCATCACCCAGATGAAGCAGATCCCGCCGCGGCTCGAATCGGCATTGAACGCCGTTCCGGCGGCGGTGCTGACGACGCTGGTGGCGCCGGCCTTCGTCTATGGCGGCTTCGACGTCGCGGTCTCGATGTTCGTCGCCTTCGCCATTGCGCTCGGGCTTAATCTCTCCACCTTGCGCATGCTCGTCATCGGCTGGGTGGTGGTGATGCTGATCCGGCATCTCGTCCTGTAGGTTCCTCACCGCCTTTGTGCGGGCAATCCCTGTCGCTGGTCGTGTCGTCGAAGACGGCGCGGGCAGGGCAGGGTGCGCTGAACGCTCCGGCGTTGGCTTCGGGCGCGTCCTGGATTATCATCCTCTGATTGCCGGAGAGGTACGGCTGCGCCGCGCGCCCTGTCTGACGCGCAAAGGTCGCGGTTGCACTTTGACTTGCTGCAGCCTCCCGGTGGTGGAGGAGCGACCATGATTACCAGGATCTCGATTGCCCTTTTGCTCGCGCTTGCGCCTGCGACGGCCTTTGCCAACCAGTGCCCCACCATGATGGCTGCGATCGATGCGGCCATCCCGACGGCCTCTCTTTCCGAGGCCGACATGGCGAAGGTCACGGCGCTGCGCAAGCAGGGCGAAGACCAGCACAAGGCCGGCGATCACGCCGCGTCGGAGGCAACGCTCGGCCAGGCCAAGAAACTGTTGGGAATCTGAAAGGAAAAGCCGGGGCTTCCCCCAAGCCTTTGTGCTTCTTCTTGAAAGCCGGCGTCAGAGCGGGATGAGGAAAACTGCGTGCGGTTTTCCGGCCGCATCCCGCCCCAATTTGCTACAGCGCCGGGCGCTCTCCCGGATTCGCTTGTTGCGCTTTAAGCTCTTGTTTTTGCGCATGTCGTTATCGCAAAACCACTGCGCACCTTTGCGCGACATGCTTTGGGGACTGGAAACGCGCTTCAGCCCCTTCGCAATGCCCCACTCAGCGTGTGATGGCTTTCGTCGCGGTCTTCAGCCAGTTGCGGGTCTCGTCGCCCACCAACAGCGGCATCAGCTTTTCGCGCGTCTCGGCGTGGTAGGCGTTGAACCAGCCCAGTTCCTCGTCGGTCAGCAACGCCGGCAGCACCAGGCGGCTGTCGATCGGGCAATAGGTGATCGTGTCGAAGCCGAGCATCGCCAGGTCGCCGCCGGCGATCTCTTCGGCCGGTTGCACCACGATGAGGTTTTCGATGCGGATGCCGAAGGCGCCGGGGCGGTAATAGCCGGGCTCGTTCGACAGGATCATGCCGGGCAGCAGTTCCTGGGTTGAAAGCCGGGCGATGCGCTGCGGTCCCTCATGCACCGAGAGGTAGGAGCCGACGCCGTGGCCGGTGCCATGGGCGTAGTCGGCGCCAGCCTTCCACAGCGCGATGCGGGCCAAGGGGTCAAGGTCGACACCGCGCGAGCCCTTGGGGAAACGCGCGGTGCTGATGGCGATCATGCCCTTCAGCACCAGCGTGAAGAAGCGCTTCTGCTCTTCCGGAACCGCGCCGACCGCCACCGTGCGGGTGATGTCGGTGGTGCCGTTGATGTATTGCGCGCCGGAATCGATCAGGAACATGGTGCCTGCTTCGATCGCGCGGTCGGTTTCGGTCGTCACGCGGTAGTGCATGATCGCCGCATGCGAGCCGGCACCGGAGATGGTGTCGAAGGAAATGTCCTTGAGTGGGTTTTGCATGCGCTCGCCGACGGTGGCACGGGCGGCTTCCAGCTGGTTGGCAGCGCCGATCTCGGTGACGGTGCCGGGCTCGGCCTTGTCGAGCCAGGCGAGGAATTCGACCATCGCGGCGCCATCCTGCAGATGCGCGCGGGTCGAGCCCTCGATCTCGGCCCTGTTCTTCTGGGCGCGGGGCAGGCGGGCTGGGTCGACGGCCTCGACGACCTTGCCGCCCTTGGAGCGGATCAGCTCGGAAATGGCGAAGGAGGCAAGGTCCGGGTCGAGCATGACGGCAGCACCCGCAGTACTGAGCGTCGACAGGCGGTCGTCGAAGGTCGAGGGTGCTGCGATCTCGGCGATCTGGGTGAGATAGGCTTCCTGCTCGATGCCGGTCTTGCGCTTGTCGAGGAAGATCTCGGCGCGGCCGTCGGCATGGATGATGGCGCGGGCGAGCGGATGCGGCGTGTGCGGCACGTCGGTACCGCGGATATTGAAGGTCCAGGCGACGGAGGAGGGGTCGGTCAAAACCACGGCGCTGGCACCGGCCTTTTCGAGGCCGCCAGCGATGGTCGCGATCTTGTCCTTGGCAAGCTCGCCGGCCTGCTCGATCGGCTGGATGGAGACGCGGCCGAGCGGGGCTGCCGGGCGACCGGTCCAGATGCGGTCGAGCGGGTTGTGGTCGAGGAAGACGAGCGAGCCGCCGAGGACGGCAAGCGCCTTTTCCAGCCGGCGCACTTCAGCGCCTGTGTGCAGCCACGGGTCGATGCCGAGCCTGAAGCCCTTGGTGCCGTTATTTTCCAGCCAGAGATGCGGCGGCTCGCCGATGAGATCGCCGCCGATAAAGACCTGGCCGTCGACCTGTTCCTTCAGCTGGGTCACGTAACGTCCATCGACGAAAACGACAGCCTGACGCTGCGTAATGAGGGCGACGCCGGCGGAACCGGTAAAGCCGGTGAGCCAGGAAAGCCGCTCCGACGATGCCGGCACATACTCGCCCTGGAACTCGTCGGCACGGGGTACGAGAAACCCGTCGATGCCGAGGGCGGCGAAGGTGGCGCGCAAGGCTTCTGTGCGCTCCTTGCCGAACTGGGGCGTGGAGGTGACTTCAAAGGACTGAAACATGAGGGATTTCCGGTAAATTGGGCGGAGAACCGCGGGAAAGATGCGCGATCTTAGCGGAAACGTCCATGGGGAGGAAAGAGGCGAGATCCCGCCGGGCATGCCGGCGGCAGGACGTGCACAGAATCAGAGCATTTCCAGGAAAAGTGCGAAGCGGTTTTCCGTCAGGAAATGTGTAAAAACAAAGAGATAGAGCGTTTTTGCGATTCCGCATAAATCGGAAATGCTTTAGAGGGCAATTGCTCATTTACCATACATATGCGCTTTCTGCATGGCTCCTATGCCAAGAAGCTGCTATCTCTATCGGAATAATAGTTTATAAGCCGCCTCAACGAACACGGACGAACATCCGGTGGTTCAAAAGCCTGCAGTTCCGAGAATAGTTGATCACTCTGTTCTCCTCCTCCCTCAAGGGTGGTCAATTTCGGAACGGTAGACGCCCGCTCGAGCGCTCCTCCTCCTCAGGCTCGCGGGCATGGTTCGGTCTCAAGCCGAACCAGCAGGCGATGCCCCTGGCATCGCCTTTGTTTCGAAGGGCCGCCCGTCATGAAAGACGTGGCGGCCTTTTCGTTTTTCTTCGGCTTGGCTTTTTGGCGCTGGCACCCTGACATCAACGGCTCTTTCGTGCGCCGTTATGGAGCACGTGCCACAAGATGATTTTGCACAAGGTCACAATCCCGATATTGTGGACGAGTTCGGTTTCCCAACAGAGTGCGCCACCCGAAGGAGACGTGGGAGCGTGGTCGAGAAATCAATCCACCGCCGCCTTGTTGCGATCCTCGTCGCCGATGTGGTCGGCTATTCCCGCATGATGGAAGCCGATGAAGCCGGGACGTATGAGACGCTGAAGGAGCGGCGAAGTCATGTGCTCTACCCGGTGGTGCGCGCCCATGGAGGACGCATCGTCAAGCTGATGGGCGACGGCGTGCTGGTCGAATTCGCCAGCGCGATTGACGTCGTCGAGGCCGCGCTCGAGCTTCAGCGGAAGATGGCGGAGGCGAATGCCGGTGTTCCAGAACCCAGCGAGATCCTGCTCCGCATCGGCATCAACATCGGCGATGTCATCGGCGAGGGTTCAGACATTTATGGCGAGGGGGTCAACATCGCAGCGCGACTGGAAGCGCTGGCCGAGCCGGGTGGCATCTGCATGTCCGAGAAGGTGCACAATGAAGTCCGAGGCAAGATCCCCGTCGTGATGAAAGACCTCGGACTGGTGCAGCTCAAGAACATTGCTGCGCCGGTCAGGATCTTCGGAATGGAGACGGCCCGGGCACTGCTCCAAACGACACTTTCTCGCGGCAGGGAATTTACCACCATCGCCGTTCTGCCTCTCACGAACATGTCGGGAAGCACAGAGCAGGACTACTTCGCCGACGGCCTCACCGAGGACATCATCACCGAGCTGAGCCGCTTCCGGAATCTCTCCGTCGTCGCCAGAAACACCACGTTCAGCTACAGGGGCCAATCGGTGAACGTGGCGGAGGTGGGCCGGCAGCTCGGTGCGGAATTCGTCCTCGAAGGCAGTGTCCGGCTGGCTGGCCAGCGCCTGCGCGCCTCGGTGCAATTGATCGACACACAGACAGGGGCGCATGTCTTTGCCGAGAGATTCGATCGCGAAATGGCGGACATCTTCGCGGTCCAGGATCAAATCGTCGATGCGATCATAGGTCGCCTGTTTTTCAATCTTCAAGAGGTGGCCGGGGCCGTTCGCGCAAGGAGTTCGACGACGGATATCTCCGCCTATAGGTCCTGGCTCCGGGCAGGGGCTGCCTGGCGCAACGGTGACGAACAGGGTGCACGCGGGCACATGCAGGAGGCGATCCGCGTCGACCCGACCTATGCGCCCGCTCTCGCCTCGCTAGGATTGCTCTACGCATACTGGCGGTTCAGTGAGCCTGATGCTGCGACAGATGCCGGGCTTGAGGTTGAGTGCCAGGAATATGCCGCGCGGGCGATCGCTGCCGACAGAAACGATCCATTCGTCCTCACCAGCGTTGCTGCATGCTTTCTGTTGGTCGGGAAAATTGACGAGGCCCTGCGCTACTCCGACATTGCGATCTCGATGAGCCCGCGCGACATGAACGTCCTTGTCGCCCGAGGCATGATCCTTTCCTATGCGGGAATGCATGAAGAAGGCTTGGCGCTTGTCGAACGGGGCTGCAAGTTCGAGCCGCTCCTGCCGCCGGCGTTCCTCTCCAGTCTCGGGGACTGCTACTATCTCGCGCGCAGGTTCGATGCGGCATTGACCGCCTACGGAACCCTGATCGATCCGCCGTATTTCTTCCGATTGAACCAGGCGGCCTGTCTCGCCCAGCTCGGCAGGGCGGAGGAGGCGGCAATCATAACGCGCGCGATGCCCGCGGCGTTCGATGCAGACGTCTACGCCCGAAACACCGCGAAGATTTGCTCCTTGTCAGAGGATGCGGAGCTCTGGCTGAACGGCTTCCGCAAAGCCGGCATATCCATCGCTCAGTTCTCCCACCGCCGTCCGGCGAAGGGATAGGCTGCAAACCGAGACCAGGTCAGGCTTTGCGAAGAAACCCTGCGGCTGTCGCTCCGGACGCGTGCCTCACTTCTCCAGGTGGATCGTCACCCAGCCGTTGCGCCAGATGGTGCGGACATGGCGCAGGTGCTGCCCGTTATAGGCGGCAAGCACCTTCCAGCGCTGCTCGGCAAGAATGCCCGAGAGGATCACCGAGCCGCCGGGGGCGAGGTTGGCGGTCAGTTGCGCTGCCATCTTCATCAGCGGACGGGCGAGGATGTTGGCGATGATCAGGTCGAAGGGGCCGTTGCCGCTGAAGGCGGTGGAGTGAAAGCCGGGGGCCGTCGCAAAGGTCATGCCGGTGACGACGCCGTTGCGGCGGGCATTTTCCTCGGCAACGCGGGTGGCAATCGGGTCGATGTCGGTGGCGAGCACCGTCACATGCAGGAGCTTCCAGGCAGCGATCGCCAGCACGCCGCTGCCGGTGCCGAGGTCGAGCACGTTGCGCACCGTGCGGGTGCGCGCCACGGTCGCCAGCACTTCGAGGCAGCCGGCGGTCGTGCCATGGTGGCCGGTGCCGAAGGCCTGGCCGGCCTCGATCTCGATGGCGATCTCACCGGTGCGGACCTTGTCGCGGTCATGGGAGCCATGCACGACGAAACGGCCGGCGCGCACGGGCGCCAGCCCCTCGAGCGACTTGGCGATCCAGTCGATATCCGGCAGCACTTCGCGTTCGATGGCAAGATGGGAAAAGTCGTCGGCAAGCGCCTCCGTCAGCCGCTCGTTGACGCTCTCCTCGTCGGCCGCCATCATGTAGATCGAGGCTTCCCAGACGTCGCGCTTTTCGTCGACTTCCGTCGTGCCGATGGCAAAATCCTCTTCGCCGAAGACCTCGCTCATGCGGTCGAGCACGGCTTCCGCCTGCTTCTCGGTGGTGGTGACGAAAAGTCTGATCTCGCTCAAGGCTCTGTCCTTCGGCTGGCTCTGCATAATCGCCGCACGCCCTATCCGACGTGCGCCGCTGCAAGCCCCCGCCGCTAGCATGAAAGCTTGGCAAACGCAAAGCGCCGGGCGATGCCGGCGCTAGCAAAGATGTTCGATTGGGGCAGGAGCGGTCCTCAACCCTTGGTGAGGTTCTCGAGCTTCTTGATCGCGGTTTCGGGGTTTTCCCCGTAGGCGATGGTGCCGGAGAAGCTGCCGTCGGCGTCGAGCAGGAACACCGAGGCGGTATGGTCCATGGTGTAGTCGCCGTCAGGCTTTTCGGCGTCGAGCGGCACCTTTTTGGCGTAAACGCGGTAGCCCTTGACCATCTCCAGCACCTTGTCGGCCGGACCGGAAATGCCGGTGATGCGCTTGGACACGTTGGAGACGTACTGGCCGAGAATTTCAGGCGTGTCGCGCTCAGGGTCGACGGTGATGAAATAGGCCTGCAGCTTGTTGCCTTCCGGGTCGACCTTTTCCAGCCAGCCGTTCAGCTCGAACAACGTCGTCGGGCAGACCTCCGGGCAATGGGTGAAGCCGAAGAACAGCGCGGTCGGTTTGCCGGAGAAAGCCTTCTCGGTGATCTCCTTGCCATCCTGCGCCACCAGCGTGAAGGGCACGCCGAAGGGGCCGGAGGCGCCCTGCTGCTTCGACTGGGTCATCTCGTAGGTCAGCCAGCCGAGAACGCCGGCCATGACGACGACGGCGGCCCAAAGGGCGATGCGAATGGTTTTCATGCGTGCTACCGATTTAGTTGGGGCCTTGGCCGGCCATATCAGGTTGATCGGCTTTTGATACCGTCTCCGCCGCAGCCACGCAAATGGGACAATTGCCGCAGGCAATCTCTTTGTGTTGAAGCATTTCCGGACGGAAAACCGCTTCGCACTTTTCCTGGAAATCCTCCGGCAGTAATGCCCGTCAGCTCAGATGCACCAGGCAAGGCCGGACTGGGCGAGCGCCAGGAAGATATCGGCGCAGTTCGCCATCCAGCCGCGGAAGGCGAGAAGCGTCACGACGGCAAGCGCCATCGCAAGACCCGCAAGCAGCGGAAGCCGGATCGATCTCTGCGTTCTCGTGTTCATGACCCTATCATAGCATCCGGAGCGCCAAGGGGAAGGGATCTCCGGCCGGGCCGGAGATCGGCGTTCAGGCGGCCGGCAACACCAGCGGGTCGAGATCGGCGCGGTAGCGCTGGACGGCCTGGGTCGTTTTCGCGTCGAAGGGCAACAGAAGCGGCAGGAGAAGATCGCGCAGGAACAGTGCGACCGGGCCCTTTGCCTGCTTCTTGGCGCCACGGCGGCGGCTGATGCGGACGATGTGTTCCACCCGGTCGCGCCGGAGCGTCTCATAGGCCCTGAAGGCCCGGCTCGGCGCGCCATAGGCGGTGAGGCAGGCGGCGAGCACGACGGCATCCTCGATCGCCATCGAGGCGCCCTGGCCGGCATGGGGAGAGACCGCATGGGCGGCATCGCCAAGCAGCACGACGCGATCGTCGAACCAGCGCGGCAGGTGGCCCATGTCGAAGACCGGATAGGCGCGCGGCACCGAGGTGACGGCCGCGGCGATGTCGCGGACCGGGGCGGCGTCGCCGGCGTGCTGGGCGCGGGTGCGGGCGGCAAGGGCTGACGGATCCGGCCGGCCGATCGCCGTCTCCTCGTCGAGCGTGAAGGAATCGAACCAGAACACCGGCCCTTCCTGCGCCTTGATGTAGCCGAAGAAGGCGCTTTCGCCGAACATCAGGCGCAGCACGCCGCCGCTCGACGGCACGTGAGGACAATCGAGAAAGCCGCCGGTGCCTGTCAACCCGGTATAGAGCGGCTCGGGCGAGGCGGGCAATGCGAGGCGCCGCGTGCGCGACCAGACCCCGTCGCAGCCGGCGAGCCAATGCGCATGCGCACTCTCGCCGTTGCCGAAGCGCAAGGTCACGCCGTCCGCTTTCCGCTCGATGTCGATGAGCGCGTGGTCATAGCGAATGTCGACGCCCTGCGCCGACGCTGTCTGGCGTAGCGCCTCCAGCAGGTCGGCGCGACGCAGGGTGATGCTCGCGGCGCCCGCCTGCCGTTGGGCTTCCCGCTCATCGAGCAATGCCAGCCGTCGGCCAGCGGCGTTGAGGATTTCAATGCCGGTCGTCGGGATGCCGAGGGAAGAGACACGCTCGGCAAGGCCGAGCGCGCGCAGCGCATTGATGCCGTTCGGCGCCAGCGTCAGGAAGGCGCCTTCGCCGGACGCCTCCCGCGGCCGCGCCTCGAAGATCTGGACTGAGTGGCCGGTCTGGCGCAGGCGAATGGCGAGGGACAGGCCGGCAATGCCGGCGCCTGTTATCGCGATGGAATTCTGCTTTGGCATATGCGTCTCCAAGGCTTGCGTCCGCTGCAAGCGAAGTTCATATTGTTGCGATGAATGAAAAGTACGATGGATTAATATTTAGATGATCGAAGTAAATTCGTCAAGCCCGGCGCCGGACGGACTCGTCCGAGCAATTGGCGGCGCCGTGATGCGCTGGCAGGATGCGACCCAAGCCTATGACGAGGCGGTGGGCGAGCGGCTGCAGCTCAATGCCGCCGAGCGCCGCTGCCTCGCGTTCTTGCATGCCGGCCCGCGACCGGCCGGCGCGATTGCCGAGGAGACGGGACTGACGCCAGCGGCGGTGACGGCGCTGATCGACCGGATGGAGGCACGCGGCCTCTTGCAGCGGACGCGCAGCGCCGAAGACCGGCGCAAGGTGATGGTGGAAAACACCGATGCAGTGGAGATGCTGACGGCGCCCTATTACCGGCCGATCGCCGAGGAAGGTGCCGGCTTCCTCGCGACCTTTTCAGCCGAGGAGCAGGCGGTTCTGCTGCGCTTTCTCGAAGGGGCGACCGCGCTCCAGCAAAAGCATCTCGCCGCGCTGCGTTTCTCCCCATGATTCGGGGGTCGGCTTAGCGAATGCTTAAGGTCTGTTTGCCAGTGTTTTGCCAACGCGGGTGAAGTGCTTCACCTCTACATGACATGACGTCATCCGGTTTGATCGAGCCCGGCTTTCCGCATCGATTTTAACGGAGGACTTCGCCTGGTTTTGGCAGGTCCGTGACCATGGACTGCCCTATGACCGCAACGTCTGCGCCCCTGAAAAAGAACCTCACCGTCAGCCAGCGGCTTGCCACGCTCGCCGGTGCCGCCTTCGTTGGCTTCGGCTCCGTGCTCGGCGTCGGCTGGTATGAGGACATGCGCTCGAACGAGGCGCTGAACGGGGCGATCACCGCGCAGCGCGGCCTGACCGCCGTCGACGAGATGCGGCTTGCCACCACCAACCTCGTGCTCAACGCCATGGATACCATCGTCGACCGTAACGAAGGCGTGATCCATCCGGAGCGCGCCGCAGGCATCGCAACCACGCTTAGCCTTCTCGAAGCCAGCAAGGCGGATATCAAGACGCTGGCGACGCTGCTCGGCCGGACTGACGCGCTTTCGACCTTCGACGCGGATCTCACCGAACTTCGCCAGGCAATCGGCGTCGACCTGAAGACGCTGGTCGAAGGCAAGGCTTCGACGGAAGAATTCGGCAAGATCGACGACGCGATCGACGGTGCCGGCGAACGGCTTGGTAAAGCACTTTCGCAGCTCTCCGAGGCTGCGACACAACTGGTTCAGACGCGGGTCGACGAAGCGCGCGCCGTTTCGGCCGATGCGCTTCTGCTGCAGACTATAGCCGGTCTCGTCGCCATGGCGACCTTGCTCGGCCTGCTCTGGTTTCACGGGGCGACGTTGCGCCGCGGCATCCTCGGGCTTCGCGACAGCATGCAGCGCATCCAGAAGGGCGAGCTCGGCTCCAAGGTCGAGGCGCTTGACCGTGGCGACGAGATCGGCGTCATGGCCCGCTCCGTCGATCTCTTCCGTGCCTCGGCCATAGAAAAGCAATCGCTCGAGCAGAATGCGGCGGCAAGCCGCCGCGAAATCGAGAAGGAACGCGAACAGCAGCAAAGCGAGCGCGACGAAGCGGTTCGCCGCATCCAGGCTGCGGTCGACAGCCTCGGCCTGGCACTGACGCAGCTTGCCGAAGGCGATCTCGCCGTCACCATCGACCGCCCCTTCGATGGCAAGCTCGATACGCTGCGCCGCAATTTCAACCAGACGGTCGAGCGCCTGCGTGACGTGCTCTTCAACGTCAAGGAAAACGCGCTCTCGATCGAGACGAATGGCCGCCAGATGCGCACCGCCGCCGACGACCTGGCGCGCCGCACCGAAAAGCAGGCCGCATCGCTGGAGCAGACATCCGCCGCCCTCGACGAGATCACGGTGACCGTGCGCACCGCGACCCAGCGCGCCGAAGAGGCGAGCCGCATGGTCGACGAGACCCGCACCAATGCGCAGGAATCCGGCCGCATCGTCGGCGAGGCGATCAGCGCCATGGCCCGCATCGAGGATGCCTCGAACGAGATCGGCACGATCATCAACGTCATCGACGAGATTGCCTTTCAGACCAACCTTCTGGCGCTGAACGCCGGCGTCGAGGCAGCGCGGGCAGGGGAAGCCGGCAAGGGTTTTGCCGTCGTGGCGCAGGAAGTGCGCGCGCTGGCGCAGCGCGCCGCAGGCGCCGCCAAGGATATCAAGACGCTCGTCGGCCGCTCGGGCAACGAGGTCGGCACCGGTGTCCGGCTGGTGCAGGCGACGGGCGAGGCGCTCGGTCGCATCGGCGCCGATGTCGCGCGGATCAACGAGCACATGAGTTCCATCGTCATGGCGGCGCGTGAGCAGTCGACCGGGCTCAACGAAATCAGCACGGCGGTCGGCCAGCTCGACCAGATGACGCAGCAGAACGCCGCGATGGTCGAACAGACCAACGCCTCCAGCCACACGCTGGCGCAGGACGCGGAAAAGCTGACGCAACTCGTCGGCCAGTTCCACGAGGGCCGGACCGTCCAAGCATTGATGCGCTCCAACGCACCGTCGCAGACGACCGCGAGCGTGAAGCCAGTTACGACCGTGAAGCCGGCAGCGCCTGTCCAGACGCGGGCTTCAACGCAGATCGCAGCCGCAACGACGCCTGCAGCTGCAAGGCTCGTACCCAGGGGCACGCACAAGGCGGTGCCTTTGCACAACCTTGCCTCGGCAAAATCGACCTCGCGTCCAGCTCCATCCCCCGCCAAGGCCCTGATGGGCAAGCTAGCGGGCGCATTCGGCAACCAACCGGGCTCCGTGCCATCGACGTCGGCCTCCGGTGAGAATTGGGAAGAATTCTGATCATGTCCAACGCAATCAAGCAGTCCGGTGCCTATCTCGAAATCGTTTCGTTTCATCTGGGCGACCAGGAATTCTGCATCGACATCATGGCGATCCGCGAAATCCGCGGCTGGGCGCCGGTGACGCCGATGCCGCACACGCCGCCCTACGTGCTCGGCCTCATCAACCTGCGCGGCGCGGTGATCCCGGTCATCGACATGGCCTGCCGTCTCGGCATGAAGATGACCGAACCGTCGGAACGTTCGGCGATCATCGTCACCGACATTGCCGGCAAGCTGGTCGGCCTGCTCGTCGAGCAGGTATCCGACATGATGACCATCAAGAGCGAAGATCTGCAGCCGGCGCCGGAGATCATTCCGGAAGCGCAACGTGCCTTCTGCCGCGGCATTGTCGCGCTGGAAAAGACCATGGTCTGCTTCCTCAACCTCGACACGGTGATTGCCGACGAGCTGGCGCAGGCCGCCTGACCACCTTCGAGCCGCGGATTGGCGATGCGCCCTGGGGCTTTCCCGGGGCGTTTCGCGTTTTGCGCGTGGCACGTCGGTCAGAAAGCCCGCAGGTCAAGTTAAACTTGCGTCATGATTTTCACGCTTGGGCGAGGCTATCGTGACAAAACGTCATGAGCGCTGACGGAACAGTTGTACTACTTTAGCGTTGTCGCAGCGTACCTGTTCGGAGGCCGGGTACCGTATTTTTGAAACAGGAGTTGAACCTATGACCATGTCTGTAAGGAAACTCATTGCCGCGCTCTCCGTAACAACGCTCATTGCCGGCGCCGCCGGGCCAGTTCTGGCTGACAGCTACTATCAGGGCATCGACGCGAACAATCCTCCCGGAACACAGTATCGCGCCAGGGTCGCCCCGATGCGCACCACCGTTGCTCCAGTCGATAGGATGTCGACAGGCAGTATCTACAGAACCGTTCCGCGTGCCTACCAGCAGCCGTTAACTGATCGCTATCAGGGTGGTGACGGCGACTACTACCAGGGTATCGTCCCGCCTACCTATTGAGCATCGATGGCCTGACGCCAGTTGTGGGGACTGGCCGGTGACAAAGCCCTCCTGGAACACTCTTCCGGGAGGGTTCGTTTTGTCAGGGCTTCGGCTTGCCTTCCTGCCAGTTGACGGTCTGCCCGTAGAGCGGGATCGTCGTGATCGACATCTTGGCCGAGCCGTCGGTCAGTTCGCGCGAGTGGGCAAGATAGATCAGCGTGTCGTTCTTGCGGTCATAGATCCGGGTGACGAGCAGGTCTTTCCAGATCAAGGACAAGCCGGAGCGGAACACTTCCTCGCCTTCTTTCGAAAGGTCGATGTCGCCGATCTCGATCGGGCCGGTCTGGCGGCAGGCGATCGAGTTGTTGGATGGATCCTCGAACCAGTTGCCGTTTTTCAGCCTATCGATGACGCCGCGATCGAAATA
Source organism: Ensifer sp. Root127 (assembly GCF_001425225.1). Lineage (NCBI taxonomy): Bacteria > Pseudomonadati > Pseudomonadota > Alphaproteobacteria > Hyphomicrobiales > Rhizobiaceae > Ensifer > Ensifer sp. Root127. The sequence continues at coordinate 216,653 of NZ_LMDX01000034.1, forward strand.
GGTGACGTGACAGGTCACACCCTTGACCTTGGGATCGCTGACCGCGTCGACGATGATGTCGTTGCCGAGCCAGTCGACGCCGACTTCGCCGACGGTTTCGGCCCGGGCGGGAGAGACTGTCGTTACGAAAGCGGCAAGGCTGGCTAGCATCAAGACGCGGAACGAACGGGACATGAATTTCCTCCGGTGGTTTGCACCGTTCACATAGGTTCTGCCCCAATCAATGCAAGATGGCCAGCGCAAGGTGGACACGTGAACCGGGCTGAGCGGAGGTTCCCGGATCAGCCGGTGTCGCGCAGCAGTTGCGGTGCGAGCGAATAGGCCTCGGCAGCGCGAAGCTGTGCGGCGGCAGCGGCAAGCACGCGACCGCTGGCGTCTGGCTGCAGCCTCCCGGCGATGGTGCAGCGGTCGCGTCCGTCGGCCTTGGAGGCGTAGAGTGCCATGTCCGCCCGGATCATCACGTCGGTCATGGTATCGCCAAGGCCCGCGCTGGCAATGCCGATGCTGACAGTCAATCGGATCGGCTGGCCGAAACGTCCGACGGGGGTGACGCGGACCGTACGGCCGATCTCCTCGGCCAGCAGAAACGCTTCGCCTTCGGTATGGTCAGACAGCACCACGCCGAATTCCTCGCCGCCGATGCGGCCGAATGTGCCGCGTCCGGCAAGGCAGGCGGTGACCGTGTCGGCGAAATGGCCGAGCGCGGCATCGCCGGCCGCATGGCCATAGCGGTCGTTGATCTGCTTGAAATAGTCGAGGTCGAGCAGCAGGAAGGCGGCGGGGCGCGCGTGCGCCGTGCACGAGGCAAAGATGCGTTCGCCAAGTTCGATGAAGGCGCGCCGCGACAGCGCTCCTGTCAACTCGTCGCGGGCAATCGTGGTCTTGAGATCGGCGATGACGCGGTCATGAGTCATCAGGATGACGCCGAGAAACAGGATGGGCATGTAGAGCAGCCACATCGCAGCCAGCAGAAAGTTCCAAGCAACAAGGGGAGCCGGGCCCGCCTCGTTCACGGGGGAAGGGGGCGAGATCGCGGCGATCTGCAGGAGCGTGACGCTGGCAATGGCGGCACCGATGACGATTGCCTTCCGTGTTGTCGGGTCGCTCGCTGTGCGCAGCCTCAGGACGGAAATGGAGGCGACCACGAAGACGGCGGCGGCGATGCCGAGCGTGATCAGCGCCCGAGCCGCGGTACTCTCAGCGCCGAACGCAGCCAGAACCGAGATGGTTGCAACCATCGTTGCGCCGAGCGGCAGGATTGCCGGCCTCCAGCTGGGTAGAGCGAAGAACGAGCGGAACCCGGCGAGTACGAAGAGACAGGCGATGGCAAGAAACGCAAAGCCGACAAGCAGCAGCGGCCGGAGAGACTGGATCTCGGCCAGCATCACCAGTGTCATGGCAATGGCTGTCATGGCACAGCCGGAAGCGAACTCCGCAGCGCCTGGCATCGATGATTTCTGCAGCGAAAGCAGTACCGGCAGCATCACCAGTAGGCATATGATCGATAGGGCGGGGAGAAAGCTCATTTCGAAACGGCCTGTCGTGCTAAAATCGAGGAAGGCGGCTTACGTCAATGCCAAATATGCAGGGGTCAATTGGTAGCTTTGGCGCCTTAACGAAACCCGGCGGAAATCGCTGCAATTTTAGCGACTGCCGAAATTGACACGGTTGTCCACCGATGCGGAGTGACAACTGCCGGATGGTCAGGCGTTTCGTCGGCGGTGACGCGGTGCCAGGCGGTTCAAGCGGCCTTCTGCGGGCCGGGAGAGGCGACATGTTCACGGGACCGGTGTTCTTCGAAAACAGGGCCGACGCCGGCCGCAGGCTGGCGCAGGCGGTGGCCGTCGAGGCGCCGCCGGAGCCCCTGGTCATGGCGCTGCCGCGCGGCGGCGTTCCGGTTGCCTTCGAGATTGCCACGTATCTCCGCGCACCGCTTGAGGTGCTGATCGTGCGCAAGATCGGCGCGCCGGGTCATCAGGAATTCGGGCTTGGCGCACTGGTCGATGGCGAAGAGGCGGAACTGGTGCTGAACCGCGAGGCCGTGCGCCTGGTGCGGCCGCCGCGCGGCTACATCGCCGCCGAAGCCGAGCGCCAACGCGCGGAAATCGCAAGACGGCGGGTGCTCTATCTCGGCGATCGCGAGCCGCATTCGCCGAGGGATCGCAATGTGGTGCTCGTCGACGACGGCATTGCCACCGGCGGCACGATCCGCGCGGCGATCCAGGCGCTGCGCCGGACCGGTGTGCGTAGCCTGCTGTTGGCGGTTCCCGTTGCGCCGGCGAGCGCGCTCGCAAGCCTGCGGCCGTCGGTCGACGGCATCGTCTGTCTCTCCACCCCCGCCTTCTTCCGCGCCGTCGGCCTGCATTACCGCGACTTCGAGCAGACCTCGGATGCCGAGGTCATGACCTTGATCAGCAGGGCGAGGGCAGGCGGGTGCGATGACGCTTGAGACGGAGGTTGTTACCGCCAACATCTGCCTCCGGCCGTATTGAAACCTTGGAACCGCCGCGCCACATTCCCGGTGCTTGATTGAAGCGTGAGGACGGCCGCCGGAGGAGGTGGGCCGGAAGAGGGGAATGATGGCAGTTTCACTGGACATTGGGAAAACGCTTGCCGATTTTTGCCGACCGGACCGGATGGCGCTGGTGGTTTATGACATGCAGGCGGGGATCACCAATCAGGTCAAGAATGGCCCGGCGATCCTGGCTGAGGTGCTGAAGGTTCTGGAGGCCGCGCGCGCCGGCGGCTATCCCATCATCTTTCTGCGGCATCTGTCGATGCCGAAGCCGCTGATGGGCGCGTTCCAGATGCGCCAGGCGATGGCCTGGCAGCGCACGGACGATCCCGATGCCGTCAAGCCCTGGTTCCTGCGCGGCACGCCGGGCTTCGAGCTGGTGGCGGAACTGGCGCCGCGCGACGATGAGGCCATTCTCGACAAGATCACGTTCTCGGCCTTCGAGGGCACGCCCCTTGCCATCATCCTGCGCGATCTCGGACTGACCTCGTTTGCCATCTGCGGCATTGCAACCGAAATCGGTATCGATCCGACGGTGCGCCATGGCGCCGATCTTGGGCTGGTGCCGATCGTCATCCGCGATGCCTGCGGCGCCGGCCACCACGAGGCCGGCGAGCGCTCGATGGACAACATCGCCTTCATGGGCGACGCGATCCTGACCGGCGTGGACGAGATCATCGGGGCGATGGCCAAGGGCCGAATGTAGCGGCAGTCTTTGTCGCTGGTCCGCTCCAGCTCGGGCTGTTTCAGTGGGTGCACGGTCCTCGCAATCGCGAAGACCGTGGCGCCTTCGCCCCTTGAGGGCTGAGCACGCCTTGCGCAGGCAGGCTATGAATGGAAAGACATCACGCCATCATCCCCATAGTTCATTCGCATCGATCCAGCAGGATAGAGATATGACCGACGCAGTTCGCATCCGCCCGATTGTCCGCAGCGATTACCAGCAATGGCTGCCGCTCTGGGATGGTTACAACGCCTTTTATGGAAGGTCGGGTGCAACGGCGCTCGATCCTGATATCACCGCAATGACCTGGTCGCGATTCTTCGATGCTTACGAGCCGATGCACGCGCTGGTGGCCGAAAACGAGGGACGGCTGGTCGGGCTCACCCACTACCTCTTTCACCGCAGCACGACGTCCATCGGGCCGAACTGCTATCTCCAGGATCTCTTCACCAGCGAAGCTGCGCGCGGCAAGGGCGTTGGCGCGGCATTGATCGAAGGCGTCTACGAGGCCGCCCGCACGGCCGGCTCGCCGCGGGTTTACTGGCAGACACATGAGACCAATGCCACAGCGATGGCACTTTACGACAAGGTGGCGGAGCGTTCAGGCTTTCTCGTCTACCGCAAGATGATCTAGGCTTTAGCTTGGCTGAAGGCTGTGTGACAGCGGGCAACTGGGGTGGACGCGATGGACAACGTGCAGGTTTCTACGATCGGCTTCACAAAATCATCGGCGGAAGATTTTTTCGATCGCCTGCAGAAGGCCGGCGTCAAGACGATCGTCGATGTCCGGCTGCACAATACCTCGCAGCTTGCCGGCTTCGCCAAGGCCAATGACCTTGCGTTCTTCCTGAAGAAGATCGGCGGTATCGACTATGTGCACCAGCCGCTTTTTGCGCCCACCGAGGCGATCATGAAGGCCTACAAGACCGACAAGGGCGACTGGAAGACCTTTTCGCGGGACTTTCTCGACCTGATGGCGGAGCGCAAGGTCGAGCAGCACGTGAAGCCGGAGGCGCTGCAGGGCGCCTGCCTGCTCTGCGCCGAGGACAAACCGCACCGCTGCCACCGCACCCTCGTCTGCGAATATCTCAACGATCGTTGGGGAGGCCGCCTTCGCGTCGAGCATCTGTAGGACCTGACAGTCGCCAGCAGCTGTGCCGTCTCCTTCAACCGTCACGCTCTTGATGAACGCTCCCGTACTCGCAAGCTGTTTGAACAACATCAGCCTTGTGGCCATGGTCGCGATGGTAGGCAAGGAGTAGTGAATGTAGCTCGGCAAAAGTAATGGCAAGGCCGTGCGAGACCACTAGGAGCCCTTTGGGTGTTCCAAACATGCCGCTTCGCCGAATCTTCGCGCCAATTTTCTTATGTAGGCGGCCGATCGTGTTCGGATCGAGTGTCAACACAATCATTTTTTGTTTGTGATACTCGATCGGATTGAGGCCGACGATCGCGGGCCAGGGGATCATGCTCGGAGCCAGTCGAGCATCGCTAAACCCCTGAGGGGACAACATGATAACGCTGCGTCGCATCGGAACGTAGAGGACGAGTACACCCAGGAATGCAGCGGGCCAAGCTATCGAGCCGAGATAGCGGGCGAACAACAAGCGACCAGAACCTGCTTCTACACCCAGTTCAGTACAGTTGTTAGGGAAGCCGCCGACAGTGCTGCGGCGGCGGCGAGGATTCCTATCAATTGGGGCCAGGATTTTTTGACTTCGACGGTGCGGGAGGTGTCAATCATATTGGCCGTTCCGCCTGGGCGATTTAGAATCCGATGCCGGCAATCCAAATCGTCCGTTGTCCCAACTGGTTGCCACCTGATGTGCCAGCCTAGCAGACTCGTTGCGCTCACGCTTTCTCGACAAATCCATCCAGCACGCGCTTCTGCCCGGCCTTGTCGAAGTCGATCGTCAGCTTGTTGCCTTCGATCGCTGAAATGTTGCCGTTGCCGAACTTCATGTGGAAGACGCGGTCGCCGACGGTGAAGCGCGAGGGCTCGGTGCTGGTGGATTTCGCCACCAGTTCGCCATCGATGGTGCGGCTGCGCGGGCCGCTTTCGCCGTAGCCGATGCGCTCGACGGCGTGGCCGGAGCGCGAGCCCCAGTTGTCGCGCGTCGCATCCGAGCGGTTCTGCTGGGCGCGCTTCCAGCCGGGGGTGGAGTAGTTGTTCTGGAAGGGATCGGCCTTGTCGAAGCGCGACTGGCCATAGCCGCCGCGGCCGTACCCGCCATAGGACTGCTCGGTCTCGGCCACCTCCACATGGGTATTCGGCAACTCGTCGAGGAAGCGCGAGGGCAGGGTGGACTGCCACAGCCCGTGGATGCGGCGGTTGGAGACGAACCAGATGTGGCAGCGGTGCTTTGCCCGGGTGATGCCGACATAGGCAAGACGGCGTTCTTCCTCGAGGCCGGAGCGGCCGCCCTCGTCAAGCGCGCGCTGGTGCGGAAACAGGCCTTCCTCCCAGCCGGGCAGGAACACGGTGTCGAACTCCAGCCCCTTGGCCGAATGCAGCGTCATGATCGAGACGGCATCGAGGTTTTCGTTCTGCTCGGCGTCCATCACCAGCGCGACGTGTTCGAGGAAGCCGCGCAGGCTCTCGAAGGCTTCCATCGAGCGGATCAGTTCCTTGAGGTTTTCGAGCCGGCCCGGCGCTTCGGCCGATTTGTCGTTCTGCCACATAGCCGTGTAGCCGCTCTCGTCGAGGATCTGCTCGGCAAGTTCGGTGTGCGGCGTGGTTTCGAGCAGGCTCTGCCAGCGGCGGAAATCGGCGACGACATCGAACAGCCCCTTGCGGGCCTTGGCCTTCAGTTCGTCGGTCTCGATGATGTCAGTCGCAGCCGCAAGCATCGGCACGTCGCGGGCGCGGGCATAGTCGTGCAGGGTGCGAATGGTGGTGTCGCCAAGGCCGCGCTTCGGCGTGTTGACGATGCGCTCGAAGGCAAGGTCGTCGGCCGGCTGGCAGACGAGCCGGAAATAGGCCATGGCGTCGCGGATCTCGAGCCGCTCGTAAAAGCGCGGGCCGCCGATGACGCGGTAGTTCAGGCCGAGCGTGACGAAGCGGTCTTCGAATTCGCGCATCTGGAACGAGGCGCGCACCAGGATCGCCATGTCGTTGAGCTTGTGGCTCTTGCGCTGCAGTTGTTCGATTTCCTCGCCGACGGCGCGGGCTTCCTCTTCGGAGTCCCAGGCGGCGTGCACCTGCACCTTCTCGTCATCCGGGTCGGTGCGTTCGGTAAACAGCGTCTTGCCGAGGCGCCCCTCGTTGTGGGCGATCAGATGCGCGGCGGCGCCGAGAATATGCTCGGTCGAGCGGTAGTTGCGCTCGAGCTTGATGACCTTGGCGCCGGGGAAATCCTTTTCGAAGCGCAGGATGTTGTCCACTTCCGCGCCGCGCCAGCCATAGATCGACTGGTCGTCGTCGCCGACGCAGCAAACGTTCTGCGGCACGCCCTTGGCGCGCTGCGCCAGAAGCCGCAGCCACATGTACTGCGCGGTGTTGGTGTCCTGATATTCGTCGACGAGGATGTAGCGGAACTTGTCGTGGTATTCCTTCAGCACATCCGGATTGCTGCGGAACATGCGGATCGGGTGCAGCAGCAGATCGCCGAAGTCGCAGGCGTTCAGCGTGCGCAGCCGGTTCTGGTAGGCGGCGTAGAGCTCGCGGCCCTTGCCGTTGGCAAAGGCGCGGGCATCGCCCTCGGGGATCTGCGCCGGGTCGAGGCCCTTGTTCTTCCAGCCGTCGATCATGCCGGCGAACTGCTTGGCCGGCCAGCGCTTGTCGTCGAGGCCCTCGGCCTGGATGATCTGCTTGATCAATCTGACGACGTCGTCGGTGTCGAGAATGGTGAAGTCGGAGCGCAGGCCCACCAGCTCGGCGTGGCGGCGCAACAGCTTGACGCCGATCGAGTGGAAGGTGCCGAGCCAGGGCATGCCCTCGACCGCATGGCCGACGAGCACGCCGACGCGCTCCTTCATCTCGCGCGCCGCCTTGTTGGTGAAGGTCACCGCAAGGATCTGCGAGGGGAAGGCGCGGCCGGTGGAAAGAATATGGGCGATGCGGGTGGTGAGAACCCGGGTCTTGCCGGTGCCGGCGCCGGCGAGAACCAGCACCGGGCCATCCAGAGATTCGACCGCTTCGGCCTGTTCCGGATTGAGGCCGGAGAGATAATCCGGGCGCTGCTGGCGGTCGCGGGCAGCCATGGCGCGCGCGGCGATGCCGCCCGTTGCTGGCGGCTGCTTGCGCGGGGCCGGCTCTTCGTCGAAGAAGGGAATGTCGTCGAAACCACTCATCATGCGGCTCAATGTAGTGATTCGGAGGCGAAAGGCCAGAAAGGATGTTCTTCTTTTATTCCGTTTTCTGCGCCACCCGCACCAAGCCTGTGGAAAGACAGGCGATTTCGAAGCCGCTTATTCTCGCGCTCACCGCCGTCAGGCCGTCCTGTCGAAGGCAGCGTCCACCGGCACCTGCAAGGCGGTCGCCAGCTGGTTGGTTCTGGCGGCAAGTGAGATCACGCGCAAGAGATCGGCATGTTCGGCGTCGCTCATGCCCTTGGCTCTCGCGGCAGCCGTATGCGAATGGGCGCAGTAGCCGCAGCCATTGCTGACGGAAACGGCGATGTAGAGCATTTCCTTGACCAGCGGATCGAGCGCGGAGGGCGTTGCCATCACCGCCTTGACGTCGCGCCAGGTCTGCTCCAGCAGGTCGGCATCGAAGGCGAGCCACAGCCACATATTGTTGATGAAATCCGATTTGCGGGTGGCGCGAATGTCGTCGAACACGGCTTTTACGCGCGCGTCGGATTCCGGATCGGCAGGCGGGGCGATGGTGCTCATGACGTCTCCTGGTCATAGGGTCAATCGGGGGGCGTCCGGCGGCGGACGCCGCCGGATCGGCAGGTTGGTATCCCTCTTTGCTTGTACGCATTTCCTCACGGAAAACCGCTTCGCATTTTTCCTGGGTATGCTCTAGACGAGCGCAAACACGCGCGCCGGACCGCCGGTGCCGCCGCGGTGTTTGGGCGCGCCAAGCACGAGGGTCGCGCCCTTGACGGGCACCTTGTCGAGGTTGGCGGCCGCCTCCAGTCCCCAGCGGCCTTCCGGCAGCCAGGCATAGTGGGTGGCGAAATCAGGCGAGGGGCCATGGTCGAGCGAAAGCGTGTCGACGGCGATGCCGGCCGCCTTGGTCTCGTCGAGCAGGTATTTCGCCGCCTCGGCGTGGAAACCGGGAAAGTGCATCTTGCCGTTTGCATCGGCATTGCGGAACTTGTCAGTGCCAAGGTGCGCTCCCCAACCGGAAAGCATGGCGACGCAGGCGTTTTCCGGAATGTCGCCATTGGCGGCGACCCAGGCCTTGATGTCGTCGGGTGTTATTTGCGCATCGGCATCGGCGGACGCCTTCTCGCGGATGTCGACGACGCAGAGTGGCACGACGAGCTTTTCAACCGGCAGCTCGGCGACCGACAGACCATCGGCGGAGAAATGCAGCGGCGCGTCGACATGGGTGCCGGTGTGTTCGTTCACCCGGAGCTCGAACAGGTTGAACTTGTCCTTGGCGTAGCTGAACTTTTGCTCGCGGAAGAACTGCTGCTGGCCGAAGAAGGTCGGGAACTCCTCGTAGAGTTCGTGGGTGAGGTCGGTGACGCCGGTGTGTCCCTGGGCGAGCGCCGGCGGGGCGATACCGGCGCTCGCGGCGGCGATGCCCGCTGTGCCGACGGCTGCTGCCTTGAAGAAGCTGCGGCGGGACAACATTTTCTGCTTTACGGATTCCACGACGCACGCATCGCACATGTCTTTGCTTCCCTCTCAAGAAGCGGTCGAAACCTGATGGCAATGGCTGCCAGCGGTTGCAGGATACCTCAGAGGAAATCGCTGTAAACGGTCTTTGTCCCGTGCGTTTTGATGGAATGACACGGCGATCGCGATTGCCGGCGCACGATGGCGCTGATGTCATCATGCCGCCAACAAATACGCTTTTATTACAATTGCGTAATGATGGCATTCCGCCGTTGCCCACAAAGGTGCGAACAACGATACTCTGGGCAAATCGGAACGTTCCGCCGGCGCGTGCCGCGCAGGAGCGCGTTTTGCATATTTGGAGACATGAATGCGGGTTTGGAAACAGCTGGCGGTGAGCGCCGTTGTGCTTTTGGTGGGTGCCGGCGTCTGGGTGCGGTTCGTGCCCGGAGCAGGCGAAACGCTGGCCGCGATCGGTGTCTCGCATCCGCTGATCGATGCCATCTCCAAGCAGAGCGGTGCCGCTGGGGGCGAGGGCGGCCAAGGCAGCGGCGGACGCAGGCAGGGCGGCAACGACGCCATCCTCGTCATGGTTCGCCCTTCGGCAACGTCTGTCGTCAATGACCGGCTGAACGCGATCGGCAACGGCGAGGCGATCCACTCCGTCACCGTGACGCCGACGGCCACCGGCAACCTCACCGAAATTCTCGTGCGCTCCGGCGAAAAGGTGGCGCAGGGGCAGGTGATCGCCAAGCTCGATAGCGACGACCAGAAGATTGCTGCCGACCAGGCGCGGCTGACGCGCGACAGTGCCCGCGAAAAACTGGAGCGCTATCGCAACCTCAGCACAGCGCGCGCGGTGACCGCCGTCGACGTGCGCGACGCCGAAATCGCCATGCAGGCCGCGGAGCTTGCGCTCAAGACCGCCGAGCTCGACCTCAAGCGCCGCGATATCGTTGCGCCGTCGCAGGGCGTTGTCGGCATCATCACCGTCAATGTCGGCGACTACGTCACCACGACGACGCCGATCGCCGTGGTCGACGACCGCTCGGAAATCCTCGTCGACTTCTGGGTGCCGGAGCGTTTTGCGAGCAAGATCGTCGTCGGCCAGCCGGTGACAGCGCACGCCATTGCCCAGCCGGGCAGCCAACTCGAGGGCGTCATTCACGCCATCGACAACCGCCTGGACCAGGCAAGCCGGACGCTGCGCGTGCGGGCGCGGCTGGAAAATCCTGACGACACGTTGCGGGCGGGCATGTCCTTCTCGGTGACCATGGCATTCGATGGCGACACCTATCCGACCGTCGATCCGCTCGCGATCCAGTGGAGCTCCGAAGGCTCCTATGTCTGGCGTGTCAGCGCCGACAAGAGCGAGCGGGTTCCGGTCAAGATCATCCAGCGCAACCCCGACAAGGTGCTGGTTGATGCGGCCTTGAGCGAAGGCGACGAAGTCGTCACCGAAGGTGTGCAGCGGCTGCGCGACGGCGGCGACGTGCGCATTGCCGGGCGCGAGCGCCGCGATGCCGCGCAGAAGGTCGCGGAGGACGGGAAGTGAGCGGCGCGAAGGAACCCGGCCACCAGACCGCGCGCGAGGCCGGCAAGACCGGCTTCACCGCGCTTTTCATCCGCCGGCCGATCTTCGCCCTGGTCGTCAACACGCTGATCGTCGTCGCCGGCCTTGCGGCCTGGAACGGCATCGAGATCCGCGAACTGCCGCAGGTCGACCAGCCGGTCGTCTCCGTGACGACGACGCTCGACGGTGCAGCACCCGAGACCATGGACCGCGAGGTGACATCGGTCGTCGAAGGTGCGGTCTCGCGCGTGCAGGGCATCCGCGACATCTCCTCGACCTCGTCCTTCGGCCGCAGCCGCGTGACGCTGCAATTCTCCGACACCACCGACATCGGCCAGGCGGCCAACGATATCCGCGATGCGCTGGGGCGCGTTCGCAACCAGCTGCCCGACCAGGCGGACGAGCCGAGCATCGTCAAGGCGGACGCCGACAGCCAACCGATCATGCGCCTGGCGCTGACCTCCGATACCATGTCGATGGAAGACATGACGCTGCTCGTCGAAAACGAGATCAGCGACCGGCTGGCCGCCGTCGAGGGCGTCGCCGACGTTGCCGTCTATGGCGACCAGGAAAAAATCTTTCGCATCGACCTCGACCAAGCCAAGCTTGCCGGGCGCGGCGTGACGGTGGCAGACCTCAGGACGGCCCTTGCCAACGCCTCCTATGACGTGCCGGCCGGCAAGCTCACGAGCGCCAGCCAGGACATTTCGGTGCGCGCCACCGCCGACCTGCAGACGCCGGAGCAATTCGAAAACCTCATCCTCGTCAACAATGTGCGGCTGCGCGACATCGGCACGGTGACGCTCGGACCCGATTCAGGCACCACGGCGCTGCGCTCCAACGGCCGCCAGGGCATCGGCCTCGGCATCATCCGCCAGGCGCAATCCAATACCGTCGATATTTCCGAGGGCGTGCGCAAGGTCGTCGAGACGATCCAGACGCAGATTCTTCCCGAGGGCACGCAGCTCAGGATCACCAGCGACGACGCCGTCTTCATCAACGGCGCCATCCACGAGGTCGAGATTGCGCTGGGCGTGGCGATCTTCATCGTCACGCTCGTCATCTACATGTTCCTGCTCGACTGGCGCGCAACGCTGATCCCGACCATCACCATGCCGATCGCGCTGATCGGGACGGTGGCGGCGATCTACATGGCCGGCTTCTCGATCAACATCCTGACGCTGCTGGCGATCGTGCTCGCCACGGGGCTCGTGGTCGATGATGCGATCGTGGTTCTGGAAAACATCGTGCGACGGCGGGCCGAAGGGCTGGGCCCAAGGGCCGCGGCCGTGCACGGCACGCTCGAAGTGTTCTTCGCGGTGCTGGCGACGACCGCGACGCTTGCGGCCGTGTTCGTGCCGCTGTCCTTCCTGCCGGGCCAGACAGGCGGGCTCTTCCGCGAGTTCGGCTTCGTGCTCGCCTTCTCGATCCTGCTTTCGTCCTTCGTGTCGCTGACGCTCTGCCCGATGCTGGCATCGCGCATGCTGACAAAGGAGGCCCACAACGAGAAGCCGGGGCCGATGCGCCGGTTCGGGGCACGGGCTTCGGAATTCTACCGGGTCACGTTGCGCGGTTGCCTCAATGCGCCGCTGATCGTCTTCGTCGTTGCCGCCTTCTTCACCGCCATGGGCGGCATCGGCTTCATGACGCTGAAATCGGAACTGACACCGAGCGAGGACCGCTCGCAGGTGATGATGCGCATCAACGCGCCGCAGGGCGTGTCGCTGGAATATGCGCAGGCGCAGATGCGCCGGATCGAGGACGGGCTGCAGCCGCTGGTCAAATCCGGCGAGATCGACAACATCTTCTCGATCTCCGGCCAGGGTGGTTCGGCCAATAGCGGCTTCATGGTGCTGACGCTTGCCCCCTGGGACAAGCGCGACCGCAGCCAGCAGCAGATCGTCTCCGACATCAACAAGGTGACGGCGCGCATCCCCTCGGTGCGGGTGTTTGCGATGCAGCCCAACAGCCTCGGCATTCGCGGCGCCGGCAGCGGCCTGCAGGTGGCGCTTGTTGGTAACGACTACACCAAGCTCGGCGATGCCGCGGCAAAGCTGGTGCGCCAGATGGAAGACACCGGGCGCTTCGAGAATGTGCGGCTGAACTATGAGGCCAACCAGGCGCAGCTTTCGATCACCATCGACCGCGAGCGGGCATCCGACATGGGCGTCGATATCGGCGGCCTTGCCTGGGCGCTGCAGGCGATGCTCGACGGCAACAGCGTCGTCGATGTCTATGTCGACGGCGAATCCTACCCGGTCAAGCTCCTGTCCTCGACCAATCCGGTCAACGACCCGACCGACCTGCAGAACATCTTTCTGAAAGCCGGCGACGGCAAGATCGTGCCGATGTCGACGATCGCCAGCGTCGAGGAAACCGCCGTGGCGCCGCAGCTCTCGCGCGAATCGCAGCTTCGCGCCGTGTCGCTGTCGGCCGGGCTCAAGTCCGACCTGGCGCTCGGTGAGGCGCTGACCATGGTCGAGCAGATGGCCGAGCCGCTGCTGCCGCCGGGCTCGCGCATCATGCCGCTGGCCGAGGCTGCCACCCTCAACGAGAACGCCAACGGCCTCGTCATCACCTTCGGCTTTGCCCTCGTCATCATCTTCCTGGTGCTGGCGGCGCAGTTCGAAAGCTTCATCAGCGGCTTCATCATCATGGCGACGGTGCCGCTCGGGCTTGCCTGCGCGATCTTTGCGATGATCATGACCGGCAACACGCTTAACATCTACAGCCAGATCGGCCTGGTCATGCTTGTCGGCATCATGGCGAAGAACGGCATCCTGATCGTCGAATTCGCCAACCAGCTGCGTGATCGCGGCCAGGATGTGCGCACGGCGATCGAGAACGCCGCCAACATTCGCCTCAGGCCGGTGATGATGACGATGATCGCCACCATCGTCGGCGCGGTGCCGCTGGTGCTGGCAAGCGGTGCCGGTGCCGAGGCGCGCATTGCGCTCGGCTGGGTGCTGGTCGGCGGGCTCGGCCTTGCCGTGGTCGTGACGCTCTATCTCACGCCGGTCGCCTATCTCGTCATTGCTGGGCTCACGAAGCCGCATGCGGACGAGGAGCGCAAGCTGCACGAGGAAATGGAAGCGGCGGCCGCGCTCGAAACGAAATAGCGGCGGGCTCTCAGCGTCGGCAGCGAAGATGTCAACGCTGACCGCCTGTCGCGCTGCTCCCTGGCTCTAAAAAGCGCTAACCCTGAAGTTCAAGCCAGGCGGCGATCAGAAAGACCACCGCTGCGATCGCGCCCAGCGCACTCCTGCCGGCGTGGAGCCTCGCCCAGCGGCGGAGAAGCGCGCGGGTTTCCTCGCTCGCCTCATCCGGCCGCGTTGCCTCGAGGCGTCGGTTGATCGGCATGATGACGAGGATCGTGTAGGGCCAGTTCAGAATGATGATTGCTGCCCCTAGGCCCCAAAGTGCATTGTCACTCTGCCACCATGCGGCAGCGCCGAGCAGGCCCGAGATGATTGCGAGCGAGGCTTGCATCTCGAAACCTCGCCGGTAGGCCGGCACCCATTGGGCGAGGGCCGCTCATCGAGGTGAAGCCTTGCCGGGTGTTCGGCGACGTTGATGTAGACGGCGGCGCCGAAGAATACCGCTGCGGTAAACAAAGCGAGCAGACCGAGCAGACCGAGCATTTGACCTTCTCCTCTCTCCCTTCAGTATATACCGTCAGGGGCTGCACAACGATAGGTGTCGTCGTTGGGCGCAGAGCTGCCGGCTCAAGGGCAGATCCGGGAGGGAATTCTGATCGACGTTATCCGTCGCAATGCGAAAGCTTTGTGACACTCAGGTCTCACCAGCGGCGTTTTCACGCGATAGTCTGCCGGAGACTGCGTGAACGTCTGGACAAAGTGATTCCGATTTGCACAGTAGCGCCTTGAAATGAAAGCGCTTCCCCTATGTCGGAATGGGGCAGCGCGAATGGCATGAAGAAGGGACGTTTTCCGTGGCATTGAAGGCGATCAGAGCTGGCTCGAGAAACGAAACCGGGATCGAAACCGCAAAGGGGCAGCTTGCTGCCCGATTCGGCGATCGGTTCCAGACGGGCGAAGCGATCCGTGCCCAGCATGCCCACACCACCACCTACATCCCGGCGCAGCTTCCCGATGGCGTCGTCTTCCCCGAGAGTGCCGACGAGGTGCGCGAGATCGTTGCGATCGCAGCCGCAAATGCCGTGCCGCTCATTCCCTTTGGCACCGGATCCTCGCTCGAGGGCCACGTCAACGCGCCGAACGGTGGCATTTCCGTCGACATGATGCGGATGAACCGGGTGCTCGAGGTCAACGCGGAAGACTTGGATTGCCGGGTCGAGCCCGGCATCACCCGCGAGGAGCTGAACACCTATCTGCGCGACACCGGCCTGTTCTTCCCGATCGATCCCGGCGCCAACGCCTCGATCGGCGGCATGGCCTCGACGCGGGCGTCCGGCACCAACGCGGTGCGCTACGGCACGATGAAGGACAATGTGCTGGCGCTGACGGTGGTGACATCAGACGGGCGCGAGGTGCGCACCGCGCATCGGGCACGCAAGTCGTCTGCCGGCTATGACCTGACCCGGCTCTTCGTCGGGGCCGAGGGCACGCTCGGCATCATCACCTCGATCACGCTCCGGCTGCAGGGCATTCCCGAGGTCATCTCCGGCGGCGTCTGCCCGTTCCCGACGATTGCCGATGCCTGCAACGCGGTGATCCTGACGATCCAGTCCGGCATTCCGGTCGCCCGCATCGAGCTGTTGGACGCTTTGCAGATGAAGGCGTGCAACGGCTACTCCGGCCTTTCCTATGAGGAAACGCCGACGCTTTTTGTCGAATTCCATGGGAACAGCGAGAGCGTCGAGATGCAATCGCGGCACTTTGCCGAAATTGCGTCGGAATTCGGCTCTAGCGGCTTCATCTGGACGACCAACCCGGAAGAGCGGGCGCGGCTGTGGAAGGCGCGGCACAACGCCTACTGGGCCCAGAAGAGCCTGATCCCCGGGGCTGCAATTCTCTCCACCGATGTCTGTGTGCCGATCTCGCGGCTGGCCGATTGCGTTGCGGCGACCCATGACGACATCGCCCAGCACGGTCTGACGGCACCGATCGTCGGCCACGCGGGCGACGGCAACTTCCACGTCGGCCTGCTGTTTGACGACAAGGACGCCGCCGACGTGGCGCGGGCCGAGGCCTTCGTCGAGCGGCTGAATGCGCGGGCGCTGTCGATGGACGGGACCTGCACCGGCGAACACGGCATCGGTCAGGGCAAGATGCCGTTCCTCGAAGCCGAACTCGGCGACGCGCTGGATCTGATGCGGCAGGTCAAGCGTTCTCTCGACCCGCAGAATATCTTCAACCCCGGCAAGATCTTCGCCTGACGCGAGACGACGGGCGAGGGGACACGCGGCCGCGCGGCCACTACCCCTTTGGGGCAAAGGCGGGCGCGCCCGCGCAATTGTAATGGACGGAAACGTCCCTTTGGCGTTCATATGGACGCAGACGGCGTCGACAGGCGCCCCGAGAACTTGATGGGAATGTAGGCACGGTGCTTTCGCGAATTCTGGTTGCCATCGGCGGTCTTGTGGTTGTTGCGCTCTTTGCGGCGCTGATCGCCCCGTGGTTCATCGACTGGACGGGTTTCCGCAAGGAATTCGAGCGCGAGGCTAGCCGCATCATGGGCAAACCCGTCGTCGTGCACGGCCGCGTCGACGCACGCCTGATCCCGTTCCCGACCGTGACGCTCAACGACGTGCGTGTCGGCGGCAGCGATGCGCGCGAACCGCTGATCCAGGTCGAACAATTCTCGATGAGCGCGGAGCTTGCGCCGTTCCTGAGTGGCGAAGCGCTAATCTTCGACATGCGCCTCGACCGGCCCAAGGCCAAGGTCCGGCTGCTTTCCGACGGTACGCTCGACTGGGCGCGTGGTACGCGCACGGCGATCCCCGCCAAGACGGTGGTGCTTGAAAACGTAGAGATCACCCAGGGCGAGATCGAATTCATCGACGAGCAGACCGGCCGCACCCGGCGCGTGACCGACCTTGCCGCCGATCTTTCGGCCCGGTCGCTGGCCGGCCCCTGGAAGGTCGAAGGTCGTGCGGCATTGGACGGCGAGGCCGGCAGTTTTGCCTTTGCCAGTAACAAGGTGGACGAGGCGGGCGCGCTCAGCCTCAAGGCGCGGGTGACGCCGGACAAGCGTCCATTCGGCGTCGAGCTCGATGGCGCGCTGAAGATCGTCGACTTCAAGCCGCTTTACGGCGGCCGCTTCACGCTGACCGAAAACCGCCCGCAGGGCGAGGCCAAAGAAGTCGACGACCATGCGCCGCTGCGCATCAACGGCGATTTCCAGCTGACCAATGAGAGCATCCGTGTGCCGGAGTATCGCTTCGAGGTCGGTCCTTCGGATGATCCTTACGTGGTGACCGGCGAGGCGACGCTCGACACCGGCAAGGAGCAGAAGTTCCTGCTAATTGCCGACGGCCAGCAGATCGACGTCAGCCGCATCGGCAATTCCGGCAGCAACGGCAAGACCGGGCGCGACCCGGCGATCTCCATGCGCCAGCGGCTGGAAGCGATGCTGGCGATCGCTGCCGACATTCCCATTCCGCAGGTGCCGGGCAGGGCCAGTTTGAAGCTGCCGGCGATCGTCATCGGCGATACGACGGTGCGCGACGTGCGCATCGACGTACAGCCTGATGGCGCCGGATGGGTAATCGACAATGTCGTGGCGCTTCTGCCCGGTCGCACCCAGCTCGAGGCCAAGGGACGGCTCAACCTCAAGGGTCAGCGCTCCTTCCGCGGCGACCTGCTGCTCGCGTCCAACCAGCCGTCGGGGCTGGCGAGCTGGCTGGCCGGCTCTGTCGACCCGGCCATCCGCAAGCTGAAGACCGCGGGTTTTTCGGCAACCGTCAACCTGACCGACACGCTGCAGCAGTTCGAAAACCTTGAAGTCGCGGCCGGCGATGCCAGCCTCAAGGGGCGGCTCGAGCGCCAGTCCTTCGCCGAGCAGCAGCCGAACCTTTCGCTGCAGCTGAACGGCAACCGCATCGATCTCGAAGCCTTGCAGGCGCTGGCTGGCCTCGTCGCCGGCGATGCCTCGACCTCGACATTGATGCAGCACGCGATCGCTGCCGACCTTTCGGCCGACGAGTTCTCCGCCTTCGGCGAAGATGCCCGCGACGTTCAGGCGGTGGTGACGCTCAAGAACGGCCAGCTACAGGCCGAGCGCGTGGCGATCGGCTCGCTTGCCGGCGCGCAGCTTGCCTTTTCCGGCCGCGCCAGCGGCGATCTCGCAAAGCCCGTCATTTCGGCCAAGATGAAGCTCGCGGCCAACGATCTGACGCCGTTCCTGGAAATGATCGGCCGGCACGCCGTCGATCATCCGGCCCTTCGTCGGCTGACCAAGGCTGGCCCGTACTACACGGACGCCGCCTTCGACGTGACGCTGACCGCCGGCAACAAGGAAGGCAACGCGCCCGCGACCTTCGGCATCTTCGGCACGGCCAACGGCACCAAGATCGCCGCCAGCTATCAGGCGCCCGACATGGCCCAGGCGCTTGCCGGCAAGGGCATGCTGCTCGAAGCGACGCTCGAAAACCCGCAGACGCTGTTGCTGCTCGGCCAGGCCGGGTTCGATCCGCTGCCATTCGATGCGGACGCCAACGGCATCCTCTCGGTCAAGCTGCAGAGCACCGATGGCTCCAACGCCAATGGCACGGTGACCTTTACCACTGAGAAGACGGCGCTTGCCGCCAAGGGCAGCTTCGATCTTTCGCGCGACCATTTCCTCGAGGGCCAGGCCAAGCTGACGCTGCAGACGGAAGACCTCGAACCTTATCTGCTGCAGCAGGGCATCGCCCTGCCACAGACGGGCAGTGGCCTGCCGATCTCTGTTTCGGCCGACGTGGCGACGACACCGGAGGCGATCGCCCTTACAACGGTCGAAGGCAAGGCGGATAACAACGGCTTTGCAGGCGCGCTGACGATCGACCGCAAGGTGCCGGGCAAGGCGGAGGGCCAGATCAACCTTGCAACGCTCGATCTCGCCTGGCTCGCCGAGGGCATCCTCGGCCAGGTTCAGGACATGTCGACCGGCGCGCTGTCGAAAACGCCGGTCGCCCAGGCGGCCTGGACCGGCCTCAACGTGGCCCTGGATGTGCAGGCGGCCAATTTCTGGCCGGGCTTCTACGGCGCCGTTGGAAATTTTGTCGGCAAGATGGAATGGAAGGGCGACGAGATCGCCTTCACCGACGCGACCGGCGACTGGCTCGGCGGCAAACTTGAGGGCCGGGTGCAGATCGGCAATGCCAACGGTTCCGGCTTCCTGCGCTCGCGTCTCGACGTCAAGGGCGGCGATCTGGCGCAGGCGGGCTGGATGCGGGCAGGCGCGCCGGTTGCCACCGGCACCTTCGACCTGTCCGTGGCGCTGGAGGCATCGGGCGCGAACGCGCAAGCCATGGCGCATTCGGCAAGCGGCTCGGGCACTGCGACCTTCAACGGCGTGACACTCAACGGCATCAACAGCGCCGCCCTGCCGCAGTTGATGGCGACTGCCGATGCGCTGAAGATGGAGATTTCAGCTGACGCGATCCGCCAGGCGGCGGAGGCGACGGTGTTTTCGGGCCAGTCGGTCGTCGGTGTGGTCAAGGTGCCCTTCAGCATCGCCGGCGGCGTGCTGCGGGCACAGAACGTGACGGCCGCCGACGGCAACGCAGCTTTTGCCGGCGAGGCGTCGCTCGACCTTGCGGCAGAACGCATCGATGCCGGCATCGACATGACTTTCCGTCCGGGTGACGAGGCGCTTGCTGGCGCTGAGCCGCGCGTGCGGCTCGGCTTCGCGGGACTGCTGGCATCGCCAGGCGTCAGCCTCGATGTTGCCGATCTCTCGAATTTCCTCTCGCTTCGGGCCTTCGAGCGCGAGCGCCGGCGCGTCGAGACGCTGCAGGCCAACGTGCTTGAGAAGCAGCGGCTGCGCCGCGAGGTGCAGCTCTACAAGGCAAAGGCGCAGCAGCGTGAAGTCGAGCGCCTGCGGGCGATCGCCGAAGAACGGCGCCGCGCCGCTGCGGCAGTCGAGGCGGAGCGGGTGAAGGCGGATCTCGCCGCCCGCGCCGAGGCGGCCCGCAAGGCGGCGGAAGAGGCTGCTCAGGCCGAACGCGAACGCCAGCAGCAACAGCAGCTGGGCGCGCCAGCGCAGGCGCAGCCGAATACAGGTACCGTCGAAGGCCCGCAGAAACCGGGCGGCCAGGGGCTGAATTTCGACGTCTTGCCCGACATTACCGTGCAATAGTCTTGCCGGCATCGCGGTTGCGCGCCGCATAGGCGTTGGCCTACTGCATGGTTCCTTAAATCCTATTCGATTTAAGGATAACAACAGGCAGCAATTCAAAGTGCTACAGCGACCTTTGCCCGTCTAATAAGACGCGCAAAGGTCGCTGTAGCTGTGCGTGCCGTCGGGCGTGCAGCTGTGCGGTTTGTCGCCCGCGTGCTCACACCGGACGATCACGCTTGGATCGTTTCCAGTTTAAGCGGAGTCGCAGAAATGCTCTGTCTCTTTGTTCTTACGCATTTCCTGACGGAAAACCGCCTCGCACTTTTCCTGGAAATGCTTGGGTCTCCAGCTCGCATTGGAGCATAGAATCTTTCGGCCAGGATTGCGAAGCGTCGCCGCGTCCCGGTTCAGAAGTGGATGGCAACGCCGAGGATCGGTCCGTGTTGCACGGCGTCGAACTTGAAGCCGTCGTCGCTGTAGTCGACGCCGAGTGCGCGGTAGCCGGCGACGACTGAGATCGTATCCGTGAACTTGTAGCCGAGACCGAGCGCTGCATCCCAGTCGAGATCCGCGCCGCCCGCACCGACCAGCCCCCAGCCGGTCATATAGAACTCGGGCGTGAAGTAATAGGCGCCGCGCAAGCCCGCGACCGCATCGACCCATGTCGCACTGTCTTCGCGTTTCCTACCGTTGAGCAGGCCGCCTGAGAACGAAAGCGTCGAATCAACCGACCAGACTTTCAGGCCGCCGACGAAATCCAGGTTGGACGATTGATCTTCGTAGATCGCATAACCGACGCCAAGCAATCCGGCAAAGGTCTTCGATTTCACATCGACGCTATTGGCAAGAATGCCGTTCGGCGTGTGGCCGTCGGCGGAAAGGTCGGTATAGATCACGTCGCCGAAGATGCTGTAGGGCCCGTTGCGGGCTTCGCCCGTCGCCATGAAAGCGAAATCGAGATGGTCCCAGATATCTCCGAAGCTTGAATCGATGTGCACCTCAGGGAGACCGAACTGGGCGGTGTCGCCCGTCAGGCCCGCCATCCAGAAGTAGGGTGCAACGGTGAACTTCCAGCCGCTCTCCGTCTCCTGCTGTTGGGCTGTGGGTGCAAGAAGGGGTGCGATATCGGCGGCGCTGGCGATGGCGGCCGATGACAAAGTCAAACACGTGGCCAGACCGATACGAGCATAGAGCTTCATGGGTTCCTCCCTCTCCTGTCCAGCCAGCGACTCTCGTGCGCTGGCAACTGTATGATTGTTTGAAATTAGTGCAGTCTAAACAAGCCCATTCGCGTTTATTGCCGGATCAAGCGTTACCGAAATGCCCGAGCTGTGGCGCCAAGCACACAGAAACCGGTGGGATGGGCCACAGTTGCAATCTCAAGTCTATGTTTCTGTCGGCGTGTGCTTCAAATTTTCCCGGATTGGTGTGTTCAGGGACGGGTGCTGAGGCATGCATCTGGTTTGTGAAGGCAATCCCGCTCCTGCGCCGAATGCCTGCTTTTGCGCGCTGAAATGGGGAGACCCCTAAAATCCTAATGGATTGATTGAGCAGGAGTTAGCATCCTGCCTTCACAGTGAGGCCTGCAACGGGGGGTGGCATGAAGTCGCTGGAGCAGGGCCTTGATCGCCGCGCGATCATCTGGATCATGAACTGGACGTTTTCAGGCACTGCCGGCTGCACGGCCGTTGCCCTTCTCATCACTTATTACTACATCGTCCCGTTCGGCGGCGAGCTGATGGCGACCTCAATGCGCCTTGCGCTGTTCATTCCGCTGCTGCTGGCCATCCCGCTTTTCGCCTTCATCGGCATCAAGCTCCAACAGTTGGCACTTGCCAACGATCTTCTGACGCTGGCCAGTCGCTATGACGGCCTGACGGGCTGTCTCAACCGTGCCGCCTTCACATCGGATGTCACCGCATTCTTTGCCGATCAGGACCTCGAGCCGTTTCCGCCGACGTCGGCGCTGATGGTGCTGGACGCCGACCACTTCAAACGCATCAACGATTGCCACGGCCATCTGGCCGGCGATCAGGCATTGGTGGCGATAGCAACCGAGATGCGCCAGGCAGTGGACGGTAGCGGCCTGACGGGGCGCCTCGGCGGAGAGGAATTCGGCGTTTTCGTTCCCTATGCCCGTCCCGAAACGATAGGGGCGATGGCGGAGCGAATTCGGTTGGCGGTGGCCGAGCGCGGGCAGGCGATCGCGCCGGGCGCAGAGCCAGTCACTGTCAGCGTCGGTGTGGCGCTGTTCAGCTATCCCGCCCACTATGAGGATGTCTTCAAGATCGCCGACGACCAGCTCTATCTCGCCAAGAATACCGGGCGCAACCGGGTTTGCCTGGTCGAGTATTTGCGTCGGCCGGGCGGCATCAGGGCGATGGCAAACCAGCTGCGCGAGGGGCTTGCAGGCGTCTTCACCGAGACATTCGGAAGCGGCCGCGATGAGCCAGGCGAAGAGCCGTCAAGTGTCGCTGGCCGCTGACAGCTCTATATTCGCCTTGATCCAGTCGAGAACGTAGACGCGGAGCGCCGAAGACAGGTTGCTGTCGGCGCCACGCGCATCGTCGATCTCGACGATCAGTTGGGCGATCGGCATGGCGCGGGCGGCCGCGATCGTCTTCAGCTCCAACCAGAACGGATCTTCCAGCGAGAAGCTGGTGCGGTGGCCGTGCAAGGTGGCGGAGTGTTTTCGGATCATCGCCGGAGCTCGCAAATTGATTCAAGTCGTTGGCGGTTTGATTCGGGACGTTGCTGCAAGTCATTGAAGCGGAATCGCTTTTTTGCAGGTCGTGCGCCGGGTTCGACGTTCTAAAGCGCGTCGCGATCTCTACAGCGCCGCGCGTCTTATTAGACGCGCAAAGGTCGCTGTAACGCTTTAAACGTTCCGCAGCCGTTCGTGCGCGCGGCGCTTCAGTCCTCGGCCTCGTCAGGTCGATCGCCGGAAGGTTCGCGGCGCCCCTGGTCGAGGGCCTTTGCCGCCTTCGCATTCAAGGCGTCGGTCAGCGATTTCTCGGCCTTGGTGCGGCCGAACGAGATGCGGTTCTGTTCGGCCTGCTTTTCTTTTTCGGCGCGGGCATTGCGCTTGCGGAACTGGCGTAGATTGACGACGTCACCACTCATGCCGCGTCCTTTCGCTTGCCTCAGTTCTTCTTGCGGAAGGAGTCGAGCGAAACCACCGAGCCGCCGCCGTTCTTGGCGTCGCCGGATTTTTCCGGGTCCTTGGGCGGCACTTCGCCATCGGTTTCAGGAACGGGATAGGCGGTGATCTCCGCCGATTCGGCCTCTTCCTCTTCGGCCGTCGCCACGTCGAATTCGAGTTCGAAATTGACCGAGGGGTCGTAGAAGCCGCGAATGGCATTGAACGGAATGACCAGCCGCTCCGGCGTATCGGAGAAGGACAGGCCGATTTCGAAGCCGGCCTCGGAAACCTTGAGTTCCCAGAACTGGTGCTGCACGACGATGGTCATCTGCTCGGGATACTTGGATTTCAGGTGCTGCGAGATGCGAACACCCGGCGCGCCGGTCAGGAAGGTGATGAAGAAATGGTGCTCGCCGGGCAGGTGGCCGGTGGCCGCAACCTCGGTCAGCACCTTGCGGATGACGCCGCGAAGCGCGTCCTGCGCCAGAATGTCGTAGCGAATGTGGTCCTGGCCCATGAGATTCCCGTCTTTCTCGAACTCAATTCTACTGTCGGCTTTCCATTGCCCGTCTCGATATGACGAGTCAATTATTCAAGCATCTATAGACCATTTCGAAGCGGGGGAGAAGGTGAAGGCTTCTGTTGCCAGGTGCCTTCGGACCCCGCCTTACGGTGCTACCCGGAAGGACTTGATTTGAAGTGTCGCACCGCCGTTAGGCAGCGAGACGTGCTTCAGCATAGTTGTCGTTTGCAACTATAAGTTTAGCCCGATAACGGTGGTACAATGCCGAGCAAAAAGTCGATCTTTACGCCCTTGTCGATCCTATTTCGCCCCCATCAAAAGCCGGTCATCGAAATCTCGACCGGTTTTTGGTGGAGGCGCCGGGTACCGCCCCCGGGTCCAATGGGTTTATTTCACCGCCCGTTTATTGCCATAGCCGCCCGAAGACGGCATCTGTCATATAGGTCTTTCCGGCGCTGAAGAAAAGGGGAAAGCACGGATATATCGCAGCTTTTCCAAAACCCCTGACATGCCAAACGCCTTGACATGAATGGCAGCCGTGAAAAACTCCGGCTGCTGCACGCGGCCTGCAAGGGCGCTGCGGTTTATCGAGCAAGATCAATCTGGAGGCATCATGACTGACTATCTCGCAGATGTGCAGAAGTATGACAGCGGCGCCGACGAAGCTGTTGTGAACAAGATCGTGCGCCATCTCGGCATTGCACTGCGCAACAAGGATTCCTCGCTCGTGTCGGCCACGGACCCCAAGGAACTCGATCGCGTTAGGGAAAAATGGTGCGAGAAGAAGCTCGGCGTCGTGGGTGCGGAAGCGGATGCGGCCATTTCGGCGACGACGAAGGCGATGTCGGCAGATCGATCCAAGTCACGCGTGACCTTCTATTATCTGGTGGCCAAGAACCTCGGTAAGCTGCAAACGCTGTAGATCACGTTCATTGTGAAGGCGGGATGCAGGCGGAAAACCGCGCGCACTTTCCTTGATCCCGCTTTGAGCGCGGCTGAATATGCGGGATAAACACCCCCGGGACATTGGTTTGCCGCCGGCTTCACCCTAAATTTGGGACAACACGAATCGGCGGCGCCAGACCATGCAGCAATATCTCGACTTCCTCGACCATGTGATGACCAGCGGAACCGACCGGGGTGACCGGACGGGAACGGGGACGCGCTCGGTCTTCGGCTACCAGATGCGTTTCGATCTTTCGCAAGGCTTCCCGGTGCTGACCACCAAGAAGCTGCACCTGCGCTCGATCATCCACGAACTGCTGTGGTTCCTGAAGGGCGAGACCAATATCGCCTATCTCAAGGAAAACGGCGTCAGCATTTGGGACGAATGGGCGGACGAAAACGGCGATCTCGGGCCCGTCTACGGCTACCAGTGGCGCTCCTGGCCGGCGCCGGACGGGCGGCATATCGACCAGATCGCCGGTCTTGTCGAAAGCCTGAAGACCAATCCGAACTCGCGCCGTCATATCGTTTCCGCCTGGAACCCGGCGCTGGTCGACGAGATGGCCCTGCCGCCGTGCCATTGCCTGTTCCAGTTCTATGTCGCCGACGGCAAGCTTTCCTGCCAGCTCTATCAGCGTTCGGCCGACATCTTCCTCGGCGTGCCGTTCAACATCGCCTCCTACGCGCTTCTGACGATGATGGTGGCGCAGGTGACCGGGCTGAAGCCGGGCGATTTCGTCCATACCTTCGGCGACGCGCATATCTACCACAACCATTTCGACCAGGCACGGCTGCAGCTTGCCCGCACGCCGAAGACGCTGCCGACCATGCAGATCAAGCCAGACGTCAAGGATCTGTTTTCGTTCCGTTTTGAAGACTTTACCCTGGTCGGCTACGAAGCTGATTCAACCATCAAGGCGCCGATCGCCGTCTGAGGCGTCGTCGCCTCGGGGGTGCGGGCAGGCGGTCGATACGGGCATTCGCGTAACGGCGGCAGACCGGGAGGGTTTGCCGTTTCTTACGGAGTTCAGATGTTACAGCGGCCTTTGCGCATCATGTTCGGCGAGGCGCTGTCGGGAGGTTTCGATGCTGACGCTCGTCCACGCACCCTTGTCGCGCTCGTCGCGTATCGTCTGGCTGCTCGAGGAGATCGGCGCGGAATACGAGATCCGCTATGTCTCGATCCGCCGCTGGGATGGCACCGGCGCACCCGACGACAACAATCCGCATCCGCACAAGCAGGTGCCGGCGCTCTTGCACAAGGGTGCGCTGATCTGGGAATCGGCGGCCGTGGTACAATATCTCACCGACCTTCACCCCGAATGCAGTCTCGGCCGGGCGCCCGGCCATCCCGAGCGCGGCGCCTATCTCTCCTGGCTTGCCTATTATGCCGGCGTGATCGAGCCGACGGCGCTGGCCCACATCACCGGCGCGACGATCAACAATCCGGCGCAGGCGCGGCTCTACAGCGAAATGTGCGCCCATGTGATCGACGTGCTCAACCGACAGACCTATCTGCTCGGCGCGACGATGAGCGGCGCCGACCTGCTTTTGGCCAGCGCACTGCAATGGATGCGCAAGATCCTGCCCGAGAGTGAGGTCGTCGACCGCTATATCCGGGTGGTCACGGACCGGGCAGCCTATGTCAGGGCAAGTGAAATCGACAGCAAACCGAATGGGTTCCATGACTGATACCAGCACCAACGAGCCGAAAATCTCCATCGTCGTCGCGGTTGCCGCCAACGGCGTCATCGGCCGCGACGGCGATCTGCCGTGGCGGCTTTCCACCGATCTCAAGCGCTTCAAGGCGCTGACGATCGGCAAGCCCGTGATCATGGGGCGCAAGACCTGGGCCTCGATCGGACGTCCGCTGCCCGGCCGAGCGAACATCGTCATCAGCCGCAACGCAGATTTTACTGCTGAGGGCGCGACCGTCGCGCATTCGCTGGAGGAGGCGCTGGGCGCAGCGCGGCGCGAAGCGTCGGCATCAGGGGCAGACGAGATCTGCGTTATTGGCGGCGGCGAGATCTACCGGCAATCGATCGGCGTCGCCGATATCCTGCACATCACAGAGGTTCAGGCGGAAGTCGAAGGCGATACTCGCTTTCCGGATATCGACCCTGACGTTTTCGACAAGGTGTTCGAAGAGGACCTGCCGCAGGGCGAGAAAGACAGCCATGCCATGCATTTCGTGACGTGGCGGCGCCGGGCCACGCGCTAATGCATGCCTCCTAAAATCGGCATCGATCTAAGGAGAAAGTTATGCAGCGAGTTTGAAGCGCTGTCCTTGGCGCGTCATGTTTGGCGCGCCGCGCGTAATGGGCCATTCGTCAACTATTTTGAACCATTTACGGTGAACTCTGGCGTATCGCGTTGAAAGCGGTGCATGTCATACCTATAACGGGTTCACATCGTGGACGTCCGTGCATTCGCGCGGCAGTTCAGCGTGAGCAGTATTCAAAAGAGAGGTTTTGATGCCCTGGAGCAATCAGAATGGCGGCGGCGGCCCTTGGGGCGGCGGCGGCGGCGGAGGCAATCAGGGGCCATGGGGCCAGGGGCCGAACCGGCCGCGTGGCGGCGGCAAGGGCGGACCGCCGGATCTCGAAGAGATCATTCGCCGTGGCCAGGATCAGCTGAAGAACGTCGTTCCCGGCGGTTTCAACGGCGGCATCTTCGCCATCGTCGGCCTGCTGATCGTCGGCTTCATCCTGATCAACTCGATCTACACCGTCCAGCCGGATGAACGCGGCGTCGAAATGCGCTTCGGCAAGCCGAAGGACGAGATCTCGATGCCGGGCCTGCACTATCACTTCTGGCCGCTCGAAACCGTCGAGTTCGTCAAGATCACCGAGCAGCAGCAGAACATCGGCGGCCGCAACAGCGGTCAGTCCAATGCCGGCCTGATGCTCACCGGCGACCAGAACATCGTCAACGTTCAGTTCTCGGTGCTGTTCTCGGTCACGGATCCGAAGGCCTACCTCTTCAACGTCGAAAATCCGGCTGACACGCTGCAGCAGGTCGCCGAAAGCGCGATGCGCGAAGTGGTCGGCCGTCGTCCGGCCCAGGACATTTTCCGCGATAACCGTCAGGCGATCGCCGCCGACGTGAAGAGCACGATCCAGGCAACGATGGACAGCTACGGCGCCGGCGTTTCCGTCAACACCGTGGCGATCGAGGATGCGGCCCCGCCGCGCGAAGTCGCCGATGCGTTCGACGAAGTGCAGCGTGCCGAGCAGGACGAAGACCGCTTCGTCGAAGAAGCCAACCAGTACGCCAACCAGATCCTCGGCAAGGCCCGCGGTCAGGGCGCGCAGATCCGCGAAGAGGCAGCCGCCTACAAGGGCCGCGTCGTCAAGGAAGCGCAAGGTGAGGCCCAGCGCTTCATCTCTGTTTATGACGAATATTCAAAGGCGCCTGATGTAACCCGCAAGCGTCTCTATCTCGAAACGATGCAAGGCGTTCTCGGCAAGTCGAAGAAGGTCATCATCGACGAGAAGAACGGGCAGGGCGTCGTGCCCTATCTGCCGCTGAATGAAATCGGTCGGCCGGCACAGTCGGGAGGCGCACAGTGATCAACAATCGTACTTCAATCATCCTGATCCTGCTCGCCGTCGTCCTGGTCGGTCTCTATTCGTCGATCTTCGTGGTCAACGAACGCCAGCAGGCGATCGTCGTTCGCTTCGGTCAGATCCAGGACGTCAAGACCCAGCCGGGCCTCTACTTCAAGCTGCCCTTCGCCTTCATGGATGCCGATCGCGTGCAGTATGTCGAAGACCAGGCCCTGCGCTTCGATCTCGACAACATCCGCGTCCAGGTTTCGGGCGGCAAGTTCTATGAAGTCGACGCCTTCGTCATCTACAAGATCGCCGATCCCCGTCGCTTCCGCGAAACCGTTTCGGGCGACCGCGATTCTGCCGAGGCACGTCTGCGCACCCGTCTCGACGCATCGCTGCGTCGCGTCTACGGTCTGCGTGGCTTCGAGGCAGCGCTGTCCGACGAGCGTGCATCGATGATGCGCGAAGTTCGCGCCGACCTCAAAACCGATGCCGAATCGCTCGGCCTCAACATCGAGGACGTTCGCATCCGTCGCACAGACCTTACGCAGGAAGTCTCGCAGCAGACCTTCGACCGCATGAAGGCCGAGCGTCTGGCGGAAGCCGAACTGATCCGTGCCCGCGGTAACGAAGCCGGCCAGCGTCGCCGCGCCATCGCCGACCGTCAGGTCGTCGAGATCGTCGCCGACGCCCAGCGCGAATCGGAAATCCTGCGCGGTGAAGGCGAAGCCGAACGGACGAAGACCTTTGCCGACGCATTTGCGCGCGATCCGAAGTTCTTCGAATTCTACCGTTCGATGACCGCCTATACGGAGTCCATCGGTAGCTCGGACACGACGCTCGTGCTGTCGCCGCATTCGGAGTTCTTCCGTTATTTCAATGACTCGGAAGGCAAAGCACCGGCTGCGACAGAGACGCAACCGGCGACCGGGAACTAAGCGGACAATGTCCGACTTTCTGACCGGGATTGCTTTTTTCCTGATCATCGAGGGGCTGGTGTACGCACTGGCCCCTTTGGTTTTAGTGGAATTGGCGAAGCGTTTGCCGTATGTCCCGGAGCATCAGCTTCGACTGGCCGGGGTATTTTCCGTTGCCGCCGGTGTCGGACTTGTCTGGTTGCTTCGAGGATAATGCGAATGCCACATAAACTGCTGATCCGGCTGGTCGATGCCGAATATGCGATCACCCGTCTCAATGTCGGTTCCCAGATGCCGGAATGGCTGCCGGGGCCGGGTTTCTGGACCGTGTCCAGCTCGCGAGAGGAAATGACCCTCGTCTGTCGCGCCGCGCGCGTCCCTTCCAGCACCCAGAGTTCGCTCGGCTGGCGCTGCTTCCGTATCGAACAGCATTTCAGCGTCGACGTGCCCGGCGTGCTTTCTTCCGTGCTCAGGCCGCTGTCGGCCGCGGGCATCGGCGTCTTTGCCAATTCGACCTTCAGCACCGACTATATCTTCGTGCCGGGCTCCGATCTCGACAAAGCGGTGCAGGCGCTGAAAGAGCACGGGCACGAGATCACCATCTGATCTACTGCATAATTCCTTAAATCGGATTCGATTTAAGGAGAAATTATGCAGTGAGCCTGAAGTGCTACAGCGTCCTTAGCGCGTCATATTTGACGCGCGGCGCTGTAGGCTCCGTATCCGCACTTTCGAGCGGATCAGAAAATCGTGTCTGGACGCTTCTGAATTCCGCCGTATCTTCACTGGAAGATCGGGTGCAACGTGATCCCCGGATCGCGTCGCTGTCACCGGCTGCATAAGTCTTCCGATCGGGATCGATCGTGGGATAAATTATGCGGCAAATCAAAGTCGCTGCAGCGACCCTTGCTCTTTGTCGGGCGCATGGGGCTGCAGAGCATCGCATGACGCGGCTACCTTCAAGGGCGCCGCACCGCCGAGACAATGTGAGGAGCTCCGCGAATTGTCCACTCGATCGAAATCCTTCGGCGCTCTGGCGCTGGCCGCCACGCTGCTTCTGTCCAATGCGGCCATGGCGCAGACGGCCGCCGTTCGCCCGCCGAGCAATGGCCCCGCATCCGTCGCCGACCTTGCGGCCGGCCTGCTTGATGCGGTCGTGAACATTTCGACGTCCCAGCGCGTCAAGAACGACGACGATGCGCCGACGCCGCAGGTGCCGGAGGGCTCGCCCTATCAGGACTTCTTCGACGAGTTCTTCAAGGGGCAGGGCGACAAGGGCGGCAACCGCCAGCGCACCGTCAATTCGCTCGGCTCCGGCTTCGTCATCGATCCCGCCGGCGTCATCGTCACCAACAATCACGTGATCGAGGGTGCCGACGATATCGAAGTGATCTTCGCCAATGGCAGCAAGCTGAAGGCCAAGCTCGTCGGTAAGGATACCAAGACCGACCTCGCGGTGCTCAAGGTCGAGCCGAAGACGCCGCTGAAGGCAGTACCCTTCGGCGATTCCCGCAAGATGCGGATCGGCGATTGGGTCATGGCGATCGGCAACCCGTTCGGCTTTGGCGGCTCTGTCTCCGTCGGCATCATCTCGGCGCGCGGCCGGAACATCAATGCCGGCCCCTACGACAATTTCATCCAAACGGACGCCGCCATCAACCGCGGCAACTCGGGCGGCCCGCTGTTCAACATGCAGGGCGAGGTGATCGGCATCAACACGGCGATCATTTCGCCGACGGGCGGCTCGATCGGTATCGGCTTCTCGGTTCCGACCGAGCTTGCCGCCAATGTCGTGCTGCAGCTGAAGGATTTCGGCGAGACGCGGCGCGGCTGGCTTGGCGTGCGCATCCAGCCGGTGACGGACGATATCGCTGAAAGCCTGAAGATGGCCTCGCCGCGCGGCGCTCTGGTCTCGGGCATTATCGAGGGCGGGCCGATCGCCAAGGGCGAGATCAAGGCCGGCGACGTCATCATCAAGTTCGATGGCAAGGACGTCTCCGAGATGCGCGACCTGCCGCGGGCGGTCGCCGAAAGTGCCGTCGGCAAGGCCGTCGACGTGGTGATCATCCGCGACGGCAAGGAGCAGACGGTCAAGGTCACGCTCGGACGGCTCGAGGATGGCGAGGGCATCGCCAATGCCGCGGTAACCACCAATGAAGAAGGCGGCGAGGACAAGAAGACGGATCAGCCGCCGGCAGCCGAGCTGCCCGCCACCGACACGGTGCTCGGCATGAAGCTGACCACGCTCAATGCCGAAAGCCGCAAGAAGTTCGGCATTGCCGACGATGTCGAAGGCGTGGTGATCGCCGAGGTCCAGGCAGGCTCTGCCGCCGCCGAGCGGCGGGTGGAGCCGGGTGACGTTATCGTCGAGGTCGGCCAGGAAGCGATGGATACGCCTGACGACGTCTCCGAGCGCGTTGAAGAGCTGAAGTCCGACGGCCGGCGCAATGCGCTGCTGATGCTTTCCAACAAGACCGGCGAATTGCGCTTCGTCACCGTGCGCATGGAATAGGACGGCGTGGCGCGATGGCCTTTTCCTGAATCCTTTCAGGATGATCGCGCCGTTCTCTCCCGGCTTGATTCCGATCCCTGAGATTTCGATTCAAGGCGGTGTCTTCCTTGAACCGGCAGCGGTCGAAGCTCAGTATTATGCGGTGGCGCTTCGGGCGATCTACAGCGTCGCGCGTCTTATTGGACGCGCAAAGGTCGCTGTCGCACTTTGAATTGCTGCATGTTTGGTAGGTCCTGTCTTACGTCCGGCACTGTGGTGACGGGCGGTGGCCGCTGTCTTGGAGGTACCGCCTGCAGCGCCGTTGGGGAAAGCGGTGCGGCGGCCCCCCCTCAGTCTTTGGCGCAGGGCACGCCGTGGCTGGCGGTCCGTTCCGGTCGGGTGCGGTGTATGTCGTGCCGCAGGGGCTGAAAGGTCATCAGGCGCAGCGCGTCGATCAGGGTCTCGAGGATGGCGTACATGGCCGGATCCTCCTTTCTGGTTCCTCATTTCAACGCACTTGTCGCAAAGGCTCAAACGAGTTTACAGTTGTCTTCGGATGACTTGAGGTTATGCATGAAGCGCGGCCGTCTGCCCCTGACAGCGTTGCGGAGTTTCGAGGCTGCGGGCCGGCTCGAAAGCTTCACGCTGGCTGCCGGCGAGCTTTTCGTTTCCCAAGCCGCAATCAGCCGACAGATCCGCGAGCTGGAAAACCTCATCGGCCGGCCGCTGTTTGAGCGGCGCCACCGCAGCGTCAGCCTGACGGTCGAGGGCCGGTCGCTGCTTTCGGTGCTGACCTCCGCCTTCGACATGGTGGGAGACAGCCTGGAGGCGCTCTCCGGGCACAAGCCTGGCCATACGCTGAGGGTCAGTGCCGAACCGTCCCTTACCGGCTGCTGGCTGGTTCCGCATCTGGCGGAGTTCCAGAGCGAGCATCCCGAGATCGACCTGTTGATCGACGCCGACCCGCGGCTTGTGGAGTTTCGCAGCGGGGACGCTGATATCGCCATGCGTCACAGCTTGAAGCTCTCCTCCTGGCCGCGCGTCGAGGCGCGACGGCTTGCGCAGGTGGAGATGATCCCGGTGATCGCGCCGGAGCTTGCCCGGTCCGGCAGGCCCTTGTTGATGCCTGTCGATCTCATGCAGCATGCGCTCCTGCACGAGGACAATCGCGAAGCATGGCAGCAATGGTTCACTGCTGCCGGGGCGGGACCGGTTCGCATCGAGCGGGGCGCGATCTTTACCGATGGCGCCATGGTGCTGCAGGCGGCGTTGCGCGGCAACGGCGTCGGGTTGGTCGATCGCGACCATGTGCGCGACGAGCTTGCGGCCGGGCGCCTGCTGCAGCCGTTCGATGTCTCGGTGCCCTATGGCGCCTTCTTTCTCGTGGCGCGGCGGTTCGACGCTTTGTCAGAGGCGGCGCAGGCGTTCGTCACTTGGGTCGAACGGAGTTATCCGGGGGCAGGGCGCGGGGGGTGACGTCTCGGATGGCGTTGCGAGATGTTCCGGGTGGGTCGCCCCTCATCCGCCTGCTGGCACCTTCTCGCCGCCTGCGGGGAGCAGGCTCGGATGTGACCGGACTGACAACGCGCAAACGTTGCGGATTGGCGAAGAGGGTTCGGCTTGCGCATCTCTCCCCGCTGGCGGGGAGAGATGTCCGGCAGGACAGTGAGGGGCAAGCGCAGCGTCATGAACTGCAAGCGGCTGACGGATGAACCCGCAAGCCGCCGTTTACCGGCGCCGCGGCGCTTTCACGCCACGTCCTTCGCCCGCTGTGCCTGCCATTCCGCCCGGGTGATTGCGTAGAGCACGTGGCGAACGAGCTGCGGTTTGTCGGCGGGGATGCGCGGGTGGTTGAAGTCGCGTGCGGGGTCGCGGTGCATTCCAAGGCGCGCCATCACCGCCGTCGAGCGGGTGTTGTCGGGGACGGCGAAGGAGACGATTTCGCGAAGGCCTTTTTCGTCGAAGCCGTAGCGCAGGAGGTCGGACGCTGCCTCGGTGATATAGCCCTTGCCCCAGAAGGGGGCGGCGAGCCGCCAGCCGATCTCGACGGTGCCTTTCGGCAGGTGGGGCTCGAGGTCGGTATAGGCGAGGCCGCAGAAGCCGATCGGCCGGTCGTCTTTTTTCAGCGCGACAGCGAAGAAGCCGAGCCCCGTTTCGGCGATGCCCTGGCCGACGCGGTCGAACAGCGCGTCGGTTTCCTCCCGGTTGCGGCGATGGGGGAAGAACGCCATCACCTCGGCATCATTGTTGATCTCGAAGAAGAGATCGCGGTCGGCCTCCTTCCAGGCGCGGATGCGCAGGCGTTCGGTCTCGGAAACGATCATCTGACGAAATCGGTCTTTCGATAGCCCTGCAGATAGAGAAGGGCCGTGAGGTCGCCATGGTCGATGCGGACCTTCGCCTGTTCGGCGACCACGGGCTTGGCGTGCAGCGCAACGCCGGTGCCGGCGAGCTGCAGCATGCCGAGATCGTTGGCGCCGTCGCCGACGGCAAGCGCCTCGTCGGTCGAAATGCCGAGGCGGCCGGCAATGTCGATGAGCGCATCGACCTTGGCCTGTTTGCCGAGGATCGGTTCGGCGACCTCGCCGGTCAGCGTGCCGTCCTTCTCGATCAGCGTATTGGCGCGGTTTTCCTGGAAGCCGAGCATGTCGGCGACCGGGCCGGTAAACACGGTGAAGCCGCCGGAGATGAGGGCGGTGTAGTGGCCCTTCGCCTTCATCGTGGCGATCAGCTCAGGGCCGCCCGGCGTCAGCGTGATGCGCCTGGCGATGACATCGCCTACGACGCTCGAAGGCAGGCCCTTCAGCAGCGCGACGCGCTCGATCAGCGCCGGCTCGAAGGCGATCTCGCCGTTCATGGCGCGGGCGGTGATGGCGGCAACCTTGTCCTTGAGGCCGACTTCGGCGGCAAGTTCGTCGATGCATTCCTGGCCGATCATGGTGGAGTCCATGTCGGCGATCAGAAGCTTCTTGCGCCTGGTGTCGGCGTCCTGGACGGCGACATCGACAGGCGTTCCGTTCAGCGCGCCGCGCAGCGCCGCCTCGGCGGCAAAGGGGTCCGTGCCGTCGGTGAGCGCCAGGTCGCAGGCGACGCCGTCGGCGAGCCAGTAGAGACCGGATGCCCTAACGGCGTCAGCGGCGGCTTCCGCGAGCGCTGGCGTCAGAACAGGATTTGACGGATTGGCGATAAGCGTGGCAACGAGAGCCATGGACAACAACCTTGAAACCGATACGGACGCGATCCTGATAACCGGGCCGACCGCCAGCGGCAAGTCCGCGCTTGCGGTCGAATTGGCGCGCCGGCATGACGGCGTGGTCATCAACGCCGACAGCATGCAGGTCTATGACACTTTGCGGGTGCTGACCGCGCGCCCTGACGAGGCCGATATGGGTGGCGTCGAACACCGTCTCTACGGCCATATGCCTGCCGGTCAGGCCTATTCGACCGGGGCGTGGCTGCGCGAGGCGCAAGCGCTCGTCGCCACGCTGCGCAAGACCGGCCGGTTGCCGGTCTTCGTCGGCGGCACCGGGCTCTACTTCAAGGCGTTGACCGGCGGGCTTGCCGACATGCCCGAAATTCCGGCCGCCATTCGCGAGCGGCTGCGCGAGCGGCTGATGCAAGAGGGGCCGGATGGGCTGCATGCCGAGCTTGCCGCGCGCGACCCGCAGACGGCAGAGACGCTGAAGCCCGGCGACGGCCAGCGTATCGTGCGCGCGCTCGAAGTGGTGGAGGCGACCGGCCAGTCGATCCGCCTCTACCAGCAGAAGAGCGGCCCTGAGATCATCGATCCGCAACGGGCGCGAAAGCTTGTCGTGCTGCCGGATCGCAAGGTGCTGCACGATCGCATCAACCGCCGCTTCGGTATGATGCTCTCCGGTGGGGCGATCGACGAGGTGCGTGCGCTCTTGGCGCTGAACCTCGATCCGGCCATGCCCGTGATGAAGGCGATCGGCGTCAGCCAGATTGCCGCGCTCCTGCGCGGCGAGATCGATGAGGCCGAGGTGATCGAGACCGGCGCCGCCGCAACCCGGCAATATGCCAAGCGGCAGATGACCTGGTTTCGCAACCAGCTCGACGACAGCTGGCAGCGCATCGAGAATGCTGCCGAGGCTATTTGAGTTCCGGCGGGCGATCGCACCACCGGATAACGATGTGTAAAATTCAGACTTGCAGGACAAAGCCGCCATTCTCGGCGGCTTTGTCGTTTGGTGCGGAAGTGTCGTGGTCAAGACGCGCCGCGGTCGACGGCGCGGCTATGCGGGCGACCACCTTCGGGATAGGTGATCAGTTGCCTGTTGGCATCGGGATACTAAAACCGTCCTTTGACAACTCATCGCGTAGCCACTGGAATTGTTGGTATTTCGAGATCTCGATCGGACCGGAGTAGCTCGCGCTCTGCAGCTTGCGCGGCGGATACTTTACATAGGTTTCCATCAGCTGTTTGATCGCGTCGCCGATGGTGACCATCGTCCAGGTGCGCTCCGTGTAGTTGTTCATGAAGATGTCGTAGCGCTCCTGCGGGTCCTGCCAAAGATCGAAGACCTGCGGGACCGTTGCGACATATTTGGATGCGCCCTTCCAGCCAAGGTTCGAATCGACCGCCAGTCCTCCCGTCGACTGACCGTCGTCGCCGCGCAAATTGAACACCGCCTTGTAATTGCCGACGCGGGCAGCGCCGGGCGAAAGTTCGTTCTCGGTGAAGTAGAACCAGGACGTGCGTTCCGACTTGCCCGTACCGAGCAGGATCGGCGACATGTCATAGCTGTCGAAGATGGTCGGCTGGCCCTCGCGGTCCTTATCCGGCAGGGCGACGCCGGCGACGGAGGCGAAAGTCGCCATCAGATCAAGCCCGCCGACGATATCGTGGTTCTTGCTGTTTGGCTTGACCTTGCCCGGCCAGACAGCGATGGCGGGAACGCGATTGCCGCCTTCGCGAACGGTACCTTTGGTGCCGCGGAATGGCGTGTAACCGGCGTCGGGGTACACGTCCTGCCAGGCGCCGTTATCGGTGGTGTAGAACACGAGGGTATTTCTGTCCAAGCCGGTTTCATGGAGTTTGTCCATGATGCGGCCAATGCGGGTGTCCAGTTCCACGATGCTGTCGGCATACTTCGATTTCGACATCGACTTATGCTCGAACTCCGGTGCAGGCAGGTTCGGCTGGTGCACCTTCATGAAGTTGACGCTGATAAAGAATGGCTTGTCGGATTTGGATGCGTCGTCGAGGAAGCCAACGGCGGCCTTCTCGACGTAGCTATCAAAGAACGGAATACCGACAACACCCGGTGCACCGTTGATCGTCGGCGTATCGACGTACTGGCCGTTGATCTTGAACTCTTCCACGGCTTTTTCACCCGCTTTGCCTGACAGAGCGCCTTTGGTCACTTTCTGGAACATCGCCCGCAGCTTCGGATCCATGTCGGGGAACCGCAAAATCCGCTCGATGGCAGCCGACCTACCTCGTTACCGTTACAGAGTTGACATTTCTCCACATTAGATCACCCTAAATTGTAATCTGGACTGCAGGGGTAATCTGGTCGTCGGCATTATCTGGAAATGTCTTTCAGGCGGCCATCATGGGGATGGCGGCTTTCGTTTCTCGGGCAGGGTCCGATGGGTACTAAGCGCACAAGACGGATCTTCTTCATCGAGTTCTATCGCCAGCTTGGCGTTGTCTGGCCAATCCTGTCCGGCATGCTTGGCATCATGCTCGGGTGCGGCCTGTTGATCGGGCGAATAGAGGAATGGCGGATGATGGACACGCTGTATTTCACCTTCGTGACCGGTCTTACCATCGGCTACGGCGATCTGGTGCCGAGCCACTTGTCTTCGCGCGTGCTGGCCTTGCTTATCGGTCTTACGGGGATTGTGCTCACCGGCCTCGTGGCAGCCGTCAGTGTCCAGGCGCTGAGGACTACGGCCGATGATAGCAACGGGCGAGATTCGCCAGACTGAGCCTTGTTTGCTGTCGCCGGCCGCATTCCGGTCGAGAAGCCTCGATGCATTTGGGGGTCTCATGAGCCAGCTTTGGCACGAAATTCGGCACACTCCGCTCCTCTGGCTCCTGGTCCTGGGGCCGTTGGTGCTGGTGGCGCATAGTGCCGCACCCGATGCGCACACGCTGCTTTTCCTGCTTTCGGTCTTGGCGATCATTCCGTTGGCAACTTTGTTGAGCCATGCCACCGAAGCCGTCGCCGCCAGGACGGGCGACACGGTCGGCAGCCTTCTCAACGCAACACTCGGCAATCTGACCGAGCTTATCATTGCGCTGGCCGCCTTGCGGCTTGGTCAGTACACGCTGGTGAAGGCCTCATTGGCCGGCGCCATCGTCTGCAACACGCTTTTCATGCTGGGCGCTTCATTCCTGCTCGGCGGCCTGAAATACCACGTTCAGGACTACAATCGCGTCGGCGCCCGCCTGCAGACGAGCATGCTTTTCCTGGCAACGATCGCCCTTATCGTTCCGTCGGCAATGGCCGAGGCCGATAGTCTCGCAGCGGCACCGGACTTCATGCAGGAGTTGAGCTTCGGTCTGGCGATCGTTCTGATCATCGCATACGGGTTGGGCTTGTTCTTCTCCCTGAAAAGCCATCGCGAATTCTTCGGCAGCGTCGAGCATGCTGCCACCTCGGACGATGCTCCCTGGCCGTTGAGTGTTGCGCTTGCGACGTTGGCCGCCGTGACGGTCATGGTCGCCCTAGTCAGCGAAGTCTTCGTGGAATCGGTGCAGCAGGCGGCCGAGACGTTCGGAATGACGCCGGCATTCGTCGGGTTTATCGTCGTGGCACTGGTGGGGGCGGCGGCCGAAATGGCGTCGGCATTTTCCGGCGCTCGCAAAAACCGGCTGGACCTGAGCGTCGGCATTGCGCTCGGTAGTGCTGCCCAGATTGCCCTTTTCGTTGCTCCCGTTCTCGTGCTTTTGAGCTACGTCATCGGGCCGACGCCGATGGACCTGCAGTTCTGGCCGGGTGCGGTCACCATGGTGCTGCTCTCCACCATGACGGCCTTCATCGTCACGACCAGCGGCCGGGCCGCGTGGTTCGTAGGCGTGCTGATGCTCATGGTCTATGTGATCTTCGCCATGACGCTGTATCTGCTGCCGCCCAAGCTCTTGTGAGCTCGCACGCAGGCAAAGGACCCAGCTGTTCAGGGCAGGTTGATCTGCCAGGAAACGCCGAAGCGATCGTTGACCCAGGTGAAACGCCGGCTGAAGCCGTAATCCTCCGGTGGCATCAGTATCTTGCCGTCCTCAGCAAGAGCGGTGGAAAGACGAGTGAGTTCTTCCTCGCTGTCGCAATCGATGAAAAAGGAGAAGGACGGGGTGAAATCGAAGGCGTGGCTGACCGGGCTGTCGATGCATTTCACCGTCTGGCCGCCAAGGCGGAAGGCTGCCACCTTGACGCTGCCTTCGGCACCCTGTTCGCCAGGGCCATAGCGCTCGATCGACAGGATCTCGGCATCGGGAAACAGCGAGACGTAGAGCGCCATCGCGGTCTCGGCCCTGTTGCTGCCTTGGAACATCAGGAAAGGGGTGACGGCTGCTACCATGTCTGCCTCCTGCGTCGAATGTTTTGGCCGCACGCCGCGGCGCTGTTTTGATGTCGGCTTGGCCCCGTACTGGAGAACGGCCAGGTCGGCCCTGCGGTTCCCGCTCCTTTGACGCGCCCGTGCCTTTGCTGGCGCGAACGCGGGCGCACTTTTGCCGCACGCGGCGGGGGCGCACAAGTCTGTCCGATCTGCTGATGTCCGGTGGGGAGGGTGAAAACGCCTTGAGGGGCCGGCGCGAGCCGAAGCCTGCCGAGGCGCACCTGCGCGTCTCAGGGTTTGCGGATGATGCTGCCGAGCGGCCGCTTGAGCAGGCTGTCGCGCAGCGAGCCTTCGCGTCGCGGTTCGGTGGCGGGGGGGACAGCATAGGCATCAGTCGGTGGCGGCGGGCGATAGCCGGCCGCCGGCTCCGGTGTCTCGGTCAGAAGCTGCTGGCGGATCTGGTTGAAACGCTCGAGCTGCGGATTGCCGGGCTCGGGCGCGCGGGGCAGCATGTCGGGGCGATAGGGCTCGATCTCCGCTACGTCATCGTCGTCGAAGCCGGCAGGCGCCGGTTCGTCGCGGGTCTCGGGGCCCAGTTCTGCGGCCCAGAGCCGCTCGTCCTGCTCGTCGGTGGTGGCGGCCGCCAGATAGCTCTGCTGGAAATTCGAGATGTTCGGGCCGGTGATCGCCCGCATGCGGTTGACGATCGAGCGGATGTCGACGGTCGGCGGCGCGTCCTCGTCGACCCGGTCGATAATCCCGTGGGCGCGGGGCAGCCGCTCCTCGTTGACGCGGGTAAAGCGCATTCGCATGGGCACGGCGACCGCCTCGCCGAAGGCGATGGCTTCGCCGTTGCCAATCGATGAGATGAAACTGGTGGTCGAGATCGACGAGTTGGGAATGGCCGAGCGGATGATCTCCTGGTCGCGGTCGTTGGCGAGCCGCATGGCAAAGACCGTCGAGCACTGCGACAGGATCGTCGGGTCGAGTTCGCCCGGACGCTGGGTGATGATGCCGAGCGAGACCCCGTATTTTCGGCCTTCCTTGGCGATGCGGGCGATCGCCTGGCGCGTCGGCAGGAAGCCGAGCGACGGGTCGGCGGGCACATAGCGGTGTGCCTCTTCGCACACGACCAGCATGTGGATGCCGCCACTGCTCCAAAGGCCGATTTCGAACGCCATGCGGCAAAGCACCGAGGCGACGGAATTGACGACTTCCGACGGGATGCCTGCGAGTTGGAAGGTGGCGATCGGCCGGCCCTCGCCGGGAATGCGGAAGACCTTGGCGATCGTGTCCTGGATCGTGTCGGAGATCGTGTTCGACGAGAACATGAAGTGGTAGCGCGGGTCGTTGATCGCCGAGACGATCCTGACCTTGAGCGAACGCAGATGCGGCTTGTCGTTTCGCCCTTCGAGCCGGCCAATGCGCTCGTCGATCAGCGCCAAGAGGTCGGCGATGCGATAGGGCACGGGGGTATCGGCGGTAATCGAGCTCTTTTCCGTCTGGCGGCGCACGAGGCCGGACTCGGCGCTGCCCTTGAAGGCTTTCTTGGCGTCGGGAATGACGTCGCGCAGGATGTCGAGTTCTTCGGGGATGGCGGGACGGCCACGGAAAATGACCTCGGCGAACTCCTCCAGCCGGAAGAACCAGAACGGCAGGTCAAGCGTATCGGGGTCGATGACGACAGCAAGTTCCGGGAAGGCGGCGGCAAATTCGTTGTGCGGGTCGAGGATCAGCACGCGCAGTTTCGGATCGGCGGCAATCGCCTTGTTGAGCAGCAGCGTCACGGCGGTCGACTTGCCGACACCCGTGGTGCCGACGATGGCGAAATGCTTGGCCAGCATCGACGGCACATGGATCGTCGCGTCGAGGCTTTCGTCCTGGGTCAGCTTGCCGATGATGCAGCAATCGTCCTGGCCGGAATCGTAGATGCGGGCGAGATCGGCGGTGCGAATGCGATGGGCGACCGCACCAAGGTAGGGATACACGCTGATGCCGGCGGAAAACTCCTCACGGCCTCCGGGGCCGACATGGACTTCTCCCATCAGCTCGACCTCGATGCGGAAGGTGTTGTCGGTGTCTTCGCCCCATTCGCTGCTGGCCGTCTGCATGGAATAGACGAGGGCAACCACACGGTTTCTTCCGACCGTGATCGAGATCAGCCGGCCGACCGACCAGAGTTCCGTCAGCGAGGTTTCGCCCTTTTCCGCGACGGCAGCAATGGTTGCGCGCGAACCGCTGCACGCGACGACGCGGCCGAGGAAGCGATTGCCGGGCTTCAAGCCGTCGCGGCGATCCTGCTCTCCGGCACGCATCGAGGAATGAAGATCATTGTTCAGCAACGCACAACCCCGGCACAACGGTCCTTCATGTTAGCGCGGGGGATTTAACAAGTGG
This sequence comes from Ensifer sp. Root127, assembly GCF_001425225.1. Lineage (NCBI taxonomy): Bacteria > Pseudomonadati > Pseudomonadota > Alphaproteobacteria > Hyphomicrobiales > Rhizobiaceae > Ensifer > Ensifer sp. Root127. Next base: position 257,943 of record NZ_LMDX01000034.1, read on the forward strand.
TTTCGGCATTGGCTGCGACGATCAGGCGCGAACGCTGCCAGCGACGCATGGCTGGTGCATTGCTCGCATCAATTTATGCGCGTACTCTAATATAATGAATTCAAAGTGTGCCTGAGCCACGGGAGATTTTCCTCATGAAAATTTGTCACAGCATGCTTGCGGGCGCAGGTTTTCTCGCCATGAGTTGCATCCCCGGGTTGGCGCAGGAGGTCAAAGGTCTCCCGGGTTCTCCGGACGCCACGATCACGATTGACGGCAAGCAGCTTCCCCAAGCCGATCCGCGCTTCGGCGGCGTGATCAATCAAAAGGCCTCGGAGTCGCAGCCCTGGTGGGCCCCGCGCATCGCGCCGCCGCAGGGCGCTCCCAACGTGCTGCTTATCATGACGGACGATGTGGGCTTCGGTGCGCCCGGCACCTTTGGTGGCGTCGTCCCGACGCCTGCTCTCGATCGCATCGCCAACGAGGGCCTGCGTTTCACGAACTTCCACTCCACATCGCTGTGCTCGCCTTCACGAGCGGCATTGATTACCGGCCGCAACCATCACGTCGCCGGCTTCGGTGTCGTTGGTGAGATGGCAACGGGATATCCTGGCTATAACTCGATCATCCGCAAGGAGAACGGCACCATCGGCACCATTCTCAGGGACCATGGCTATGCCACCTCGTGGTTCGGCAAGAACCACAACACGCCCTTCTATCAGTCAAGCCAGGCGGGCCCGTTCGACCAATGGCCGAGCGGAATGGGCTTCGAATATTTCTACGGCTTCGTCGGGGGCGACGCGAGCCAGTGGCAACCGAACCTGTTCCGCAACACCACGGCCATCTACCCGTTCGAGGGCAAGCCCGATTGGAACCTGACCACGGCAATGGCCGACGATGCCATACAGTACATGACGCAGTTGAAGGAGATCGCGCCAGACAAGCCGTTCCTCGTCTACTACGTGCCCGGCGGCACCCACGCGCCGCACCATCCCACGCCGGAATGGATTAAGAAGATCGGCGATATGCATCTCTTCGACGAGGGCTGGAACAAGCTTCGCGAGACCATCTTTGCCAACCAGAAACGGCTGGGCATCACGCCCGAAAATGCCAAGCTGACGCCTTGGCCGAAGGAACTGCCGGAATGGGATACCCTCAATCTTGAGCAGAAGAAGCTCTTCATCAAGCAAGCGGACGTTTATGGAGCCTATCTCGCCTATACCGACAATGAGATCGGCAGGGTCATCCAGGCGGTCGACGATCTGGGCGAACGCGACAACACGCTGATCATCTACATCAGCGGCGACAACGGTGCGAGCGCCGAAGGCATGGTCAACGGCACGCCGAACGAGTTCACGACGTTCAACGGCGTTCCGGTCCCGGTGAAAGACCAGTATCTCTGGTACGAATTCTGGGGGTCGGACCGCACGTTCCCGCATTTCTCCGCTGGTTGGGCGTGGGCGATGGGCACGCCGTTCAAATGGATGAAGCAGGTGCCGTCGCACTTCGGCGGAACGGCTCAGGGCATGGCGATGTCGTGGCCGGGCCACATTGTTGACGCGGGAGGTATCCGCCGGCAGTTCCACCATTTCATCGACATCGTGCCGACGATCCTTGAGGCGACCGGTATCACAGCGCCGGACACGATCAACGGCATCCAGCAGCGCCCCTTCGATGGCGTGAGCATGATGTATACCTGGGACAAAGCCAACGCCGAGGCGCCATCCACGCGCAAGACCCAATATTTCGAGATGCTCGGCAATCGCGCCATCTATCACGACGGCTGGGTGGCGGCGACGACGCCAGCGACCCTGCCGTGGGAGCTGAGCGCCAAGACGCCTCCCGATGTGATCTCCGGATACAAATGGGAGCTCTACAACGTCAAGGACGACCCCACCCAGTTCGACGACCTTGCCGCCAAGATGCCAGACAAGCTTAAGGAAATGCAGGCGCTGTTTTATTCGGAGGCAGCAAAACACGACGTCTTGCCGCTGGATAACTCCACGCTCGCCCGCTGGAACGCGCCTCGTCCGAGCCTGACGGCGGGACGGGCGGAATTCACCTATTCGGGCGAACTAAGCGGTGTGCCAGCCAGTGCTGCGCCGAAAATACTGGACAAGTCCTACAGCATCACGGCCGAAGTCGAGATACCCGAAGGCGGAGCGGAAGGCATGATCGTCACCGAGGGTGGGAGGTTCGGCGGTTACGGGCTGTTCCTGAGCAAGGGAGAACTGGGATTCGGGAGCGGTAAGGTCGTCTTCCTCTATAACCTGCTCGACCTCAAACGAACCACATGGGAAGGGCCCACACTGGATGCCGGCAAGCACACCATTGTCTTTGACTTCAAGTCGGACGGCCCAGCGCTGGGTCAAGGTGGCACGGGTATCTTGACCGTGGATGGCAAGGAAGTGGTAAGGAATTCGCTGGATCACACCACGCCGATCACGTTTCCGGAAGACGAATCTTTCGATGTTGGCCTGGATACGCGCTCCGGCGTCGCGATGATCGAGTATCGCTACGATCCACCTTTCAGGTTCACCGGCAAAATCGACAAGTTGACTTTCAAGTTGAGCGAGCAGCCAACAGCGAAGCCTTAGGCTGTTCAGGCAGCCTTGAAGCGCATGGTTGAATGAAAGGTATATGCTGGTGAGTTCGATGAAAACGGTCCTGATGTTCGCCGCCGTCAGCGAGGCGGCCACGGGGATGGCGTTACTCATCGCCCCGTCGTTTGTGGCGGAACTGTTGTTCGGCGAGCCCCTGGCCGGCGCGGGAGCGTCGGCTGCTCGCGTGGCCGGGATCGCCCTGATCGCATTGGGGCTCGCCTGCTGGCGGCATTCGCCTCTGGTCGGCATGTTGACCTACAATGTGGCCGTGACGCTTTATCTTGCCTATCTCGCTGTCGCCGGTGAGCTGACCGGCGTCCTGCTGTGGCCGGTCGTCGCGCTTCATGCCGTCTTTTCCATCCTTTTGTCGCGCGCTTGGCTCGTCGCTCCGGAGCGTTGAACGAAGATCCCAGTTCAGGACGCGGAATCTCGGGGACGACAACCTTGATTGAAGGCCACGGCGGCTGACCTGTTCGCAATAACGGGGAAGTTCGGGAAACCATACGTCCTGTCGCAAACGTAATTCAACCAAACGGTTGACTATTTGCCAGTGCGCGCGTACATTCAACCAAATGGTTGAATTATAGGTGCCTGAGATGATGTTCGTCTTTCACCCCGACCACCTGCCGAATGCCCAAGAACGCTTCTGGACCGACCGTCTCGACAGGCTCGAGAGGGCGTTGAGCCAGCGCGTGTCTCCATCAACGGAAAACCACGGCCCGACCGGCCGTGGCCAGACCAAAGCCGACCCGATCGAACCTCGCCCGGCCTTTCCGGGCCCGACAAACCCAAGCCCGACAAACCCAAAAAGGAGACGACAGATGAACGACCTTTCGACCCTGGACACCTATGGCGTGCTGAGTGAACCGGACACGTTGAAGATGACGCGGCTACTACCCGGGCCGATCGAGCGAGTCTGGGCCTATCTGACCGAAAGCGACCTGCGCCAGCAGTGGTTGGCGTCAGGCCAGATGGAGATGAAGGTAGGCGCGCCGGTCGAACTCGTCTGGCGCAACGACGAACTCACCAACCCGCCCGGCGAGCGCCCGGCCGGTTTTCCCGAAGAGCATCGGATGCAGAGCCAGATCACCGACCTCGACCCGCCGAGAAAGCTCTCGATAAGCTGGGCCGGTAGTGGTGACGTTTCCTTCGAGCTGGAGACGGTGGGCAACAGGGTGCTGTTGACCGTGACCCACCGCAGCATTGCCGACCGCGCCACCATGCTGATGTTCGGTGCCGGCTGGCACATGCATCTCGACATTCTGGCTGCTCGTGCCAACGGCACGGAGCCGCAACCTTTCTGGGACGGCTGGAACCGCCTGATGAAAGACTACGACCAACGGCTGCCTGCCTGAAGGGGAGCGCCGGTCACAACAGGCGTGTGGCGATGCAGGGCTTCTCGCTCCGAGAGCCCGATGCCGCACGCCGGCTGTGCTCCAGAAATCTGTTCGCGCAAAAAAAGTGCGACGACGAGTCGGATGTCCGAGCCCGGAAGCGTCCTTGTGCCGAGGGGACGGTGTGTGTGCCTTGCGTGGAGTTTCCGTCCGGGCCGGCGCAAGCCGGGCCGCTTGAAGAACAGCAGTCGAGATGAGGTACGAGGAGATACCACATGCACAATTCCCGATATCGCTGGGTGATCGTCGCGGCGGGCGGCCTGTTGGGCTGCATCGCCATCGGCGCCATGTTTTCGCTGCCGGTGTTTCTTCGGCCGATCTCGCAGGATACCGGCTGGTCCGTCACCGGCGTCTCCAGCGCGATGACCATCGGCTTTCTATCCATGGCGGCGGCAAGCATCGCCTGGGGCAGCCTCTCGGACCGGCTGGGCGCCCGGATGATCGTGCTGATCGGGTCGGTTATTCTTGCCGGGAGCCTGCTTTTGGCAAGCCGGGCGACATCGCTCATCGAGTTTCAGATCGTCTTCGGCCTTCTCGTCGGCGCGGCGACCGCGGCGATCTTTGCGCCGATGATGGCCTGCGTCACCGGCTGGTTCGATACCCATCGCAGCCTGGCGGTATCCCTGGTTTCTGCCGGCATGGGCATGGCGCCGATGACCATGTCGCCGCTGGCGGCATGGCTCGTCTCCATCTACGATTGGAGAACGGCGCTGCAGATCATCGCGGTCATCGTTGCCGCCGTGATGATACCGACGACGCTCTTGGTGCGCCGCCCGCCGGTTCAGGAAGACGAAAACACCGCTTCGGCAATGGATAGCGGGCCGCAATCGTCAATGTCGGTCAGCCAGGCCGTCCGGTCCCCGCAATTCATCGTGCTTCTGCTGACGAACTTTTTCTGCTGCGCCACCCATTCGGGCCCGATCTTCCATACGGTGAGCTACGCGGTCACCTGCGGCATCCCGATGATAGCTGCCGTTTCGATCTACAGCGTCGAAGGGCTCGCGGGCATGGGCGGCCGCGTCGCCTTCGGCCTGCTCGGGGACCGGTTCGGAGCCAAGCGCATTCTGGTTCTGGGACTGCTGATCCAGGCGTTCGGCGCGCTTGCCTATGTCTTCGTCAGCGAACTGGGGGCGTTCTATGCGGTGGCGGTGCTGTTCGGCTTCATCTATGCCGGTGTCATGCCGCTTTATGCGGTGCTGGCGCGCGAGAATTTTCCGCAGCGGATGATGGGCACGGTGATTGGCGGCACGGCCATGGCAGGTAGCCTTGGCATGGCGACCGGACCCTTGGCCGGTGGCCTGATCTATGACGCCTTCGCCAGCTACGCCTGGCTCTATATCGGTGCCTGGGGCATCGGTCTCGGCGCCTTCCTGATCGCCTTGACCTTCAGGCCATTCCCCAAAGGCGTGCCGGTGCCCGTACCGGCACAGTGATCATCGGGCGATAGCCCACGTGGACGGCCGCGAGGGCTTGGATCAGGTCCGCCTCGCTCGGTCAGCGCCCGGGTACCAGGCGAAGTTCGAGGACCGGCCCGTGTACGGAGGCGGGCAAGCGACGGGCTGGGCCGCGTCAATGACGCGACACGCAGCGGGTCGGCAAACCCAACGGTGACCGGGAACTGGAACGGTTGCTCGGCGATCTCGTGGCTAAGCTGGTCAACGCATGACGTCGGCGGAGCTTTCGGCCGCGATCAAGGGAGCTTTGGTCCGTGAACGGGCAGGGCCGGCTCTGTCGCAACCGCTCTATTGGTGGGAGTTCATGTCGAAGACGACCCAGCGGAAGAACAGGTAGATGGCGCCAGCGCTGATGACCAGCGGCGAGAGTACGGAAAGGTCAAGCATATCATTGCCTTGTTTTTTAGCACTGCATCATGCAGCCGGGCCATCTTTCCCCAGGCCACTTAAGTTTAAGTGCATCGATATGGTAAACGGAAGGGATTGGTGGCGATGGCGCGACGTTGCCTCATGGGCGCTTGCGGCGGCGGCGGCCCGGTTTCGTGCAATCCGATATCTCCCGGAAAAAGCGTTGACGCTTCCGGCTTTTGCGTTTAACAAATCGTCCCATGATAAATTTTGCGGTTATTCTTGTGGTGGGACGGCGCATGGGCAGGATGGTGTAACCATCCGGCAGTAGCCACCCATGCGCTAAACGAGGCTCCTGACGGGGCCTTTTTTTATGCCTTCAAACAAGCTAAGCACCCAACTGGGAAAAGGGATGGAAGCAAGTCAATGAGCGGTACAGAGAACCAGATGACAGGCGCGGAGATCGTTCTCCAGGCACTGAAGGACAATGGCGTCGAGCATATCTTCGGCTATCCCGGTGGCGCCGTGCTTCCGATCTACGACGAAATTCACCAGCAGGAAGATATCCAGCACATCCTCGTTCGCCACGAGCAGGGCGCCGGCCACATGGCCGAAGGCTATGCCCGCTCCACCGGCAAGGTCGGCGTCATGCTGGTTACCTCCGGTCCCGGAGCCACCAACGCCGTCACCCCGCTGCAGGACGCGCTGATGGATTCCATCCCGCTCGTCTGCATCTCCGGCCAGGTCCCGACCTCTCTGATCGGCTCGGACGCCTTCCAGGAGTGCGACACGATCGGCATCACCCGGCCGTGCACCAAGCACAACTGGCTGGTTCGCGACGTCAACGATCTCGCCCGCGTTATCCATGAGGCGTTCCGCATCGCCCAGTCCGGCCGTCCGGGTCCTGTCGTTGTCGACATCCCGAAGGACGTGCAGTTTGCGACCGGCACCTATACGCCGCCGTCGGCCGTTCCGGCCCAGACGAGCTACCAGCCGAAGACGCAGGGCGATCTGAAGAAGATCGAGGAAGCCGTCGAACTGATGAAGACGGCCCGCCGTCCGATCATCTATTCCGGTGGCGGTGTCGTCAATTCCGGCCCTCAAGCCTCGCAGCTGCTGCGCGAACTGGTCGAGCTCACCAATTTCCCGATCACCTCGACGCTGATGGGGCTGGGGGCCTATCCTGCTTCCGGCAAGAACTGGCTCGGCATGCTGGGCATGCACGGCACCTACGAAGCCAACATGGCGATGCATGACTGCGACGTCATGATCTGCGTCGGCGCGCGCTTCGACGACCGCATCACCGGCCGCCTCAACGCGTTCTCGCCCAACTCCAAGAAAATCCACATCGACATCGATCCGTCGTCGATCAACAAGAACGTTCGCGTCGACGTGCCGATCCTCGGCGATGTCGGCTCGGTTCTCGAAGACATGGTCCGGCTTTGGCGTGCGGCCACAAAGGCGGACGACAAGACACGGCTGGCCGACTGGTGGGAAGGCATCGTCAAGTGGCGGGCGCGCAACTCGCTGGCCTATGCCGCCAACGACGACGTCATCATGCCGCAATACGCGATCCAGCGGCTCTATGAGTTGAGCAAGGGTCGCGACACCTACATCACCACCGAAGTCGGCCAGCATCAGATGTGGGCCGCCCAGTTCTTCGGCTTCGAACAGCCGAACCGCTGGATGACCTCGGGTGGTCTCGGCACGATGGGTTACGGTTTCCCGGCTGCCATCGGCGTCCAGGTCGCGCATCCCGACAGCCTCGTCATCGACATTGCCGGCGATGCCTCGATCCAGATGTGCATCCAGGAAATGTCCTGCGCGGTCCAGTACGGCCTGCCGGTCAAGATCTTCATCCTCAACAACCAGTACATGGGCATGGTGCGCCAGTGGCAGCAGCTGCTTCACGGCAACCGTCTGTCGCATTCCTACACCGAGGCGATGCCTGACTTCGTCAAGCTGGCGGAAGCCTATGGCGGTGTCGGCATCCGCTGCGACAAGCCGGGCGAACTCGACGATGCGATCCGTCGCATGATCGACACGCCGGCGCCGGTCATCTTCGATTGCCGCGTTGCCAACCTCGCCAACTGCTTCCCGATGATCCCATCGGGCAAGGCGCACAACGAGATGCTGTTGCCGGACGAAGCCACGGACGAAGCGGTCGCCAACGCGATCGACGCCAAGGGCCGCCAGCTGGTTTGAGATAGGGACAGGAAACAATAAAATGAGCGCACACCTTCAACCGACCGGTTCCGCCTATTTCATCGCCAAGGAAACCGAAGTCGCCGAAACGCACACGCTTTCGGTTCTCGTCGACAACGAGCCGGGCGTTCTCGCCCGGGTCATCGGCCTGTTCTCCGGCCGAGGCTACAACATCGAGAGCCTGACCGTTTCGGAAACGGAACATCAGGCGCATCTCTCGCGCATCACCATCGTCACCCGCGGCACGCCGCACGTGCTCGACCAGATCAAGAACCAGCTCGAGCGGCTGGTTCCGGTCCACCGGGTCGTCGATCTCACCGTGCGTGCCGGCACGCTTGGCCATGACCGCCCGGTCGAGCGCGAGCTGGCGCTCGTCAAGGTGCATGGCTCGGGCGACCATCGCGTCGAGGCCCTGCGGTTGGCAGATGCCTTCCGTGCTTCCGTCATCGACGCCAATATCGATCACTTCGTGTTCGAGATCACCGGCAAGTCGTCGAAGATCGAACAGTTCATCGCCATCATGAAGCCGCTCGGTCTCATCGAAGTCTGCCGCACCGGCATCGCCGCGATGAACCGCGGCCCGCAGGGGATGTGATTGTAGGTTAGCGGGTAGGGGGGTGACCCTTGTCTGGCCTATCTGAGCCAGGCGGGGGGTGTTTGCCCCACACCTCAGCCCTCTCCCCGCAGGCGGGGAGAGGGGGTGCAACTTCGAGTTTGCGCAACTGGAGCGTTTCCGGTTTAGACAGAGTCGCAGAAACGCTCTATCTCCCTGTTTTGACACATTTCCTGACGGAAAACCGCTTCGCACTTTTCCTGGAAATGCTCTAGGTGGCGACTGCCACCCGTCCCCCCGATTCTTCCCTGACAAGCTCGCACCTCGATCGGCCTTGCTGCCAAAGTCAAAAAAGATCAAATTGATTCTTGTATCTGTTCATCGGGGGAATGGCAGATAGGCGGCGCTGGGGAGCTGACATCCTTTTACCTGGCAGAGAATGCAAATTACCCGTTCCGTTACCGGGGAAACATTAGTGGTGAATGAACCGCGATAATTCTCAGGAGCTCACAAAATGGCAAGCAGCAAGCGGCCCTATGATGAGACACTTTTGCGGAAGGCCTTCGATGTGGCGCGGCGTTCGCGCGAGGGCGGGGATCACCCGTTTGGTTCAATTCTCGCCGACCGTGACGGCAATGTCTTACTGGAACAGTGCAACGGCTACAGTTCGGAAGGTGGCGACCGCACGGCCCACGCGGAGCGGCTTTTAGCCACGCGCGCCGGCAAAGCCTATGATTTGGATTTTCTTGCCGGATGCACGATGTACACGTCCGCGGAGCCATGCGCCATGTGCTCAGGCGCGATCTATTGGGCAGGCATAGGGCGCGTCGTGTTTGGCCTGTCCGAGAGAGAGATGAAACAACAGATAGGCGCGAGCGAGGAAAATCCGACGCTTGATCTCCCCTGCCACATCGTGTTCGCCGCCGGTCAGCGCCCAACGGAAGTCGTCGGCCCCATGCTTGTGGACGAGGCGGCGAAACTCCACGAAGAATACTGGTCTCGTCGTTAAAGCGTTTCCGATTTAAACGGAGTCGCAGAAACGCCCTATCTCTTTGTTTTTACGCATTTCCTGACGGAATGCCGCTTCGCACTTTTCCTGGAAATGCTCTGGATCGCGACGATCCTATGAGTCCAATGGATTGGAGTCTGGTGGCAGTTTCTGCCTAATTGCGCAAGTTTGCCGCATCTATCCTTCTCCCCGCAGGCGGGGAGAAGGTGGCCGGCGGGCCGGATGAGGGGCGGGCGGAACGCTGTGCAAGTCGCCAGGAAACTTCGACAGGCCAGGCAGTTGGCTAATCCCGTAAACAGCCTACACGCGATAGGGGCACGCCATTCTCCCGCATTCCGGCCCACTGCATGTATCCTAAGGATACATGCAGCAATTCAAAGTGCTACAGCGACCTTTGCGCGCCTAATAAGACGCGCGGCGCTGTAGTGCCGGAATCCAGCGACTCGACGTCCGTCGGGTCAAAAGACCTTTCAGCCCAAAGACTTGGGCTGGCTGGATTCCTGTGACAAGCACAGGAATGACGGGGGGGTTGGCCGGTCCCCAGCGTCTCCACGACCCGTCATCATGAGAGCTGAACCTGCCAATTTCTGCCGGAAAGATCCGAGTGGGGCCTTAAACGGTCGGCCCTCAAATCATCTCCAACGACCTTTTGCGCTTCGGTGGCGGGAAGGCGTTGTCGAGGGTCGCGAGGTTTTCCGGGGTCAGGTGGATGTCCATCGCGTCGCGGTTTTCGCGGGCGCGTTCCGCCGAGCCAGTCTTGGGGATCGAGATCACGCCGGGGCGGGTTTTCAGGAAGGCGAGTGCGATCTGCGCCGGCGTTGCCTGGTGCGCCTTGGCGATGTGGACGAGATCCGCGTTGCGCAAGAGCCGGCCCTCGTCGAGCGGCGAATAGGCCATGACGGCGACACCGCGCTTCTGGCACCAGGGCAGGAGATCATATTCGATGCCGCGCCTTGAGAGATTGTAGAGAACCTGGTTGGCGGCGACGTTCTTGCCGCCGGGAACCGCCAACAACTCCTCCATGTCGTCGACATCGAAGTTGGAAACGCCCCAGGCGCCGATCTTGCCGGCCTTCTTCAGGGCTTCGAACGCCGCCACCGTCTCGGCGAGCGGATAGCCGCCGCGCCAGTGCAGCAGGTAGAGATCGATATGGTCGATGCCGAGATGCTTCAGGCTGCGCTCGCAGGCGGCCTCGGTGCCGATCCGGCTGGCATTGGAGGGCAGCACCTTGCTGACGATGAAGGCTTCGTCGCGCCGGCCTTTGACCGCCTCGCCGACGACGCGCTCCGAGGCGCCGTTGCCGTACATTTCGGCGGTGTCGATCAGCGTCATGCCGAGGTCGAGGCCGGCCTGCAGGCTCTTCACTTCCTCTGCGGCGCGCGAGCGCTCGTCGCCCATGCGCCAGGTGCCCTGGCCGAGAACCGGAACGGAGCGTCCATCGATGAGCGTGGTGGTCGGGATCGGATCGTGCATTCGGCTTTCCCCTTGGTCGGACGTGGACGGGATTAAGCGTTGGGCGGGTCCCAGCGTTTCGTATGTCGCAATCTAGCGCAATCGGCGGGTCTTTCGAGGTGCCTTTTCTCGGCGCGCAGGCGCGTTGCTGGTCGCGATATCTCGGGCGCGGAACTCGACCCAACTCCCGTTCCGTCCTATCAGGCCGGTGGTCGCCCGATGTTGTCACCGTGACAATTCCGGGCTGGTTGCCAGGATTAGGTCAATTATGTTGACCTAATCCTGGTGGAGGAAGATAATGCAGGCCGATACGCTCCTGGCGTTGTTTCTGTTCGCGCTCACGACGTCGATTACGCCGGGCCCGAACAATATGATGCTCTTTGCCTCGGGCGTGAACTTCGGCTTCGTGCGCACCATCCCGCATATGCTGGGGATCGGTGCCGGTTTCTTCTCGCTGCTGATCGCCGTCGGTCTCGGCCTGGGCGCGCTTCTCCACGCCGTACCGTTGCTCTACACCACCCTGAAGTTTGCCGGCGGTGCCTATCTCGTCTGGATCGCCTGGAAGATCGGCACCTCGCGCTCGCTCGGCGAAGGCAAGGCCGGCGCCGTGCCGATGACCTTCCTGCAGGCGGCGGCCTTCCAATGGGTCAATCCCAAGGCCTGGGTCATGGCAGTCTCGGCAATGGCGACCTATACCGGCGGCGAAAGCTACATCGCCAGCGTGCTTGCCGTCGGCCTGGTCTTTGCCCTCGTCAACGTACCGAGCGTCTCCACCTGGGCCGGTTTCGGCTCGGCCCTGCGCCAATGGCTGTCGGAGCCCGCACGGCTCAAATGGTTCAACATCACCATGGCGGTGCTGCTCGTCGTCAGCCTGTGGCCGATGCTAAAATAGCTGGAACTGCGGCTTTGCCAGCATCAGCCAGAAAATGCCGACAACGGCAAAGAAGGCCGGGAAGCCGCAGGCAAACCAGATGGCATAGAGCCGATCGAAGGCCGGCGGCAGCGGCGTGTTCTCCGCCGCAGCAAGCTGCGCCAGATTGCGCAGCCGGATCTGGATCCAGACCACGGGAAGCCAGAACAGGCCGGTGACGACATAGAGGATCAGCGACAGCGCGATCCACCCTTCCGCAAGCGACCAGCCGATGCTTGTCGCCAGCAGATATCCGGTGATCGGCTGAAACACCACGGCTGTGGCGGTGAAGACCGTATCTGCGACCACGACTGTGCCGGCGACATGGGCGATCAGCCGCGCATCGCGCGTGCGGCTCGCCATCAGCATGAAGAAGGCGATGCCGGCGCCGGTACCGAAGAGCACGGTGGCGCCGATGACATGGGCGAGGCGCAGGAGGTCGTCCGGAAACATCAGCGTTCATCCCGAATGGCGAGGGTGGCAAGCGTCAACAGGATCGACGGCAGAACCTTGACGAGCGGCCCGAGCGGATCGGTCCAGAGTTCGGGCTCCGCCAGGGTTGCGGAGGCGAGATAGGCGGCGGTCAGCGCCAGCATTCCCAAGAGCGCCTGTTTCGCCCACGGGCGGACGAGCACCGCGGCTCCGAGCACGATATCGGCAAGGCAGGTCAACAGCGTCAACGCCGTTGCCGGGCCTTCGGCCAGGAACCGCAGGAAATGCTGTCTCGCCGCATCGATGGCAAAGAGCGGGACCAGCCCCGAAAGCAACCAGAAGGCCGACAGCCCGACGATCAACAGTGGTTTCAAAAGATAAAGCCGGGCAAACCAGAGATCCTGCACGCCGGATGGCACAGCCGAAAGGCTTTGGCGGGCCGACAGAAACGGCACCGGGGCGTGAGCGTCATCCTCGGCTGAGACGCCGCCGGCCATCACCGAAAGCGCAGTCGAGCGCAGTGGCGAGCGCCAGCCGAGCCGTCCGGCGATATCGGCAAGGAGCCCGACGGGTGCGGCGAGCGGGGCCGGCAGCGAAACGATCCTAGCTGGCGATAGGCCAAGCCATTGGCGGTGCAGCGCGACGAGCTCGGCAAGGGGTGGCCGCTCTGGGTGGCCGAGCACGAGGTCGCTTCGTTCGGGCAGGAGACCTGCGACGGCGGCGCTGACCGCCTCGGTGACATCGCTAAGGGCAACTGTTTCGACGCGGCTTTGCGCGTGGACGAGCGGGATCGCGAAGGGCAGGGCGGCAAGCGCCCTGAGCAGGGCCGAGCCGCCATGGGCATTGCGGCCGAGCACCAGCGCCGGCCGCAGAATGACATGCGACACGCCGCTTTCCGCAAGCGCCGTGTCGGCGCGGAACTTGGTGGCGAGAAAGGCGAGGTCAGTGCCGGCATCGCCGCGCGGCGCCGAGATCTGCACGATGCGCATCGGCGGTTTGTTTTTGGCAGCGGTATAGAGCGCCAGCATCGCCGCTTCCTGGGTTGCAGCGACATGATCGGCCAGGCCATCCTGCAGCGCGCCGGCGCAGTTGACGACCACGTCATGCGTCTCGACCAGCGGCAGCCAGTCGCCGGCCTTGCGCATCTCAGCAAGGTCGGCGGCAATCCATGACGCTCCCGGCCGTTTCAGCCGGGCGCGGGCGACATTGCGACCAAGGCCGGTCACCCCATGTCCGTCGCTTGTCAGTCGATCGAGGAGGGCCGAGCCGATGAAGCCGGTGGCGCCGAGAATCAGAATTTTCATGACGTCAGTTTACAGAGCTGCCAGCGAAAATTGGCGGGTAAAAATGATCGAGCAGCGAAGGTGGATTGGACGACTTCGCGCCTCGGATGGAGCCGGCATCATGCAACAGCAGAGGCTGCTGCGGGCACCAGGGCAAGCCTGCGATTGCTAGGTCAACAACCGACGCGGCAGGGGGCAGGGCGAACCTATCACAAGAACTGGTCGATAATGGACAAGACAGCGAGCAGCAGCATTGGCGGAATGACTATGGCAAGCCGGAATGCCCATTTTGAAGGCAATCGTGGCCTATCGACCGGATTGTCTTTCCGCAACGGTCGAATGAGTTTTTCCCTGACGAACGCGGGGGATAGGAGGTCGCCGAAGGACACCCCTATGGTCTCATCGATTGCCGCTCGAATGTGATTGCGCTCGGCCTCGCTCAGTTCAAGCCGGGTGAGTTTCTCGTCAAGCAGGATCGGTAACGGGACGCCTTCGGTGATGACGGCGAGGGCGGGGTAGGCATGTCCGGCGAAGGGGGTTGTCGGCAGCGCGCGGTCGTCGCTCGTCGGCCGGAGGTACAGTGGGCGCTGGCCTGGCTTCATCCGGGTATAGGCTGTCTTTATAGTACCGCGCGCAAAGGGAACGCTCGGGGCGTAGCGCAGGATTTGGCTGCCGCTCAGATCGACGATGATGGGCTTCAGCAAATACCGCCGGCCGGCGGCGCGGCGGGCAAGGAGAATGGGGATGGCGTTGCTCAGCATGACCAGGCTGAACAGCACAAGGCCGGCTCCGAGGATGAGCCGCTGCGCCGTCGTGCGAATGACGCTGCGATAATCATGGGTGAGGCTGACATGCTCGGGGCTGTCGCCGGCGATTGTGATGTTGCCGTGCCGGCAAAGGCCGGGTTGACCGACCGAACGGGTGTTCAAGATTTGCTCGTGGGGCTGACCATCGTGCTGAAAGCGAACCTGCGTGCTGCAGAGCTGGGGTTCGCCGCTGCCAGGCAGGCAATCGACCGAGCAAATCTCTGCGCCGCTGACGAGAACGGGGTTCCGGCTGATGGCGTAATCACGCCTGATCTCGTCGATCGGGAGCCGGAGCAGGCCCACCGCCAATGGCAACGGCAAAAGTGCCAGGAAGAGGAAAAAGAAGCCGAGGGAAAAGACGGGCGCAACGACGCGGATAGCACGGGACGGGAAAGCACTTTCGATTGGTGTCGTCATGCGCTGCCAGTTCCCCCAATGCTCCGTCCTCCGCCTTCCGCCCACAAGGCGTCGTGGCGTCGAATCACCCCGCTTGCTAAGACCTTAGCGCAACTTCAGACTTGTGACGGAGGTGGTGTGCAATCGTGCCTTCGCCGTTTCCTGATGATTGCTTGCAATCAAACGGGCCGTTTTGACAGCGATGGCAAACCGCGTCGAACCGGACTTGTTACGGTGACAATTCCGGTCCACGGCCGCTGGTAAAATCGATTTCGAAATCGGCGTTTATTCGCTACGACTATTGCCTCAGGGAGGCAGCGGCGCCATCTGCGCAGCCGCGAGGCGCCGTGCTGCGAGGAGCCAGGCAATGTCCGAACACCATCATGGTCACGATCACCATGATCACGACCATCACCACGACAACCATTTCACCGATATGGAGGCGCGGGTAAAGGCGTTGGAAACGGTGTTGACGGAGAAGGGCCTGATCGATCCGGCGGCGATCGATGCCATCGTCGAGACCTACGAGACCAAGATCGGCCCGCGAAACGGCGCCCGCGTCGTTGCCAAGGCCTGGACCGACGCCGAATTTGCCGACTGGCTGAAGGGCGACGCAACGGCGGCGATCGCCAGCCTCGGCTATACCGGCCGGCAGGGCGAGCACATGCGCGCCGTGTTCAATACGGCCGACACCCACAACCTCGTCGTCTGCACGCTCTGCTCCTGTTATCCCTGGTCGGTGCTCGGCCTGCCGCCGGTCTGGTACAAGGCGCCGCCCTATCGCTCGCGCGCGGTCATCGATCCGCGCGGGGTGCTGGCGGAATTCGGGCTGATGCTCCCCGAGGACAGGCGCATTCGCGTCTGGGATTCGACGGCGGAGCTGCGTTATCTCGTCGTGCCGGAGCGGCCGGTGGGGACAGAGGGGCTCCGCGAGGAAGAGCTTGCCGATTTGGTGACCCGCGATTCCATGATCGGTACCGGGCTTGCGCTTGTCACCGAGGCGCTGCGATGAACGGGCCGCACGATCTCGGCGGGCAGCATGGAATGGGTCCGGTCGCGCCCGAGACCAACGAACCCTATTTTCACGCCGAATGGGAAAAACGGGCGCTCGGCGTGACGCTTTCCTGCGGCGCCTTCGGCGCCTGGACCATCGACGAGAGCCGGCATGCGCGTGAAAACCTGCCGCCTGCCACCTATCTCTCGGCGAGCTATTACGAGATCTGGACGCGGGCGCTGGAGACGCTGCTGAAGCGCCACGGTTTCGTGACCCAGGCCGAACTCGACGGCGGCCAAATGCTCGAGAAAGGAGCCGAGCCCAAGCGCGTGCTGAAGGCCGACATGGTGCCGGCGGTGCTTGCCAAGGGCGGCTCTTGCGACCGGCTGGTCGAAACGCGCCCGCGCTTCGTCGTCGGCGAACAGGTGCGCACCAAAAATTTCAACCCGACGACCCATACGCGGCTGCCGCGCTATGCCCGCGCCAAGCTCGGCACGATCGAGGCGGTGCAGGGTTCCTTCGTCTTTCCCGATGATAACGCCCATGGCCGCGGCGAGAGCGCGCAGTGGCTCTATACAGTGGTGTTTGACGGGGCTGAGATCTGGGGCGAGGGCGCCGACCCGACATTGACGGTGTCGATCGATGCCTGGGAGAGCTACCTTGAGCACCTGTAAGACGACATCGCCGCTTGCCGCCTCCGCCGAGCTGCCGAAATCGCCCGAGGGCGATCCCGTCTTCGCCGAGCTGTGGCAGGCGTCTGCCTTTGCCATGACGGTGAGACTGCACGAAAAGGGCGTCTTTTCCTGGAACGAATGGGCCGAGGCGCTTTCCGCCGAACTCTACAAGCCCGGCCGCAAGGCGGATGCCAGCGACTATTTCGATTGCTGGGTGGCGGCGCTGTCGCGGCTCGTCACCGAGCTTTCGATCACCTCCAGCGGGCAGCTGGAAACCTTGACGAAGAGCTGGCAGCGCGCGGCCGAGGCGACGCCGCATGGGCATCCGATCCTGATCGAGAACGACCCGCTGCGGTAGCGGTCTGTCATATCTCATGGGACGCGAGCGGGTTTGCCCCTCACCCTAGCCCTCTCCCCGCGGGCGGGGAGAGGGGACGTGGACGACAATAGCGTTGCCACCTGGCATCTGTCGTTGACGAGCACCTCGGCAGCGAATGGCTGACGTGGAGTGGCCGCGAGCCACAAGTTTCCTTCTCCCCGCGTGCGGGGAGAAGGTGGCCGGCAGGCCGGATGAGGGGCCATCTCCACGGAACATCACGTAACGTGAATCGATGCTTCGAAAACTGAGCCAACGTTATGATATGGCGACGGTTTTAACCTCGAAACGCTTTCAGTTGCGGCAGCGCTGCAGTCGTCTCTGACGCCGTCAACTCTTGGCGGCTGCCGGCTTCTCGAACTGGCGGTAGCATTCGTCGGCGACCTGTTGCAGAAGCGTACGCGGCACTTCGCCGGTGACGGCATAGCCGATCGGTCCGTCGATCCAGTAGAAGGTTTCGACGCCGCCGCTGCTGTCGATGCGGAAGCTGGTTTCGCGGTTGTCCGGGTTGCGGCCGAGAAGCACGGTCAACCGCTGGCCGCTCGGGTCTTCATACATGAACAGCGCGCCCGCCTTGCCGTTGACCGGTAGCAGCCTGCCGCCGACGAGCGAAAAGCCGAGTTTCGACAGATCGGGAATGTTGAGCGGATGATCGAGCCGCTTGCCGAGCCAGGTGGCAAGGTGGGTCTGCTGGTCCGGCCCGACCTCGACGGCGTGGCGCACCTCGCTTGCATAGATGAGAAACGCTGACTGCGCCTGCCGCGGCAAGCTCTCAGTCACCAGGGCAACCTGTTCTGAACGTTCGGGGGCGAGGACATGCGGGGCATAAAGTCCGCTGAGGGCGCCGGCGCCAAAGAGCAGGAGACCGGCGGCGATGCGGCCGCCAAGGCGCAAAGTCCAGCGATCGCGCGAAGCGACGGCCGCGCCCCGGCTGCTCGTACCTGCGAGCAACGCCCGGTCGCGCTCGTCACTGCGGGCATAGGTCGAAAACATGGCGCGGAGTTCGGTTGCCTGGCCCTGCCACTGGCGGACCTCCTCGGCGCGCGCGGGGTTGCGCTCGAGCCATTGCTCGACCCGCGCCCGGTCCGCCTCGCTCAGGAAGCCGTCGACATAGGCGTTGAGGTCGTCTTCGGAGACGGTGTTCAATTCGTCCGTCATTTCGGTCTCCGCATGCTGATCACGTTGTCGTCCTTCATCGCTTCGGCAAGCTGGTGACGCGCCCGCGACAGGCGGGACATCACCGTGCCGATCGGAATGGCCAACATGTCGGCCACATCCTGGTATCGGTATCCCTCAATCACCACGAGCATCAGCACCGAGCGGTTTTCCGCCGAAAGGCCGTTCAGCGCCCGTTCCAGCCGCGAGCGTTCGAGCGGATCGCTCTCTTGGGTTTCCGCCTGGAGGCCGAGGTTGTCGTCGAGCTCGACCTGCGGGTGCAGCGCGGTGTGCCGGTGCCGGTTGCGGCTGAGATTGGTCATGATGGTGAAGGCCCAGGCACGCAGGTTGACTCCGCGCCACTGGGCGCGGCGCGCCAGAACCTTCTCGACACAATCCTGCAGCAGATCTTCACCATCAGGATCCGAGCGCACAAGGCTGCGCGAATAGCGCCGGAGCGCCGGCATCAGCGCCAGCACATCCTCCTCGAACCGGTCGGATGCGGGGCTTTTCGCCCCCGCATCCATATTCACGCCATCACGGCTTGACGACATCCCATTCGCCCTTCAAGCCATCCCCGGTAATGTCACCCATCTTCTTGTCCTTGATAAAGAAATACAGCGGCATACCGTCCTTGGCCCACTGCTTGGCTCCATCCTTGCGTTCGACGACCGTGTAGGCTCCTTCCGCCTTGGCATCGCCTTCGACCGTGAAGGGCGGCCAGTTCTTCGCGCAGGCGTCATAGCAACTGGAAACGCCGCCATGGTCGTCCTTGTAGGTGTAAAGCGTCATGCCGTTGGCGGCGGCGAGCACATTGCCCTTTGCCGTTTCGACCGTCTTGACCGGAGGTGCCGCAAAGGCGGCGCCGGCGACAAGGGAAATGGCAATAGCGAGCGGTAACGTTCTCATGGGAGCTTTCCTTCCTCAACTTGAATCTAGCGGAGTGCGCAGGCGCGCGGATCCTGACATGAGACACGAGGAGGGCGGGGATTATTCCCGGAATTGTTGCATCGTCGCACTTTTTTCAAGTGCCGGCGAGCCGCACCGCTTTCAGGCGCGGTTGGCGACGAAGCGGGCGAGCGCGGGGCCGATCATGGTGATGATCATGAGACGGGCGGACTGCAGCGCCATGACGAAGGAGAGGTCGACATTGCTCGAAGCGGCGATGACCGCGATCGAATCGAGCCCGCCCGGGCTGGTGGCGAGATAGGCCGTCAGCGGGTCGATGTCGGCGACCTTGATGAGCAGCAGGGCAAGCAGGCCGGAAAACGAGATCAAGACGACGATTGAGATCACCGTCGGCACCAGTGCGCGGCGCGCGTGGGCAAGGATCGAGCGGGTGAAGCCAAGGCCGATGTTCCAGCCGAGCAGGGCGTAACAGAGCGCCAGCAGCCATTGCGGCAGCTCGGTGGTCATGACGCCGCTGACATTGAGCACGGCGCCGACGAGGAACGGCAGCAGGAAGGCGCCGGCCGGCACGCGCAGCATCCGGCCGGCAAAGGCCGCGCCGAGCCCGACGGCAAGCGTTGCCAGGAACGGCAGGATCGAGACAGGCTCGAACCAGACGATTGCGGTTTCGGCCTCCGCGCCGGTCACCCAGAGATGGGCGACCATCGTCGCGGTGCTGGCGACGAAGATGACGCGCAGATACTGCATGAAGGCGACGAGGCGCGCATCGGCGCCATAGGCATCCGCCATCAAGAGCATGGTGGAGGCGGCACCCGCCGACGAGCCCCAGATCGCCGTCGTGCCCGGCAGGATGCGCATGCGGGTGATCACCCAGCCGCAGAGCGTGCTGACGGCGATGACGGAGAGAATGACGCCGAGGAACAGCGGCCAGTTGCCGGAAAAGGTGCCGAGCATGCCGGGCGTCATCGCGCCGGCGATCATCATTGCAAGAATGAATTGCACGCAGAAGTACACCTGCTTGGGCAGGCGGATGGTGCCGCCGTTCATGCCGAAGAGCACGGCCGCGAGCATCGGCCCCATCAACAGCCCGGCGGGAATGCCGACCAATTCGAGGACTGTCGCAAAGATCACGGAGACGAGCGTGAGAAGCAGCCATTGCAGCGTCGGCGCAAGGCGGCCGATGCCGACAGGGTCCGAAGACGAGGGCGTGGCGGGCTGGTCGGGCTTCAAGGGCATTCTCCGGCATTGCCTCAGGCGGTTGACGTGTTCGTGCCCGCCTGATCCGTTTGTCGGGGCTGGCCCATGCAGGGATCGGTTCGCCGCCGCGCAACCGCTCGTTAGCAGCATTGCGCGCAGGCATTCAAGCGGCAGGCTGGCCACAGGGCCAGAAGTGCCACAGCGGATAGGGCGGGCGGCCGAAACGACTGGATGGGGGTGCCGTCATGTGACACGCCTGCGCCATTGCGGCGCGGCGCTGGGCAGCCCGGCGCGCGGCAGATCGATGATAGCTCCTTGATCTGGTGCGGGATTTCGCGATGGAGGTCGTTGCAAACGCGGGTGCCGGGCGTCCGGCAGGATACGACGACCCGAAATCCGGGCTTGCTTGTGCACCCCGAATCCTGACACTTCGGATCATGCAATTTGCTCAGCAACAGGACGAGGCCCTCAAGGCCGTTTCACAATGGCTGAAAGAGGGCCGCTCGCAGCTCTTTCGGCTGTTCGGTTATGCCGGCACCGGCAAGACGACGCTTGCGCGCCATTTCGCCGAGCATGTGGATGGCGACGTGCTGTTTGCCGCCTTTACCGGCAAGGCCGCCCAGGTGCTGCGCTCCAAGGGTGCCAGCAACGCCAAGACCATTCACTCGTTGATCTACCGGCCGCGCGGCGAGGAGGAGGTTTCCGACGAGGAGACCGGCAAGACCTCGATCGCGCCGATGTTTTCCATCAACCGGCAAAGCCCGGTCGCAAAGGCGGCGCTGATCATCGTCGACGAATGTTCGATGGTCGACGAGGCGCTCGGCAAGGACCTGATGAGCTTCGGCACGCCGATCCTGGTTCTCGGCGACCCCGGCCAGTTGCCGCCGGTCACCGGCGGCGGCTATTTCACCAATCAGGATCCGGACTATCTGCTGACCGACATTCACCGCCAGGCCCGCGACAACCCGATCATCCGGCTGGCGATGCAGGTGCGCGAAGGCAACGAGATCATGCATGGCGACTACGGCACCACCCAGGTGATCGGCCGCGGGCAGGTCAACCAGGAGCTGGTGCTGGAGGCCGACCAGGTGCTGGTCGGCACCAACAAGACCCGGCGGCGCTACAACCAGCGGCTTCGCGAGCTCAAGGGCTTTACCAGCGAATATCCGCAATCCGGCGACAAGCTGGTCTGCCTGCGCAACGACCCGGCCAAGGGCCTGCTCAACGGCTCGCTCTGGCAGGTCATGAGCTCGTCGAAGGAAACGGTGAAGCCCGGCATCAACCTGATGATCCGCCCTGAGGACGACGACATGGATCGCGGTGCCGCCAAGATCAAGCTGCTGAAGGCAGCCTTCGAAGAGGTCGAGGGCGAAATTCCTTGGTCGACCCGCAAGCGCTACGACGAATTCGACTTCGGCTACGCGCTGACGGTGCACAAGGCGCAGGGCTCGCAGTGGAACAATGTCGTGCTGTTCGACGAGAGCTGGGCGTTTCGCGATACCCGCGAGCGCTGGCTTTATACCGCGATCACCCGTGCGGCCGAGCGCCTGACGATCGTTCGCTGAGGACGGGCAGGCCTAAGTCTTCGATCGAGGGAGATTTCAGTGCCGATCAACAGGATCATCATTTACGCCCAAGACGTCGAGGCGACCGTCCGCTTCTACGAGAAGCACTTCGGCTTTCAAGCATGCGACGAGGCGGGCGACCGGATCATCGAGCTGATCTGCGGGGAAGGCGGGGCCAACCTGATGATCCACCCGGCGGCCAAGGGACAGCGGCGCGGCCAGTCGCTGGTCAAGCTGGTATTCGACGTGAGAGACGTCGAAGCCTTCTGCGAGCGCTGCGCTGCCGAAGGGCTGGTGTTTGGGGCCATCCATCAGGCCGATGGCTATGTCTTCGCCAACGCGAAGGACCCGTGCGACGATCCGATCTCGGTCTCAAGCCGCGCTTTTCGCAACGGGTGACTGTCGAATAGCGCGGCGTTTTTCTTGGCTCCGTCGCGCCGCGGCCGGATCTGAAGCGCGCGCCGCTCTTTCTGCTCTTTGCTAGCGCTTGGTCGCCATCCACAGGACATGGCGGGCACCACCACGCTTGCCGTTGGCGCGCACATTCACCTCGTCGGTGGCAAAGCCGACTTCGCGCAAGCGGCGCGTAAAGGCGCTGTCCGGCGCCGATGACCAGACGGCAAGCACGCCGTTTGGGCGCAGGGCAGCCTTGGCCGCGCGAAGGCCGGTGTGGTTGTAGAGGCTGTCGTTGGAGGCGCGCGTCAAGCCATCCGGACCATTGTCGACATCGAGCAGGATGGCATCGTAAGCGGCGGTCTTCGATCGGATCAGCGCGCCGACATCGCCGACATGGATGTCGACGCGTGGATCGTCGAGCGTGCCTTGGTGGAGATCCGCCATCGGTCCGCGCGCCCACTCGACGACAGCTGGCACGAGCTCTGCGACCACCACCCTGGCATCATCAGGCAGCGCGCCCAATGCGGCCCGCAAGGTAAACCCCATGCCGAGGCCGCCGATCAGCATGCGGGCATTCTTCCGGCAGGCAATCCGCTCACAGCTCAGCGTCGCCAGCGCCTCTTCCGATCCGCTCAGCCGGCTGTTCATCAATTCCGTCGAGCCGAGCATGATGGAAAATTCGCTGCCGCGGCTCTTCAGGCGCAACTCGTCGCCATCACCGGGAATGGTTGCGCGGTCTAGCAGGATCCAGGGAAGCATCGGGGTCGTCTCTCATTGCATCGTTCAAGCGCCTCGTAACATGAGCGTGGCGCTGAAGACATCACATTGTCGATGATCCAGGGAGAATTGCCCCCTCACGATGCCCTTTTCGGCGACGGGAATTTCGACACCGCGATGCTTCATCCCCGTGACCAGCGCGGGATCTCGGCTAGATACGTCCGATAGCGCGAAGCGTCGCGCCTGGTTATTCCGCGGCGATCATGCCTGATAGCACCGCCTTGGCGATGGCCTGGAAGCGGTTGTGGGCGTTGAACTTGCGGATGATGCCGGCCTCGAGCGTCAGCGCTGCGGCCAGATCCATCTCCATCAGCCGGGCGATGCGTGCAGCCGGGTAACCTTCGGCCATGAATGTGAGGCATTCGCTCTCGATCGGCGAGAGATGCACGTTTTCGGCGTCATCGGACGAGGCCTCGCCCTGTTCAGCTTCGTTTTCCAGCAGTTCGGCGATGCGCTGCATCTGGCGCCGCAGGTTGGATTGTTGCGCCGCCAGTTCCCGGCGTCGTGACAACAGCGCTTCCTTGAACAGCCGGTCGGCCTCTGTCTGGTCGTCGGCGCCGGCAAGACCAGCGAGCAGTTCCTGGATGGCCGCGATCGGCATGTCGATTTCACGGCAGGCGTTGATGACGGCCATGCGGCGGATGTGGTCCGGTCCATAGACCCGCATCGGCCCCATGCGGGCGGCGGTCAGCAGGCCCTTCTCCTCATAGAAATGCAGGGTGCGGTGGGTGACGCCGAAGGCATCGGCCATATCGGCGATTGCAAGCGGGCTTGAGGGATCGTGATGGGGAAGCGGCAGTCTGGGCAGGTAGCCGGTGCGCTCCGGCGCCGCCAGCGCGCCCTCGTACTTCCAGTGGTCTCGCGGCATATCGATGATCCCCGTTTGACAGTGCCGCGCGCCTGTTCAAGGGGGCGAAGGCAGCCGTCACGCTTCGATTTGCTGCATAATTGATCCCGATATCGCTGCCGATTTACGGAATTATGCCGCAGGCATCAGGAACTCGTCGCGATCGCACGGTATGACCGGAGCGGAAGCGATCCGCGCTCCAATGCAACCGTCGATGGTCGACGATAGCGACTGCTGCTCGGCTGGGGCACACCGCGAAGGGCGCGGCTACTGCTGACAATTGTGCTTGCCTGACGAGCAACCAGGCACCAATTCCCAACGCATGGCCACACCGTATACGCGAATCACATATATGAATAGTCCTGAATATTGCAGGGGAAGTGCTGGTTTGGGCCATGCTGGCGGGCCGCTTAGGACGCAGGCAGCATGGTTTTCCGTCAGTGGCCGATGACCCGGAGTGGGCTGTTTGCGCTGAGGATGAACAGCG
Organism: Ensifer sp. Root127; assembly: GCF_001425225.1. NCBI lineage: Bacteria > Pseudomonadati > Pseudomonadota > Alphaproteobacteria > Hyphomicrobiales > Rhizobiaceae > Ensifer > Ensifer sp. Root127. Next base: position 282,144 of record NZ_LMDX01000034.1, read on the forward strand.
GCTCGTCGCCGCGCAGCGGTGCCAGTTTTTGCTGGCAGGACCAGGCGCTTTCGAAGCTGCCGCGGGTCAGCAGCTTGCGATACTGGGCGGTTGCCGTCATGCAATCCATCAGCGGGCTCTGGATCTGTTCTTCGCTCGCATGGGTGTAGATCTCGCCATCGAGGGAAAACAGTTCGGATGCCAGCGACATGCTTTCAAACAGCAGATCGGGCTCACTCTTCAATCGTTCGCTTGTGATGAAATCCTGCCGCAGCGGCACGCCTTCGCCATCATGCTTGAGCGTAACGCGCACACCGGCCGCAGGCGCGTCGTACCAGGTCAGCTCGAGCGAAAACGACAGCGCCGCATTGCGCGATACCGGCCGTCCGGCGTCGCCGTCGGTGGCGCGAGCCAGTGTCCGGTGGCGCTGAGCGGCGGCGCGAAGGGCGACGGCGAAGGCTTTGACGTCGGCGTTCTGGTCTCCCGATATGGCGACGTTGACGGAGGGCAGCACGCGCTCGATCGAATGGCGGCCGTTGAAGAGCTTCGCCTGCGCATCGATGTCCATCGTCATTTCCGGTGAAGGCAGCGGCGCAAACAACAAAAGCGGCAGCACCGACAGCACAGCCAGCGGCGAAGACAACGGTGCCGGCGGCCAGGCCGTCTTCTGGCCGGGGAGGCGCTTGCGCGTCAGCTTCGGCTGGCGCGTCTGTGGCTCGGCGGGGCAGGCCGCATCGATCTGCCGGCGGCTGTATTCCGGTACATAGGTGCCCTTGGGAATGACCAGATGCCATTCGTCCTCGGCGCCATCGGTCTCGTAATAGGCCTTGAGCAATTTGCGCAGCTTGCCGGCATGCACCCGCACCAGCGGATCGCTGTCGGCATTGAACGCCTGAGGGCGGTCGAAGACGTCGATGGCGATCGAATAGCCCTTCAATTGCGGGCCTTCGCCGATCATCTCCTTTTCGACCACATAGGCGAGAAAAGCGCGCAGGCGTTCGGAACGCGCGAAAGACTTGCTCTCGAGGATACGGCGAAGGTTTTGCCGTATCGTCTCGTCGCAGGGTCTTTCGACCGCCATCATCAATTGTTGCTCCAGGTTCATTCGTCGCGAAACTTTATGAAAGAGATCGAAGGGCAGATCTGCCGCAATTCGATATGATTCGGAAATTTAGGCTCAAAAAAAGCTGTTGTCAGGATGCTTGACCCCAAATTTGAGATTTATCTGAAATAAACTCAAAATTGCGACCGTCCCCTGTGGCAGAACGTAGCGGTGCGTCTTTTGCGACCTTGCATCGCCGACATCCGCATCGGTTTTTGCCTTGGTTGATGGGTCTTGCTGGACGCACTGCATGTTAGGCCCCACTAATGTCAAGGTTTCGTCAAGGCATGGCCGGCAAACAAGCGACGCCGGAGCCGACTTTCGCTGGCGAACGTACTCTTTGGAATTGCTGCATAATCTTGGTCCAAACTGTTTTCTGTTTTTACAATTATGCAGTAGAACATTGCATTGACATTGCCCGCCTCTGGAAAGTTCCGACATGCCCGCAAAACTGTCCGTGAATCTGAATGCCGTTGCCATGCTGCGCAACCGGCGCGATCTTCCCTGGCCGTCCGTCACTGCGCTCGGCCGCATTGCTCTTGAAGCCGGCGCAAGCGGGCTGACGGTGCATCCGCGCCCCGACCAGCGCCATGTGCGCTTCTCCGATCTGCAGCCGATCCGCGATCTCATCGACGACGAATTCTCAGCGACCGAGTTCAACATGGAAGGCTACCCGAACGAGGAGTTTCTACGCCTCGTCGAAACGCACGAGCCGGAACAGGTGACGCTGGTACCTGACGATCCGGCGCAGGCGACCTCAGACCATGGCTGGGACTTCCGCAAGAACCACAACCTGCTCGGCAGCGTCGTTGGTCGGCTGAAGAAAAAGGGCTTTCGCGTTTCGCTGTTTGCCGATGGCGACGAGGACACCGAGGCGCTACGCATTGCCAAGGAGACGGGTGCCGACCGCATCGAGCTTTATACCGGCCCCTATGGCGGTTGCTATGACGACCCCGAGAAGGCGGAAAAGATTGCCGCCGAACTCGGCCGCACGGCGGAAATCGCCGCCAGCCTCGGGCTCGAGGTCAATGCCGGGCACGACCTGACAGTCGCCAATCTGCCGCTGCTCGCCAGGCACATCCCCAACCTCGCCGAAGTGTCGATCGGCCATGGCCTGACGGCAGATGCGCTGGAGTATGGCATGGCCGAAACCGTGCGCCGCTTCCGCCGCGCCTGCGGCCAGACGGTTTGAAGCCACCATTTGCAGGCGACGCAGTCCCTGACGGGCGCGCCATTCAGAGCGGCAGGCGGGCGCGGAGCCCATGGGGACGTCGCGAGTTTCGCGACGTATTCCGCAAGCGCTGGCATGGCGGAATGTTCACTCTTGCAGCGCCGCGCGGCGCTGTAACATTTTAAAATTTCTGCATAATTTTCTCCGTCGATCAATTCCGATTTAAGGCGCGCCATGCAGTTGCTGTGTCGCGAAAACCGGACCGACGAGGCGAAATTCATGAGATTGCCGATATGAAAGACATTTTCGTCGTCACCCACACTCAATCCATCCACCACGAAGAGGACAAGGTGGGAGGCTGGTACGACACCGACCTGACAACTCGCGGCCACGAGGACGCGGCGGCAACTGCCGAGCAGCTGCTGGACCTCATCGGCGGGAACGAGGTGGAGATCCATAGCTCGGATCTTCGCCGCGCATCGCAGACGGCGGCTGCCATTGCAAAGCGCTTCCAGCGGCCGGTGACGGAGACCGCCGATCTCAGGGAAATCAGCTACGGTGTGGCGGGCGGCAAACCCCAGGCGTGGCTCGACGCACGGTATAGCCCGGCGCCGGACGACAACCGGCTCGATTACCATTGCGGCATCGATGGCGCGGAAACCCGGCGCGACGTGGCAGCCCGTGTCTACCCTTGCGTGAACGCGATCGTCGAGCGGCCTTGCGAGACACAGATCATCGTGACCCATGGCTTTACACTCACGCTGGTCCTTGCCGCGTGGATGAAGATACCGATCGATGCCTCGGGCTTCCTGAGTTTCCCGGCAAAATCCGGGAGCATCACGCATCTGCGCCAGGACGATTTCTTCCGAAATCGGGCAGTCATCAGCCTGGCGGATGCCTCCCACCTGAACTCCTGAGCGCCGTGAAACCGAGACGCTGAACTTTCAGGAGCAAAGTTTCTCGAACGAGTCTTGCGACTGGCGCGCGCAAACCTGCGGCTTGACTGCTATAGGTCGAGCCTATCTTTTCCTTTGTGTGCGGCTAATGACATCTCCCACCAGTTTCCGCGAGCGTATCGCTCTCTATGCCCTTCTGACCTCGCTAACCTCCATCAGCATCGATGCGCTGTTGCCGGGCTTGCGTCAGATCGGGGCCGATGTCGGCGTTGCGCCGCCGCTCTCTACCCAGCACATCATATCGCTTTTCATCCTCGGCATGGCGTTCGGAGAGTTGCTGCTGGGCCCGCTCTCCGACGCGATGGGACGAAAGAAAGCGCTTGTTCTGGGCCTTGGCGTCTATGCGCTCGGTACGGTCATCGCCATGGTGGCAGGCTCACTCGAAATGGTGATTCTCGGCCGATTTCTTCAGGGGGTCGGCGTCTCCGGACCGAAGATCGCCACGCGGGCGATGATCCGCGACCAGTTCGAGGGCGATGCCATGGCCCGCGTCATGTCATTCATGTTCACGCTCTTCATTCTCGTGCCGATGCTGGCTCCGACGTTGGCGCAGGGTATCATCGCGGTCGGCGGCTGGCGCAGCGTCTTCGTGGTCTATCTCGCTGTGGCAGGCCTTCTCGGGTTGTGGCTGGTCATGCGGCAACCGGAAACATTGCCGGCCGGGAAACGCATTCCCTTTCGTCCGAGGCTTCTGCTGTCGAACGGGCGGCGTATCCTGTCAAATCGGCGCGTGACGCTGCTGATCGTGGCGACCGGGCTCGTCTTCGGTGCGCAGCTCCTTTACCTCAGCACGGCGGCCGATCTCTTCTTCGATGCCTATGGGATCGGACAAACCTTCCCATTGTATTTTGCGATGCTGGCCACAGGGATCGGGCTTGCTTCGTTCCTCAACGCAAAACTTGTGCAGCGCTTTGGGGCGGAGACAATGGCACGCTATGGTTTTGTCGGGCTGGCGACGGCGGGACTGATGATGCTGGCGGCATCCATTTTTTGGGGCGGACGGCCGCCACTGACCGTGCTGATGGTGCTCGGCTTTGCGGCGTTCTTTGCAGTCGGGGTGCTGTTCGGCAACCTGAACGCCATGGCTATGCGCTCGCTTGGCCAGGTTGCGGGCCTCGGCGCATCGTTGATCGCCTCCGGATCGAGCCTGATCGCGACCCTGTTTGCCATCGGTCTGGGCGCCTTTTACAACGGCACGACGCTGAACCTGTCGGCGGGTTTCTTCCTCGCGGGCATCAGCGCTCTCGTTCTGGCCGAGATCGCGGTGCGGGGAGATGTCGGGCCGGTGGAGGCCGTCCGATAACGATAGAGGGCTGCGAAGATTGGGCAGGCCGTGGGGAAAGCTTGGAAGCAATGGGGTGTTGGCGGACCGAAAGCCGGCATTTGCCGGCCCGGCTGATGACAAACGACCGAGATCCCCTGTTTGATGCGAGAGACATCCCGTCCTTCTCATCCTCGCCCTTGTGGCGGGGATCCAGTGACCCGACGTCTGTCGGGTCAAAAGACCTTTCAGCCCAAAGACTTGGGCTGGCTAGATTCCTGTGACAGGCACAGGAATGAGGGCGCTTACCATTCAGCCGGCAAGTCTTGCCCTGCTGGCTTCGAGGAAGGCGGTGAGCGGCAGGGGGGTGGCGCCGGTCAGGGTCGTCACGTCGCTCGTCACCATGTCGATATGGCCCTCGCGGGTGTTGGCGTCGAAGGAGACGACGATCGGGATGAGGAAGTCGGGCAGGCCCGCGCCCTTCAGCCCGCCGGCCAGCGCGTCGTCGGAAATGTGGACGACGTCGAGCGGCTTGCCGGCAGCCTTGGAGACGAGAGCGGCGATCTCGTCGGTCGAGCGCAGCTCCGGGCCGGTCAGCGTGAACGTGCGGCTTTCATCGCCGGCTGAAAGCAGGGCTGCTGCGGCGGCCTTTGCGGCATCGGCGCGGGCGAGGTGGGCGAGGCGGCCCTTGCCCGAGGACGAGTACCACTGTCCGGTTTCCAGCGCATGCGGCAGCGCCATGAACAGGTTTTCCATATACCAGCCGTTGCGCAGGATCGTGTAGGGGATGCCGGTTGCCTTGATGGCGTTTTCGGTGCCGAGATGATCGGGCGCAAACGGGATGACCGAGGTCTCCGGGTTCGGCATCGAGGTGTAGAGGATGTGCTTGGCGCCGGCCTTCTTCGCGGCCGCGACGGCTGCCAGATGCTGATGCAGGCGCTTGCCCGGCTGGTCGAGCGCATCGGTGGAGATGATCAGGATGCGGTCGGCGCCGGCAAAGGCCCGGTCGAGCGAGGCCGGATCGTCGAAGTCGGCGACACGTGCCTGCACGCCCTTGCCGACATAGTCGGAAAGCTTTGCCGTATCGCGGCTGGTGGCGATGATGTTGGCCGGCTGGACCTTGCCGGATGCAAGCAGCGCATCGAGCACGAGCTTGCCGAGCTGGCCGGTGGCGCCGGTCACGAGCAATGTATCGGACATGAACTTTTCCTTTTTCTCTGTGATGCCAGCCGACGCTTCGGGAGGGAAAGCACGTCTGCCGGTTGTTGGTCTCTTTTTGAGAGTTGCTCTAATCTAGTAATCTGGTAAGAGCTGTAAAGGAGGCAGTTTTTTCTGCCGTGGTTACAAAAAGGGTACCGGCCCATGAACAAGCTCAGTGGTGATGTGAAGGGCAAGCGCGTGGCGATGGTCTGCGGCGTGCCGATGGATGTCGAGAATTGCCCGGTGCGCGACGTCATGGACAACATCGGCGGCAAGTGGAACTCGCTGATGATCCTGTCGCTGGCCGACGGGGCGTTGCGCTTCTCGGAACTTCGGCGGCTGATCCCCGATATCTCCCAGCGCATGCTGACGCAGACGCTGCGCGACCTGCAGCGCGACGGCTATATCAGTCGCACGGTCTTTCCGACGCAGCCGCCGAGCGTGGAATATGCGCTGACCGATCTCGGGCGCTCGTTGCACGAATTGCTGAAGCATTTTGTCGATTGGTCGGCTGCCAACCATGTGGCAATCCGCGCCTCGCGCCAGGCCTATGACGGCGCGCCTTGAGCGGCTATTGCTGACTGCATGAAGAGACTCGATATCGGTATTGCCGGCGCCGGGCCGGCCGGGCTTGCCTCGGCGCTTTTGCTTGCGCGGCAGGGCCACCGCGTTGAAATCCTGGAACGTTTCGCGGACGTCGCGCCGGTCGGCTCCGGGCTGATGCTGCAGCCGACGGGGCTGACGGCGCTCGCCGCGCTCGGGTTGCTTCAGCCGATCATGGCGCTCGGCAGCCGCATCGACCGGCTGCACGGCGCCGATGCCAGGAGCGGCCGCACGGTGCTCGACGTGCGCTATGACGCGCTTGCGGGCGGTCGCTTCGGGCTGGCCGTTCAGCGCGCAGCGCTGTTCGGCGTGTTGCATGATGCAGTTACAGCGGCCGGCATTGCCATTCGCACCGGCATGACGCTGACCGCGGCCAAGACCTCGGGCGAAAAGGCGGTGCTGACGGATGCCGCCGGCCAGGAGGCGGGGCGCTATGATCTCGTCATCGACGCGACCGGTGCCCGCTCGACCATTGCGGCGGGTGCCGCGACGGCGCCCGGCGTGCGCGAGCTTGCCTATGGCGCCTTCTGGGCGACGCTCGACAGTGACGGCCTGACCCATGATCCAAACGCACTGACACAGCGCTACGACCGCGCCAAGGTGATGATCGGCATCCTGCCGGCGGGCCGGGCGCGACCGAAGGCGCGAGACCATGTTGCCTTCTTCTGGAGCGTCAAGGTCGGCGATGCCGACGCCGTGAAGGCGGCGGGTCTGGACAGATGGAAGGCGGCAATTCGCGACTACTGGCCGGATTGCGCGCCGCTGCTCGACCAGATCGACGATTGGGACCAACTGACGCTGGCGCGCTATGCCCACCGCACCTTGCGCCCGCCGACGTCGGGCCGCGTCGCTTTTGTCGGCGACAGCGCGCATTCGACCAGCCCGCAACTGGGGCAGGGCGCCAACATGGCGCTGATCGATGCGGCGACGCTTGCCCACACTTTGTCGCTTACCGACGATATCGACGCGGCGCTGGCCGCGTATGGCCGGGCGAGGCGCAACCATATGGCGCTGTTCCAGCTGCTGTCGCTGGCGTTCACGCCCTTCTACCAATCGGACTCCGCAGCGCTTGCCTGGCTGCGCGACCGGCTGGTGGCAACGATCGCGCGCATTCCGCCTTCGCCGGCGCTGCTCGCCTCGATAGTTTCGGGCACGCTGATCGACCCCTTTGCAGCCGCGGGCCTCAAGGAGTGCGACTGGCAGGCGATATGCGCGCAGCCGGTCGCCGAAAGCGCTGTCGCCGTGCCCGCCTGAGCGTACCGCGAGACCGCGCATCCGCGTGCAAACCCTGTATAAGGCCCGCTCAGCATAATTCCTCAAGTTGGATTCGATTTAAGGAATTATGCAGCAAATATAAGGTGTTACGGCGTCCTTTGCGCGTCATGGACGCGCGGCGCTGTAGAGGGACGGAAATGCCGACCCTCAAATGGTTCTTTGCGTTGGCGAGGTGTTGTGATGACAGAATTTGTGGCTGCGGTTCTGGTGCATGTCGCCGATGTGGATGCAGGGCTTTCCTGGTATCAGCGCGCCTTCCCAAGCGCAGAACGTCGCCGTCTGGACGCCTTCGATTTCGAGTATCTGAAGATCGGTTCGACCCATCTGGAAATCGTGCCGGCGGACGAGAAGGTGGCGAGCGGCGCGGCCGGTTCGGTCGTCTATTGGCAGGTCGAGGATTTCGACCGGGCGCTTGCCGATTTCAACGGTCTGGGCGCGCCGCTCTATCGCGGCCCGCTTGCGATCGAAGACGGGTTGTGGATGTGCCAGGTTCGCGACCCCTGGGGCAACTGCATCGGCCTTCGCGGGCCACGCAGCGGGCAGGAAACGGCTTGAACATCCGACGCACCTGAACGGCGGCAAACGTCAAGCACGCGGCGCGGCAATTGCGCCTACTGCATGTTTCCTTAAATCCTATTCGATTTAAGGATCAAAACATGCAGCCATTCAAAGTGCTACAGCGACCTTTGCGCGTCTAATAAGACGCGCGGCGCTGTAAGGGACCGAGCATGCCGCATGGATCAACGGAAAATGGCCCACAGCGCAGGCTGGAGGCCATTTTCGTTTGCGGTCGGTGCGGATCGGGGAACGCCCGATCCTGGCTTATGCGGCGCGGCGCAAATCCTCGACGCCGAGGGCGAATTCGACGGCGGCGTCGGCGTGGATCGCGGTGGAGTCGAAGCCCGGCAGCGGCAGGCTCTTCGGGTCGAGGATCAGGCAGATCTCGGTGCAGCCAAGGATGACGGCATCGGCCCCTTCGGCCTCCGCCGTGTCGATCAGGTCGATCAGCGCCTTGCGGGAAGGGCTCAGCACCTTGCCGGCGCAAAGCTCGTCGAAGATGATGTTGTGCGTCAGCGTGCGGCCAGCAGCGTCGGGCACCATCACTTCGATGCCGTGGCTCTTCATGCGCTCGGCGTAAAAGCCGTGCTCCATCGTGTAGCGGGTGGCAAGCAGCAGCGGCTTGCGAACGCCGGCGGCCTTGAGGCGGGCTCCGGTCTCGTCGATGATGTTGATCAGCGGAATGTCGACGGCCGCCTGCACGGCGTCGGCGATCAGGTGCATGGTGTTGGTGCAGATCAGCACGCAGTCGGCACCGGCCGTCTTCAGCCCATGGGCAACATCGGCAAGCCGCCTGGCGGCGTCGTCCCAGCGGCCGGCCTTCTGCAGGTCGACGATCGACTGGAAGTCGACGGAGTGCAGCAGCACCTCGGCCGAATGCAGCGCGCCCAGCCGCTCGCGAACGGCCTCGTTGACCATGCGGTAATAGACCACCGAGCTTTCGAAGCTCATGCCGCCGATAAGACCGATCTTGCGCATTTCCATCGTTTCTTTCCCTGATCCTGTCGCCATCCGCACCGAAGTGCGGCCAGCTGTTTTCGATGGGGAAACTATGCCGGACCTTCGTCCGCAATGGTTCGCTTTGATGGCGCGAGAATGGTCGTTTAGCGCGAATGAATTGCGCAATGACTGTTGATTGTGCAAATATGCAGCGTATCGTTTCGATGAAATGGGAGTGGTGAGCGTGCTGGACGAGAGAGACAGGAAGCTTTTGACGCTGTTGCAGCAGGATGGGAGCATGGCCGTCGGCGAACTTGCCGACCGGGTGAACCTTTCGCTGTCCGCCTGTTCGCGCCGCATCCAGCGGCTGGAAGAGGCAGGTTACATCGCCAAGCGTATCGTCGTTCTCAACCGCGAGCGCATGGGCGTGCCGACCACCGTGTTCGCGATGATCAAGACTGCGCATCACTCCGACGAGTGGATCGAGACATTTCGCCGGGCGATCAGCGACATCCCCGAGATCGTCGAGGCGCATCGCCTGACCGGCAACTACGACTATATCGTCAAGGTCGTGTTGCCGCGGGTCGAACACTACGACGTGGTCTACAAACAGATCGTGCGCAAGGTGGAGCTCTTCGACGTTTCCGCGTCTATCTCGATGGAGATCCTGAAGAGCGGCACCGCGGTGCCGGTCGATTATGCGGAGTGATTGAGACGATGAGCGAGAACGGCATCAAACTGGCCGAGGCGCTTGTGGTCGTCGACGTGCAGCGCGCCTTCATATCGGGTGCGGATGCGGTGCCGGATCTTCTGTCGCTGCAGCGGGCCGTCGGCCGGCTGCTTGAGCGCGCGCGCGAAAAGGCAGTCCCCATCATCTTCGTGCAGAACGACGGGGAAAAGGGTGCGCCGGACGAGCCGGGCACGGACGGCTGGCAGTTGTTCTTCGATGCGAGCCCCGGTGAAACGGTCGTGCGCAAGTCCGTCGACGATGGTTTTCACGACACCGATCTGGAGGCGCGGCTGAGGAGCCATCGGGTCGAAACCATCGCCATCTGCGGCATGCTGTCGGAAATGTGTTTGGCGGCAACGGCGCGCCGGGCGATGGACCTCGGCTTCCAGGTGATCCTCGCCCACGACGCGCACGCCACCTATGACGTGCCACCGGGGCCGGGCGGCTCGGAAAAGGTCCCGGCGCACATGGCGGCGCGGGCCGCCGAATGGTCGCTCGGCGACGAGATCGTGCTGGTCGGAACCATCGACGAAATCGGCTTCGAGCCGGCGATGGCGCAGGCGGGGTGATGCCACTCCGGGCTATCTCATGCCTTGTTGGCAAACCACACTGTCGGCGTGCCTTGCACACCGCCGTTGCGCATTGCCGTTTTCAATTCGTCCAGGTTGCCGAACGCCTGAGCCGCTTCAAGCGTGGCAAACTCATGGGTTACGGTAACATCGTTGGGATTGTCAGGGGCTTGATAAACCGCCTCCGCCAAAACGCCGTTTGCCTTCTGCACCGGCGAAAACGCATCGTATACCCTGCGCCAGGCCGCGTAGTCGAAGACTTCGTGTCTTACGAACAATGTCGTCATATCATCCTCCTGCGTCAGGTTGGGTTGGGACGAGTGTCCTGCCCGGAGGGGCCTTTGTGATGCCGAGACATCGGCGCAAGCGCCTTAAGACCGTCTTGGCATGATGTCGGATGCGGCACCCCGGTTACTGGGATTGGACGAGTAACACCAGAGTTTCGGGCAGCACGCCATCATGCGTCATCGCATCCGCTGCCGCTTTTGTCTGCATGAAGGCCTCCAATTTTGCCATGTCGGCAACATCCATGACCAAGCCGACGCGGTTGGATGCCTGAGGGTCTACAAATGTGCGGATGTTTGTGACGCCGATCGGTTCGAAGATCTGCTTGCGGAGCGGCGAGGCGAGCCAGTGTTTGGTGTCTTTGACATCGTGATAAGCCATAACGGTAGGCATGATGTCCTCCCTTGTGGGTCAAATATTCAACTACACTGCTGCGTTTGGTAACGTTCATTTCAATGATGCTACGAATGTGGCTGTTTTCGACCCGCCCATCCGAAAGATATCTCTGCAATCACTTTGGATTAATTCGGAAAAATCGCATTCATTGGGTCGTTCTGTCGCGGCTGAGCTTTCGGTTGTTTCACTTGGCGACCCTCGCGCTCTGGTGTCGAATGCTTCACGAGCGGTCGCGACAGAATGAAATGGTAAACCGGGGTGAGGGCTCGGCTGTGGGCGCCGGCATCCGGTAGCCCATCGCAAGCTTGATATGGAGGGCTTGGACGGCCCCGTCCGGGGCTTGCGATGTTTCTGTCAACTGCCTAGCGAATCTACTGGATGTCGGTTTGCTGGAGGTGGATATGAAAGTGGATGGCCTTTGCCGCCCGCCAATAATCACGCCGCAGCTTGTTTGGCAGGTGCCAGCATTTCCGCGGCCCTGGCATAGCCGCCGTCCATTCCGTCGAGAAAATGTAGGTGTGAATCAGGTCTGCCGGATGGGATCAGGCAGGTCATCAGCGCATGAGACTGGCGGTGTAGACCGAAACTGACTTCGCCGCGTTGTCTGGCGGCGACAAGGATGGCTTCGACCCGGTCGATCTGCTCATGCGTGCAATCGAGCGTCAGGCGCAAGCCGTCATCGCACTTGCGGAAATCCGAATTGGCCGCGACCGTCGACCAGCGCGCCGGGTCGACATCCATCCGCTCATCCTTTGGTACCGCGACCGCCTCCGGCACCGGATGAGCCTGGCGCTGCCCGGCCTCGAGAACGGCAAGGACGCTTCTCGCCAGGGCGGCAAAGTCCTGAGCGCCGGTCTGTTCGGTCGGCTCTACCAGCAAGGAGAGAATTTCACCGCGCTGGCTGGGAAACGGCTTCCATTCGCACCGGAGACCGGTCAGGTTCGGTTGCGTCGTATCCCTGTCCGGCCTTATCAGGTAGCGCCCGCGCTTGATCTGCTGTTCCGCCCATTTCAATCCGCCACCGGCAAACATGGTATAGGTGGCGTCTTGCGATGCCGCGTAGCGGGCGATCCTGACATCGCTTCCGTTGGCGCGGACTTCGCGCACGGACAACAACCCGGTTCGAAGCGTCAGGCCAAGGCTGTCGCTCGCAAAGGCCGCGACCTGACGCAAGGTCGATGCCGCGGTTGCGGCCGCCTCCGGCGGCAGGGCGAATGCCGCGCCGTCGCCACGAAACACGAAGGGAAAATCGAACGTCCCCCGGGCGTTGCCGAAGGCGACGATCGCGGAGGCGCCGGCAAAGTTGACGTCCTCATAGCGCCCGGACCTGATCGCCGAGGTCGAGTCGACGACATCGGTAATGGCGATGTGCCAATCGTCGGGCAATGGCTCATAGATGGCCGGGTCGACCACATCAGAGAACTCACTATAGGCTTGCGGCGGCTGGGTGTGGCTGTTGCTCATCCGTGTTCTCCAAGTGGGCATAAGGGGAGGTCAGGTCTGCCGGGTGAGCGGCCAGACCTGACCGGATGGCCTTCAGACCAGATTGGTCTCGACATCGATGTTGCCGCGTGTCGCCTTGGAATAGGGGCAGATCTCGTGGGCTGCATGGATCAGTTCATGGGCGACGTCGCGGTCGAGGCCCGGCAGGCTGACATTGAGACGTGCGCGCAGGAAGTAGGAGCCGTCATTAACGTTCAGATCGATCTCGGTGTTGACCTCGGGTCCGGCCGTAAGCTTGATCTTTCTCTGGGAGGCGGCGACCTCGATCGCACCGATGTAGCACGCGGACCAGGCAGCACCGAAGAGGTTTTCAGCGGCCGGATGCGGCTGCGCCAGCTTGAGGTCAAGCATGCCATCGTCGCTGCGCGTGCCGCCGTTGCGGCCGCCGGTGTTGTGGGTCTTGCCGGTGAAGAGGAGCTTCTCGGTCATGGTGAAATCCTTTCTGGTTAAGTTTTATCGCATCCACTATAATCGGATGCGATGTAAATATGCCAACCCAAACCGGATGTCAATACCATTGCGATTTAATCGGATGCGATTTATATAAGGGTCGACAACGAGGACAATGGAACAGGATATACCCATGCCCAAATCCCCAACAGCAAAAGGTGCCGACGTTTCCGCGTCGCAGGCCGAATACGGCGGCAGGAAGCTTTCGAATTTTCTGTGCTTTGCGATCTACTCGGCAAACCTCGCCTTCGGTCGCGCCTACAAGCCACTGCTGGACAAGCTCGGTCTGACCTATACTCAATACGTGACCATGGTGGCGCTTTCCGAGGAAGACGAACAGACCGTGGGCACGCTCGGCGAGAAGCTCTTCCTGGAGTCGAACACGCTGACGCCGATCCTCAAGAAGCTCGAGTCCGAGGGCTATCTGCAGCGCCGGCGCGATCCGGCCGATGAAAGGCAGGTCCGCGTGACGCTGACAGCGGCTGGACGCAAACTGGTCGAAATGGAGCCCGGCGCAGCATTGACGGATGTGATCGGTCTCGGAGACGATTTTCCGGTGGTGCAGCAAACCGTGGTGAAGTTGCGCGACAACCTGTTGCGTGCGACGCATCCTGAGAAAACATGACGTTCGGTAGCCAGGAGCCGGGCAGATTCGCCGCTTGTCGGCTCGCAGGAGATAGTCAGAGCGTTAGGCGGAATCACGGAAGCGCTCTATCTCTTTGTTTTTCCGCATTTCCTGACGAAAAACCGCTTCGCACGTTTGCTGGAAATGCTCTAGGACCTGTCAGAAGCTCCACGCGACGTGGAGCTTGCCCTCCCAGACATCGAGATCTTTCTGGCCGAAGCTCAAATAGCCGCCCGTCGCTTCGATCTGGAGGTTGTCGTTCACCAGCATTCGGAAGCCCGAGCGAAGCGAAAACGCCCAGGGCGAGGGCGTCACTTCCGACAGGTCGCCGGTCAGGATCTTGCCGTCGTTGGGCCGCTCGAATTGGTATTCGGCACCGAGTTCGGCGAAGGCGAGAAACGGCTGCCCGTCCGGCAGACGGAAATAACGGCTGATCTCGGTCGAGAGATCGAGGACGCCATAATTGAAGCTGTCGCCGGGAAGGGAAACGCTGACCGGTATGTTGAGGATGCTGCCCGAGAGGTCGTAGGCGCCGCTGTCGATATGGGACCAATTGACGGAGACCTTGGGGCGGATGAAATAGGCATCGACCTTATATTGGCCGTGGAGCGAGATTTCGCCGGCAAGACGCTCCGAATCCTGTCGGCCACTCAGCACGCTCAGGTCGATATCGTTGTTGTAGCGCCCGTATGTCAGCGATCCGTCGATCGCCCAGTGTTTCGACAGACGGTAGGCCGCATAGGGGCCGAAGCTGAAGCCGTCGGTGTCGATGCCCAATGTGCCGTCGAACGCATCGGTCGAACTGTTCTCAAGGGAAACGGTCATGCCGACGACGAGGTCGTTGGTGATGCGGCGATCGAGACCCATCGTCAACGAGCGGGCGAGCGTGTCGCTGTCGCGGTCATAACGTTCGTCGGATATGTCTGCGAACTGGATATCCGACCAGAAGTTCCAGAGCGAGGGCGCTGGCAGATCGCGGCCCGGCGTCAACGGCACCTGTGATCGGTCGGCGCTTTGGGCGGCGGCTTCTTCGGCAGCGAGGTCCCGGCAGATCGGCAGGTCGCGCTGTTGCTTGTTGGAATTTATCGACCGCGGGTCGATACAGGTGTCCGGCGTGGGGGCTGCGACCACGCGGCCGCCTCTGATGGCGGTCGGGGTGCGCGGCGTGAACCCCGGAAACACCGGCTGCGGGCCGACGTCCGGGCGGCCATCGGGCAAGTTGAAACCCGGGAACACCGGCTGGGGGCCGACATCCGGGCGGCCGTCGGGCAAGTGGAAACCCGGAAACACCGGCTGTGGGCCGACGTCCGGTCGGCCATCGGGCAAGTTGAAACCCGGAAACACCGGCTGTGGGCCGACGTCCGGTCGGCCATCGGGCAAGTTGAAACCCGGAAACACCGGCTGCGGGCCGACGTCCGGTCGGCCATCGGGCAAGTTGAAACCCGGAAACACCGGCTGTGGGCCAACATCCGGGCGGCCGTCGGGCCAGTCGATGTTCGGAAAGATGATATTACGCACCTGGTTCTGGGTGTCGAGCAGGCACGGTTTTCCGCTCGATGTGTCATAGAGCTTGTGCGTGCCACCGTTGCCGTTTGAAACGACCGGCGAAAGCGAGAGATGGAGGCCGCGCTTGCTCTTGCTCCAGGTGTCGACTGTCTGATTGCCCTGAGCCGCCTCGAGGCCGAAAGACCCGGCGCTGGTTCCGGAAAGCCAGACAGAGCGGGTGGCCCCTTTCGTGTTGCCGAGATAGGCCAGGCCGCCGCGGGAACTGCAGTTCGCGGCTAATGCGTCGCCGGCTGCCCCAAAACTGCAGAGGCCGGCAATCAGCGCCGCACCCAGATATGCCATCGACGCCGCTTGTCGGACATGGAAATCAGCTCTGCGCATGCTTCCCCCAAACGCTCTGCGACATTCCTGCCGCAGCGAAGTATCGTCAATCGCTCCAAGCCGCTTCCTGGCGCTATTCCCCTTGCCCCCGAGGCGGCAGGCGACTGCCCCGCCGCACCGACTCCATTTGTATATTTCCTCAAAGCTTGCCGCACTCCCACCGTGCAATTCTAGTGGTTCGATGGCGGTTTTTCCCGCATGCCTGGCAATCGGGCCGAACTCGACAAAGCCGTTGCCGATGCTCGACCAACGTCGTCGGGGACAATGCGGAGCCGCCCGTGCGGGCGGTTCAAAGGTGAAAGAGACACGGTTGCACCCGTCGTTGCGCGAGGGCGCCCGCCACGGGCCAAGGCCGTCATGCCGTCTTCTCGGCCGTGCCGACGTCGGCATCGGATTAACTGTTACGTACTTCCCACGCGAGCGGCATTGGCTAGCCTGAGCCGATCTGTTCAGCGTCCTTGCCGGCAGCGCGGGTCGGCTCGCTCATGCCAGAGGCCACGGCCATGCCTGGCTCAATAGTGTTTACGCCTCAACGAAGGGATTTGGCCATGAGCCTTATCGACCTATTTGCGTGGATCGTGCTTGTCGTCCTGGTCTTAAGCACCGTCGCGGTGATCGTCTTCCTGGCCATGCTGCCCGGGATGATCGCCAAAAAGCGGAACCATCCGTGGGCCGAAGCGGTGACGGTGGGCGGTTGGGTGACGCTGCTGTTGGGTTTCGCCCTTTGGCCGATC
Organism: Ensifer sp. Root127; assembly: GCF_001425225.1. Classification (NCBI taxonomy): domain Bacteria; kingdom Pseudomonadati; phylum Pseudomonadota; class Alphaproteobacteria; order Hyphomicrobiales; family Rhizobiaceae; genus Ensifer; species Ensifer sp. Root127. The sequence goes on from NZ_LMDX01000034.1 coordinate 298,367, forward strand.
GTCCTGATCTGGGCCTATGTTGACGTTCCCCGTGTCTCCAAGGTGGAGCTTGGACAATGATCGTTGTTCTTCTCAACGTCTATCTGGTCATCCTGTTCTGCCTGGTGAAGTTTCGGATTGTCCCGTTCAATCTGTTCTGGAAGGTCTCACCGATACTGGTCCTGCTCATCCTGCTGGTCGGCCTGTTCATCCCGATGAACTGGGGCGCACCGCAAGGACCCGCACTCGTCGTGCGCAATTCCGTCGCCATAGTGCCCAGCGTCGCGGGCGAAGTGGTCGAGGTGCCGGTCAAGGCGAATTCGCCGCTAAGGGTTGGTGACGTGCTGTTCCGTATCGATCCCGCTCCCTATCAGTCGCAGGTCAATGCTCTGCAGGCCCAGCTCAAGTTGAGCCAGTTGCGGCTGGCGGAGAAAACGAGATTGCAGACGACTCCCGCCGGACGCGCGTTCGATGTCGAACAATATCAGGCCGAGGTCGATCAATTGGAGGCGCAGTTGGTGGGAGCCAACTGGAACCTCGAAAAAACCATCGTCCGTGCTCCTGCCGATGGCTACGTGACGAACCTAGCGCTGCGCACGGGCGCGCGTGTCGCCAATCTGCCGCTATCACCGGTCATGGCCTTCATCGATACCTCGGAGACGATCATCGGCGTCGAGGTGCCGCAGATCGATGCGCGCTATGTCGAGCCCGGTCAGCCTGTTGAGGTGACGTTCAAGTACGAGCCCGGAAAAGTCTACGGCGGCAAGGTTGAGAGCATTCTCCAGGCGGTGGCGACCGGACAGACGCAGACGTCGGGCACTGCCGTTTCATCGAAGACCATCGAGACGCTGCCGTTCGTTGTCAGGGTAAAACTTGATGACGCCGAGTTTGCCAATCGTCTGCCCGCAGGAAGCACGGGGGATGCGGCGATCTTTACCGAACATGTCAGCGCGGCCCATGTGATCCGGAAAGTCCTGCTTCGGCAGATCGCGATCACGAACTACATCAACCCCTTCTGACTGAGGGCTAGATCGGGGCGAAACGATCAGTGCTTGTGTAAACGGCTGCGGGCGTAGGGCGGCCAGCTGCAAGCAATCATGTCCCATGCCCGGAGTCCATTTTCGGAAATCGCGTGCTGAACCCATGCTTGGCCGACGTTGCCCAATAGGTGAGGCTGCCACTGCTCTCGAATGCGTTCTGCAAATGACCAGCAGCAGCTGAAGGGCGGCATTGCGCCAGCCACACGGCGCCGAAGGCCGCCTCGCAGGGAGAGGGGGAAACGATCCTGCCAGCACCGACTTCCGGCACCCGTCTACGGTAGCCCAACACATTATTGCAACGCCGGTGCCAGCGCCATGACCGATTTTGCAAGGGTGGCATACGAAGCCGGCGGTTGTGTTGGCGCGGCGCCGCTCCACATTTGAGAAAAGTCAAATCGGGATCATGGCCATGCAGGACAGGCATCATGTCGTCGTCGTCGGTGGAGGGTTTGGCGGGCTGCAGCTCGTCAACGGGCTTGCCGGCGCGCCGGTGCGTATCACGCTGATCGACCGGCGAAACCACCATCTATTCCAGCCGCTGCTCTACCAGGTCGCGACCACGCTGATCGCTACGTCGGAGATCGCCTGGCCGATCCGCAATCTCTATCGCGACCGGCCGGAGGTAACGACGCTTCTGGGCGAGGTTACCGGCGTCGATGCTGCCGCCAAGACGGTGACGCTCAAGGGCGGGCAGGCGATCGGCTACGACACGCTGGCGATCGCCACCGGCGCGACGCATGCCTATTTCGGCCATGACGAATGGGAGCCGGTGGCGCCGGGTCTGAAGACGCTGGAGGACGCGACCACCATCCGTCGCCGCGTGCTCATCGCTTTCGAAAAGGCGGAACTCGAGGAAGACCCGGCCGTGCGCGAGGCGCTGTTGACCTTCACCGTGATCGGCGCCGGGCCGACGGGCGTCGAGCTTGCCGGCATCATCGCCGAAATGGCCCACCGCACGCTGCCGAGCGAGTTTCGCCGCATCGATACCCGAAAGGCCCGGGTGATCCTGGTGGAGGCGGGGCCGCGCATTCTGGCTGCCTTCAGCGAGGACCTGTCCGATTATGCCCGGCGTGAACTGGAAAGGTTGGGCGTGGAGGTCCGGACCGGAACGCCGGTGACGGACTGCACCGCCGAAGGGGTGACGATCGGCGAGACTTTCGTTGCCAGCCGGACGCTCGTCTGGGCCGCCGGCGTCCAGGCGTCGCCCGCCGCCCGTTGGCTCGGCATTGCCGAGGATCGGGCCGGCCGCGCGATCGTCGGCGCCGATCTTGAGGCGCCAGGTCATGACGATATCTTCGTCATCGGCGATACGGCCTCCGTCACCTATGACGGAGGCAAGCCGGTGCCGGGGATCGCGCCGGCCGCAAAGCAGCAGGGTGCCTATGTCGCGAAGGTCATCCGCGCACGCCTTGGTGGCGGCAAGCCGCCCGGCGATTTTCGCTACCGCCATCAGGGCAGCCTGGCGACGATCGGTCGGCGGGCGGCGATCATCGATTTCGGCCGCTTCAAGCTCAAGGGTGCGCTTGCCTGGTGGATCTGGGGCATCGCCCATATCTATTTCCTGATCGGCACGCGCAGCCGCTTCGCCGTCGCCTGGAGCTGGTTCTGGACCTATTTGAGTGGCCAGCACAGCGCCCGGTTGATTACCCAGAAAGAGACTTTGCGCGACGGGCAATAGCGGTGCGGCATGACAGCCGGCGGGCCTGAGCATCGCGGGTGGTGAGTGTGCCTCTACAGGTGAGTGTGCCTCTACAAGGGCTCGCTGGCTCCTGACGCAATGATGGAGGGGCGGTGGCCGGCAAGGCCCGCCGGACGCGACCGGCTGATATCAACCGTGATCGGGGATACGGTAAAAAAGACTTTGCTTACAAGCGCAAATTGTGTGCTAACTCTCTGAAATCGAGACTATAACCTGACATGCGTTGGGGGAGACGGAGATGGCAGACTTGATACATCCAAAAGCGATCGAACATCTGCCGATGTTCGTCACGCCGCCCGGGCAGTCTGACCTTCTGTTCAATTTCGTCGTGGTGTTCCTGCTGCTCGCAATCTTCGGGATCGGCACGCTCTACCTGCGCCTGCATGCCCTGCCCGAGCAGATGGCCCACGGGGGGAGCAAGGCGAAGTTCGAGGTCGTGGCAGTGCTGGCGCTGATCGCGCTGTTTACGCACAATCATCTCTTCTGGATCGCGGGGTTGATCTTGGCTCTGGTGGATCTGCCCGACATCTGGTCGCCGCTCAGATCGATCGCGCGTTCGCTGGAGAAAATGTCGGGCCGCGAACCGGAGCCGGAGCTGGACGCCCATGGGCACGTCCGTGTCGATCACCCTGTTGTTCCCGAGCCGGCGGCGTCGGCTGTCGAAACCAGGGTCGAGCCGACCTCGAATGATGGGAGGGCATGAGCCATGTTCGAGTTCCTGCTTTGCTCGATGCTGACCATCCTTCCCGACTATCTCTTTCGCCGGTATGTCCAGGGCAAGAGGTTCGGCCACGAAATCACGCTCTATTCCGTCTGGTTCGAACTTCGGTACGGCATCACCGCCTGTCTGATGCTGACGCTGACATTGATCACCCTGGTGTTCTATTTCCATCCGTCGACCAAGAACGTCACCTCGGTGTTCCGCACCGTTACCATTCTGCCGGAGACGGGCGGGCGTGTGGCCGAGGTCTATGTCCAGCGCCATCAAATGGTGGAGGCTGGTGCGCCGCTGTTCAAGCTCGACAGTACCGAACAGGAAGCGGCGATCGAGCTTGCACGTCGGCAGATTGCCGAGGTCGAGGCCGAAACCACGGTGGCGCAGACTGAGCTTGCCGCCGCCGACGGGCTGATCCAGCAGGCGCAAGGCGCCTTTCTTCAGGCACAGGACCAGCTCGAGACCCAGACGGAGCTGATGCGCCGCAACCCCAATGTCGTGGCTCCGCGTGAGATCGAGCGGCTGCAGGTGGCGGCTGACGGCCGCAGGGGAGCGGTCGACGCGGCCACTGCCAACAAGCGCACGCTGGAAACGAAGATCGCGTCGCTGCTGCCATCGCAGAAGGCAAGCGCCGAGGCAGCCCTCAAACAGGCTCAGGTGGAGCTCGACAAGACCACCGTGCGCGCCGGCTTTTCCGGCACGCTGCAGCAATTCACGCTCAGGGTCGGCGAAGTCGTCAACCCGATGCTGCGCCCGGCGGGCATTATGGTACCGTCTGAGGCCGGTCGCGTGGCGCTGATCGCCGGGTTCGGCCAGATCGAGGCGCAGGTGTTGAAAGTCGGCATGATTGCCGAGGCCACCTGCGTCGGCAAACCCTTCACCATCATCCCGATGGTGGTGACGGAGGTGCAGGCCGTGATCGCCGGCGGACAGCTGAGGGCGAGCGATCAACTGATCGACCTCTCGCAACTGGCGGCGCCCGGCACGATCACCGTTTACCTTGAGCCGCTCTATCCCGGCGGCCTCGAAGGGCTTCCACCGGGCAGCAGTTGCATCGCCAACGCTTACACCAACAGCCATGACGAGTTGGAAGCACCCGGCACCAGCACGCTGCGCGGGATCTATCTGCACGTTGTCGACACGGTCGGCCTGGTGCATGCGATGATCCTGCGTATGCAGGCGCTGATGCTGCCGGTGCAGACACTGGTGCTCGGCGGGCACTGACGGTCCGCCGCATCTGTTGACGGCAAAACGGCGCGGCGCGTGTTCGCGCCACCTTTTCCGTCGGTCGGCACGCGGGAGGGGCTAGAGCGTTTCCGGTTTAAACGGAGTCACGGACACGCTCTATCTCTTTGTTTTTGCGCATTCCCTGACGGAAAACCGCTTCGCACTTTTCCTGGAAATGCTCTAGGTGGATATGCGGCGCGCCCTGGCAACGATCCGGCGGGCATGACCAAACGCACCGGAGCGCAATTCTTGTGCCGCTTCGCAACGCCATTTCCATTCTTGCAAAATAGCGAACAGTCGGTTTGTCGCCAGTCCTGTGTCGGCGCCGGCAGGGACAAGCGGCCGCATCATGCGTCCGTGTTTTTGGCCGCCTTTGCCCGGCTGCCCGAAGACGCCTTCTTCTTCGCCTTGGCCTGGTTGTAGTCGATGGCGGCGCGGACGAGGTTCTGCAGCGCGCGCTCGTCGATCTCGTCACCTTCAAAGACGTCGATCGCGCGCCAGACCTTGCCGCCAAAGCCGTTGTTGAACAGATTTTCAGGGTCCGGCAGGCTCGCGCCGTGAGAGAAGGTAAGCTTCACCTTATCCTTGTGGGCGTTGCCGACCGCGATGATGCCATCGCGAGACCACACCGGGCTTCCCATCCACTTCCATTCCTCTGCTATCTCCTTGTCTGCTCCAAGGATGCTTTTGCGCAGGCTGGCGAGTGTCTTGCCGCGCCAGTCGCTAATCCCGGCAATCAACTGGTCGATGTGTTCCGATGCATTCATTGGGCCTCTATCCTCCGACTTCCGGCTCCGTTTCTTCCGCCGGCAAAAACTGCGCTTACTTTGCTCGTGCCAGAAACGCCGTCCTGGCTCCTCGACTGCTTGGGCGGCGCAATTGCCACCGCACAATGCCTCAAATCGGAATCGATTCAAGGTATTATGCAGCGGGATTAATGTGTTGCGGCGTGAAGCGCAGCGCCGTCGTTTCCGCAACGGGAGGACACCGCGTGACGCCATTTTCCGGCTTGCGCGGCAATATGGTGCGGGCGGGCGCTAGGTCGAGGGGGCAGCATGAATTGCAACGATAGACCATCCCATACAACGAGCGGCCGTTGCGCCGCACAGGTGCTGTCACCCGCGTCTGCGTGCGCTTGCGAACGCGCTCACTGCCGCGATGTCGGTTAGTTGCCTGACGGCACCGGCATCGTCCACGGTTCCCAGACTTCGTCGGGCCCGCCGCCGTGACGCCGGTAGAAGCGTTTGGCCGGGGCGTTGCCGGCAAGCACGGTCCAGTTGATGCGCGGCGCGCCGATTTCGGCGGCGTAGCGCTTCAGCGCTTCGATGAGGGCAGCGCCCGCGCCTGAAGAGCGCGCGGTTTCCTCGACGAACAGTTCCTTCAAAACCACCGTTGGCTTCAGGTCATAGGTCCAGGGAATGACATACTGGACGGCGATGCCGACGACGCGACCGTCGAGCTCCGCCACGAAGACCCCGAAGCGCGGGCTGTCGCAAAGGCCGTGGTCGATCAGGTCCCGCTCAGTGACGGCAAACTTGTCGATATAGCCTTCGAAGACGGCAAGACCGCGCATCAGCGCCAGCACCGTGGCGACATCGCGATGCTCGAATGGGCGCGTGGAAATGGCAATCGTCATAGGGCTCCTCAAGGGGGCTGGCAGGGGTGATCCTGCCGGCTACCTTGGCGTGTTTGCGCCGATCCGCCAAGGTGGCCGTTTGGTGGAGTGCATGGATACGCGCACAATCGAATCCGGCCCGGGGAGCCAGCGATGGCCCGCCTGATCCGCGGGCCATCTGCATCGCAGGAGTAGCGCTCAGGCGGCAAGCAGCAGCCGGGGTTCGCCGGGGGCGGCGCCTGAAGCGAAGGCCAGGCCTTCGTCTTCCCAGCCGGTAATGCCGCCGATCATGATCTTCACCGGTCGTCCGAGCCGGGCGATCTTCAGCGCCGCCTGGTCGGCGCCGTTGCAATGCGGCCCAGCGCAATAGGGGACGAACAGGGTGTCGGCCGGCCATTCGGCCAAACGCTCTGCGCTGATCTCGCGGTGGGGCAGGTGGATCGCGCCCGGCACATGGCGGCGGGCATAGGCGGCCTCGGTTCCGACCACGTGCAGCAGCACGAAATCCTGTTCGCCCTTCTTCAGCGCGGCGGCAACGTCGGAGCAATCGGTCTCGACGCTCAGGCGGCGGGCGAAATGGGCAATGGCGATCTCGGGTGCTGCGGCCTGGGTTTCGGTGACGTAGCTCATCTTTCTCTCCTGTGGCTCTGGCCTTGGGCGGTTGACGAGGAGGGTTGTAGCAATGTCGGAAAGGGGCTGGCAGATGGCAGGTTTGCCATATATGCTCAAGATCATGCCAAAACCGTCTGTCACATCGCCATCACCAGCCAATCCACTCGTCGTCGCTCTCGCCTATGATGGTCTCTGCACCTTCGAGTTCGGCGTGGCGGTGGAGATGTTCGGCCTGCCCAGGCCTGAGATGGGCGAGGGGTCGTATTGCTTCGCCGTTGCGGCGATCGAACCGGGGGAACTGAGGGCCACCGGCGGCATCAGGCTGACGGCCGATGGCGGGCTCGATCTCCTGGCTGAGGCCGGAACCATCATCGTGCCCGGCTGGCGCGGTGCCGATACCCCGGTGCCTGAAGCCCTGTGCCAGGCCCTGCGGGCGGCACATGCGCGCGGCGCGCGGGTTCTCTCCATCTGCTCCGGCGTCTTCGTGCTGGCGGCGGCCGGTCTGCTCTCTGGCCTCAGGGCAACGACCCATTGGCGCTACACCGACAAGCTCAGGGCGCTCTACCCTGATGTCGAGGTGGTGCCCGACGTGCTCTATGTCGATAGCGGCGCGGTGCTGACGTCTGCCGGCAGTGCCGCCGGCATCGATCTCTGCCTGCATCTCATTCGCCGCGATTTCGGCAGCGAGGCGGCAAACAGGGTGGCGCGGCGCCTCGTCGTGCCGCCACACCGCGATGGCGGGCAGGCGCAATTTATCGAAAGGGCGGTGCCGGAAGTGCACGAGAGCGCGCGCCTCGGGCCCTTGATCGACCGGATGCGCGCGCGGCTCGGTGAGGATTTCTCGATCGCGGCGCTGGCGAAAGCAGCGGGCATGAGCGAACGCACCTTCCTGCGCCGCTTCGAGGCGGCCACCGGCACAACGCCGGCGCGCTGGCTGCTTGGCGAGCGGCTGGCGCGGGCCCGGCAGTTGCTGGAGGAAAGCACTGTTGGCATGGAACAGGTGGCCGAAGGCTCGGGCTTCGGCTCGACCCAGACGCTGCGGCATCACTTTCGCCAGCAGCTTTCGACGACGCCCGCCGCCTATCGCGCCATGTTCGGGCGGGTGGCAGCGCAAGCGGGTGCGCCGGCCGAGGTCGCGGCCGAGTAGCCGGACCGCGCCCTGCTGCCACTACGCCTCCGACGGGGCAAGTTCGCTGCCGTTCCTGCGGAAGTACGACTTGAAGAACACGGCGTCCGGCGCCGAGACGATGACCCGGGCGACGATCGCCGTTGCCGCTATGGCAAAGACTAGGCGACCGAAGAACACGCTGGTGAAATCGGCGCCGAGGGCAACCACGACCAGCGTATCCTCCACCAGGCTGTGGCCAAAGCCCATGAAGACGCACGCGAGGAAGACCTGGCGCGGCTCGACATTCGCCTCGCGTGCCTCACGGATCAGCAGCGCGCCGCCATATGAGATCCCCAAGAGTACGCCGACGGCGGCAAACGGCACCGTCTGCGGCTTTATGCCCGCAAGGCGGAAGAGCGGCGCCATGCCCCGGTTCAGCCAGCCGAGGAGGCCCACCAGCTTGAGGATCTCGATCGTCCAGCTCAAGGCCAAGAGCACGACGAGCATGGTGGCGAGCGTCTTCAGCGTGCTGAGCGCGAAAGCGATCCAGCCGGAGCCTTCGTTGACCGGTATCCATGTGGGGTTGAGCGGCGTGGCGAGCCAGCCGGTTGCCGCGAAGACCTGGTGTAGCAGTGCCGCGAAGATGAGGCCGCCGCCGATCCTGAGCGCCCCTGTGACCAGGAAGCCAGGGCCTGCTTTTTGGATGATGCGCTGTTCGATCGGGATGGCGTGGGCCACCAGCATCAGCGCCGAAAAGATGGTCATGTCGGCGGTCGTCAGTTCCGAAACCGGCACCAGCGCAAAGACGACCACGACCGCGCCCCAGATGCCGACCAAGAGGCCGGTGAGCCAGGCGAAGGCGAGCTCGGGCGGCAGCCCGACGAGCGTCATCAGCGGTTCGAAGGCCGGTGCGACCGCCCGGATCACGCCGAGTTCCTGCAGGACATGGGTGACGATCGTGACGGGAACGATGATGCGCACCAGGTCCCAGTAGATTTCGAGAGTGGCGAGCGTCTTGCGGTAGAGGATGATGTGAACGGTCATGGCGATGCCTCCTTGAATGGGTTGTCCAAGGACTAGCGCGGGGCCATTCGCAGTTGTGGTCAAAATATGCGAATATGTGCAATAAAATTGCACGCGCATAAATTGGGGGATGGAATGGATCGGATCGACAGAAAGCTGCTCAAGCTGATGCAGGAGGATGCGTCGCGAACCAACGCTGATCTTGCCACCGAGGTCGGGCTGTCGCCGTCGAGCTGCCTGCGGCGCATCAGGCGCTTAAGATCCGCTGGTATCATCGACCGCGTCGTTGCCGTTCTCAATCCCGCAAAAGCGGGCCGAGGGGTGAAGGCGATCATCACCGTCGAGCTGGAGCGCCACGGCGAACAATATGTGCGCCGTTTTCTCGATATGGTCGCCGCCGAGGCGGCGGTGACCCAGGCCTATAGCGTCAGCGGCGCGACCGATGCGCTTCTGATGCTGCGCCTGAAGGACATGGACGAACTCGACGCGCTCACCGAGCGACTGTTCGGGGAAGGGAGCAATGTCGCGCGATACTACACCAGCTTCGTGATCCGCACCGGCAAGGAGACGACGGCAATCCCGCTTTGAAGCTTCGATGTAACTGGACGAGCTTCGCAGGCACTGCACCCCGATCTGCGGCATCAAACGAAGGCGCCGGGGCGATCTACTCCGGCGCGCAACAACGGCGTTGCCGCTATGGTCATTTGACCGCGGCGTTGCCGCCATCGGCGTAGAGCGCGGTGCCGGCAACGAAGCTTGCCATCGGGCTTGCCAGGAATAGCGCCGCCCGGGCGATTTCCTCCGGTTGGGCGATCCGCTTCATCGCATGCAGGCCTGCGGCCCATTCCTTCTGCTCCTGGCTGCCGGCAGCCGGCGTGTCGACGCCGCCCGGGAGCAGGGCATTGGCGCGGATGCCGCTCGCGCCATAGTCGGCGGTGATGCCCTTGACCAGCCCCATCAACCCCGCCTTGGAGGCGCCATAGGCGCCCATGCCGGGGATGCCGACGCTGGTGCCGACGAAGGTCGAGGTGAAGACCAGCGATCCGCCGCCGCGCTTGAGCATTGCCGGGATCTGGTGGCGGGCGCCGAGGAAGGCGGAGGTGAAGTTGGCGGCCAGCACCTCCTGCCATTCTGCGGCCGTGATCTCGGCAAGCGGCCTGACCGCGCCGACGGCGCCGGCATTGTTGACGGCAATGTCGAGGCCGCCGAACCGGCTGATGGCGGCCTCAATCAGCCGGGCATGGGTATCTTCGTCAGCGACATCGCCGCTGACGGCGATCGCTTCGCCGCCCTCGGCACGGATAGCCTCCACCACGGCATTGAGTGGTGCTTGGGTGCGGGCGTTCAAAACCACCTTCGCGCCTTCGGTGGCGAAGAGTTCTGCGACCGCGCGGCCGATACCCGACGACGCGCCGGTGACGATTGCGATCTTATCTTGCAGCATGGACATGGACTTGCTCCTCTTGGTTGAGGCGCACTGAGTATCGCCGACAAGAAGCAGCGCCCACCCGATTTGCGATGGGGACAACTGAATGATGGTGGTCATCGAAAATTTGAAGGGTCGGTCCGGATGTCAGGGTTGAGCGGATCGAAGCGTAGCATCTGCCACGATCTCGTGTTTGCCCTGCACCCTGGAAAGTTCGCCGCGGCAAAGATGACTGCTCAAGCACCTGCATGTTTCCTTTACTCCTATCCGATCAAAGGGCAAAAACATGCAGTCAATCAAAGTGCTACAGCGACCTTGGCGCATCCTAAAAGACGCGCGGCGCTGTAGGGCCGACTATCCTTCACATTCATCGGAAGAAGAAAAACCAGACGGCAAAAGCCAGCATCCAAACCAGGACATAGTAGAAAGCTTGACCCTCGATCATGGCGGCGATCCCCATTCACCGATCGAGGGCATATTAGCATTGATGCAACCGAAGGGTAAGCGGGTGCGCGCTTCAGTGCCCGCCTAGAGCATCCTGCTTTCAAGTGGAATCGCTGAAAGCGGATAAGATGCTCTAGGATCAAAGTGCTAGAGCGTCCTTTGTGCGTTCATCTGAACGCACGGCGCTCTAGAAGTGCGCTGAAGGTTTTCAGATCGATGTTGCCGCCGCTCAACAGAATACCCACCCGCTTTCCGCCACAGGCGATTGCCCCCTGCAAAACGCCCGCCGCGGCCAGGCAGCCGGTCGGTTCCACGACGATCTTCATGCGCTCGGCAAAGAACCGCATCGTCTCGACCAGTTGCCCATCAGTAACCGTGACGATGTCATCGACCGTGTCTTTCAGGATGGCGAAGTTGTGGTTGCCGACATGGGTGACAAGCGCGCCATCAGCGATCGACTTCGGCACCGGGATCTGAACCACTTCGCCCTTGCGCAATGATTGCTGGCCGTCGTTTCCCGCCTCGGGCTCGACGCCAACAATGGAGCAGGCGGGCAAAAGCGCCCTGGCGCTGAGCGCGCTGCCGGCAAGCAAACCGCCGCCGCCCAGCGGAACGACGAGCAAATCGATCTCCCCGACATCCTCGATCAGTTCCAGTGCTGCGGTACCCTGTCCGGCGATGACATCCGGGTGGTCATAGGGAGGGATCAGCGCTGCGCCCCGGTCGGCGGCAAGGCGCAGGCTTATCTCCGCACGATCTTCCGTATATCGATCGTAAAAGACGATCTCGGCTCCATAGCCCCTGGTCGCCGCCACCTTTATCTCCGGAGCGTCGCGCGGCATGACCACTGTCGCCGAAACACCCTGGAGTCTCGCGGCATAGGCGAGTGCCTGGGCGTGATTGCCTGAGGAAAAGGCGACGACACCATTCTGCCGGGAGCGTGCGTCCAGCGCAGCGATGGCGTTGTACGCGCCACGGAATTTGAAAGCGCCCGCACGCTGCAGGTTCTCCGCCTTGAAAAATACGGTCGCTCCGGCTTGGGCGTCGGCAGTTCGCGATGTCAACACAGGCGTGCGGTGCGCCGCGCCGGCGATGCGTGCTCGGGCGGTCTGGACATCGTCGAAGGTCGGGATGCGCAGCGAAGCGGGTGCCGGTGCAGGATTGACCACGAGAAACCTCCATTGCGCACGCGGTGGCCCTGGGCCGAGAGGGAATTTTCCAAGGCACGGCAATGTAGCATCGCGCCGGCGTTTGCACGAGCCAGGTTGAAGAACCATTGGCGCCATCTGCCTTATGACACCGCTGACACGGGCCAGGCCGCATTGTACCGGCTTTAAGGCATCTGCTGCACAGTTCCGCGATTTTCAACAACGGCGGCCGGTGGCATAGTTTGCGCGGCTTGGCAGCGTCGCGTCAGATGGGACGCACACACGCCGCAGGACCTTGGATTTGGGATTTTCAGGCAAGGCGGGAGGGGCGGAATGCTGAAGACCTACACTGGCAGCTGCCATTGCGGCGCAGTTTACATCGAGGCAGATGTCGATCTCAGCGCCGGGACCGGCAAGTGCAACTGCACGCTCTGTACCAAGATGCGGCTGTGGTCGGTGGAGGTGGCGCCGTCGGCTTTCCGTCTGATCGCCGGCGAAGAGGCGCTAGCGGATTATCGCGGTCGCAACCCGGTCGCCCATCATTTCTTCTGCAGCCATTGCGGCGTGCGCCCGTTCGAGCGGATCGACGCACCGAACATGACGGGACACACCTATTACAACATCAACGTCGCCTGCCTCGACGGCGTCGATATCGACGAACTGATGGCTGCACCCGTCACCTACTTCGACGGACTGCACGATGACTGGGGCTCGACACCATCAGAGGTGCGGCATCTGTAGGGCTCGTTTCTGAAAATCCTGACCCCTTGTGTTACGCAGTTCTTGATGCAGCCGTCAGCTTTTGCGGGGATATTGCCTCGCGGATAATGTTGCGGCCACATGTCCCTGGTGGGGCTGCATTTCTGGAGTTGATTGATGGTGGAAAAGACGTTTCCAGAAGCCTTCCCGAGTGCACTCCGCTCCCAGTCCGCGATTGCTGTTTCAGCACTCAAACTGAATTCCGACTACGTTTCCGAACCGTTTTCGGTCAACGTTCTCGGCGAGATCCTGCACATACCTGGTCGGGTTCTTCCCTCGACAAAGCCGGAGTTTGTAGGGCTGAACCTGCAACGGCGCCAAATTGCACTGTGCATGCTGACGCGCAGTTCCGATGGCTTCGGACGTCAGGCCGCTCTGCAAGAAATCCTTCACATCAATAAGCCCTGGTCCATTCCTTTCGTCATCGCGTTGATCGGCGAATACGTCGTCGAGATCATCCATGACATCTACGCGGCTCTGCCCGACTTGGAGCGGGACGTTGTCTCAACATTTATCAAGGCAAATCCGGCGTTTTATAAGCTCACCTGTGACCGGGTGATGAGCTATTGGGACTGCTACTACCGTCGGCAGTTCCGGTGCAGCGACTACGTAGGCTTCAAGCTCTTGCGGCAACTGGACGCGCTTGCATGATTTGAAAGGCTGGAACAATGCGCCGGTCTCGTGGCCGCAACCTTGCAGCCTATATCAGGGGCTCCGGCTCCAGCGCCGCCAGCGTCTTCAAGGCAGCCAGCGTTTCGCGCAGGGCTCGATCAAGCCGTTTGTCGCGGCGCAGCACGAGGGCGAAGCGGCGCGAGAGTGGCGGCGACAGCGGTCGCACGACCAGCCGTTCGCGATCATGCGCGCGCAAGGCGATCTCCGGAACGAGCGCCGCGCCGAGGCCGACGGCGACCATCTCCTTGATCGCGGCGACGCTGCCAAGCGCCATCACCGGTTTGACGGCGGTGCCGCCGTCTGCCGCCAGCCATTCATCGGTGAGCCGGCGGGTGTTGGCGCCCGGCTCGTAAAGGATCAACGGTCGTTGCGCCAATGTCTCCGCCGTCACGGTGTCGGGGAGCGAGGTCTCCGCCGGAGCGATGGCGACGAAGCGCTCGTCGAAAAGCGGGGTGACTTCGAACATGCGGCCGGAGACGGGGAGGCTGACCAGCCCGATGTCGAGCAGATTGTCGTCGACAGCCCTGACAATGTCGGCGCTGTTGCCCGTCGCCACGGTGATGTCGAGATCGGGAAAGCGGCAATTGAGATCGGCGAGAAGCGGCGGCAGCATGAAGGCGCAAGGGGTGGCGCCGGTGCCGAGCCGCACGCGGCCGAGAACGCCCTTGGAGTGGCGTGCCACCGCGTCGACAGCCTCGTTTGTCGCGGCCTCGATGCGGCCAACATGCGCAAGCAGTTCGGCGCCGGCGGCACTTGGCCTTGCAGTGCGGCCGACGCGCTCGACGAGGCGCACGCCGAGCTGCTTTTCCAGCGCGCGCACCTGCAGGCTGATGGCCGGCTGCGTCAGCCCCAGGCGCTCCGCGGCGGCGGAGAAGCTGCCGAGTTCGGCGACCAGCGCGAAGGTTTTGAGGTAGTCCAGGTTGAGGGTTGCCATACCAAAGAAATCCTTATGCATTGCATAGAACATCCAAGCTTCATTTATAGATCGATGCCTTGCACAATGCGAGCATGATCAGCAGCAAAACATGGGTGTTCGACATGCTCAGGGAACTTGGCCTCTTTCTCGCCGCTTCGCCGCGCTCGCGGCTCTGGCAGTTGCAAAATCTGCGCGAACTGGACGCGGAGCGTCTGGACGACATCGGCGTCACACCTGCCGAAGCGTGGCAGGGAAGGCGCACCGAAAGCGCGCCGGCGTCGTCGCGAGGAACCGCAGCGACTGCGCGATATTCCGAAGCCGCGCGTGCGGGGGCGATGTAGACGACGAAAGGCATCTGCGACGGCCTCGTCGGCGCGAAAACGCGCCGCGATCTCAGGATCTTCTTGCCGCGCTCGCGGCTCTTGTTTTTTCGCTGTTCAGTTTTGCGCGGCATGCCGTAGCGCCAGCGCGAGTGCCGCGAACTGAGGGCTACGCTATCGAAAAGCCGCCAAGCTCGATTTCGCCTGGCGCGCGTACGGCGCCACCGGAGATCCACAGCGGATTTCCCACGCACTCAATCTTTCCACCCGCAACAACGACACCGTCGCCATCGTTGCATGCTACGATCGGCCTCGCCGTGCCGGTGCTGTAACGCAGCAGGTCGGGCAGGTAGGTGTCCTCGTCACTAAGATGCGGGAAGAACTCGAATGGCATGAGGTCGAGGGCATTGCCGTCCGTTATCTCCTCCGGTCTGCGGCCGATGAAGAGCGCGTCGGTGGCGATCGTCGGGCCCATGAGAATGGCGCCGGCGCTGACGCCGATGAGGATGCCGCCGGAGGGCGCCCAATTGCGGAGCGGCCCGAGCATCCCGCTTCGTTTCAGCCGTTGCAGAAATTCACCGGTGTGGCCGCCCGCGAGGTGAATGGCGTCTGAGGCGAAGAGCCCGGCGATATCTTCGGCGGGATGCGGCTCGTCGAGATCGTAGAACAGCGCGAGATCGAGATCGTGTCTGCCATAATAGGATTGGCCGGCCAGAAAGAAGCTGCGGTCCGGTTCCGGGCCGGAGGCGACATAGGCGATGCGGTTTCCGCCGCCGCGGGCCTTCAGCAAGTCCACGAGCCGGAGGTCGATTGCCGAACATTCGGGGAAAAGCTGGTCGCTGTAGAATATGAGGTTGAGCAAGTAATCCTCTTGGTTTGTCAAGCGATCCGGTCAGAATGCAAAGATTGGCAAAGTCTCGGTGGCTACATGATGCCGCTTCAACTCTCGTCATACGGCTGTGTGAAGCGTTCCCCGTTGAAAGTGTGTGTACAGCATCTGCAAGTGGGCTTCATATTGTCGACGGTGAGCGTCGGGTCCACCAATGCCAGGTGCTTGTTCTCATCAACATATAGGCCGCTGTAGTATGAGCTCTCGCCGAGGCGCACATACGGCTGTCGTTCATCTTCGCTTCGGGCGACCAGCCAAAAGATGGGATCAGAGCGATCAATCCGAGCGACGGCTTCGCTGTAGGTTTCGTTCCAATCGTTGCCAACGCGTGAAAGGAGAAACCGGAACAGCGGTGTGTAGTCCAATCCATGCCGGTGGTGAGAGTGCATCGAGCCGTTATGAGACAGATCCAGTTTGACGGCCTTTGTGCCTCGTGACTCTCGCCACTCGCCGCCGTCACCGTGCCGCACACCGTGCGTTCGGGTGTTCACCTTGCGATAAAGCGGTTTCTTGCGTTGCATGCCGAGTGCTAAATGCGCCTGATAAGGGATTTCGCGTTGTTGTTGCATGACACAAGAGTGTCGGCAATGGGCGGATTTCGTTGAAAAATCTCCGCTTGCCTCAATCGGCACTGAGTGCCACCGCCGGCTGCAGGCGGGAAGCATTGCGGGCGGGGAGGAAGCCGAAGACGAGGCCAGTCAAAAAGGCGCAGGCGAAGGCGAGTGCGACGGGGCCGAGCGTGAACGAAACGGGCATGCCGAACTGGCCGGCGAGCGCTCCGGTGCCGAGACCGAGGACGACGCCGAGCGTGCCGCCGATCGCCGAGACGACCAGCGCCTCGATGATGAACTGCAGGAGGATGTCACGCTGGCGCGCGCCGGTTGCCATGCGCACGCCGATTTCGCGGGTGCGCTCGCTGACCGAGACCAGCATGATATTCATCACGCCGATGCCGCCGACGAGCAGCGAGATGGCGGCGACCGAGCCGAGAAACAGCTTCATCGTATTGGAGGTTTCGGTGAAGGCTTCGCGCACCGACGACATGTTGGTGATCTGGGTGTCCTCGCGCTTGTGCCGCTGGTTGAGAAGCGCCTGGATGGTCTGCTGCGTGATGTCGATGGCGGCCGCGTCCTTCACCTGCACGGTGATGGTGCGCACGTTGCGCTGGCCGAAGAGGCGCATGCTGCCCGTCGTCAGCGGCACGAGCACGACGTCGTCCTGGTCGTTGCCGAAGGAGGTGGCGCCCATTTCCGCCATCACGCCGATGACCTGGAAGGGGATCTTGTTGACGAGCACATACTGCCCGAGCGGATTGTCTCCTTCAGGAAACAGCGTCTTGACCACGGTCTGACCGAGGACCGCCACCGGCGCATAGGTGTCCATGTCGTCCTGGGTGAGGAATTCGCCCTGCTGTATCTTCCAGGATTTGGCGGTGGTGAACTGCGGCACCGTGCCGTTGGCACTGGTCTGGTAGTCGACATTGCCGCGCCGGACCGTGACGGTGCTGGTCAACTCGGGCACGGCGAAGGCGACATTCGGTACCTCGAGGATGGCGTCGGCATCGGCAGGAACAAGGGTGACATTGCTGCCGCCGGCGCTGCCGCGGAAATTGGCCATGCTCGGCCTGACCACCAGGAGGTCGGAGCCCATGGAGGAAATGCGGCTGAGCACGGAATCCTGCGCGCCGGTGCCGATCGCCAGCATGGCGACGACCGAGCCGACGCCGATGACGATGCCGAGCAAAGTGAGGATGGTGCGGAAGAGATTGGCGCGCAACGCCCGGAACGCCATCTTCACCGCTTCGGTGACGTCGGCGATCGCAGCCGAGCCCTCGCTCACCGTCCGGCTGAGCGCATGGGCTGCGTCCGGATTGCTGCGGCTCTTCTTGGTGCGGTCGGCGACGATGCGGCCGTCATGGATCTCGATCAGCCGGTCGGCCTGTTCGGCGACCTCGCGTGAGTGGGTGATGACGATGACCGTATGGCCATTGTCGTTCATGTCGCGCAAGAGCGCCATGACGTCGGAGCCGCTCTGGCTGTCGAGCGCGCCGGTCGGTTCGTCCGCCAGCACCACGCGGCCGCCGTTCATCAGCGCGCGGGCGATCGATACCCGCTGCTGCTGGCCGCCGGAAAGCTGGTTTGGGCGGTGGTCGAGCCGCTCGCCGAGCTTCAGCTGATGCAGCAGGGCGCCTGCGCGATCGTGACGGTCTCGTGCCGACATGCCGGCATAGACGGCCGGCACCTCGACGTTTTCCTGTGCGCTTGCGGTGGGGATGAGATTGTAGCTCTGGAAGACGAAGCCGAAGGTGCGCCGCCTGAGCGCCGCCAGTTCGTCGGTGTCGAAGCCCGACACCCGCTCGCCGTCGATGAGATAGTCGCCCTCGGTCGGCTGGTCGAGGCAGCCGAGAATGTTCATCAGCGTCGACTTGCCCGAGCCGGACTGGCCGATGATCGCGACGAACTCGCCGGCCTCGATGTCGAGCGAGACGCCATGCAGCACCTCGACGGCGAGATCGCCGTTGAAATAGGTCTTGCTGACGTGCCGGAGCGAGAGGAGCGGGGTCATGGCCGGTCTCAGAACATCGGCGGCATGCGCATGCCGCGCTGGCTGCCACGGGTGCTCGCCGCCGGGGTATCGGTGCCGGTGGCGACGACGACGGTGTCGCCTTCATTGAGGCCGCTCGTGATCTCGGCGTTGACGCGGTTGCGGATGCCGACGTCGACGGCGCGGGTTTCGGGCGCGCCCGAGGGTGTGACCACGGTGAGCTCGGCGCTGCCGCCGGCAGCGCCTGCCTTGCCACCGGCGGCGTTCGCATTGCCGCCACGCTTGCCGGCCGCTTGGCCGCCATCCTTCTCGCCGGTCATGCGCAGCGCAGCACTCGGCACGATCAGCACGTCCTTGGCTGATGACTGAACGAAGAACACCTGGGCGCTCATCGACATCATCAACTCGCCATCAGGATTGGGAACGTCGAACAGGGCGTAATAAAGCACGACGTTGTTTGCCGTGTCCGGCATCGGCTGGATCTGGCGCAGCTTGCCTTCGAAGCGTTTTCCCGGCTGGCCGAGCAGGGTGAAATAGGCGTCCATGCCGACCTTGAGCTTGCCGACATCGGCCTCAGACACCTGCGCCTTGACGGTCATGGTCGAGAGATCGGCAATGGTGACGATGGTCGGCGTCGTCTGGTTGGCGTTCAGCGTCTGGCCTTCCTTGGCCGGGTTGGCGACGATGGTGCCGCCCATCGGCGCGAAGATCTTGGTGTAGCCGAGATCGACCTTGTCGCCGGCAAGGGTCGCCTGCTGCTTGCGGATCTGCGCTTCGATGGCGTTGACGTCGGCCTCGGCGGCGGCAAGATCGGCGATTGCCTGGTCGAGCGTCGACTGGGCGATGCTGTTGGCGGCGACCAGATTGCGCTGGCGATCGATATTGGCCTGTTTCAACACGAGCTGGGCCTTCTTCGACACGAGCTGCGCCTGGAGATTGGCAAGCTCGGCCTGGTCGATCTCGATCCGGTTTTCGATGGTGGCGGGGTCGATTTCGGCAACGAGCTGGTTCTGCTCGACCTTGTCGCCGATATCGAAATGCAGGGCCTTCAACTGGCCGGAGACCTGGGCGCCGGCATCGACCGATTTGACCGCATCAAGTGTGCCGACGGCGGTGACGCTGTTTTCGATGTCGCCGCGCATAACGGCCTGGGTGACCATGGCAGCCCCGGTCGGATTGGTCGCATAGCGCGTCCAGCCATAATAGCCGGCGCCGAGGACGGCGAGGACGACGGGGATCCACAGCCAGGTGCGCGTGCGTCGCTTGCGCCGGATGGGGGTGGCACCGGGAATGAAGGTGACGTTGGGCGTCGCTTCCTCGCGTGCGGTGGTCTCGGTGCGTGCCGTCTTGCCTGTCTTGTTCATGCCCATACCCGGCCCCATACCTGGCCTTGCCAGCGCCATCGTTCCAGGCGCGATTCATCCTAGCAGCAAATAGGCACAAACGGCCGGAGCGGGAAGCATTGAGATCATTATATTATTGTAATGTTTTGGCTGCGGGGAGGCGGAGTGCTCCCCGCAACCAGGATGCCCCTGGTGTTACCCCTTCAGCCCCGAGACCGTCAGATGCGGGATTGGAACGCCGGCGAGGCGGCGGCCTGGCTCGAGATCGTCGGCGCCAGCCACCGCAGCGAGCGGATTGCAGCGATCTTCTCCGCCCGGCTGGCGCGGGGGACCGAGGCGCTCGCGGCAGTTTTGCAGCGGTTGGGTGGCGATGGCGTGAGCGAGGGCGGGGCGCGCGTCCACGCGCAAGCCTTGCTCGCCGGTTTGGAGGGGCTATCGCTGGTTCAGCTTCTGGAGCGTTCAGCGGATGATGCTGGCCGGGCGCAGGCGGTACGCATCCTGGTGCGCGGCATCCTTGGCGGCGTCATTCCAGCCCACCGGCGCACCGGCGCCTGAGGCGCGGGCGCGCTTCAAAAGCCTTGCGAGATTTGCGCTGGCCTCAGGCGGGAAGAGGGGACGCGGCTGTCCTCTGCGCTCAGGTTGCGAGGATCTGGCGACAAGCTCGCCACACTCGTTGTAGAAGATGCCGGCAGGCGGATCAGGGGTACAAACGCCGAGCCCCAGGCGCATGAATGCGGTCCTGCCTGGCAAATGCCTCCAATGACCGTTGACGGCCTGAAGGAGACTTCTTTCGTTGTTCCCGACCAATGAATATGGTTGCCTCATAGCCGAGGATATCGACCGTCATGAAACTTGCCCACATCAACTTGGTAGCCCGAAATGCGGAAGCGCTCGCAGCGTTCTACATGAATGTCATGAAATGCGAATCCCTTCGTGAACCCAAGATGGTGTCCGGGGAAAAAGTGTCGCGCGGCAATGGTATTTCGAACTCTGAGATATGTACGATCTGGCTGACATTCCCCGAACTCGAACGCCCATTCTTGGAGATACATGAGCACAAGGTCACTCATGATCGAGACCAGCCAAGGGTGAATGAGCCCGGTTTCGGGCACCTGTCATTCCAGATGGAAGATATCAGCGTGGTGCTCGCGGAAATCATCCAAGCCGGCGGGGCGCAGATCGGCGAAATCACGGACTTTGGGACGCCGGATAAGCCATTTCTTATTGCTTATGCGCGCGATCCGGAGGGAAACGTCCTTGAGCTTGAGCAGATAGGTAATCGACCGAGATGCTGACGACCGCTTGTGGAGCCCAAACCGGTCATTGGGCTGCCGCAAAAATCAGTCTCGAAGCACAGGCCTCTGCGGCAGATAAATCTTGATTTCTCCCGACGTTTTCGCCCTATTGCGCAAGCAATGCGAGGTGCCGTGTTGCGAGTCTGGGGGAAGGCTCTGAAGGTGCCCCGCGAAACTGGAAGGTCTTTTCCTCTCGAAGGCCCCTTGAAACAGGATCGCGCTGATGAAGCTGGTGACCGGTAACTCGAACCGCGCCCTGGCCCAGGCTATTGCCAGCCACCTGGAACTTCCCCTCATAGACTGTACGGTCAAGCGTTTCGCCGACCAGGAAATCTACGTTCAAATCCATGAGAATGTGCGCGGCGAGGACGTGTACATTCTCCAGTCAACGAGCGCCCCCGCCGACGGCAATCTGATGGAGTTGCTGATCCTGACCGATGCACTGCGCCGCTCGTCTGCCCGCCGGATCACGGCCGTGATCCCGTATTTCGGCTATGCTCGCCAGGATCGCCGCGCCACCGGCCGCACTCCGATCTCGGCCAAGCTGGTCGCCAATATGATTGCCGGTGCAGGTGTTAACCGCGTCATCACCGTCGATCTCCATACCGACCAGATTCAGGGCTTTTTCGATATACCGACCGATAATCTTTATTCAGCGCCGGTGATGACCCGCGATATTGAAAAGCACTACGACACCAAGAACTTGACGATCGTTTCGCCCGACGTGGGCGGCGTGGCGCGGGCTCGCGCCATCGCCAAGCGCATTGGTGCCGATCTTGCCATTGTCGATAAACGGCGACCCCGCGCCGGTGTCTCGGAAGTGATGGGCATCATTGGCGATGTGTCCGGGCAAAGTTGTCTTCTGATCGACGACATCGCAGATAGCGGCGGCACGCTGATCAATGCGGCGGAAGCCCTGCTGGAGGCTGGTGCCAAGGAGGTTTCTGCCTACATCACCCATGGTGTGCTTTCCGAAGGCGCCTGTGAACGCATTGGCGCCAGCAACCTCAAGGAATTGGTCGTGACCGATTCCATTCAGGAAACCGAAGCTCACCGCCAGACCGCCAATATCCGACGCGTCACAATTGCGCCGCTGATCGGCGAAGCCCTCGCTCGCACCGCCAGGGAGCAAAGCGTTTCAACCCTTTTCAACTGATCCGGCTCATGGCGCGATTGCAACCGTCAGCCAAGATCACGCTCGTTTTCCGGGCATGCAGTGCGCAGCGTTCCCACGCGGCCCGGCTTGGCCCGTCCGTTGCAATTGGCGCTCACGCGACTATTTTCGTATGCTTCGCCACCCTCCTGTCAGTGACACGCCCGGGAGCAAGTCATGTGCCGGAATATCAAACCCTTGTTCAATTTTGATCCGCCTGCGACGAACGAGGAGATTCGTGACGCCGCGCTACAGTTCGTGCGCAAGGTGAGCGGCACGAACAAACCATCGAAACGCAATGAGGCTGCGTTCGAGCGCGCGGTCAATTCAGTCGCGGCATGCGCCCGCGAGCTGCTGGATTCGCTGGAGACTTCTCAACCCCCTCGCGATCGCGAGGAAGTCGCGGCAAGGGCGCGCGCGAGAACAGCGGCCCGGTTCGCGTAAGGGGAGTCCTGTCACGCACCGGAGATCGACGGGAGCTCTTTCACAGTCACCGCACCAGCGACGAAGCGATCTGCTTCGCATCAGGCGGGATCGCCTTGCGGTCTGGCGAGAGGGCCGCGAACCGGAATGCGAACGGCCAGCCGCGCGGAAATCGGCGGTGCTGGACTCGTTGCCGTCGACAGGGCTTAATGCTGCGCGGGGATGGCGGGATTGCCGGGGGCGATTATGGGATCACCGCAGCAGATGACTGATGACGGCGATGTTCTCGATGCTGTCGTCATCGGGGCCGGCTGGGCCGGCCTGGGTGTCAGCTATTGGCTGGCACGACGGGGCCTGCGCCACAGTGTCTTGGAGCGGGGCCGCATCGGAGAGACCTGGCGCACACAGCGATGGGACTGCTTTCGGATGAATACTCCCAATGTGCAGACCGTCATGCCGGGCGACTGCTATGACGGTCCGGATCCGGATGGTGCCATGACGGGCGAGCAGTTCGTCGCTCTGCTTGAGGATTTCGCCCGGCGCAACACGCTGCCGATCGAACCGGATACCGCGGTAAGCGAACTCGCGCACGAGAATGGCGCCTATCGGCTCACCACTTCACACGGCACGCTTTGGGCGCACAACGTTATCGTCGCAAGCGGCTGCTTGAATTGCCCGGTGCGCCCGGTCTGGGCGCCCGCGTTGTCGCCGGCTCTCCATCAGATCGACGCTTCCGGCTACCGCAGCACTGCTGATTTGCCAGATGGATCGGTACTGGTGGTCGGAAGCGGCCAATCGGGTGCTCAGATCGCCGAGGAATTGGCGGAAGCGGGCCGAAAGGTCTTCCTTGCGACCAGTCGTGTCGGGCGGCTCCCGCGGCGCTACCGGGGTCGCGACATCATGGTCTGGCTGCTCGAAAGCGGGTTTCTCGACGTGCGGCGAGAGGAGGTCATTCGACTTGCGGGACGCATCCCGCCGCGCGGTGTGCTCGGCTCGGTGCATACGATAAGCCTTCAGGCGCTGAGCGCCCAAGGTGTCGCGCTTCTTGGGCGTCTCACCGGCATCGAGGATGGCGGCAACCTCTCGTTTGCCGACGATCTCGAAGCGAATGTCCGCTTTGCGGATGAAGCCTCCGACACTGTCAAACGCCATGTCGACGACTATATCAGCCGCGCCGGGATCGATGCGCCCCCTGCCGAGCCCGACCCGGCGGAGACGGTCGCGCTGCGTCGACAGAACCCGCCGATCGGTTCGCTCGATCTCTCCCGCTCCGGCATAGCGAGCGTGGTGTGGTGCACCGGGTTCAAGGGCGATTTCAGCTGGATGAGGCTTCCCGGTGTGCTCGACAGCGCGGGACAGCCTGTTCATGAGGATGGCGTGGCCGCCCTGCCGGGCCTCTATTTCGCAGGGCTGGACTTCGCCTCCACACGCAAGTCAGGCATCATCCTGGCGATCGCCGAGGAAGCGCCTCGCCTTGTCGACCATATCGCGGGGCATTCGTGACCGCCTTCGGCATGGTCAAGAAGTTCCTGACGGTCAGGGCCGGGATCAGAGGCCGACAGATTGTCAGCCGCTGTTTTGCGCCGCCACCACCAGTGTCACGTCTCGCCCCTTGGCGACGTTCCGACTGGGCGAAGGCAATGGTCTCCAGGGATCAGCCAAGGACTTCGCTTCTGCGCGGGAATGTCTGCCATCGATTACCGCTGGAAGCAGTGCGTCCACTTCCGTGAAGAGTTTCGGGCGCCGCGAGGCGTACGAAAGTCCCCGAGGAAGGAACCCGCGGACCCCAGTCGAAGGCTATGGAGATTTCAGTCTGCGGCTCATGTGCGCGGTACCAGGATCGCAGTCAGGGAGTGGGATGATAGATGGCGGGCAGGTCGCTTCTTTGCGCGCCCGCGTTGCTTTCCGGGCCTGGCCGAGGCTCGCCGCGACCCTGTCGGCGGCGATGATCACCACGGACGCGTGCGGGTCGGTTGCCGGAGGCGGGGCGCCTGCGACTGAAGTCTTGACCATGCCATGCCGGGTCATGAAGCTGTCTCCCGGTTCGTCGCCGGCGCATCCGGCGGCCCGCGCGGCTGCCTCCAGCGTTCAAACACCTCGATGACGATCATTCGTCCGCCGCAGCAGGGGCATGGCGGGCGGAAGTCATCCGGTTCGCCTGGTGTGCCGTTGTCGGCTGGTGCGGCGACGTGCAGGAGTTCGCGTGCGAGCGCGAGGCTGGTCTTGCGGGCTGAGCCGGCGAGCAGGCCGTAGTGCCGGATACGATGGAAGCCACGCGGCAAGACATGGAGCAGGAAGCGGCGGATGAACTCATCGACCGCGAGCGTCATGATCTGCTGCCGGTCCGCGCAGCCGCGGCGGTAGTCCTTGTAGCGGAAGGTGACGCCAGTTTCGTCGAAGGTGATCAGGCGGCGGTTCGAGATTGCCACCCGGTGGGTATAGCGCGACAGATAGGCAAGGACGGCCTCAGGACCCGCGAACGGCGCCTTCGCATAGACCACCCAGCGTTTCTTTCGGACCGGAGATAGATGCCGCAAGAATGCCTGCCGCTCGGCGAGATGAGCAAGTGCGCCAAAAAATCTGAGCCGCCCGGCGTCGTGCAGAGCGACCAGCCGGGTGAGGAACAGTCGTCGAAACAGTTTGCTGAGTACGCGTACCGGAAGCAGGAAGGCCGGGCGCGATAATATCCATCGGCTTCCGTCTGGCGTGATGCCGCCGCCCGGAACGATCATGTGCACATGCGGATGGTGCGTCATCGCCGATCCCCAGGTGTGGAGCACGGCGGTGATGCCGATGCGCGCGCCGAGGTGCTTGCGATCGGCCGCGATGGTCAGCATCGCCTCCGACGCCGCCTTGAACAGCAGGTCATAGACAAGCGCCTTGTTCTGGAACGCTATGTCGGCGACCTCGGCCGGCAGGGTGAACACGACGTGGAAGTAGCCGACTGGAAGCAGATCAGCCTCGCGTTCGGCAAGCCATGTCCGTGCCGCTGCGCCCTGGCACTTTGGGCAATGCCGATTGCGGCAGGAGTTGTAGGCGATCCGCCACTGGCCGCAGTCCTCGCAGGCCTCGACGTGACCGCCGAGGGCCGCAGTGCGGCAGTTCTCGATCGCCGACATCACCTTCAGTTGCGGCAGGCTCAGATGTCCTGCATGCGCGCGCCGGTACGCTGCCCCGGCAACACGGAAGATGTCGGCGACCTCGATCGAGGCACGCAAGGCTCAACCGTCGGGGAAGGCTTCTTCCGGCTTGAACAGGCCGAGTTTGTCGAGCGGACTCGTAACTGTGCGGACCGTCCTGGTCGCCACCTTGGCGTAGAGGGCGGTGTTGTTGAGTTTTGCGTGCCCGAGCAGGACCTGGATGATCCGAATGTCCGTGCCGTCCTCCAGCAGGTGGGTGGCGAAGCTGTGGCGCAGCGTATGCGGCCCGACCCGCTTGGCGATGTCGGCGGCCTGGGCCGCCTCAACGACGATGCGATAGAGCTGCCGCGTGCTGATCGGCTTCATTGCGTGTTGGCCAGGGAATAACCAGCCGTCGCGATGCATCACACCCTGCTGCCGCCCCACCTTCCACCACTGGCGCAGCAGGGTGAGCAGGCCCTCCGAAAGCATGGCATTGCGATAGCGCCCGCCTTTGCCACGTTCGACGCGCAGCAGCATCCGCTCGCTGTCGACGTCGGCGACCTTCAGCATGGAGACCTCCGCAACACGTAGGCCGGCGCCATAGGCGACCGACAATGCTGCCTGGTGCTTGAGGCAGGTGGTGGCATTGAGTAACCGGGCAACCTCGTCGCGGCTCAGCACCACAGGCAGGTTCCGAGGATGCGCCAGCCGGACGAGCCTGCGCGCCAGGTCCGGGCGGTCGACGGTCTGGGTGAAGAAGAACCGTAGCGCCGACACGATGCTGTTCATCGTCGGAACGGGAACGCCATCCTCCTGCTGCTCGATTTGGAACCGGCGCAGGTCGTCGGCGGTCGCCGTGTCTGGTGAACGCCCGAGGAAGGTTGCCAGGCGACCGATGTCGCGGAGATAGTTGCGCTGCGTTTCGCGTGAGAAACGTCGCATGTTCATGTCGTCGATCAACCGCTGGCGCAGCGGGCTGACGGGCGTGTCGAGATGGGGGTACTGCATGGTCAGGCTCCCTTGTTGAAGAAGCTCGTCATGCTCCGCCCTTGCCGGACGACGTTCAATCCAGGCGCAACCTTCAGCCTGTGCCCTCTACCTCAACCGCAGACGCCCTCCCGCGCAGCGGGTTCGTTCAACGGCCCGAGCCAGTCGAAGATAAGCGAGGACCTGAATGTCTGCTGGTGGCGCATGGTTGCCATCGCACCAACGCCGGCAAGCGCGCAGCGGCATGCAGAGATTGCGTCGCTGTCGTGCCGGAAATAGCGGGTGTCCCTGAAACTCGGAGCGTTGGTTAAGCACAAGATCACGACGACATCCTTCTATCCCGCGGGGCGTCGAGCTCTTCCAGTTTTGCATCCTCAGCCCATGAGGATCCACATCCGCTGCCGCTGTCGAAATTTCGCCCACTCGACAAAATCGCCTTGACGCTTCCGTCGCGCTTGATTAGAACACTGCGAACCGTACCGTACGGTACTCAAATGGGTGGAGCCAGGTGCAAAGCGTTGCTGCGACAAAAGAGGCGAATGCCGGGAGCGGCCTGACCGAGCGTCAGGGTGTCGTCCTCGAAGAGGCGTTGCGTCTGCTTGTTGACGGCGGCGAGAAGGCGCTGACGACCGCCGGTGTCGCGCGGGCTGCCAACTGTTCGAAGGAAAGCCTCTACAAGTGGTTCGGCGATCGCGACGGGCTGTTATCGGCGATGATCGGTTTCCAGGCGAGCAAGGTGCGCACGCTGGATGTCGCCGCGAGCGCGCTCGACGCCGAAAGCCTGAGCCGGCATCTGGTTGTCTTCGCCAAGGATCTGCTCGAGGTTCTTGCCGGCGACGTGTCGCTGGCGCTGAACCGGCTGGCGATCGGCCAGGCGAGCCGCGAAGGCTCCAAGCTCGGCCACATGCTGCAGGAGCGCGGACGCCGGCAGATCGGGCGGCGTGCTGCCGCTCTGCTGGAGGCCGGCCGCAAGGCGGGGCTGCTCGCGTTTGACGATGCCGACGAAGCCTATGGCGCGCTTTACGGGCTGGTCGTTTCCGACTGGCACCTGAAGATGCTGCTCGGCGAAGAGGCCGGCGAGATGAAAAAGAGTTTCGGCCGCAAGGCGGAGCAGGCGGTCAGCGCCTTTCTCACGCTCTACGGCCGGAAGGTTTAACGGCGGGGGAGATCTCCGCCTGCAGCGCCGCGTGTCGAAGACACGCAAAGGTCGCTGCGGAACTGAAATTGCAGCGGCGCGTGTCGAAGACACGCAAAGGCCGCTGCAGAACTGAATTGCAGCGCCGCGTGTTGAAGACGCGCAAAGGCCGCTGCAGAAACGGAATTGCTGCATGGCGCCTGGATCGATCCCGGTTCAGGCATCGTGCAGCGGAAATACAACTGATAGCAACGGGAAGGACCATTCAAATGCGCGTCTATTACGATCGTGATGCCGACATCAACCTCATCAAGTCCAAGAAGGTCGCCATCGTCGGCTACGGCAGCCAGGGCCGCGCCCACGCGCTGAACCTGAAGGATTCCGGCGCCAAGGAAATCCGCGTCGCGCTGAAGCCGGGTTCGCCAACGGCTGCCAAGGTCGAGGCCGATGGCCTCCAGGTTCTTTCGGTCGCCGAAGCTGCCAAGTGGGCCGACCTGATCATGATGGCAACGCCGGACGAACTGCAGGCCGAAATCTACACGGCTGACATCGCCGGCAACATCCGTGACGGTGCTGCCATCGCATTCGCACACGGCCTCAACGTTCACTTCGGCCTGATCGAGCCGAAGGCGACGCTCGACGTCGTCATGATCGCACCGAAGGGCCCGGGCCACACGGTTCGCGGCGAATACCAGAAGGGCGGCGGCGTTCCCTGCCTCGTTGCCGTTCACCAGGACGCTTCGGGCAACGCCCTTGACCTCGCGCTCTCCTACGCCTGCGGCGTCGGCGGCGGCCGTTCGGGCATCATCGAAACCAACTTCAAGGAAGAGTGCGAAACCGACCTCTTCGGCGAACAGGCAGTTCTGTGCGGCGGTCTCGTCGAGCTCATCCGCGCCGGCTTCGAAACGCTGGTCGAAGGCGGCTACGCGCCGGAAATGGCCTATTTCGAGTGCCTGCACGAAGTCAAGCTGATCGTCGACCTGATCTATGAAGGCGGCATCGCCAACATGAACTACTCGATCTCGAACACGGCAGAGTGGGGCGAATACGTCACCGGCCCGCGGATCATCACGGCAGAAACCAAGGCCGAGATGAAGCGCGTTCTCACCGACATCCAGACCGGCAAGTTCACCTCGGAATGGATGCAGGAATACAAGTCGGGTGCGGCCCGCTTCAAGGGCATCCGCCGGGTCAACGACAACCACCAGATCGAAGAAGTCGGCGCCAAGCTGCGCGGCATGATGCCGTGGATCGGCAAGAACAAGCTGGTCGACAAGGCGAAGAACTAAGTTTTAGCGATCAAATGCATAGGAAAGGCCGGGGCGCATGCTCCGGCTTTTTTCGTTGCTGCAGCAAGCGATCGTCGCCGCGCCGCCGCAGGCGGGCTCGACCATTGCGCGGCGTGCTGTCGAGGAAACGGATGCCAGGATCGACGTCGGGCGCGACCACGCCTCATGGAGGCACTTGCCTAATTCGTCCCGGTGTTCGACATTGGCCCGCTACCTCATGGAAAGCGCCCCGATGAGCCCGATGAGATCGTATCTGGCGGAACTGCGCGGTTTGATCGGAAACCGCTTGCTCCTGCTTCCCTCCGTCGCCGCCGTCATCCATGACCACGCGGGCAATCTGCTGCTGCAGGAGAAATCTTCGGGCGAGGGGTGGAGCCTGCCTGCCGGCGCTATCGAGCCCGGCGAAACGCCGCAGGAGGCCGTCATTCGCGAGGTGGTGGAGGAGACCGGCCTTACGGTTGTGCCTGCAACCATTCTCGGCGTCTTCGGTGGGCGGGAATTTCGCTACACCTATCCGAATGGCGATCACGTCGAATACATCGTCACACTGTTCGGGTGCCGGATCGTTGACGACTGCGGGGAGTGGACAGACAGCGAGACAAGATCGCTTCGATATTTCGGGCCGGACGAGATGCCGCCACTCGCATTGCCTTATCCGGTTTCCACGTTTTTCTCCCAGGGATCCAATCGCCTTGTCCGTTCACCGGGACGGTGAGGAGAGCACTGATCGACGTCACGGGAGGCAAAACATTGCGGTGAGCATGACGGTGGGTCCGTTGCGGCAATGAACGTCTTTGCGGAAGAGCTTTCCAAAAACGAAGGAAGCCGGGGCGAAAACCCCGGCTTTCCCTTTTTGAGCCAATGGCCGCTGGGCCAGATTTCAGTCCAGACTCTCGGCTTGAAGCAGCGGCGGTTGAGCCTTGCTGCAAGAGAATGGTCTATCGTAGGTCGCATTTCGGGGTGGGCATGTGCCCGGCCCGGACACTATGTGCCCGGCACCGCCGTTAGTGTGTGGCGGTGAAGGTGGTAGGCGAGACTTGCAGGGCGGCAGCGATGCGCTGCAGCTTGACGGGATCGGTATCGGCACCAAGTTCGACCTTGGAGATTTCCGTTTCCGTCAGGCCTGTGGTTACCGACATATCATCGACGGTGTAGCCGTGGGATTCACGCGAACGCTTTACAGCGGCTCCGATGCTGACACGCGAAACAGTGGCGTCGGAAGCCTTATTCAGATTTTTCTTAAAGGACATGAAGTGTCTCCTTCGTTCGTCCACCGACAAGGAGTTTCGTCGGGTGAAGGGGGCCCGAAAATATCGTGCGACTCGAATAATGAGAGGCGTTCAGGCCTCGCTAATATAGTCAGGGCGATCGCCAAGGCAAGCTGGTCCCGGCATTTTTGAGTGGACAGAGCCGCTGGGCCCTTTGGCAGGCAAGCGTCTGCCGCAATGAAAAATCGTTTGGAAACCTTATGATATAGTGCCTGAGGCGACGGGTGTGCCCGCTCAAAAAAACTGGTGCGGGCATGACTTTTGCGGTGAAAGGAACATCGCCGGTGGCTGGCTTTGCGTCGTCACTGTCTGCGGAGGGTACTGCCGGGCAATCCTGCAGCAGACCCGCGCCCAGAGCAGGGAGCAGGCCTGCCCCGTGTCGGTCAGCGAAGGGGCGTGCAGCCCTTGACGTGAGGCGCCTTGACGCGGCCGGCCTGAAGGTCGCTCCAGAGGGGCAGGGACGGATCAGGCCCACCCAATGTCGCTTCGAAGGTGGCGCGGTTCAGCTTGACCAGGTTACCGGCCGAGGTGATGCTGACCAGCTCTTTCTTGCTGACAACGGCTATGCTGACATTCATGCGGCAGAAGAAGCGCTTGTCGCCGTTCGATGCGACCCAGCCATGCAGGCCGGCCTTGTTCTTGGTGAGTTTGCTGACCTTATAGCCCTGCTTTTCGAGCTGGGCCAAGGATTCCGCGTGGGCCAGACCCGGCATGAGGGTAAAGCCGATCAGCGTGGCTGCGAGCAATCGCTTGAATGAAATGGTCATTAAGTTTCAACCCCTGATTACAATATGACAACGTCTCCTACGGTCAAATCATGTCGAATACAACTTGGATCTGTCTTGTTGTCGAATGCCGAAATCCGCATTGGTTCTTCGCGCGGCAAGCAAGCGTCCAAGTGATGGGCGAACGGCGATCATCAGCCTTGCGCCCGATATTCCACAATGCTGGCACTTGAGCTCGCAACCGCATGATGCACCCGCTTTTGCCGACCCCGCATCCCCACAGGCCGTAAGGCGGCTTTCACGCCGGCCTTGCCATTCCCACGAATCCGGCTAAACCGAAATTCCGGCCACCTCAAAGGAAGATGTCATGCCGGATTTTTCCACACTTGCACTTTTTGCCGCCGCGTCGCTGGTGCTAACCGCCACGCCCGGTCCCGATATGCCGCTGATCGCTTCACGCAGCGTCAGCCAGGGGCAGGGGGCGGGGTTCCTCACCTATGCCGGAATCGCGCTCGGCACCTATTGCCATGCGCTTGCCGCCGCCCTCGGACTGTCGCAGCTGATCGCCACCGTGCCGATCGCCTATGAGATCGTGCGCTGGGTCGGCTGCGCCTATCTGCTCTATCTCGCCTTCAAGACCCTGCGCTCGCAGGCGATCGACTTTTCGCCGTCCGCGTCGCTGAAGCGGCTGTCACTCCGGCGGATTTTTGGCGAGGGGTTGCTCACCAACCTGCTCAACCCGAAGATGGCGCTGTTCGTGCTGGCGCTGTTTCCGCAGTTCATTCGGCCCGAAAACGGCGCGATGATCGTGCAGACGCTGGTGCTGGCGACGGTGCTGAACGGCATCGGCTTTCTCGTCAATGGCGCGGTGATCCTGCTTGGCGGCCGGATCCGCAGCCGGTTCACGTCGCCCACCCGCTTCAAGAAGCTGCCGCAATATCTGCTCGCCACCGTCTTTGCTGGCCTTGCCTGCCGGCTGGCGCTCGGGGCCAGGAACTAATACGCCTCGACCGATTGCCATTTTATGTTGACTCAATCAACAAACCGTTGTTGATTGAGTCAACTCATGCTGGATCATTTCCCATGGCACTCACCAACGATCACCCTGATGTGGCGGCGCTGCGCGCCTTCAACCGTCTCTACACCAACCGTCTGGGCCTGTTGAACGCCCATCTCGACCAGAGCCCGTTCACGCTCACCGAAGCGCGTATCCTCTACGAGCTTGCCCATCGGCAAGAGACGACGGCGGCCGAGCTGATGCGGACGCTTCAAGTCGACCGTGCCCAGCTCAGCCGCACGCTAAAGCGGTTCTCCGATCGCGGGCTGGTCGAGAAGTCGGACCATCCGGAGGGTGGCCGCCGCCAGCCGATTTCGCTCACCCCTGCCGGGCGCAAGGCGTTCACCGCCCTGGAGCAGAACACCCGCGAGGCGATCGGCAAGCTGCTGGATACATTGCCATCGACCGAGCGCAAGCGGTTGATCGCGGCCACCAGCACCATCAGCGAGATCCTTGAGGACAAGGCAGGCGGGGACTTAATGCTGCGCGATCTGAAGCCGGGCGATCTCGGCTGGATCATCCATCGCCAGACCGTGCTGTATGTTCAGGAATATGGCTGGAACCAGGAGTATGAGGCGCTGGCTGCGGGCATCCTCGCGGATTTCGTAAAATCCTTCGACCCGGCCCGCGAGGCCGCCTGGATCGCCGAAATCGACGGCCGCGTCGTCGGCTCGATCTTCCTCGTGGCCGGCGACAAGCCTGATGTGGCCAAGCTGCGGCTGCTCTATGTCGAGCCGGATGCGCGCGGACGCGGCGTCGGGGCGGCGCTGGTTGCCGCCTGCATCGAGCGCGCCCGCACTGTCGGCTATCACACGCTGGTGCTGTGGACCAACAGCGTGCTGACCTCGGCCCGGCGCATCTACGAGCGCGCCGGCTTCACGCTCACCGAGGAGGCGCCGCACCATTCCTTCGGCAAGGACCTGGTGGGCCAGACCTGGTCGCTCGATCTCGGGCAGGGGGTGAAACGGAAAGTGGCCGGCGAGCGATAAGAGGCACAGGTCTTCTGTCCGCGCCGCGTGGTTCCCATCCATCGTCCCGCATAGCGGGGCAACGGCGCGGGGCTGCGCCCCGGCGGCAGATCCGTTGTGGGTTGACGGCGGCCTATCCGCGTGCGGCGAAATCCTCCGGATCGGGCCGCCGCTTGGTGTTCCGGGCCGGAACCGAAAGCACCTCCGTCTGAAACGCAAGGCCGTGCCGGATGAGGGCGCGAACCCCGGAATAAGCGATCAGAGGGTTGAGATGGCGTCTGGCAAAGGCTATCTGGTGCCATCGCAAACGCCCCTCGGGCGAACTTTCTTCAGAAAACCACAAGGCGTATCCCGGCATGAGCCCAGAATTCCTCGTCACCCATTCCGGTGGCTTCCATGCCGATGAGCTCATGTCGAGCGTCATCCTGACCCGGCTGTTCCCTGAGGCGAAGATCGTGCGCAGCCGGGCGCCGGAGTGGATCACACCCGGCACCGACCGCATCATCTACGACGTCGGCGGCGCCTATGACGCTGAAACCAGGATCTTCGACCATCACCAGCGCGGCGCACCGCTGCGCGATGATGGCCAGCCCTACAGCTCGTTCGGCCTGATCTGGAAGCATTATGGCCGCGATTATCTCGCCGCCTCCGGTGTCCCGGAAGCGCATGTCGAGGCGGTGCACGCCTCCTTCGACAAGAGCTTCGTGCTGCCAATCGATCTGGTGGACAATGGCGCGCTCAGCCCCTCCGTTGCCGGGCCGCTCGCCGGACTGACGCTGCCGGCGCTGCTCGAAACCCTGAAACCGGTTTTCGACGAGACCGATCCCGGCGCCGATGATCGCGCCTTCCATTCAGCCCTCGCCATCGCCCGCAGTTTCGTCGAGGCCAGCATCGGCCGTAGCGCCGCAAAACTGCGTGCGGAAGCCGTCGTGCACCAGGCGATCGTCGATACCGGCGAGGCCCGTGTGCTGGAGCTGCCGATGGGCATGCCGTTCCGTCCCGCCATCGTCAAGGCAGGCGCCGATCACCTGCTGTTTGTCGTCCACCCGCGCGACAAGGACTGGTGCCTGACCGGCATCCGCCGCGCCGACGAGGGCTTCGAGCTGCGCGCCGACCTGCCGGCCGCCTGGGCCGGCCTCACCAACGCCGACCTCGAGGCCGCCTGCGGCGTTGCGGGCGCCACCTTCTGCCACAACGGCCGCTTCATCGCCGCCGCCAAAACCCGCGAGGCAGCGCTGGCGATGGCGGAACTGGCGGTAACGGAGGCTGTCTCTGTCGCGCAAGGGCAAGCGACGGCTGCTCAGGTGGCGTGAGCCATCGAGTGACGATTGTGGTGCAGTCCGACCACTTGCTGCCATGGGCTTGTTGAGGAAGCGCTGCACCACTCGTCGGACTTGGCCGAAGTGACCAGAAACGGCCAAGCACTCTCTGTGTCCGGCATGCGGGATACGGCTTATGTGGGGAGAGAGTTCCCGCCCGCAGCCGGCTGATGGCACCAACCTATTCGCGAAGCGGCCGCAGTATCTGCCTGTCGTCGTCTTTGCCGGACTGGCTTTCTTTCTGGCGCTTTGCAATCATTACGTCCGCAGTCGGCCGATTTCGTTGAAAAACTCGATGGATTTCCGCCCATCCGCCCGATTTGGTCTTTTGGGCGCGGGGTCATCGGTTATCTGCCCTGCGCCTTAGCGCAAGGTATCGATGTATGCCGCGCTCATGCGGCGATGGCGCGGTATAGCG